>JAGCXM010000011.1 GCA_017961325.1 bacterium | reverse complement strand
TCAGTCGCCAGACTTGTAGGAGCATTGCTCATTGAAATGGATGAAGAATGGCTGACTGGTAAAAAATATGTGACTTTTACGAATTAGGAGAGCGTTGCTGAAATGGAGGCTCGGAATTTACAGAAAAAACTTGACTTAACCGGGTGGCGTCGGAACGCCCTGAATCTGTTAGCCGTCTGGAACGGTGCCGAAAGAGTTTTTTTAGTCCGGATTCTTCCGGATAGAAAAAACCGGAGGCAGTTCTTTTCAGATCCGGGAATAATTTCCGCATCTGAAAAAACCGAAACGACAGTGCAGTCTGCAAGACAGCGTGAAAACAGCCTGTTTATTCCTTCGTTATTTATGAATTATTCTCTGATTATTTATTAGATATTGTTTGTGAACTTGCTTAATGAATATATAATATTTACGAAATTATCCATTACTGCTTTCTGAAAACAAATCTCGTTTTAACCTATGATATAAATCCTGCACTGTTACGACCGAATCAACGGAGTCTTCACGAACATTTATTGTGCCAGTTTCTATAGGTTTTCCATTGTACTTAAAAAAACTCCATTTCGGAAGCTCACAACGTTCAATATATTCCAGAGCGTTATTAACATTAGTTGATATATCTCCTGTGGGTGTTACTTGTATACAATAAGCATCTTCCCCAGAAATCTTAATGCCTGAAAATGGATTATAAGAAATGCGCTTTATTGCAAAACAAACGCTACAATCTTCACCACAATTAGTTGAAATAAACATTTTAACCTCCATAAAAATATTAAATGGCTTTCACACCTGTAAAAGCCTGATTTTTCTTATAAGCACCCAAGATGCTTTTTCAAGTAGGATTTTTATTTCTGAAGAATGAAATAAGTTTTAGATGAAAAGCAACGAACAGCCGTCGGACTTGCTTTCTTCTTTGTTTTCAGCAGGAGCTTCTGAACCGGTTGCGGGTGCGGAATCTCCGTCAGCGGTGTCTTCTGCAGGTGCAGAACCGTTTCCGGCTACATCAGTGTTTGCTGCATCTTCTTTTCCGCCATCTTCCGAAGAATCTTCGCCGCCGACATTGCAGGTGCTGCAGCATTCCTTGTTTTCGCAGCTTTCAGCAGCTTTGACGCAATCAAAAGAAGTTTTGTATTCGTTTCTCATTGATTCGTCCTGACAGCACTGAGCAATGCTTCTTGCCGTTACATCGCTTTCCGCAGGAACATCGAGAAGAGCTTCGATTTCTTCATCGGTAAGCGGTTCGTAACACGTGTTTGCGAAAGTCTGAGCGTAGGAAACACACGCATTGAAAATTCCGGAATCTGTGCAGATCGTTCTTGGAGTAGCCGCTTCGGTTCCGCAGTTTTCTTCAAGAATATCCTTGCATCCGTTTTCGCCGAAAATTCCTGTTCCGCTGCTCAAATCATCAATTCCGATGCAGCTGCACTGATATTCGCCGTTCGGTTTGATCGTGCATGTTCCGGCCTCGTTTTCACATTTGATACCTGCGTTTTTACAGACTTTTTCAAGTTCTGCATCACATTCGTCGTCTGTCGGCAGAGCATAATCTGAAGTCACATCACTGTTTTCACCGATTCCGCTGCCGTCGCGGCATACGCATTTCTGACTGAATGACTCCGAGGAGAGCGTGTAGGTGCATTTTCCAAGATCCGATTCACATGAAACAATCTCTGTTTCAGCAAAAACAAGCGGGGAAGCTGCAAGCATTGCAGCAAAAGCAAAAAATCTTTTCATGGTTTCCTCCATAAAATAGTTATTCATTCGGGCAGTTCAAATCAGCCCTTTCCACACAATTCCATTTTGATCCCGATTCTTCATCTTCGACACATTCGCACCAATCGACTTTTGTCTCGCCGTCGACGCAAGTCCACTCCATTTTTGCTCCGATTTCAGCGCCGCACGGAGCACATTCGACAGCGTCTTTAGCCCAATCGCCGCCCATACAAGTCGCAACTAAGCATTCATCAGGAATTCTATCCCCTTCGTTGTATTTTCTTCCTTCGCCGTCTTCGCACTGCGTAGGAACTTCGTCGTCAGTGACTTCGACATCGGTAATTTCCGTGTCAGAAACTTCCGCGTCCGTTACCTCTTTATCTGACTTTTCTTCATCGTTTTTTTCTTCGTCGCTAGTTTCAGTGTCATAAGGATCGTTTTTCTTTTCTTCGCTGTCACTACCCGAACCGCAACTTACGGCAAAAAACATAACAAAAACCGCAACTGACAAAATCCAGAATCTTTTCATGATTTCCTCCATCAAAAGTAAAAAAACATACGGCACTCGCCAAAAAACACATATATTTAGTTACGAAAAATCCGATTTTTATTGAAAAAAATTTTACCCCCCCCCACGAAAAATTTAACAACTACTTGATTTTATTAAGAAATTTTTGCATAAATTTTTATGGGTTTTTGTCTAAAAAACAAAATTCTTAGGCAAACAGCTTTGAACAGCCGCCGGATCTGCTGTCTCGGTATATTTTCAATAAATCTCCGCCGAGTTTTTCCGAGTGAGTCAGATTGAAGGAGTTTTCAAAAATGCTTTTAGTTTCTTCATCAAAAAGAGGAAGTCCCGTTCCGAAGGTTTTGGGAGAAACTATGAGCTGCATTTCATCGATCAGAGTTTCTTTCAAAAAGGCTTTCACGAGGTCAGCGCCGCCTTCGACGAGAATCGAGTTGATTTTGTATTTGCCGTAAAGTATTGAAAGTGCCTCCTTCAGGGAAAAATCTTCTGGCATGATTTCGATTTCTGCCTGAGCAGTATAGATTTTTCCTATACTCGACGCACTTGTGAAGACTATCGGGCATCTCTTCATTATTTTGGAATCAGGGGCCAGAGAGAAAGTGCGGCTGAAAATAACCGGCTGCGGGTCAAAACCATCTACGAGCCTTACTGTAAGCATGGGATCGTCAATATTCACGGTTTTTGCGCCGACTGCGATAGCCGTGTGGGAATTTCTCAAAACATGAGTATGCTTCTGTGCCTCAAGCCCAGTAATGATGCACCTTTCGCCGACTTTGTCGGTGATAAATCCGTCGCTGCTGAGGGCTATTTTTGCAGTCACCCACGGAAGAGCAGTGCGGACACCTTTGAAAAAGAAGCGGTTTATCTCTTCGACCTCATCCGCAAAACCCTTTACCAAAAGGGCTTTCACGCCGTTCTGCTTCAGAAAATCCATTCCTCCTCCGGCTTTTGAGTTTTCTTCCCCTTTTGCGACGAAAACAGCCCTGATACCCGCTTCGAATATAGCTTTCGCGCATGGCGGAGTCTTTCCGTAGTGGTTGCACGGCTCAAGAGTGACAGCCATATTGAGGCCATCAGCTTTGAAACCGATTTTCCGGAGCGCGTCGGCTTCGGCGTGGTCGGAACCGTATTCCTGCGTCCAACCTTCCGAAACAATGCTGCCTTCATCATCAAAAATAACAGCTCCGACTTTGGGATTCGGATAGGTTTTCACGGTCGCCTTTTTTGAAAGTTCTACTGCGCGTTTCATCATCGAGGCGACGATTTCTTCTTTTATTTTTTCGATCATCACAACAATCTTAAAAAAACAAAACCCCTCCGAAGAGGGGTTTATAACAAAAAATCAAATGCGGCGGAAATTATTCGTCTTCATTGGATGGAATGTCATCCGTCTGACTCATGCCTTCCTCGTCTCCTTCGATGCCGTCCGAAATCTTGCTGTAATCGAACGCGCCTTCCATATCCATATTTTCAGCGAGTCTTCTTGCGGCTCTGAACGAACTCCGTGCGATTTTTGAAGAAATATCGCCGTCTTCGGAAGTTTCAGTTTCAGAATTCTCCATTCCAGGGATTTTGATTTCGTAGTTTGCATCGCTGTATTTCGGGAACCCTGTTCCGGCAGGAATCATCTTGCCGATGATGATGTTTTCCTTGATACCGCGGAGGATATCGCGTTTTCTTTCGATACTTGCGTTCGTAAGAACCTTCGTCGTCTCCTGGAAACTTGCGGCGGAAAGGAAACTTTCTGTGTTGAGCGCTGCCTTCGTGATTCCGAGAAGAACAACATCCCATGTCGCCGGTTTGAGCCCTTTCGCTTCGGTTTCGCGGTTGATCGCTTCAAGTTTTTCCTTTTCGACAAGTTCGTCCTTCATGAGAACGGTGTCGCCTGGATCAACGACTTTTCTCTTTTTAAGCATCTGCTTGACGATGATTTCGATGTGTTTGTCGTTGATCGGAACGCCCTGCCCCTTGTAAACACGCTGAACTTCCTGAACGAGGAACTTCGCAACCGCGACTTCGCCGCTGATACGCAGGATGTCGTGCGGATCGATCGTTCCTTCGATCAAAGCTTCGCCAGCTTCGACGATATCGCCGTCGTGAACATTGATGTGTTTTTCCTTCGGGATCTGGATCGGTTCCATCGCTTCACCGCCTTCAGTCGGCGTAACGGTGATGACACGTTTGCTCTTCGCCGTCTTTCCTTCGCTTGAAATCGAAACTACACCGGAGATTTCCGATACTTTTGCCGGATTTTTGGTCTTTCTCGCCTCAAACAGGTCGCTGATTCGCGGAAGACCGCCGGTGATATCCTTCGTCTTTCTGGCAGCTCGCGGAACCTTCGCAAGAACATCGCCGGGAGCAACCGCTTCGCCGTTCTGAATTTCGACATAAGCGTTGACCGGAAGATGGTAGACCGCTTCGCCTCTTTCGAGTTTCTTCGCTGCCTTTCTGCCTCTTTTGCCTTCCTCGGTGATGAGGAGCTGAGGAGACATTTTAGCGTCACGCGACGGAATGACGACCATTTTGGTAAGACCCGTGTTCTGGTCGACTTCCTCTCTCATCGTGATACCGTTTTCAAGGTCTTCGTAAGCGATTACACCGTCGGTTTCGGCGATAATCGGCTCGTTGTAGGGATCCCAGTCCGCAAGAACCGTTCCCTCTTCGACATATGCACCGTCGGCAACCTTGAGGTTGGTTCCGTAGGTAACGGGATATTTCTCCCTGTCTCTGCCTTTGTCGTCGCGGATGATGATTTTACCGTTTCTGTTCATTACGACGAATGTTCCGTCGGGTTTCTGAAGCAGTTTGATATCCTTGTATGCAACGGTTCCGGCTCTCTTCGCCTCGTGGTTGGACTTTTCGCTTTTACCTGACGCAACGCCGCCGACGTGGAAAGTTCTCATCGTAAGCTGCGTTCCCGGTTCACCGATCGACTGAGCCGCGATGAATCCGACAGCTTCGCCGACATTGACAAGGTGACCGCGCGCCAGATCTCTGCCGTAGCACTTCGCGCATACACCGAAAGGACTTCTGCATGTAAGAACCGATCTGATTCTTACGCTGTCAATACCGAGTTCGACGATTTTCGCAGCCGCAGCTTCGTCAATCATCGTGTTGGCTTCAAGAATGATTTCGCCGGTGTCGGGGTCTTCAATGTCGTCAAGGGTAACGCGGCCGAGAATTCTCTCCTTGAGCGGAGCGATGATTTCGCCCGATTCGTTGACCATAGCCTCGACGTCGATACCGCTGTTCGTTCCGCAGTCTTCCTCGACTACGACGACATCCTGAGCAACATCGACGAGTCTTCTTGTGAGGTAACCGGAGTTGGCGGTTTTAAGAGCCGTATCGGCCGAACCTTTTCTCGCGCCGTGGGTCGAAGTGAAGTAGTCAAGGGAGTCAAGACCTTCCTTGAAGTTAGCGAGAATAGGCGTTTCAATGATATCACCGTTCGGTTTTGCCATAAGACCACGCATACCGCCGAGCTGTTTGATCTGATCCTGCGAACCTCTGGCCTTCGAGTCAGCCATGACGTAAACAGGGTTCTCGGAAGGCATGATGACATCGCCCCAAAGTTCGTGTTTGATCTTCTTTTCCTTGAGACCGTCCATCATCTTCGCGGTGACTTTTTCATTCGCCTTATCCCACAAGTCAACGATTTTATTGTATCTTTCAGACTTCGTGATAACACCGCCGGCATACTGTTTTTCGACTTCGCGGACCGATTTGTCGGTTTCTGCGATGATTGCCGATTTTTCAGCCGGGATCTTGATGTCGTCGATTGAAATCGAGTAAGCGGCTTTCGTTGAATACTGATAACCCAGATTCTTGATCTTATCGGCGAAAATGACCGTCGCCTTTCCGCCTGCAGTTCTGAAACTTCTGTCGAGAATTGCTGTCCAGTCACCTTTCTTGAGCTGTCTGTTGATCGTCTCGAATCCGAGTTCTTTCGGAGTTACGGCCCAGATAAGCAGACGTCCGGCAGTCGTTGTGTAGATTTTGCCGTCGATTCTGACTTTGATGAGCGACTGCCAGTCGATGATGCCCGAATCGTGCGCCATCAGAGCTTCGGTATCGGAATAGAAAACCTTTCCTTCACCCTTCGAATAAGGTTTGGCGGTCGTGAGGTAGTAAAGACCGAGAACCATATCCTGCGCCGGAGAAATGATCGGAGTTCCCGATGCCGGAGAAAGAATGTTGTTGGTCGACATCATGAGAACGCGGCTTTCGAGCTGCGCCTCGATGCTGAGCGGAAGGTGAACTGCCATCTGGTCGCCGTCAAAGTCGGCGTTGAACGCTACGCAGACGAGCGGATGGAGCCTGATCGCCTTCGAGTCGATGAGAACCGGCTCGAACGCTTGTATTCCGAGTCTGTGAAGAGTCGGTGCGCGGTTTAGAAGAACCGGATGCTCCTTTACAACCTCTTCAAGAATTTCCCAAACGACATCTTCACCGGCTTCGACCATGTTTTTCGCAGCTTTTACCGTGCTGACGAGGTTTCTCTCCGAAAGTTTGTTGTAGATGAACGGCTTGAAAAGCTCGAGAGCCATGACTTTCGGAAGTCCGCACTCGTGCAGTTTCAGTTCCGGACCTACGGTAATAACCGAACGGCCGGAGTAGTCGACACGTTTTCCGAGAAGGTTCTGACGGAAGCGGCCGGCCTTACCTTTGAGCATTTCGCTGAGTGATTTCAACGCCCTGCCGTTTGCACCCTGCATCGGTCTGTGAACTTTCGTATTGTCGAAAAGTGCGTCAACAGCCTCCTGGAGCATTCTGATTTCGTTTTTGAAAATCAGTGAAGGAGAACCGATATCGACCAGCTTTTTAAGTCTGTTGTTTCTGTTTATGACCTTTCTGTAAAGGTCGTTGAGGTCGCTTGTCGCGAAACGGCTTCCGCCTTCAAGCGGAACAAGCGGTCTCAGATCGGGCGGAAGAACGGGGAGAACGGTGAGAATCATGTTCTCAGGTCTCTCGCCTGAACGGATGAACTTGTTGAGAACATTGATTCTTTTCTGCAGTTTCGTCTGCTGGTTTTTGTCGCCGCAGTTTGCAAGTTCCTCTTCGACTTCCTTCTTTACTGCGACAAGATCCATCTCTTCAAGAAGCTGTCTTATCGGAGCCGCGCCAGTCTCTGCATAAATACGATCCGGACCGAACTTGTCGAGATAGTCGTTATACTGCTCTTCATCAATATACTGCCCCTTTTCGATGTGGGGGATATCCGATTTGAGAACGACGTAGCCTTCGCAGTAGATGACGCTGCAGAGGTTCGTATTGCTCATTCCCAGAAGCGTGTTGATGTAGAAGGGAGAAGTCTTGACGTACCAGATGTGTGCAACGGGAACCGCCAGCGCGATGTGTCCCATTCTCTCTCTTCTGACCTTGGACTCGATGACTTCGACACCGCATTTTTCGCATACGATGCCTTTGTATTTCATCCTTCTGTATTTACCGCAGAGACACTCGTAATCGTTGACCGGTCCGAAAATCTTGGCGCAGAAAAGGCCGTCCTTTTCGGGCTTGTAGGTTCTGTGATTGAGCGTTTCCGGCTTTTTGACTTCACCGCAAGACCATCTGAGAATGTCTTCCGGAGAAGCGATCGATACCTCTATTGCCTCGAAATCCAAATTGCTTTTCGGCTTGTCGAAAACTTTGTAAACTTCTTTCAAGGTATCCTCCTATCTGTTCTGTTTTTGATTTGAAATTACACGCACGTCAAGGCAGAGACTCTTCATCTCGCTTACAAGAACCGTGAACGACGCCGGCGTTCCCATTTCGTATTTGGTTTTGCCGCGGACGATTGCTTCGTAAAGCTTCTTTCTTCCCTCGACATCATCCGATTTAACGGTGAGGAATTCCTGCAGACAGTAAGCCGCACCGTATGCGCCGAGAGCCCAGACCTCCATTTCTCCGAGTCTCTGACCGCCGAACTGAGCCTTTCCGCCGAGCGGCTGCTGCGAAACGAGCGAGTACGGACCCGTGCTTCTTGCATGGACTTTTTCGTCGACCAGGTGGTGAAGCTTGAGGAAGTACATGACGCCGACGGTAACATCGGATTCGAAAGGCTCTCCCGTTCTGCCGTCGAAAAGAATCATCTTTCCGTTCTCCCGTTCGCCGGTATTTTTAAGGATCTGCCTGATTTCAGATTCCTGCGCACCGTCGAAAACCGGAGTCGCCGTGTAAATTCCGCCCTTCATCGACTTGATGAAACTGCGGACATCGTCCTCGCTTGCCTCGTCAATCATCTTTGCAACTTCTTCACTCGGGTCGAGAATCTCCTTGAGTTTCGCCCTGAGCTTGTCGATGCCGTAATTTTCCTGCATATAGCGGTTGATCTGCTCGCCGAGTCTTCTTGCGCCGAGACCAAGGTGAACTTCGAAAATCTGTCCGATGTTCATACGGCTCGGAACGCCGAGCGGGTTGAGAACGATATCTACCGTCCTGCCGTCTTCCATGTAGGGAACGTCCTCTTCGGGAAGAAGCATCGAAACGACACCTTTGTTTCCGTGACGGCCCGACATTTTGTCGCCGACGGAGAGTTTTCTCTTGACCGCAATGAAAACCTTGACCGATTTTACAACACCCGGAGTAAGATCGTCGTCGCGCGAGATCTGCTTCATTTTGTTGTCGTAGATCTTCTTTACCGTGTCGACCTTTCTTCTCATATTAAGAATGAGTTCCTTAACGTTTTTAAGGAGTTCCTTATCTTTTACGCTGACAGCTGCGATGATGCTTTCGGGAATCGAAGCAAGAAGTTCCGGAGTGAGTTCCGTCCCTTTCTTGACGACGACGAACTCTTTCCCGTCTTTTTCGTTCTTGAGGTCGGCATCGGTCTTCTTCCCTTCGAACATCTTTCTTACAAGTTCGTATGTATGCTTCTCGATGATACGGACTTCATCGTCGCGGTTTCTCTTGACGATATCCATCTGCTCCTGAAGCTGTGCTTTCATGCGGTTGTCCTTCTTGACGCCCTTTCTCGAGAAAATACGCGTGTCAATGACGATGCCTTCCGTTCCCGGATGAACGTAAAGCGAATTATCCTTTACATCGCCGGCCTTTTCGCCGAATATCGCGCGGAGCAGCTTTTCTTCGGGAGTGAGAACGGTTTCGCCCTTCGGCGTTACCTTGCCGACGAGAATATCGCCTGGTTTTATCTTCTGACCGATTCTGACGATACCGCTTTCGTCAAGCTTTCTCAGAATTTCATCGGATGCGTTCGGAATATCTGCCGTGATTTCCTCGGGTCCTCTTTTCGTGTCACGTGCTTCGCAGAGGAATTCTTCGATGTGGATCGATGTGAAGTAGTCGTCCTTCAGAAGTCTGCGGTTGATGAGAACCGAGTCTTCATAGTTGTAACCGTTCCATGGCATGAACGCAATGAGAACGTTTTTGCCGAGTGCAAGTTCGCCGCGGTTGATTGCGGGACCGTCTGCAATCGTGTCGCCCTTTCTGACGAAATCGCCGACCGAAACGACCGGACGCTGGTTGATTGCGGTGTTCTGGTTGGAACGTTTGAACTTGGTAAGGTTGTAGATATCGACGTCTACATTGCCGTCTTCTTCGACTTTGACGACGATTCTGCCCGAATCGACCTTTACTACCGTACCGTCACGCTGTGCGAAAAGTATGTAGCCCGAGTCTCTAGCGACATACTTTTCCATGCCCGTTCCGACAAGCGGAGCATCCGTTCTGATGAGCGGAACAGCCTGACGCTGCATGTTGGAACCCATCAGAGCCCTGTTTGCGTCATCGTGCTCAAGGAACGGGATGAGCGCAGCCGAAACCGAAACAAGCTGAACCGGAACGAGATCGACGAGAGTGACTTCCTCGCGCGGAACTCTGACGACTTCGCCCTCTTTTCTAGCGTTAACGATTTCATCAATGATTCTACCGTTTTTATCCAGTTTTACCGAACACGGCATAATGACTTCGGTCTCTTCCTTGATTGCGTCGATGTATACGACTTCATCGGTAACCCTGCAGTCTTTGACAACTCTGTACGGAGTTTCGATGTAGCCGAACTTGTCTATTCTCGCGAAAGTCGTAAGCGAAACGATAAGACCTACGTTCGGACCTTCGGGAGTTTCGACGGGGCAGATTCTGCCGTAGTGCGTTCTGTGAACGTCACGGACATCGAATCCTGCGTGATCGCGCGTCAGACCGCCGGGACCGAGTGCCGAAAGTCTTCTTTTGTGGGTCATTTCCGAAAGAACGTTCGTATGATCCATAAACTGGCTGAGCTGACCGCCGGCGAAGAAATCCTTCAGAACCGCAGAAACCTGCTTGTAGCTGATTACATCGTAGGGAGTCGGGTTTTCCAGCATAGTGTTGCCCGCCATTTTTTCCTTGATGCTGTGAGCCATTTTGAGCAGACCGGTCTTGAAGACATCTTCAAGAAGTTCGCCGACAAGACGGACTCTTCTGTTGCCCAGGTGGTCGATATCATCTACTTTGCCGCGTCCGTCGGTAAGTTCGAGAAGGCAGATTACCGAATTCATGATGTCTTCCTTGCGGAGCTGTCTCTGCGAAAGCGGAACATTCTCTTTAAATTTGTAGTTCATTCTCAGACGGCCGACTTCGCTGAGGTCGTAACTCTCCGGATTCATAAACAGATTGTTGAAGTAATTCTCGGCAGTCTGGATGTTTGACGGGGTCGAAGGATACATGATTCTGTAAATTTCCTTCAAAGCCCTTTCTCTCGAAGTGAGAGTTTCTTCTTCATCACTATCTTTATCCTTGTCCTTTTTGACAGGGTCGATTTTATCGTTTGCAAGTGTGTTTGAAAGATAAGGCGAATAGTTCATGTTTTCGATGTAGATTACCGAGAACTCCTTGATTCCTTTGGCAATTATCGTGTTGAGCAGCGTTGCAGTTATTGCATCGTTGACATCTGCGATCATCTTGCCGGTTTCGGGATCGTAAATCGGGGCATAAAGACGTTTCTGCGAGAAAAGATATTCCTTCTCACCTTTTTCCTTATCTTTTTTGGTATCCGTGACACTGCCGACGAGATATTCGGAAGGAATCGTTATTTCAGTGATTCCGGCAGCTTCAAGTTTTCTGAGAACGCCGGTGGAGAATCTTTTTCCCTCTTTCGCGATTTCCTTTCCGTCGGAGGCAACTATGTCAATCGGAACTTTCTGTTTCGGAAGATTTTCGTCATCGCGGTTGACGACTTTTGCTATGACGCCGTCGTGAACCGTGATTTTTTCGGGTATATAAAAGGCTGAAATTATTTCCTGTTTGCTGTATCCCCATGCTCTCAGGAAAATAGTAGCCAAAAATTTCTTCTTTCTGTCGATTTTGACGTAAAGGTAACCTTTGGAGTCAAATTCGAAATCAAGCCACGAGCCGTGATAAGGAATGAGTCTCGACGCATAGACTTCGTTTCCGCTCGTCGTTTTGTTCTTATCGCAGTCGAAAAACGTTCCGGGCGAACGGTGAAGCTGATTGACGATAACCCTTTCCGTTCCGTTGATGATAAACGTTCCCCAATCAGTCATGCACGGAATCGAACCAAAGTGGATTTCCTGCTCCGTGATGGAATTGAGCTGGCGTCTGCGGTTGTTGTCGTCAATGTCGTATGAAGCGAGTGCGACCCTGATTTTAAGAGGAAGCTCGTAAGTTGTTCCTCTGAGTTTGCACTCGTCGACGTCGTACTGCGGCTCTCCGATCGAGTAGCCTAAATACGAAAGCTCGATAGCGTTATTGAAAGTCGTTATGGGGAAAACCGACAAAAATGCGTTGTGCAAGCCGATTTTCACCCTGTCGGAAGGAGCGACATCTTTCTGGAGCAGTTCCTGAAAAGAAGCTTTCTGAACTTCAAGAAGATCAGGAATGTCAGTCACATGTTTCGCAACCTTTCCGAACCATTTTCTCGTTCTGTAATTCTGCTGTCCAAGGATCCCCATCATTACCTCTCTTTTGTTTGGTATCTGGTTTTTTCCGGCACTTTATTAACCCGAATAGCTAAAAATAAAAAAGCAGGTAAGACAGCACACGGCTGCCTTACCTTCAAAAAAAATTATAGGTTCTGCAAAAATGCAGAATGTTTTCAACAACTTACTTAATCTCTATCTCAGCACCAGCTGCAACAAGTTTCTCTTTAATTGCTTCTGCGTCAGCCTTCGAGATACCTTCTTTTACAACGCCGTGACCTTCAACGAGGTCTTTTGCTTCTTTGAGGCCGAGACCGGTGATCGTTCTTACTTCTTTGATGACGTTAAGTTTGTTAGCGCCTTCCGATTTAAGAATAACGTCGAATTCGGTCTTTTCTTCTGCCGGAGCTGCTGCCGCTGCTGCCGGACCAGCTGCTACTGCTACAGGAGCTGCTGCGCTTACGCCGAGTTCTTCTTCGAGTTCTTTAATAAGTTCCGAAAGTTCGAGAACGGTCATTCCTTTGATGAATTCTTTTACTTCTTCTTTTGTCATTGTTGTCTCCATAAAACAAAAAATTAATAATACTAAGCCTGTTCAAGTTTGTCTTTGTATGCAGCAAGCAAGCGGACGAATGTCTGCGGAACAGCGTTAAGCAGCCGCACGAAATTCTGAGGAACAGCAAGCATTGTTGCAAGCAGCTTCGCCTGAAGCTCTTCTTTGCTCGGAAGGTCTGCAAGAACTTCCACTTCTTTCGCCGAAAGGATTTTTCCATCCAGTGCGCCGGCTTTTACAACGATGCGTTCGTCTTTCTTTGCGATTTTCTTGACGACTTTTGCACCGCTGACCTGATCTCCCATCGTAAGTACGAGTGCCGTCATTCCCGAAAGGAAAGGAATGATGCCTTCATACGAGGTTCCTTCTACCGCATGTTTCGCAAGAGTGTTCTTTACGACAAGCAGTCTGACCTGCTCTTTCGCGCACTCTTTACGGAAAGGGGTAAAAGTCTCCATGTTTACGCCGTTGAAATCAATTACAACGCATGACGAAGCTTTGGAAAGTGCATCACGGATCTCCTCGATGATCTGTTGTTTTTTGCTTTTTTCCATTAAGCAACTCCATCAATTTACTTCTGGTCATCGAAGAACAATGACAGGTCTCAGACAGGAAATTAAGCCCTCAGGCACCCGACTTCTACGACCAGAAACGATTATTAAAAAACTACTTAGCCTCACTAACGAGAACTGATTCATCAAGTTTGAGTCCGGGTCCCATCGTGCAGGAAATCGTGACTTTCTTGATGAATGCGCCTTTTGCCGTTGCCGGTTTAAGCTTCTGAAGGTCTTTGATAAATTCAACGACATTGTCGTAGATTTTATCAGGACCGAAGCTGAGTTTGCCGACCATGCAGCAAAGGACACCGGCTTTGTTGACTTTAAATTCAACACGACCGGCCTTTACAAGTTTGATCGCCGCGGTAATGTCATTGTTTACCGTTCCGAGTTTCGGGTTCGGCATCAAACCTTTTCTTCCGAGAACCTTACCGAGTTTACCGATTTTGCCCATCATTGCCGGAATCGTAACCAGTTTGTCGAAATCGGTCCATTCTTCCTGCATGATTTTGTCGATAAGCTCTTCGCTGCCGTAGAAATCAGCACCGGCGTTCTTAGCCTGCTCAACCATGTCAGCGGGGACGATGGCACAGACTTTTACGACTTTGCCGACACCGTGAGGGAATACGGTAGCACCTCTAACCATCTGATCCGATTTCTTTGCGTTAATACCGAGGTTAACTGCAAGTTCAACCGTCTCATCAAATTTTTTGGATGCGCTTTTCTGAAGAATCGTTACTGCTTCCTGAACGGAATACTTAACGTTTCTGTCAAAATTTTTAGCTGCATCTGCGAGTCTTTTTCCACAAGCTGCCATTTTACCCTCCTTACTCTACGGTGATGCCCATGCTGCGGGCAGTTCCGATAATAATTTGTTTTGCAGCTTCAAGATCTGTCGTGTTGAGGTCGACAAGTTTCATCTTTGCGATCTCAGCGATCTGATCCATTGTCAAAGAACCGATTTTCTTTTTGTTGGGCTCCCCGGATCCTTTACTCTTGTCTAATGCTTTCATAAGCAACTGGGAAGCAGGCGGAGTCTTTGTGATAAACGTGAAGGATCTGTCAGCGAAAATCGTAATAACGACAGGAATTACATAACCTTTCTGTTCCTGTGTTCTTGCGTTGAACGCCTTGCAGAACTCCATGATGTTTACGCCGTGCTGTCCGAGTGCAGGACCAACGGGAGGAGCCGGATTCGCTGCGGCTGCAGGAATCTGCAACTTTACGTTTGCGACTACTTTCTTAGCCATAATTCACTCCTCTTAAAAATGTTAATCCTCAACCTTCTCAACCTGCGAGAAGTTAAGCTCGACGGGTGTAGAACGCCCAAAAATATTAACCAAAACTTCTAATTTTTCCTTTCCTTCCTTTACATCGTCGATGAGGGCTTTGAAACCTGCAAAAGGACCGTCCTTGATAAGAATGGTTTCGCCTTTTTCATACATGGTTGAAGTGGAACCGGAAATCGCCCCTTCCTCGAGTCTTTTCTTCATATTCTGAATCTCGGATTCCGGAACCGACTGCGGAACGATCCAACCTTTCTGTTTCAGGCCCTGATATCTCTTCATTTCGCCTACAAACAACGGTTTTCTTGAGAACGGAACCGATTTGACAAGAAGAAGCGCCTCTTCGGAAAAATTCATCTGAATGAAAAGATAGCCCGGGTAAAAATTCTTCTTAACAATTTTCAACTTGCCGTCTTTCTTTTCTTCCCTTTCGACTTCGGGAATAAGAATTTCACCGAAAGAATCCTGCATCTCTTTTTCGGCAATCAACCGCTCGATTGCAAGCTTCAACTTTTGTTCATCACCGGCTTTGGTGCTAAGAATATACCACTTCATAAAAACCGCCGATTATCAGTAAATCAATCTGGAAAGATTTGACCAAATAAGATCAAAAACCACGAATACGACGAGCATGATGCCGACAAAAACAAAAACTGAAATCGTCGTAACTTTCGTCTCTTCCTTTGTTGGAGTAACGACTTTTCTAAGTTCGTCGATGGCTTTATTCAACTCTGCAAGATAGAAACCCTTTTTGCCTTTCCAGAAATAAAAGGTTATTCCGGCTGCAAGGATAAAACCGACAAGATTTTTAACCGGCAGAACCGAGAGAAGTTTCACATCAGCGACATCGATTGCCCTGATTCCGAGCAAAGCATCCGCCGCCTGAGTCATGAAATACATCAGAACAAGGAAAAAAACTGTATAAAGACCAAGGACTATCTTTCCGTTTTTCATACGAACCTCAATCAAAAATGGCAGGCCAGGCAGGAATCGAACCCGCAACCCCCGGTTTTGGAGACCGATGCTCTACCAATTGAACTACTGACCTGCCTCACGACTATCTTAAATCTTTACCTCTTTATGCACAGTATGTTTTTTGTCATATGGGCAGTACTTTTTGATTTCCATTTTATCGGCCGTGTTCTTTTTGTTCTTCATAGTCGTGTAATTTTTTCTTTTGCACTCAGAACAACAAAGAGCGATTTTAACTCTTGCGCCGACTTTTTTCTTAGAACCCATTTTTTACTCCAAACTATTCAATTATTTTGGAAACGACACCAGCACCTACCGTTCTGCCGCCTTCTCTGATTGCGAAACGGAGACCTTCGTCCATAGCGATCGGAACTATAAGGTTTACAGATATCGTTACGTTGTCACCAGGCATTACCATTTTTATGTCTTCCGGAAGCTCAAGTGTTCCGGTAACGTCCGTCGTTCTGAAGAAGAACTGAGGTCTGTATCCGTTGAAGAACGGAGTGTGACGTCCGCCTTCATCCTTCGTAAGAACGTAGCACTCGCCCATGAACTTCGTGTGAGGAGTGATGCTTCCCGGTTTCGCGAGAACCTGACCTCTTTCTACTTCGTCTTTCTTCGTACCTCTGAGCAGGCAGCCTACATTGTCACCGGCTTCGCCCTGATCAAGGAGCTTTCTGAACATCTCAACGCCGGTAACTGTGGTTTCCTGTGTCGGTTTGATACCTACTATCTGAACCTTGTCGCTGACTTTGATTACGCCGCGTTCGATTCTTCCGGTTACAACTGTTCCACGACCGCTGATGCTGAATACGTCTTCGATCGGCATAAGGAACGGTTTGTCGATGTCTCTCTGAGGATCCGGAATATAATCGTCGATCGCTTTCATAAGCTCGTGGATGCACTGGCAGTCAGGACCGTTCGGATCATCCGAGTTGAGCGCGTTGAGTGCGCTTCCTTTGATTATAGGAATCTCGTCGCCAGGGAACTCGTATTTGCTCAGAAGCTCTCTGATTTCCATTTCAACGAGCTCGATAAGTTCAGGATCGTCAACCATATCTACTTTATTAAGGAATACAACCATGTAAGGAACGCCGACCTGACGGCTGAGAAGGATGTGCTCTCTTGTCTGCGGCATTGGACCGTCTGCTGCACTTACTACGAGGATCGCACCGTCCATCTGTGCTGCACCGGTGATCATGTTTTTAACGTAGTCTGCGTGGCCCGGGCAGTCAACGTGTGCATAGTGGCGTTTTTCAGTCTGATACTCAACGTGTGCCGTTGCGATCGTGATGCCTCTTGCCTTCTCTTCCGGTGCCTTATCGATGTTGTCATAGCTTACGAACTCTGCGCCGCCTACAGCTGCAAGAGTTTTCGTGATTGCTGCCGTCAACGTCGTTTTGCCGTGGTCTACGTGACCTATCGTACCGATGTTTACATGCGGTTTGCTTCTTTCAAATTTCGCTTTTGCCATTTTCTCCTCCTTTTAAAAAGTTATTCTTTATTGCGCCAAAGGTTTATCATCTGACCTCAATATTGCGCCAAAGGTTCATCGCCTGACCTCAAACCTCAGTGGAGCCCTCAATCGGAATCGAACCGATGACCTCATCCTTACCAAGGATGCACTCTAACCGTCTGAGCTATGAGGGCACTCCAGAAAAAAATGGAGCGGGAAACGGGATTCGAACCCGCGACCCTTAGCTTGGAAGGCTAATGCTCTAGCCAGCTGAGCTATTCCCGCTCAAAAGTGGTGGAGGGGGGAGGATTCGAACCTCCGAAGCCATCGGCGGCAGATTTACAGTCTGATCCCTTTGACCGCTCGGGAACCCCTCCGGAAAAAAGTGGAGCTAGCGATGGGACTTGAACCCGCAACCTTCCGATTACAAGTCGGGAGCTCTGCCAATTGAGCTACGCTAGCATTATGCTCAAGTTTCAAACAGCATTAAAGCAGGGGGACAATACACAAAAAGTTTTAAAAGTCAAGATTTTTTTAACAAATTTTCACTTTTTTATTATTCAATGACTTTTTTGGGGTCGTCACAGTGACATTCCGCGAGACAGGAACTCATAAAAAAAGTAACGTTATCGTCTTGCATGCAGGCAAACAATTCCGGCCTTTCATCGGGATAACATCCGCATTCATTGGAAATTTCAGAAGAATCTTCGTCACTGTCAGGCTGCTCACCGTCATCTTCCGAATCGTCCGTTTCGGAATCATCCGTTTCATCGGAACAAAGACCGATTTCATAAAAAGCGCAGATCCGACCGTTTGAATTCACAGCGTAGCAGTTTGCAAAGCAGGCATTGAAAACAAGAGTCTTGCCGTCGCAGCAAATCGGATGGTAGCCGGGTTCGTCACCGCAGTCGCACTCTTCATTCGAAAAATCTTCGGGGAAAATGCCGTCCTCACCGGATCCGCTATCCGTTTCGTCACCGCTGTCGTCCGAATCCGTGTCTGAGTTGTCAAAACCCGTGTCTGAGTTGTCAAAATCCGTGTCTGCACTTTCGGAATAATCGCTGTCGTCAGCTTCCTCACACGAGTCGTTTTCTTCATAAGAAGCACCATTATTGTCACCTGAATCCGCACTGCCTTCATCATACGATTCAGAGCCGGCGTCCGAATCGCCATTGTCACCGTAATCATAACCGGTATCACTTTTGTCCGCGCTGTCGTAAGCTTCAGAATCGGTGTCCCATTCCGTATCTTCATTAGCTGCATCATAAGCCATACTCTTGTCACCGCCCAAATCGATATACTGACTGCACGACATGAATATGAAAAGACTTGAAAGAATTAATAAAAACCGTTTATTCATTAATCATCTCCCTGATTTCACGGCTGCGGAAACTTCTCGGGAACTCTTTGAGATAATCGCGGCACAGAGGCAGTTCCCTGTTGCCCGATTTCTTCTGCGAAACGCAGCCTTTTATCATGAGTTCCTCTTTATAAACCCTGCTGCCGCGCATGATCCGGTCGTATTTTCCTACCAGTTCCGACATTCCGGCATAATCCTTTTTCGATTCGCGGATAGAAACAAGTTCGAAAAGCGCCTTGTCGGCCTCTTTTCCCTTTTCGATTTCCATCATAAAAAGTTTTTCCGCCGCTTCGGTTTTTCCTCCGGCAAGAGCCGCCCTGCCCCTGAACAGAAACGATTTCTCCTGATCCGGCATAAAGCCGCCTTTTTTATTGAATGCATTTTTATTGTGATTTAAACCACCTTCAGGTTCTTTCGGAAGAGTTTTCGCTTCAAAAGTTTTATTCATGTTCTGCGAAAGCTGCGTTACCGCGCCGTTAGATTTTTCAACAATTTCAACTAAACCGCTGAAAACTTCGGCTGAAAGTCTGCCTTCTGAATAGTCGAGCGTGAACGATGTACCGAGAACCCTGACCAGAAATTTGTCGTCGACATCAATTCTGAAATCGTTGCCCTGAACGACATCAAATTTGGCTTTTCCGCTTTTCATCGAAACATCTTCATTTTCTATTTTCTCAAAATAAGTATCTGAAACAACTGATATTTTTGCTTTCGCAAGTTTTATCTTCCTGCCGCTTTTCTTAACTCCCGGAACAAAATCCTCCGCAGGCGTTTCTACGGTTTCGGGAACTGCCTCCACACCTGACGCTTCGGCAGCTTCTACAGTTTTTTTAATGTTTTCATCAGTTTTTTCATGTTTCAAAACAAAAACCGCCGCAACTATCAGCACAACTGCCAGAGAAAAGGAAAAAACAGGTTTGAACCACGAGGTAAAAATTGATAAGATGTCGAGATTTTCAACTTTTTCAGATTCGTTTTCCTCTTCAAAAGGCAAAAACTCAAACGATTTCGCCGCGATTCCGGCAATTTTCGCCGGGTCGGTTTCCGGAACAAAATCCATTGATACGGCAAATATTTCCTTGCAGTCGGAAACTTCCCTTATCATCGCCGAACATTCCGGACACTGCGCAAGATGTTCTTCTGTCTGCGGAAGAAGCGAGTATCTGCCGTCGGCAAGAGCTACCGCCTCTTCAACCGTTATGTGATTTTCCAAGTTTTTCATATCCCTTTAAGTTGCTCATAAAGTTCTTTTTTCGTCTGATTTATCCGCGACCAGACGGTCTGCAGCGGCTGCTTCAATATTGCGGCTATTTCTTTTAGCGGAACTCCTTCAACTTCGTAAAGCGTCAGAACGAAACGTTTTTCCGGAGTCAGCTTTTCCATTGCAAGATTCAGCATTCTGGCACGTTCCTGTTTCAAAACAGCAGATTCCGTTCCGTTTCTGCCGTCGCCGATGCGGAGAAAAAACTCAGGTTTTTCAGTAGTTTCCTTCCTGTTGATGCTGCGTTGAATGTAGCTGTAAGTCGTATTTACGGCGATTTTGTAAAGAAAAGTTGAAAAAAGTGATTCGTGCTTGAAATCTTTCGCCGCTTTCGCCATATTAATAAAAACCTCCTGAACAACATCCTCAGAATCGGAGTTTTTCCCCATAATCCTGCAAACCGTGGTGGCGACTTTTCCGTAGTAGCGCGTTATGAGCGCCGTCCACGCCTGCTGATTTCTGCCTTTAACCGCAAGGTCGATAAGAGCGTCATCACTGAGATCTGCCAAGTTCTTATTTTCCATGCCAGCAAAAATCCTCTTATTTAGTTACATGAACTGCCCTTTTTTATTGAAATAAATCCAAAAAAAGTGCAAAAAAACAGTTAACATGCCAATTTCACACAACATTTTTCACTCATTTTTTCCTTTAAGGAATGTCGAAATGAAAAGCAGCAGGGCAAATATGAAAAATCCGGCATCCAATTTGAAAAAAATCCCTTCGAGAAAACCTCCTGCAACCAAAGTTCCGGTAATCAAAAACGCCGAAGTCAGTCTCGTCACCATTTTCGAGATGAATCTGCGCTCCGAACCGTTCAGAATCGCGACAATCCGATGCTGAATCGTGCCGTTTTCCAGCTTCTCCGAAATATTTGCAAGCGTTGTCGGAAGGGTGTGGGCGGTATCGACCGTTTTTTCGATGAGCGACATCGCCTCGCGGGCTATACCGTCGGGGGTCAGTTTCTGCAGCATAACCTCTTTTGAAAGTTTGCCTGCCACCTTCATAAACTCGAAATCGGGATCGAGTTTTCTGCAAAGCCCTTCAATCATTGAAAAACTCCGCAGAAGCTGCGTCAGTTCGCGCGGAATTTTCAGCTTGTATCGGAAAATCACCGCTGAAATTCTTCCTATCACCTCGGCGGTATTGATTTCGGAAAGATTTTCGGGCAAAGTCTGCAGAATCCGGCTGACATCCCGGACGAAAAGCTCCTTGTCGGCGATTTTCTCGCCGTTTCCGAGCTCAAGGCAGATTCTCGCGACCTTATCCCAGTCCTTTATAGCGAATGCGATGAAAATATCGGCCAGTTTGTTCCGCATGAACTGGTCGAGCCTGCCGCACATTCCGGTATCAATTATGGATACATTGTTGTTTTCATTGAAAAAAAGATTGCCTTCGTGAAGATCGGCGTGAAAAAATCCGTCAACAAGAATCATCTTCATCAGAACTTCCGCGCCGCGCTCCGCAATCAGTTTGCGGTCGAAAACTCCGCCGTTTGACGGTTTAATCACATCGTCAAGCTTGAGTGCAAAGATCCGTTCCATGACAAGAACGCTGCTCGTGCAGTATTCGCCGTACATTTTCGGGAACTTGAGCCATTCCCACTTCGGCGAACCGAAATTCTGTACGAATTTTTCATTGTTAGACTTTTCAATCAGAAAATCGAGCTCTGTGTTCATCGTATGGAAAAAATCTTCTGTAATTGCCTCGAAATCGATGTTCTGCGAATATGCGGTTTTGTTTATGTAGTGCGCTAACGTGAAAATAAGCCCCATGTCCTCGCGGATCGTCTCTGCGATCCCCGGTTTTCTGACTTTTACGACGACTTTTTCATCCGTCTCCTTCAAAGTTGCGGCGTATACCTGCGAAATCGAGGCTGCGGCTATCGGATTTTCATCGAATTCCGAAAAAACATCCTCTATTTTCACGCAGAGTTCATTTTCTATGATCGGTTTTATCTGAGAAAAATCAATGGGTTTCACGTTATCTGTCAGTTTTTTGAACTCTTCCGCCATCGAAGCGGGAATAATATCGCTTCTTAGCGACATCATCTGACCCAGTTTTATGAAAGTAGTGCCGAGTTCCTCGAACGCCTCGCGGATGTTCCTTTCAATTCCGCTTGTACCTCCTTCCTCCGCCGGTTTTGCGATTCCGAATTTTTTAAAAAGGGTCTGAGGAAGATACTTCGCAAGTCCGTGTTTTCCGAGAACGGAGATTATCTCCCTGATTCTTTTCAGTTTTTTGAGATCCATCCTTCACCTTTTACAGATAAGTTCTCACAAAGATTTTTTCCATTTTCGTTATGCGCCGCATCTCCACCGCCATTCTTTCAAGCTGATCCATTGAATAGCTTTCCGCCGCTTTCGCCTCGCCGGAATAAGCGTTGTCGCAGATAAAGCGCTGGAGGTAATAAACTGCGTTTTTCGGAATAAAATCAGCCATTTTGCAAAGACGCTCGTAACTTTCGACGATTTTCGGATACATCGTCGTGCGGTATTCTACTTTGGAATTCGTCTGGTTTTCAAGAAGCTCTTTCGTAGCAAGCAGTTTTGTTTCGACTTCTTTTTTCGTAAGCTTGCAGCCGAGTTCGCCGTAAAGGTCGGGGGTCGTCTTTATGTCGATCGCGACATACGAAAGATATGGCAGGATTTTTTCAATAAATTCAGGCTTCAGGCCGTTTGAATCGATTTTTACCGCGATGCTGAAACGTTCTTTTATCTCGCGGACAAGATCAATAAGTTCGTCGTAAAGCGAAGTTTCTCCGCCCGAAAACGAAACGCCGTCGATGAATTTCAGCCTTTTCTGAATATCGTTGAGAACATACTCTCTTGAAAGCCATTTTTCCTGCGGCGGAATCTCGAAAAGCGAGGAATTATGGCAGTACGGACAGCGCAGATTGCAGCCCGAAAAGAAAAAAAGAGTCGCAATTTTTTCCGGAAAATCGACTAGGGAAGTCTGGACGTGACCGGTGATCGGAAGCATTTTTCCCTCCTGAAAAACAACAAACGCAGGATACTACCACAAAAGAGCAGAAAGGACAATTCTTTCAACACCTGAAAACGATATGAAGAATAAATTTTAGTACCAGTGCGGTTTTTGACTGATTATAAGTAAATTTAATTGCCAACAATAGAAAAAGCAGTATCATATTTTGTCTTTTGTTAGGAATTTTAAAATTGGAATTAGACCAGAAGAAATTAATTTATGAAACCCCAATTTTTTGAAAAAACAGAAATAGACACTATTTCGGAACGACTTGAAGAAGAACGGATTTTTCATGCTGTTCAAACTTCTGACAATCACAAAGAAACTTATGGACAATATTTTACGCCGTATTCTATCGCGGATTTCATGTCATCTTTATTTCCTGCAACAGACAAGCCTATTAGACTTCTTGACCCGGGAGCAGGAATAGGAATTTTGGCGTGCTCTTTTATGTGCCGGATATTAAAAGAGAATTGGCAGACATCCTCAATTCATGTTTCCGCATACGATATTGATAATAATGTTTTCACCACTTTAAACGAGAATCTTGCTGCTTCGATCGCTGCTTTTAAAAATTCGGATTACGAAATTCAGACAGATGATTTTCTGGAAAAAGCTGCAATAGAATACGTGTGGCATAAAGATAGAAAATATACACATGTTATAATGAATCCTCCATATAAAAAGATTATTACGAACTCAAAAGAGCGTTATTATGCCCGAATTTTAGGATTGGAAACAGTCAATCTTTATTCGGCTTTCATGGGAGCCGCAATTTCTCTCACTGAAGACAATGGTTATATTGTAGCGATTGTTCCGAGAAGTTTCTGCAACGGCGTTTATTACAAACCGTTCAGGGAATTTATCCTGAAAAACTGCGCGATAAACAGAATTCATCTTTTTGAATCTCGTGACAAAGCTTTCAAGGACGAATCGGTTCTGCAGGAAAATATTATCATTATGCTGCAAAAGAATGCTGTTCAGCAAAACATAAGAATTTCGTATTGCAATGATGATTCCTTTGCTGATTTATCAGAATTTGAAGTGCCGTTTTCTCAAATTCTCCATGAAAATGACAAAGAAAAATTTTTTCATATTCCTACAAAGAAACAAGTTGAAAGTAAAATTTCAGAAAAATACTCGAATTTAAAAGACTTGAATATAAAAGTTTCAACCGGACCGATTGTTGATTTCAGAATAAAAGATCTTCTTCTCAAAGATTACGCAGAAAATTCATATCCGCTTGTTTATTCAGTACATTTCAAGAATCATCGTTTCTCATGGCCGCAAAAATCAAAAAAACCCAATGCAGTCTTAATTTCCGAAGAAGTGAAAAAGCAGCTGTTTCCTAAAGGCTTTTATGTTGTCGTAAAGCGTTTTTCCACAAAAGAAGAAAGGAAAAGAATTGTCGCCTCTATCATAACTCCTGAAGATTTTGTAAAGAACGGAATGACTTTTGAAAATCATTTAAATGTTTTTCATGCAGACAAAACCTCACTTTCAGAAAATATAGCTTACGGTCTAGTTTGTTGGTTAAATTCGACATACATTGATGAAAAATTCCGTTTATTCAGCGGACATACGCAGGTAAATGCAACAGATTTAAGAAATCTGCCTTATCCTGATTTTGGGAATCTTTCAAAAATAGGTGAACGGCTGAAATCTGAAAAAGAATGGAATCAGACGGTTTTTGACAATCTCGCAGGGGAACTTGAAAAATGAAACTTGAAGAACAAATACGACGGAAAATAAATGAGGCAATAGATATTCTGTCAAAATTCGGAATGCCGTCAGCTCAACAAAACGAACGAACGGCATACTGTCTGCTTGCTCTGCTGAACATTACCCCTGATAAAAATTGGAAAAACGCGGAAAATCCGCTTGTCGGAATCACTCCGATGATTACCTTTGCAAAAGATTATTATAAAAAAGATTATGCTCCCAATACACGCGAGACTTTCCGCAGATTCAGCACACATCAGATGGTTCAGGCAGGAATTGTACTGTATAATCCTGATAAACCTGACAGGCCTGTGAACAGTCCTAATGCTGTATATCAGATTTCACCGACAGCTTTGAAAGTTATAAAAGCGTATAAAACAAAAAATTTTAAAACATTGCTTGCTGATTTTATCAAACATCAATCCACGCTTTCAGCACAGTATGCCAAGGAAAGAAAGCTGAAGATGGTTTCTGTAAAAATCAAAGGAAATCAACACATTCAAATTTCTCCCGGCAAGCACAGTGAATTGATACGCGATATAATTGAACAGATGGCACCCCGTTTTTTGCCTGACAGCACTCTTGTTTATGTCGGAGATACCGGTGAAAAATGGGGATATTTTGACCGAGAACTTGCCGACAAGCTTTTATTCAATGTTCAGGAACACGGCAAAATGCCTGATGTTATTCTGTATGTCGAAAACAAAAAATGGCTGATACTTGTTGAATCTGTAACATCTCACGGTCCTATTGACAGCAAACGGCACATAGAATTGGAAAATTTGTTTTCCAATGTACTGGCTGCCAAAGTTTACATTTCCGCATTCCCTGACAAAAAAACCTTTATGCGCTATGCTCAGAATATTGCTTGGGAAACAGAAGCTTGGATTGCTGACAATTCAACTCACATGATTCATTTCAACGGCAATAAATTTATCGGTCCATACAAACATTAATCATATCTAAACTTACCATTTATAAAGAAAACTGTTTTAAAACACAAAATGACACAGTGTTCCATAAGAAAACGAGTTGAATTTCAGATTTCGCAATTTGCGGCTTCCAATTACGCTTTCCTGTTTACCAGATGATAGTCTCTCTGAGCTGTCGGATAGATTATCATGTCAGAAACATTGACGTGCGGCGGTCTTGTAACAACATAAAGAACCGCATCAGCAATATCTTCGGCGTGAAGCGGCTCGTAACCTTCGTAAACTTTGTCGGAGCGTGCCTGATCGCCTTCAAATCTGACCATGCTGAATTCTGTTTCAACTGCTCCGGGATCGATTGTCGTGACACGCAGCGATGTTTTGAGGAGATCTTTTCTGAGACCGTTCGTTATCGCGTTGACGGCGTGTTTCGTCGCGCAGTAAACCGTGCCGCCCGGGTATGTTCCGCGTCCTGCAGTCGAGCCTATGTTGACGATGTGGCCTTTGTCTCTGGCAACCATCCCGGGAAGAACCGCTTTCGTGACGTAAAGCAGACCTTTTACGTTAGTGTCGATCATCTGCTCCCAGTCGGAAATTTTGTTGTCGTAAAGCGGAGTCATGTCCTTCGCAAGGCCGGCATTATTGACTAAAATCTCAATATTTTTGAACTCTTCAGGAAGTTCCGCAAAAAACTTTTCGACATCTCTCTGATTTCTGACGTCGAGAACGCCGCCGAAACATTTTATTTCGTATTTGTCACTTAAATACTGCGAAAATTCTTTGATTTTATCCTCTCTTCTTGCCGAAATGACAAGATTGCAGCCCGCTTCAGCCAGAGCTTCGGCAGTTGCGGCGCCGATTCCCGAACTTGCACCTGTGACACACGCGATTTTTCCAGAGATATCGAACATTTTTCACCTCGCAAAAATTTATAAACAACAAAAACGCGGCATTATAACCTAATTTTTAAAAATTTCGATATTTGCGGAAAATTTTTCTCAGATTTTAGCGGCTCTGAGAGTCAAAGACGGCGTTACAACCTGCCTTCCGGCATATATGACGCCGCTACTTTAACTATCTGACGCAGCGGACTTCAAAACCACCATCCTTACGGGAGAACCACAAGGATGCATATTCAAAACCCACATACCATGCATAATTTTCATTGTCTGCTACAGTGGATGAAGGCGACAAAGTGGATGAAGACCAAAGCGTAGAATCATCTCCTAGTTTAGAATAATTTAAACTGCCGGAATCTAAACAGGAGCAATCTGTTTCTGGGAGACCGTCTTGCTTACTCAGATGTCCGTCTTTTTCACTAACCTTGCATGCGCCGCCCGTTTCTGTGCCGGGACAATTGATGATAAGAGTTCTCAATTCGTCTATTGTCGGAAGTCTCCATTTGTTGTATCCGCCCCAGCTCATTCTTTCGCAGTATTCGAGTGCCTGCGAGTGAATCATCCAGAAGGAAGTAACAGGGGACCAGATAAGATGCGATTCGGAATCCTTGCAGGAATGAGTGTTGTAAATAAGACTGCCGCATTCTGCATGTTTGCAGACGATAGTGTCAGCATCTATTAGATCTGGTTCATATTCTTCTTTGCATTTATAGCGGCATTCGGTTGTGCTTGCCTTTTCGTTGTAAACCCCCTTTCGCGAAGGAGACCATGTTCCGTCTTCGTCACTTCTTGTCTGCGTGATTTCTTCAGCCGTGTTCCATTCTGCGTTTGTAGGAAGGCCCTCGCATTCTACCGTTCTTGTTTTTGATTCGCATTTTTCTCCGGTCCACCAGAATCCGCTCTTGCATTTGAAATGACAATACTCCGTACTTGAATTTGTATCATAGACTCCGGTATTTGAAGGCAGCCACTTACCGTCACCCCAAAGTGTCTGTGTAATTTCGCCGCTACCGTTCCATTCCGCGTTCGCAGGAAGACCTTCACATTTTGCCTTTCTCGTTTTCTGCAAACATTTTTTTGCCGCAGAATCCCATTCATAATTTGAATAACACTGGAAGCAGCATCTGTAAGGATTTATAATGCCACAATATTCGTATTTCGTATTTTCAGGAATCCACTTTTCGCCATCCACATCCCAAGTCTGCGTAATCGTATCGTTCAGAAGAGGATTGCCGACTGCGTTTTCGGGAAGATCCGAGCACATGATCTCCCTTGTCGCCGGAACACACTCGAAGTTGCCGTCAAGCTCGTAATGTTCGGGGCATTTACCGCTTCCGAGACAGCGGATGTTTCTGGTTCCGGTGTGGTTCGCACTTATCGCCGCCATGTGGATATCAGAAGAGAAAGTCATGTAATAATACATTATGCTGTTTTCCTGCGCCTGTGTCGATGACCACAGACTGAAATCATTGCCGACACCCTTTTTCGTGCCGAAAATGCTGTATTCGATACCTTCTTCAGGATCACACCCGTTACAATCACCGAGGTTAGGTTTGCAGTATGTGTTATAGTCAAAATATTCCACGCTGACAGGACATGCTCCGCCGAATTTAGTCTTGTCACAGTTTCTGACAATCGTGCGGAGCTCGTCAATAGTCGGTGTTTTCCATGAAAGGTTGTCCGTTTTCAACTCTTCTTCGCAGTATGTAACGATATTTTCCTGTCCGTATTTTTCTGCAGACTGTGCCGACCAGATATACCCCGTTTCATAGTCCTTGCAGGTTTTGTCCGCATTTTCGGCACTGCACTGCGGGATGACAACCACGCACTTTGCACCGTCCCACTCGTATTTGTCTTTGCATTTGAAGCGGCATTCGGTTGTTGAAGCCTCTTCATTGTAAACACCGATGGTTGACGGCTTCCACGTTGACCAGCTCCACTGTTGCGTGATTTCAGTCACACTGTTCCAAACCGCATTTTCGGGTAATTCTTCACATTCAGCCTGTCTGGTGTTACCTATGCAGTCACCGTCCTTCCAAGTATAGTTTTCCCGACATTCGCACTCGTAAGTTGCACCTTTTTCAGTGCATTTTCCTGTCGCAGCAGATACAAACCAGCACTGATTGGGATCGCAAGGGGTTCCGGGTGCCGTGTCAGTTTCGTCATCCGATGCGGAATCACTCGAATCGGCATCATCATTCGGTTCCGGTGTCGTATCAACCGAATCACCGTCATCCGGTTTCGTATCCGAAGGTTCGGAATCTCCCGCCGCTTCCGTGTCAGCCGTGTCGCCGTCGGTTACCGTTTCGCCGGAATCTCCGGAATCGGTTTTGTCGTCATTTTTGGAACCGCCGCATGAAACTACAAAAAGCAGTGTGAGAAAAAGCATAAGACAAATGGCAGATTTTTTCATTTTCCATCTCCAGCCAATTAAAAAAACCGCGGTATTATAAAAATTCGGAACTCGAATGCAAGGACTATCTGACGCAGCGGACAATAAAGTATTGTGAACTATTCTTAGTGAAATCGTTTATAGCACCAGAGTAGAAACTTGCAAACCAGACGCGGCTTTTATCGTTGGTGAGACTGGATGAAGACCAGAAATATCCAACGTCGCCTAATTTGCTGTAAATTCCGGTGTTATCCACTGGACAAGCTTTGCAAGCGCTTTTTCTCCAACAACTGTCTTCCAGACAACTTGTTAAAGGATTACCTGTATCTATAACATCGCATGAACCGCCTGTTATCGTGCCTGAACAGTTTTGAATAAGCGTCCTGAGCTCGCTGATATTCGGCAGTCTCCAGTCGTCATAGCCCCATTCAACTAATTCATTGCAGTATTCGACGGCACCGTCCCAGGTACGGGATACCATCTTAGACCAACTCAAATCACTCGTAGAATCATAACACGTATCTCTGATGAGTTGATTCTGGAAATTTGGCGAATTACACTCCGGCTTGCTGCATGAAGAGCCGTCCCATGAGAATCCGCCGCTTTTACATTTAAAGCGACACTTTATCGTGCTTTCGTAATCGCTGTAAACTGCTTTGTTTGAAGGCAGCCATTGGCCTGTCTCGACATCTTGCGTCTGTGTGATTTCCGAAACGGGGTTCCACCACTCGGCATTCTCAGGAAGATTTGAGCATTTGACAGTTCTTGTGTTTTCCCCGCAGCCTGAACCGTTCCATCCATAATTTTTTTTGCATTTGAAACGGCATTCTTTAGTACTTGCAGTTTCATTGTAAACACCTTCGTTCGAGGGAGTCCACCAACCTGAATCATTTCTTTCCTGCTTAATTTCTTCAGCCGTGTTCCACTCTGCGTTTGCCGGAAGACCTTCGCATTTTACCGTTCTTGTTTTTGATTCGCACTTATCTCCATTCCACCAGAATCCGTTCTTACATTTATAACGGCAGTTTGTTGTGCTTGAACTTGTATCATAAACTCCGATACTTGAAGGCAGCCATGTCCCGTCACTCCACTGTGTCTGAACGATTTCGCTTGCCGTGTTCCACTCTGCGTTTGCCGGAAGACCTTCGCATTTTACCGTTCTTGTCATCTGCTCGCATTTTTTAGTGGCTTCGTTGTATGAATAGTTCGCCTCACTGCATCTGAAACAGCATTCGTAAGGATTATAGTTGGAACAGTATTTGAACTGAGTGCTTTCCGGAAGCCATTTTCCGCTTTCTTCATCCCAAGTCTGCATTATGTTGCTGCCGCCGTTCAGGGTCGGATCTCCGACCGCATTTTCAGGAAGGCCTTCGCACTTTACGACTCTTGTTGCGGGAACACACTCGAAGTTGCCGTTCAGTTCATAATGCTCAGGACACTTGCCGCTTCCAAGGCAGCGGATTGAGTTCGCATCAAAATCGGTGCCGATACGGCCGAAGCCCGTGTCAGCAAAGAAAACAATCCAGTACATGTATGAATCTTGCAAGGCCTGAGTCGATGACCAGTAGAATTCTGACGGATCACCAATTTTGTGACCGAAAATGCTGTATTCCGTTCCTTCGACCGGGGAGCAGCCCTGACAATCGACATTGCTTACCGGATCATAAATTTCCTTATTCCAGTTTTCAACGCTGACAGGACAACTTCCTTCAAATTCTGTTTTGTCGCAGTTTTTGATAATGGTGCGAAGTTCGTCAATATTCGGCGTTTTCCATGAAAGGTCGTCGGTCGTCAGTTCCTGACAGTAGGGAACTATGTCGTCATGCCCGATTTTTGTTGGCGATTTCGCCGACCAGATGTAGCCAGTTTTATAGTCTTTGCAGGTTTTGTCCGCATTTTCGGAACTGCACTCCGGGATGAAAACCGCGCATTTAGCACCGTCCCACTTGTATTTCTCCTTACATTTGAAGCGGCATTCAGTTGTTGAAGCCTCTTCATCGTAAATTCCGAAACGTGAAGGTTCCCACATGGAACCGTCCCATGTCTGCGTGATTTCGCTCGCACTGTTCCAAACCGCGTTTTCTGGCAGATTCGCACATGGAGTTTTTTTGCTGTCGCCGACGCAGTCATTGTCCTTCCAAGTGTAGTTTTTTAAACATTCGCACTCGTAAGCCCCGTCTTTTTCCGTACACGAACCATTCGATCCGGCTATATTCAGGCACGGATTGGGATCGCACGGAGCTGTTACGACTTCCTCATCCGGCGTTGAATCCGTTGAATCACCGCCATCCGGCGCGGAGTCAGTTGCATCTCCGTCATCCGCTGTCGTATCCGAAGGTTCAGAATCTCCCGCCGGTTCCGTGTCAGCCGTGTCGCCGTCGGTTACCGTTTCACCGGAATCTCCGGAATCGGTTTTGTCGTCATTTTTGGAACCGCCGCCGCATGAAACGACAAAAAACAGTGTGGCAAAAAGTGCCAGACAAATTGCAAATTTTTTCATTTTCTATCTCCAATCAATTAAAAAAACCGCGGTATTATACAAATTCGGGACATAAAAGGCAAGCCCGTTTTGATTCTTCATGGTAAAATTTCAATTTTTCATGTTTTCCGTAAAATATCTCGTTTTTTGAGGAGGGAAAAATGGAAATCATACAAATACCAGTCGCTCCGATCGGAGCAAACTGCTACATCGTTTCGGAAGGTAAAGAGGCTTTCATCATCGATCCGGGCGGCGATGCAGGAAAAATCATAAGAGCCGCAAAAAACTTTGGCGTGCGCTATATCCTGCTGACTCATACCCATTTCGATCACATCGGCGGACTCAATGACGTCAAAAATGCGTTTCCTGAAGCAAAAACTGCCGTCCACAACCTTGAAAAGGAGTGGCTTTATTCGGCTGGACTTAATTTTTCGGAAGATTTCGGCTTCAGTTTTATTTATGAAAAAGAGATCGACATCGAACTTAAAGACGGCATGAAACTCGATTTTGCGGGAACAGAAATCAATGTGCTCCACACGCCGGGACACACGCCCGGGAGCACCTGCTTTTACATCAAAAAATCGGAAACATGCGGGAGTCCGGTTCTTTTTTCGGGCGACACGCTGTTCAGGCACAGCATCGGAAGAACCGATTTTCCAGGCGGCTCCGGCAGAAAAATCATCGAAAGCATAAAAAACAAACTGCTGGTTCTGCCCGACAACACCGTCGTTTATCCGGGACACGACGAAACCACTTCGATTGCACTGGAAAAGAAACTGAATCCGTTCCTTTGAAATGCTGCAAAAAATTTTCTTTGTCGATCAGCGGATTTATTTATAATCACGAGTTTTTTGTTACTCTGAAATTTAGTAAGGGATGATAAAATGAAAATCACGGTTATCGGAGGTTCCGGTTTTCTGGGAACCCGCCTTGTTAAAAGGCTGCTTGCCGCAGGGCACACGGTAAAAATCGCGGATAAACGCAAAAGTCACGCATACCCCGATTTGTGGATCAGGTGCGACATCAGAAACAAGGACGATGAAAAAAACGAATTCCCAGAATCTCTCACTGACGCCGCGTCTGCCCCCGGCATGGCTGAAGAGGCGGCAAAGGCAATGCCGGTGCATTCACTGGCCGAAATTCTCCCCGGAAGCGATGTCGTCATAAATTTGGCGGCAGAGCACCGCGACGACGTTACACCGAAATCGCTTTACGACGAAGTCAACGTTCAGGGCAGCGAGAATGTCTGCAAAGCGTGCACGGCGCTCGGAATACGCAAGATAATCTTCACGAGTTCGGTTGCTGTTTACGGTTTTGCGCCTGCCGGAACCGATGAATCCGGCGGAATCAACTATTTCAACGACTACGGACGGACGAAATATCTGGCCGAAGGGAAATACCGCGAATGGCTGAAAAACGATCCCGCGAACAATGCCGTGATCATCCGACCGGCCGTCATTTTCGGAGAACAGAACAGAGGCAACGTCTACAATCTTCTAAAACAGATTGCCGGCGGCAGATTTCCGATGGTCGGCAGCGGAACGAACCGCAAAAGCATGAATTATGTTGAAAACGTCGCGGCATTCATAGAATACGAAGTCAGAAACGACAACGAATCCGGCGAACATCTTTACAACTACTGCGATGAACCGGCTTACGACATGAACAGCCTCGTTCTCGACTGCTGCAAAGCTCTCGGCAGAAACAAAACTAGATTATTCCACTGGCCTTATTCATTAGCCTATTTCGGAGGACTCTGCTTTGACCTGCTGGCGAAAATCACCCGCAAAAAACTGGTAATCAGCTCTATCCGCATAAAAAAATTCACACAGGACACCTACTTTGTAGGCAGAAACATCAAAAATACCGGTTTCGTCCCGCCGGTTACGCTTGCGGACGGATTGAAAAAAACCATCGAATACGAGTTCGTGAACAAAGTGCAGGGTCACACTTTCAGCTGTGAATAACCCATCAGCCTAATCTTTAGAAAGAGCCTTCCAGATGCATGCAGCAAGTGCCGCACCGATGAGCGGAGCAACGATAAAGACCCAGAGTGATGCGATCGGAGCCGTATTTCCGCCGATTGCAGCTACTACCGCCGGACCGAAGCTTCTTGCCGGGTTAACCGACGTTCCGGTAAGACCGATGCCGAGAATGTGAACAAGAACAAGCGTGAAGCCGATGACTACGCCTGCAAACGAGCCGTGGTTGCCTTTCTTCGAGGTTACGCCGAGAATCGTGAAAACGAAGAAGAAGGTAAGAACGATTTCAACGATGAGGCCGGCAGCAACACTGCCGTTGACGCCTGCAAGACCGTTCGTGCCGAGTCCGCCCGTCATGTCTTTAACGCCGCCGAGTTTGAAGATGAGCGCCAAAAGTCCTGAACCTGCAAATGCGCCGAGACACTGGGAAATTACATAGCCGATGAAATCTTTTACAGTCATTCCGCCGGTCATGAGAACACCGAGCGATACAGCCGGATTGATGTGGCAGCCGGAAATGTTGCCTACGCAGTAAGCCATTCCGACGATCGTAAGACCAAATGCAAATGCGGTGAGAAGATAGCCGCAGCCTGCAGCGGCGTCGCAGCCGACAAGCATTGCCGTGCCGCAGCCGAGCGTTACAAGAGCACAAGTGCCGATAAATTCAGCGATGTAGGATTTCATAGCAATTCCTCCAAAAAAAGTTAGTAAAAAGGACTATTTTTTTGCCGTTTTAGCCATTTTCTGCTCGACTTTCTCGAACAGTTCCTGAATTTTCAGATATCCGGCGACCCCTTCAATCATTTCGACAGGTTCGTCCTTGATGAAAATTCCGACTGTCGGAGCAGCCTTGACTTTGCACGGAACAATGATTTTTCCTTCGGTATCCTGCGCCAGATTGAAGGCTCCGACTCTTGCACGGCCTTTGAAATCGGTCGCGAATTTGGTCAAAGTCGAGTAAACCATAGAGCATGGCTGCGATTTTTCAACGTAAAAATCGACAATTACCGGAACGGGCGAATTTTTCAAAGAGGGATAAAAAGTCTCGTTTGAAAGTTCAACCGGATAAACTTTTTCGTGCGGAAGCAAATCCTTTAAAATTTTAAAAAAACTCATTTTTTCTCCTAATAATCCGAAATAATGGAAACTTTTCCGTTTTTCAAAACATATTTCTTGTTGTCGTAAGTATCGACGGCAAATCCGCTTGCGTCAAATTCAAGCTTGTTGCCGCTGATTCCGACCCAGCCGTGACGGCGGGCGGGGACTCCGTAGGCCAAAGCAAAATCAGGGACATCTTTTGAAACGACGCTTCCCGCGCCTATAAACGAATATTTTCCGATAGTTACTCCGCAGACAACCGTTGCATTCGCACCTATTGAAGCACCTTTTTTCACCAGGGTTCTTCTGAATTCATGCTTGCGCTCGATGAATGCACGCGGGTTTATCACGTTCGTGAAAACCATCGACGGTCCGAGAAAAACATCGTCCTCTATTTCGACGCTTTCGTAAACCGAAACGTTGTTCTGGATTTTGACGCCGCTGCCGATTCTGACGTTTGCGCCGATCATGCAGTTCTGCCCGATGTTGCATCTTTCACCTATCGACGCATTTCTGAGGATGTGGGAAAAGCACCATATTTTCGTGTTTTTCCCGATACTTACGTTTTCGTCTACAATCACGGTTTCGTGTGTGAAAAACTCTTTTCCGGCAGCCATCTTTTTAACCAAAACAAAAAAAACACATTATTTTACCAGAAATTTAAAAATTTGAAATAATTTGGCTGAACATTTTCGAGATAAATTTATTTCTTAAAAAATTCTGCTAAAATGCTTTCGTTTTTGTTTTTGAGGTGAGAAAATGGAAAAACTTTATCCCGTTCTTCTGCTTGTCGCTGCGAACATTTTTATGTGCTTTGCGTGGTACTGGCATCTCAAAATCGGTAATGATAAGCCTATTTTTTTAGTGATTCTGATAAGCTGGGGAATAGCATTTCTCGAATACAGTATTCAGGTTCCGGCAAACCGCATGGGCTACAGATTTTATACGGTTGGGCAGCTGAAAGTGATGCAGGAAGTCATCACGATGATCGTTTTCGCATTTTTCTCCGTCATTTACATGAAGGAAAAACTCACCCTGGATTTTTTATTCGCAGGCCTGTGTCTGGTCGGAGCGGTCTTTTTTATGTTCAGACATACATTTTAAAAATCCCAATAATCACAAACTTCGTAAAGATTCAGGAACGAAATTCATCTTCTTCCGTAAGTTTTTCATAAAGGAATTTTTTGATTTTGCCTATGTCTTCAGGGTCGGTTGCATCGTAGAAAAAGCCGTTTCTGAGCGGACGCTTTATCCTGATTTTCCCTTTTTTGGAAAATAACGGGATGATGTTATGCTTGTCGCATCCGTTTCCGATGAGCAGATTTTCGACGAATTTCTTTCTCTCCTCCCAGCCTTTTTCGGTGGAATCGATTATGTGGAGAATCAGGTCTGATGCGGCGATTTCCGAAAAAGTCGCGTTGAAAGCATCGGTGATGTCGTTCGACATGTTCGAGATGAATCCGACCGTATCAAGCAGGAAAAGCGGTTTCCCGAAAAGGCTGAACTTTCTGATTTTGGGGTCGATCGAGCTGAAGAACCTGCTGCTTTCCTTCGTAGCCTCTTCGTTCAGCAGCGCATTGAAAAGTGTCGATTTGCCGGCATTCGTATAGCCGACGATGGCGATTGTAGAAATTCGGCTTCTTTTTCTGAATTTACGCTGGAAATCGAGGCGCGAAAATTCGTTTTCAAGCTGTTTGCGCACGTTCTTTTCCTTGTTTTTGAGGATTCTTTTTCTTTCCTCTTCCTTTGTTTCTCCGGGCCCTTTGAGTCCTATTCCGCCTTTTATCCGGCTCAGACCAGTGATTTTCTTACGGAAATTTGCCTTCTCCTTTGCAACTACCGCACTTGCAAGTTTGAGTTTTCCGCCGGTCCCTTCGGCACGGGCGTTGAATATCGAAATGATGAGATCGTCACGCGAAAGTATCGTTCTTCCTGTTTTTTCTTCGAGTTTGGCCAGCAGTGATGCGGATGAATCGGAAAAAACTATCACGCTGCAATCCTGCGGAACGTCTTTTAAAAGTTCGGTTATCCGGTTTATGCCGTTTTTAAGCGACTGTTCCGAAACCACGAATGAATCGGTTATCGAAAATCCCGCGTCTTCTGCAAGTTTTATGTTTTCGGCAATGGTTGATGATGTGGTTTCCGAGCTGAAAAACGCAGCCGTCGGGTTATCGCACAGCTCATTCCTTTTCGGTTCCTTGAAAAGAAAAAACGGAGCTGAAATTTTCTGCAGTTTCGCCGCGTTTTTATAAAAAAGCGTAATATTGTCAGGAATCTTGTCCTCATCATGGGTGATGATGCCTAAATATTTCAGCAGTTTTCCGTCCATAAAGCTCCGCGTTTCGACTATTTTCGGAGCGGTTTTCGCTGCAATAAAAAGCGTGTCGAAATCGTTTGACGCTTTCAGTTGTTCCAGAAAATCAAAAAGATCCCAGTTCGATACGAAAATGCGGCTCTGCGTGACCGCACCTTTTGAAAGAAGTATCAATTTTATTGAGTTTAAAGGATTTTCTTTAATTATTTTAAGGAGTTGGCTTTGGTCGAAAATCAATCGTAGAACCTGAATTCGCTGAACTGTTTTTCAAAATTTTCTTCACATTTACCGAGATACGAATCAATTTCGCGGCAATCGGCAAAGTTATAGAACATGTCGATAAGCGCTTTATCGCCCAAAAGCAGTTCTATAGCCGGAATTTTATTAATAAATTCATAAGGTTTGGCCCTGAAAAATCCTTCATCACCGAGCATTGTCCGGAAAATCTGGATTATCGAGATGTAGGAGCGGAGGGGCCTTACTTTTTCGCGGTCGGCAAGTGCGATATATACGCCGCCGCAGCGTTTCATAGCCTGTTTCTGGAACATCGGACGGAATTCCATCGGAATGAATGTTATTCCTGGGATGTTTGCTTGATCGAGCTCCTTTTTCAGTTTGAACGGATCAAGTCCGTGTGTTCCGGCAAGAAGAAAGGGCATCGTAGTGCCGCGGCCTTCAGAAAGTTCCGTTCCTTCAAGAAGGCAGCCGCCCGGATAAAGTACCGCGGTATCGAGAGTCGGCATGTTTGGCGAAGTCGGAAGCCACGGATAGTCGTAACCGTCGGCGAAAGAATTTCTGCTCCAGCCATGCAACTTTGCTATTTTAAAGGGAAAACCGTATTTTTTCAGTTTGTAGTAATATGCTGCTATTTCTCCAGAAGTCATGCCGTGACGGTGGAAAAGAGGGATATATCCGACAAAACTTTTGTAGGTTGCATCATCGAGAAGTGCGCCTTCGAATGTGCCGCCTATCGGATTCATCCTGTCCAGAACGATGAGTTCGCGCGGATTTTCCTGCAGTCTGTCCATAAAAATCGCAAGAGTCGCAAGGTATGTGTAATAACGTGATCCGATATCCTGAATGTCGTAGACGACGGTATCGAAAAGATCAAAAAATTCATCTTTCGGTGCAAGAGTCTCAACAGTGTTTCCGTAAAGCGAAATAACAGGTATGTTGCTGACTTTATTCTCTGTTCCGACACATTCCATATCCTGTGCTACCGGGAAATATCCGTGTTCCGGGCTGAAAATCACTGTTATGTTCAACCCGTAACCCGTCATCTTTTCTACGAGCGAAACACCGTTTTTATCAATGGAAGTATAGTTCGCAATAACGGCGACTCTGCGCCCTTTGAGCGATGAAAAATCGAAAGAATCTATTCCCTGAAGCAGTTTTTTCCTGGAGTTCAATTCTGCTCCTCCGGCCTTTCTTCAGGATTAAAATCTGCAGAATTATTGAGTGAAACGGCAATCTTGCGCGTTATGAGAGAACCGATCAGAACGAAAAGGACACTAGAAATCCAAAGAAGCCAGGGAAGTCTGCGCATGAAAATCAGACCGCAGAGAAAAAGAAAGTATGAAACACCTAAAATTCTTGCGATTTTATTTTTCGGAACCTTTACTTTCGGATATTTGAACGGAAGCAGCATGAGACAAGCCTGGAGCAGCATCATTCCGGCGACGATGTCTGTCGAAAGGAGAAAACTGAAACTCGGAGTTTCGATGGCAAAAGCCATATATGCCGCAAGCATTCCGCCTGACTGAGTCGAAGTGAGACCGCTGAAATAGTCGTGGTCATCGCTTTGGAATGAATTGTATCTGGCGAGACGCACGGCACAGAAGATGACATAAAGCGGAACTATCGCGACAAAATAAGGATGTTCCAGTATTTTGTCTCCAGGAATTTCTTTGCTGAAGTATGAAAAGACGAGAACTGCCGGAGCAAGCGAAAACGAAACAAAGTCGGAAAAGGAATCGAACTCAACTCCGAAATCGCTTGAAGCCTTGAAAAGACGCGCCGTCGTGCCGTCAAGCTTGTCCATGACGGTGCAGAGCAAAACCAGCCATGCGGCATTGATGTAATCTCCGCTTATCGAGTAGAAAATCGAAACAAGACCGATAAACATATTCATTCCGGTAAAAAAATTCGGAATAAGTATCTTCGGATTTTCCTTCAGCATAAAAACCTCTTGAAAAAGTTGTTAAAGCGCAAAAAATCGGAAAACTATGCTTAAATATTGAAATTTGTCAAATTCATACAGGTTCAGTCACGAATTTTGACAATTTGTTGATTTAATCGCTATAATACTCCGTTTTGTTGTCTTTTTCGGGTGGAATATGCGTTTCAAACCATCTTTTTTCATGCAGGACGCCTTGGCCGTTGCGGAAGCGCTGCTCGGTCATTTTCTGGTACGCCGGATAGGAAACAGGAGAATTGTAACAAAAATCGTCGAGACCGAAGCCTACTGCGGCGTCGAAGACAAAGGCTGCCATACCTTCGGCGGACGGCGGACGGAACGGACTGAGGCGATGTTTCTGCCCGGCGGTCACGCATACATCTACATGATTTACGGCATGAACTTCTGCCTGAATGTCGTCTCTGCCGGAAAAGATGATCCGCAGGCTGTGCTCATACGTGCCGTTGAACCGTTGGAAGGAATTGATTTTATTAAAGAAAACCGCAAGGGAATAGTTAAGGATACAGATCTCACTAACGGACCGGGAAAGTTGGCGAAAGCTCTTCTTATCGATAAAACCCTGAACGGCTGCGACCTTGTCAGAGGAAAAGAGCTTTTTATCGAGCAGAATCTGCAGCTTCCTGATTTTACCATAGTTTCGGCTCCGAGAGTAAACATCGACTACGCAGGTGAATTTAAAGACAAACCGTGGCGAAAATACATCGCCGGCAGCAAATTTGTTTCAAAACCATGATCGAAGGTAAAAAATGAGCGAACTTTTGGATCCTATAAAGGCGAACCTGACAGTTTCGGTAATGTTTAAAGATGAAAAACTTCTCGAAAAAATACGCAAGCTGTTAGAAAATAAATTCGGAGAAATTGATGCCGTTTCAGACACTTACGATTTTTCTTCTATTTCTCCCTACTACGACCCTGAAATGGGCAGCGGCATCAGAAAAGTCGTTTTCAGCTTCAAAGAACCGGTCCCGCGTGAAATTTTAACGAAAGTCAAACTGTTCTGCGCAAAAACCGAAAAAAAATATTCGGAAAACGGAAACCGGCTTATAAACCTCGATCCCGGACTACTCACGCTTGAAAACTTCATTCTGGCGACAGGAAAAAACTACAGTCACAGAATTTATCTCGGAAAAGGGGTTTTCGCCGAAGTTACCCTGATGTTCGGCAAAAAAAACGTGATAAAGGAACTTCCGTGGACCTACCGCGACTATCTTTTTGAGCCGGCACGCTCGTTTCTGCTGAAAGTCCGCGAACTTTACCGCATAAAAAGAGAGTCGATTTTAAAATCGCAGAAGGAGAGTTTATGAATCTCGTCGTTTTTCCGCTCAGACACGAAAACCCTTTTCCGACAAGGGTTCCGACGGGTTCGGTTTCAAAAATGAATGAAAAAACTCTGCTCTGCTGCTCCGGAACGGGCTCTTCAGGAGTAGCAAATTTAAGAAAAGTTCTTGAAGAACATACTGAAATCAATACTGTTTTTGAGTTCGGCACTGCTGCTGCAGTTTCAAAAGGAACTGTAGGGAAAATATATGAATGCACGACTTTCTGCGATTCCGACGGGAATTTCTCTGTCTCGCAAAAATCGACAAATCTTCCTGCTGCTGCAGTTACCGGCAGCGATGAACTCTACACCGGCGGGAAATACGATTGGGCGGACCGTCTTGAAATACCGCTGCTTTACACTATGGAAACACTGCGGTTCAGAAGCGTAACGCTTGAATTTAACAAAAATTTCCGTTCAATAAGACTTGCAACCGACAACGGCTGCGGAGACATCAGGGAACAGGTAGTGCGTGAACTGGAAAAGGCAAGAAGGGAAATCCGCCGGATTTTCTCGGATTTGACGGTCTGAAGGGAAAGAATGGAAAAACCGGAAAATTACGAACTCCACCTTTACAAAAGCAACTCTTTGCTGGCTTTTCTGCCGAAAACGATTGAAATAATTAATAAAATATCACTCAAAAATCCTTTTGAAAAAAAGTTCGTCGTTGTTCAGAACGGCATTTTAGGCAGATGGCTGGCACTTCGGACGGCGGAGGAAACAGGAATTTCAGCAAACATCGGCGTCGTCTCGCCGGACGAATTTTTAAGAACCTTCGCAGAAAAACATTTCAAAATCGATACGAGAAACTCAGTTTTCACCAGAAAGAATCTTGAATGGGCCGTTTTCACCCTTTTTAAATCCGATTTTCTGGAAAAACCCGAACTTGAACCGGTCAGAAATTACATAAAAAACAATGGAACCCTTTGTTTTCCGCTTTGCCGCAGAATAGCCGCGCTTTTTGAAAAATATGCGGTTTACCGCCCGCACATATTCGAAAACTGGCTTCGCAACTCTCTCTGCACCGGCAGTCCGGACGAAATCTGGCAGAAAGAGATCTTTACGGCTTTGCGGGAAAAATACCGTTTCGAGCATGATTTTGCGAAACTTTTCATTGAAAAATGCGAAAATGCCTGCCTCAGCAATGATTTTCCGACATCGCTGATTTTATTCGGCATTTCACGAATGAACAAGTATCATCTGAATATGTTCCGCCATCTTTCCCGCCTTTTTCCGGTTCACATTTTCGCGCTGCAGCCGAGCAAGGAATACGTAGACAAACCCGGAAAAGAGACTTTTTTCAGAAGATTCTGCGCTGCCGGTATCGGAATCAACGATTTTTTTGCCGAATATCCCCCTTTTGAAGAGAGCGAAATTTTTATCGAACCCAAAATCGGAACACTGCTCGCCTCCATTCAGCGCGACATTCTGAATGATGAAGAAAACCCGGAAAATACAGAGTCTGACGATTCCCTGAAAATTTCGGCATGCTGCGGGAAAATGAGGGAAATCGAGGTTCTGAAGGATTCTCTGCTTCAGCTTTTCAACGATGACGGAACTCTGGCACCCGGCGACATCGCCGTTTTCTGCCCCGACATCAGAAGCTACGTTCCATACATCAATGCCGTTTTCGGAAGTACTCCGCAAAACGACAGAACCTTCATTCCATTCACCTTTTCAGGCGGGAAACAGACTCCGGAGAACGGGATTTCGGCGGCTTTTCTTAAAATAATCGGCCTCAATTCAGGAAATTTCACGAAATCTGACATCCTTTCTATCTTCAAAGAACCGTTTATCTGCGAAAAATTCGGAATCAGGCGTGAAAATTTTGCCGAAATCGAAAAAATCATAGATGAAAGCAGCATAAAAAGGGGAATTTCGGGGCAGAACAGCTGGGATTTCGGATTGAAAAGAATCCTGATGAGTTTTTTTCTCCCGTTTTCGGAAGACGGAAAAAGCTTTGAAGGAATTCTCCCTCTGGAAAATTTTTCAGGCGACAGAATTGCCGGAATCGAAGGGTTTCTGACCTTTACAAAAGAACTTTTCCGCTTTTCGGAAGAGATAAAAACTGAAAAAACAGCTGAGGAATTCAAATATTCAATCGAAAATATGATTGATTTCTTCTTCGTCCGGGAAGAGGGAAGCGAAGAGATAAGGCGTATCAGAAATATTGTCGCCAATTTTGCCGAAAATGCCGGAAAATATTCCGTAAAAATATCTTTTGACGCAGTGAGGAGCTACCTTGAAGACGAAATCGGAAACGCGGCTTCAGGCAGAGTTTCATCCGGCGCGGAACTGAGCTTTTCACCGATAAAAAGTATGTGCGGCATTCCTTTCAAAGTGATTTGTCTCATCGGGATGGATACTGAATCTTTCCCCGGAAAGGATTCGGAATACGCTTTCGATCTGACGCATGCGGTTGCGGCAATGGGAGACGAACCGGAAACCGCTTCCCGCAGAGAAAACGATTTCCATCTGTTTCTGGAGTCAATCGCTGCCGCCGGAAGAAAGCTGATTTTAAGCTACGATGCAGGAGATCTTCGCGAAGATTCAAAAAAACACCGGAAAACCGCAATTCCGGTGCAGATCCTCGAAAAATACATCCTGAAGAAAACTGCAGCTGAAACTGATGAATGGAATGAAACTTCAAGCGAAAGAATTGAAACGAAACAACCGGTTCTATCTTTTTCACCCGAATACTTTTTCAATGAAAAAAGCGGTTTCAGAACTTTTTCAAAGAGAGATTTTGCCGCGGCAAAGAATTTTGTTTCACGTGAAACATCGGCACGAAAGCCTTATTCAACCGAGGTTTCAGAACAAAAAAACGATTCAGGGAAACACATTGAAATCTCTCTTGAAGAGTTGGTAAAATTTTTCAAGGATCCGCAGGAACACTACTTCAAAAAAAATCTCGGTCTGACTCTGCCGAAAACGGAAAATGAAAAGGAAGACGAAGAAATATTCGACTACGACGACAATCTGATGAACTACAGTCTGCGCAGGACATACTTTGAAATGTCGCGCGGAATGCCGGACAAAGCAGCCGCTGACGAAAATTTCATCAGGCGTACCGGCGGTGAAGGAAAAATTCCGCCCGGCATAATCGGAGAAGAAAAACTGAAGAGTGTTGTGAACGATGCCGGAATCTGGGAAATCGCTGGGAATTTTTATGCCGAAGAACCGGAACACGTTGATTTTACTGTAAATTTTGAAGAACTCAATGTTTCTCTTTCAGGCAGAATCAACGGTTTGCGCAAAAACAAAACAAAGATGGTTCTGGCTTTCGTATCGTCATGGAAAACGAAATACAAAATCGAAACTCTGATCAGACACTATGCGGCGAATGCGGAAATCGGCAGGGTGGAGACCGAAGTTTTCGCCGTCAAAATAGACAAAAAAAATATTTTAAGACCGCTTGACAGGGAATCCGCAGAAGAAAAACTCTCCGCGTTCATAAGGCTTTACCTTTCGGCACGAACTGAAATGCCGCTTTACACCCCGGATATCATTGAAGATTTCAGGATTGCCGTAAGCAAAGACAAGATTATCGACGGCGATTTTATCACTTCAGCAATAGAAAAAACGGAAAACGGCCAATTTACTGGCGATTACTTTCTTCTTGCTGCGGAACAGTTCAAAAAGAACCGGGAACGGTTTCTGGAAAGATTTCCCGAAACGGAAATCTGCGGGATTTCCGAATTTTTGAAAGAGTTTACAAAAAATGAAGATGAAAAAGGAAAAAAATCAGGAAAAAAGTAACAAAACGATAGAATTTTTAATCGAAAAATCCGATCTGATTACAGAAACGGACGGAGACAAGACGGTCACGGACGAATCGGAGGGAAGATACGAAATCATCGAAGAGCTTGCACGCGGCGGTTCAGGCAGGGTTTTGGGCGTTATGGACCGTCACATAGGACGCAAAATCGCAATGAAGGAACTTTTGTCCGATTCCGTAAAACCGCCTTCGGAAAACGAAGATCCGCAAAAAACGGCGATGAGAAACCGCTTCCTGCGCGAGGCGAAACTGACCGGAAGACTCGAACATCCGGCGATAATTCCCGTTTATGAAATCGGCAGGCATCAAAACGGCACGTTTTATTACACGATGCGGCTCATCAAGGGAAAAACTCTTCTTCAGGCAATCAGAAAATGTGACTCTCTCGAAGAAAGACTGGAACTTCTCCCCTATTTTTACAATGTCTGCAACGCCGTGGCGTATTCTCACAGCAAAGGTGTTATCAACCGCGACCTGAAACCGTCGAACGTAATGATAGGAGAATTCGGTGAAACCGTCGTTCTCGACTGGGGACTTGCCAAACTCAAGGGTTCCGATGAAATGATTTTCATGCAGTACGAAAATTTCGGAGTAGGCGAAACCATCGTCGGTCAGGCTATAGGAACTCCGTCGTACATGCCGCCGGAACAGGCTGAAGGCAAAATCGAAGAAATCGATGAACTTTCCGATATCTATTCGCTCGGGGCGATACTTTATCAGATTTTGACTGGCATTCCTCCTTTTTCAGGCAAATCCGTCGATGAAATCATCAGAAAAGTTCTAACCGAAAAGGTCGAAAACGCCACGAAAAGGAACAAAGACATTCCGCCGGAGCTTGCCGCAATAGCCGGGAAGGCGCTTTCAAAAAAGAAAAAGGAACGTTACGCTGCGGTAGGAGAAATGCTTGAAGATCTTTCCTCCTACCTTTCGGGCAGAAAAGTCAGGGTCTACCGCTATTCGCTCTTCGAAAGCCTGAAATTCGCCGCTTCGCGCCACAAAGCAGTAGCCACATCATCCTTCATAATCCTTGCCGTCGCCGTTATCGCCGCAATTTACATTATGATGGCCCTGAACCGCGAAACCAAAGCAAGAGAAGAGGCCGAACACGGCAGAATGATGGCAAACTACCGTACGGCTCAGGCGTTCAGCGAAAAATCGGACAAGCTGGAAGCAGGGAAAAGCTACATCGCATCAAGGGTGTATGCGGCGGCTGCGATGTATTACAACCCGCTCAACAAAAAAAGTCCTGAATACAACCCGGATTTTTCGGTAAATTCAGATGAGGGCATAGACATACTTTCAAGCGCAGTTTCAAAATTTTATATGAAAAACTTCCACCGCGGTGCAGTTTTTGAAAAGGATACCTTCACGGGCTGCAGAATTTCAGCTGCAGCGGCGTCCGAAGACGGAAAAGTCATTGCAACAGGCTGCAGGGGCGGCGAAGTCACTCTTTTCAGTTTTCCTGATTTGTCCAGGATTTACAAATTCGATTTGAGAAACGCTGTGAAAGAGTTCCGCTTTTCACCGGACGGAGAAAAACTGGAAGTTCTCCTTTCAAACAGCGAGGCCGCCGAAATAAACATTGTCGAAAAGACCGTAACTGCATCGGTCGGAAAAGGGTTTGAAGCCGATTCAGCCGTTCTTGAAGCGGCAAAATCGAATTTGTATCAAAAAGAAAACGATTTTATAACCTCAGCGGCGCCCTGTTCTTACGGAAAATCGTTAATCGCGGGAACCGAAAAAGGACATATCGCCGTTTTTTCATCTGAAACCGGCGAAATATCAAACACCCTTTCCTTCAGGTCTTCACCCATCTTAAGCATAAGCTGCCGAAGCAGTGAAAACCTTTTCATAACAGCTTCAAAAGAGGGTAAGGCCGTAGTCTGGGACTTGCTGAAACTTATTCCGCTCTTTGCAATAGACGGTCACGATTCAGCCGTCGTATCTGCTTTTTTCATAGGAAACGACTTTATCGCTACGGCCGGAGAAGAGGGATTTCTGAGAATTTGGAAAAAATATGTAAAAAAAGAGACCGGCCTGTTTAAATCGACATTCTCAGGTCTGAGAAAAGCCTTACTGGTTAAGGGTTTCACGGCAGTTACGCAAAACGGTGAAAACAAAATATCGATTGTTTCAAAAAATGACGGTTTTCTGTCCGAAGAATATGAAGAAAATTTCCCGATCTCCGATTTCCACGTCTCAAAAGACGGCAGATTCCTCGCTGTCGCAGGGAAGAACGGCATTTTGAAACTTTACGACAGAGAAAAAAAAGAGACAAAAGAACTGAAAACCGGTAATGAAGAGATTCTGTCTGTAAAAATTTCGCCTGATTCTGCTTTTGTTTCACTTTCATGCGGAGAAAAAATCCGTCTCGTGCGGCTTGAAAACTTTGAAACAAAAACTGCCGAATGCGGAAATCCGGCTTTGCAGGGGCTCGGTTTCGCGCCGGACGGCAAAAAACTGGCGGCAATCTGTTCAGGTGAGATAAGATTTTTCTCCATTCCGGAACTAATTGAAGAAAATAAAATCGGAATAGAAGGAAGAAACGCGCAATCCCTGGAGTTTATACGGAATTCAAATATTGCGGTCGGTTTTGACAAAGGGACTCTGAGCCATATCGACACTTCAAACAATTCAATCATCGATTTCAGAGGGAAACTCGACGAAACTGCAAAAATCGCCGTCTCGGAAGACGGACTTTTCGTAGCGACGACAGATGAAAACGCCGCAGTCAGAATCTGGGACGTAAATGAACACAAACTTATTTTCGCAATTCCGACGGACAAAGAACCCGCCTGCGTTTTCTTCGAGCCGGAACAGAACCTTACCGGAATATGCGACGGAGAAAATCTGAAATTTTACCCGATCGAAGCTCCGGATCTGAACCTTCCGGCCTTTGAACTTCTGCGCAGAATGGAGAAAGAAGCCGGAATGAAACTCAACGATTTTTATCTGGAGATTCCGAAAAGCGAATAATCAGGCAAACGTCGTTATTCTATAGTCCTTTTTGACGAAATCGGGTTTTCCGTTGCGGAAATTGACGATATTTTTCACGAAAGATGCGGCAACCGATGCGTTATCGCGCCATTCTTCCGAATAAAAGACGGTTTTCGCAGGATCAAACGATAAAATCCGATCTTTTTCGATTTCACTTAAATCGACAACCACAGTCATCGGAATTTTTGCCGGAATGCCCTTCTCCGGCAAGATAAAACCGAGCGATTTCGAATGCTCAAAGGGAGTTGCGTACCAGAAAAAATCAGAATCGAGCAGTTTTTCGAGATACCATCTGTCGATTCCGGTAACCAGTGTGTCCGGCTGAACGGAAATCATTTATGAATTTGCTTTTGTCTTGAAACTGTTGTGGATTTTATTGACGACTTCTTCTTTTGGAAGGTTTTCGGTGATCGAAAGCTCGGTCGCAAGAATGTTTTCGGCATCGTTCAAAAGCCGCTCTTCGCCGTAACTCAAACCTTTCTTTCTCTTCAGAAACATCAGGTCGGAAATTACGGTAGCGACATCCGTGACCTTGCCGATTTTCATTTTTTCCTGAAGAAATCTGTAACGCTTGTTCCAGTTCATCTTCAAAAGATCGAGATTCCTGAATTTGAAACAGTCGTAAACCTCTTTTGCGACCTCAAGACTTATCAGATTCCTGAGCCCGGCCTGTTCCGCAGTGTCAACGGGAACGATAACTTTTGAACCGTCGGAAAGAATACTGACGACATAACAGGAAACCTCTGAATCCCCCATCGTCCTTGATTCGACGGAAACGACTTTTCCGACACCGTAATTGGGATAAACCGCCAAATCGCCGGGTTTGAACTGATTCATTTAAAAACCTCCGAAAACTAAGAACAAAAACGCGCGCATTATACTCAAAACTCTTGATTTGTCAAGGTGTTTCAGCAGATTTCTGTTTAATTTCAAGAGGTTAAAGTGTTGATTTGCCGAACGGATTTTAGAAATGCGGATTAAAGGGTAAGCGAACAGCCGCTTGAACTGCCGCCTTTTTTATCCTCTTTCTGGTTTGCATCGTCTTCGTAACTCATTTCGTCGTCGCTGACCTCTTCTTCCCCGTCAGTATCCGACTCTTCTACCGGAGCATCGGAAGACACAACTGAAATAGCCGTAGCCACTGCAGCGTTCGGTGAAACGTTCACGAACTGAATGTAATATCTCGCACCTTTTTCGACATCGCGTACAAACCAGCCTTTTGAAGGATCGCCTGCCGATTTTCCGTCTTTTTTGACTTCACCGTCTTCCGAATATTCAACAGGAGCGCCCTTTCTGTAATAAATTTCCAGCTTGGGGTCTGAGTTGCTGTCGCCACCCATACCGAGCATGGACTCCGAACCGTTCGATACAACAGTCGCCGAGAGTTTAAGCGCGTCCTTCTCTGCATCAGCAGGAACATCGAAGTAATACTGGATGTAAGCCGGTCCGACCTGTACTTCCTTGTCGCCGTCTATAACAGTGATTCCGCTCTCTCCGCCGCCGAGCATGCCGCCGGTCGGATCACTGCCTCCCATACCGTTGCTGCCGCCGGCGGGAATATACATCGTATCCTTTATCTGTTCGTTTACGCTGCGTGCTCTGACTTCCTCAAAGAAATTTCTCTCTTCAAGAATTTTCCTGATTTCAGCAGCTTTGTCTTTGAAGTTGTCATCCTTTTCGACTTCGGACATAAGGGTTTCAGCCCAAAGTTTGTAGGAAGCATCCGCATCGCCTATAGCATAGAGTGTCTTAAGGAAAAGTTTAGCCAGATTTTTGCGAGGTATCTCCGTATCTTTGTCTTCTCCCTTTATAAGCTGGTAAATATCCCAGTTCGAAGCGAGAAGCGGTTTGCCGTCAAAATGCACTTCTCCGACAAAATCTTCAAAAACCTTGTTCTTGTTGAGAGCGCTTCTCATGCAGTAAACTTTCTTGTCGCCCTCGCCCTCTGTATCCATCGTGGCCTTGTATCTCTCGTCAGCCTTTATGAAACCTTCAGATGCGTATTCGCCGGTGCAGGTGTTGTCTGTCATAATGAAAGCGAATGTATCGGCCATACCTTCGTGAAGCGAGCCCGGCTCAACGGTCATGCCGTATTTGTCGGTATATTCAAGACCGGTGATTCCGGCAGTGTAGATCGTTGCATGACCGAATTCGTGGTAAACGACATCGCCGTCATATCCGAGATCAGCTTTTGTTCCCTGTCCGAAAACAAGAAGGTCGCCGTTGACGCCGAATTGTCCGAGAAGCATTGTCAGCATCGGCTGCTCCTCAGTGAAAAAGGCATTGTCGAACGGAACGAGTTTGTCATCTCCATCGCTTCCGCCACCCATCAGAGCACTCAAATTCGGCATTACAAAGTTGCTGATGACGTTGAGCGGCTTCTCCGCGTCATTGTGCTGAAGGTGGAAATCCTTTTCTCCGGATATGTCAGTATAAAGCCTGCCTACGTAATCATAAATTTTGGAAGCATGGTAGTACATTGAGATTTCGGCACAGCGGTCAATCTTCTCAATCGTCATATTTTCTAGAGAAAACTCATGTCCGCCGTCGCAGTCATCATATATGAAACTGCCGTTTTCGCATTTGTTTGCAAGCGGCATCGGATGGCATGTGTCAATCTCGAACATTCCAGAGAAACCTATTTTCGTTCCGTCATCAGGGCAGTTGTAAGCTCTGATTTTTCTTATTCCACTGTCATCCTGCCCGGTGATAAGCGTTCCCAAAAGTTCCGGGGTAAGTTCGCTGTCATCGTATGATGCTACCCAAGGAAGCTCTACTTCTTCAAGTTCAGGAGTGATTATAGGATTGAACTTCCAGATTTTCGCCTTGTTGGTCTCACTGCCGTCGCAGACGAACTTGGGTTCGGACGGCTCTTCCGTATCGCCGGTATCCGCAGGATCCGGGGCAGTGTCGCCGGTATCGGGCACATCGGAATCTGCAGGATCCGGAGCAGTGTCGCCGGTATCGGGCACATCGGAATCTGCAGGATCATCCGGAGATATCGGATCTTCAGGGTCTTCAAAGTATGTCGAGTGGCTCGATTTGATGACTTTGCCGGTCAGCGCGTTGACAAGATGATAGCGGCTGTCTGCAAGTGTGATCGGAGCGAATCTGACTCTGTAAGCGGGAACGAATTTACCGAAATGACGCGTTATGATTTTTTCAATGTCATAATGTGCCGGCGTTACTTTCATGTGTCTGGCTGCCATAGCCGATTTGAGTGCCTGAGTTTCGGGAATCATCTTCGTGATGTCAATGTCGATGTCGGAAAGACCGTTGCTGATTTTGTCGATTTTTCCGTTTCTCATCGTGATGACGGTGTAGACTCCGTCGACTTTGATCCCTTTGTAGAAAGGAACGAACTTGTAAATTGAAGCATCGTCGATTTTAACGGCGCGGAAAAGCTCGGGCTCAACATTTTTTCCGATGTTGAAAGCCTTGTAAAAATCGTTTTTAATGAATTTTTTCAGAGAATCGGCATCCGCTTTGACCTGAATGTCAAGCCCTGAAACCATTGCCGTGACACCGTCGATTTTCTTGACCGAAGCCGCAGCAAAAAGATTTTTCTGCTCTGCCGAAACTGTCAAAACAAACAGCAGGAGAGCAAAAACGACCAAAAATTTTTTCATAAGAACCTCCGAAGTTGATAATAAGAAACAAAGGGAACGAATTATCCTAGTTTTTTTTTAACTATTGTCAAAAAAGTTGAAAAAAACAGCGATATCACAAAATCTTAACGTATCGGAATATCGACCATGATTTTGACATCACGAGATATGGAGGAAATAGCGATTAGTGAACTATTCTCGTTCCCGTTTTTCCTTCCATTGCCTCGGTAAGTTTGTCTTCGGAAGTGATGATGACGACTTTATTTCGGTCGTTTTTGACGAAATCTATCGCCGCTTTGATCTTCGGTCCCATGCTTCCTGCCGGAAATTCGCCCTGAGCCAGATATTTTTCGGCTTCTGCTGAAGTCATCCGGTCAAGCCATGTCGGTTTATCGGATTTGAAGTTTACCGCGACTTTTTCAACGCCGGTAAGAATTACGACCATGTCGGCATCGATAGTCTGCGCGATCATTACGCTAGCCAAGTCTTTGTCGATAACGGCGTCAATCCCCTGATAACCCGATTTATCCTTGCTTCTGTAAACCGGAATTCCGCCGCCGCCGCCCGTGATAACGGTGAAACCAGCATCAATGAGGGCGTTCATGGCTTCCGGATTGAGAACTCTGAGAGGCATCGGCGAAGGAACGACCCTGCGGTAGCCGCGGCCGCTGTCTTCCACCATTTTCCAGCCGTTTTTCATCTTCATCAGAGCCTTCTGCTGATTGTAGAAAGGACCGACCGGTTTTGTCGGCTTTTTGAATGCCGGATCAAGCGGATTGACTTCGATCTGAGTGACTAAAGTCGCAACTTTCGCCCTCGATCCCGCCTTGCTGAGGCAGTTCATAAGCCCCTGCTCGATCATGTATCCCATGCTGCCCTGCGTGTCTGCGACGCATACGACGAGCGGATCTGGATAAACTTCGGTCTCAGCCATTTCGTTGCGGATGAGTCTTGCTCCCGCCTGCGGACCGTTTCCGTGAGTGATTACAACCTGATGTCCTTCCTTTATAAGCTGGACGATGCCGTCCATTGAAGCGCGGATATTTCTTTCCTGATCTTCGACAGTTCCTTTGTCTCCCGGTTTTATCAGGGCATTGCCGCCGAGCGCGATCACTATTTTCATAAAAACTCCATCAAAAAAAGAAAGAGGGGACAACCGCCCCCTCTTTGAAAAAATCAGTTACAAAAAACTATTTGCAGCAGCCTTTGCATCCGCCGAAAAGTTTGTCAACAATAACTTTCTTGAGCATTTCTGCACCGTCTCCTCTCGGAGCAAGTTCGTAGCCGACGCGTACGATCGGTTTGTTGACTTTTACGACTCTGCCGAGGTCGATCGGGGTACCGCTGAGAACGAGGTCAGCATCGATTGCATTGATCGTGGTCTCAAGGTCTCTCATCTGCTCTTCGCCGTATCCCATAGCCGGAAGGATGCCTTCGCCGATGTTCGGGTACTTTCTGTAGGTGAAAGCGATTTTGCCGACAGCTGCCGGTTTCGGGTCAACCATCTCTTTCACGCCGTTTCTCTGTGCAGCGACTTTTGCAGCACCGGTCTTCATGCCGCCGTGGGTAAGTGTCGGGCCGTCTTCAACGATGAGGACTCTCTTTCCTTTGATGTCGCCGTCAACGGTAAGTTCGGAGTCAGCTTCGATAACGACTGCGTTCGGAGCGAGTCTCTTGCAATTAGCCTTAACTGTTTCGATGTCTTCCGGTTTCGCGCTGTCCATCTTGTTGATGACGATGACGTCAGCCATAAGGACATTGACTTCGCCCGGATAGTAAAGGCATTCGTGACCCGGTCTGAGAGGATCTACGACAACGATCTTGAGGTCTGATTCATAGAACGGGAAATCGTTGTTTCCGCCGTCCCAGAGGATGACATCGGGTTCGCCATCGACATCTTTTTCAGCCTGACGAAGGATAGCTTCGTAGTCAACGCCTGCATAGATTACGTTGCCTGCAGCAATGTGCGGCTCGTACTCTTCCATTTCTTCGATGGTGCAGTTGTTGGCTTTGAGGTCTTCGATCTTCGCGAAGCGCTGAACAGCCTGTTTGTTGAGGTCGGGATCGTAAGGCATCGGGTGACGTACTGCAACGACCTTTTTGCCCATTTTCTTGAAAATATCATAGATGAATCTTGTGGTCTGGCTTTTGCCGCAGCCCGTTCTGACAGCGCAGATCGAGATGATCGGTTTGCATGATTTGATCTTCGTCTTGTCATAGCCCATAAGAACGAAGTCAGCGCCGAGAGAGTTGACGAGAGCGCTCTTGTTCATAACTATCGGATAATAAATGTCGCTGTAAGCGAATACGCATACTTCAACGCCAAGTTCCTTAACGAGTCTCGGAAGTTCGGTTTCGTCATAAATAGGAATACCGTTCGGGTAAAGGTCTTCACCTGCGAGTTCTTTCGGATACTTTCTTCCGTCGATGTCAGGAATCTGAGTAGCGGTGAAAGCAACTACTTCGTACTCGGGATTGTGTCTGAAATAGGTGTTGAAATTGTGGAAATCTCTACCGGCAGCACCCATGATGAGAACTTTCTTTCTGGTCATTTGATCCTCCAAATGTTAAGTTATTAAAACGGCCGGACAAGGTCAACGGCGGCCGGACACAGTCAACGGCGGCGAAAAATATCACACTGAAAATCTATGTCAAGCGGAAATGGAATAAATTTAAGCGAATCAAGTACGGTTCCAGCAGCAAAACGACTTCTTTTTCTTGCTTTTGCCGTTTTAAGTGCTACAACGGCGCAGACACTGTTTTTTAACTTTTTATGGAGGATAAAATGAGACACATTTCCGTCAGAGGACAGTCGATGCCCCTTTCACCGATCAGAAAACTTGCGCCGTATGCAAACGATGCGAAGGCAAAAGGCAAAACGGTCTATCACTTCAATATCGGTCAGCCCGATGTCGAGACTCCCGAAGAGATGCTCAAGGTTTTGAATGAAATCAAGACTAAAGTCATCGCTTACGGACCGAGCCAGGGTATTCCCGAATATCAGGACGCTCTTGTAAAATACTACGCAAGATATGATATTCCGCTCACGAGAGAGAACATCATGGTTACTACCGGCGGCAGCGAAGCCATCATCATGGCTTACACGGTCTGCCTTGACGCGGGCGACGAAGTCCTCATTCCGGAACCTTTCTACACGAACTACAACGGTTTCGCGACCGCTACCGGCGTAAAAATCGTTCCGATCACGACGAAAATCGACAACGACTGGGAAATTCCGGCTGTTGAAGAGATCGAAAAGCTCGTCACTCCGAACACGAAAGCCGTCATGATCTGCAACCCGAACAACCCGACCGGCAAGGTTTACTCGAGAGAAGAACTTTCGAAGATCGTCCAGCTCGCGATAAAAAAGGACCTCTTCATTTTCGCGGACGAAGTTTACCGTGAATTCATCTTCAACGGCGAAAAACACGTCAGCCTTCTCAGCTTCGAAGAGGCTAAGGAGAGAGTCGTCGTCATGGACAGCATTTCGAAAAGATTCTCATCCTGCGGCGCAAGAATCGGCGCTTTCGTAAGCTACAACAAAGAAATCATGAAAGCCGCCCTTGCATACGGTCAGGCTCGTCTCTGCCCGCCGACAATCGACCAGATGATGGCTGTAAAATCGGCTGATCTTGACGACAAATACTATGAAACCGTCGTCGGCGAATACAAAAGAAGAAGAGACGCGGTTCTCGCAACGCTCAAAGAGATGAAAGGCGTTGAATTCAGAGTTCCGAACGGCGCTTTCTACATCGTCATCAAACTTCCGGTCAAAAACGCTGAAGACTTCATAATCTGGCTCCTCACCGATTTCGACGTCAACGGCGAAACGGTAATGCTCGCTCCGGCTGAAGGTTTCTACTCAACTCCGGGACTCGGCAGAAACGAAGCAAGAATCGCGTTCGTCCTCAATGAAGAAAAGACGAAGAGAGCGATGAACGTCCTCAAACTCGGACTCGAAAGATATCTCGAACTCAACAAATAATTTTTGATTTATTTTACAAGACGTTTCATGAAAACACATCACGATTTATCAAATCCGCCGCGATTTTTTCGAGGGTAATTTTCGTGACTTCTATTCCGAAACTCGTATCGATAAGATAGGTTGCAAAAGGCTTTTTCGCTTCAAAACTCATCTGGCTTCCTATCTTTTTTTCAGCCTCTTCACGGCTGATTCCGTCACGCGTCATCAAACGGTAAAGCTGGATTTCGGGCTTGCAGTAGACAAGCATTACCGTATCGAAATATTTATGCCAGCCGGCTTCGATAAGGATTGCAGCTTCTAGAATAACTGGCGATTTTTGTGACAATTCATTAATGATTTCGAATGTTTGCTTCAGAATTGCAGGATGCGTCAGTTCGTTCAGTCTTAAAAGTGCGGCTTTATCGGAAAAGACTATTTTTCCCAAAGCGGCACGGTCTATTCCGCCGTTTTTCAGAACGCCTTCACCGAAAGTCTTTACAACTTTATCAATAATTTCAGGTTTTTGTAAGACTTCATGGCCGATTGCGTCTGCTGAAACGGTCTTAAAACCCAGATTGTCGCGGAAATAGTCGAGAACGACCGTTTTCCCCGTCCCGATCGAGCCTGTAAGCGCGGCGACGGCATTTTTATTTTGACTTTGCATCGCGTTCCCGCAGCATGACACGGATGTAGTAAGGCGGCTCACCTTCAACTTCGCGCACCTTCAGAAGCTGCTTGTCTTTGAGTTTCATCGGCATTTTGTAGGTTACGACTTTGCCGTTGGGCATCTGGACAGTCTGAGGGATCCCCTCCTTGACCTCGTCGACATAAATCACCTGCTCCAAGACGACCGCATTGTAGGGAAGCTGAGGTTCAACTTCACAACCACATAAAAACATTAAGAAAAATAGCGAAATCGCAATAAAAAACAAACGCATTTCCACCTCCGCAAAAAACGACTATAGCAAAATGCCGAATTCGTTTAAGTCAATTTTTTTCCGCATTTTTTTAGCAAAACCATCAAAACTTCATCGTGAAACCGAGACCGTTTCCAGTAACGGCGACGCTCATGTCGCTTTTGGTGTTTAAAGTGTGTAGGAAAGGCACTAAAAATCCGACAGCGCTTCCGATGGCGGCTCCGGCAAGAACATCGCTTAAAAAGTGACTTCCGCCGGAGACTCTCAAAGCTGCGATACCGGATGCCAGGGCGTAACTGCCGATGGAAACGGGAATCCGCCACGGTGAATTCCGGAAATATCTGCAGAAAGTGTAGGTCAGAAAGGTTGCGCTTGCGAAGGCTAAAGCCGTGTGTCCGGAAGGCATGGATTTTGCCAGGCCGCCGCTGTTGAGTTCACCCTCTGGGAATGTTTCGCGGTCGAAATACATATAGGGACGCGCACGGTTTACGGCGAGTTTCATCAGTTCCTTCAAGCCGTTGGCAATCAAAAGCGTTTCAACGTACATCACGCCGTTAGTGAACCACTCCTCTTTGTCGGTCGAGAGCAGCATGACCGGCGTTACCGCTGAAGCTATGAGGAGAAAATCCGCCGCACCGTCGTGAATTTCCGAATAACGGCGCATCAGTTTGCGGTCAAAAGCGTTCACATCGTCTCTGTTGTAAATTCTGTCATCGTATTTCTGGCGGTTGAGTTCCAGCATATTGTCGAAAAGCAGGTCGCTTCCCGAAAGCAGAATGCCCGTTCCGAGCAGAAGTCCGTCGGTCAGCGGATCAAGTGCAAAAAATTTTCCGCTTCCCAGGATGTTGAATTTTTCACCGCTTTTCTCTTTGTTTTCTTCCGCAAACAGAGGAAGTGTCATCAAAATCAGAAGGAATATGCAGAGGATTTTTTTCATCAAATTTTCTCCGTCAAATTCTCCGCATCATTTCGGAATCTGCAAGCCTTCGATCTCTTTCCGTTTTCATCTTATCTCCAAATAATACATCAGCAAAAAACACCCGGCACTATAACGGTTTTTCCGGTGATTGGAATGTTTTCGGCCGGATTTATTTACAAACTTTCATCTCAAACAAAAGGAATATTTGCAGACATTTTCCTGTTTTCCCTGATATTTGCCGGCTACGACAAACTTTTCTTCAGATTTTTCAACGCATCGGGATTGTTCGCGGTAATGGCTCCGAGAATCGGGCATTTTTTCATCTCGGGACAGTCGCCGCAGCTTTCGAGCCCCTTTTGCATAGCGCATTTGCGGACAGCGCAGATACTTTCGCAGAAAACGGTCTTTACTCCGTCAGCGCGGCAACCAGAGCAGTTGATGTGTTCCGGAAGAATGGTGGTATGGTTCAGTTCGCTCCAGAGTTTTGCGGTCTTTTCACGCAGAGCGTCGTCGTTGTTTTTTGTCGCGATGTACGCGTCGCATTTTCCGCAGTTTAAGCCGCAGTAAGCGATCATATTAAAACAAATTCCGAAATTTGTGTGACGTTCGAGAGAATGCAATTCTTTCTTGATAAAATCCCACGATTCGTCGTAAGGCATCTTCACGGAAAAATCAGACTCCGAAATAAACGAGAGAAATCCTGTAACATTTTTTTCATATTTTTTGGCGAATTCAAATGAATCGCGTTGTTTGTCTCTCTGTGTGCTGTTGATTTTGTTGTGCAGAACATGGTCCAAATTGCACGACATATAAAAAACTCTGTAAGGAATATCCCAAACTGTAGAGATTGTGCATATTTTGTTGACATTTGCAGTTTTTTGTCGGTTTCTTTTAATGATATTCGATTTGTTGCTCGTTGTGATGCTTGTCAGTGAATAAACTGTTCCAGCCACACTTGTGTCTTCAATGATATTTGCGTCCGAAATATACGCCCCGTCCATATCGACAATATGAATAATCCCTTTGAAATCGGATTTGTTGTAGTGGTTGGAGTTGGCATAACATGTTATTTCTGCCCTTATTTTTGAAAGTATGTTGTCTGAAGAAACTCCGTTTTTCGTTGTGATGTCCCCATGAATAATATGAATATAAACGCTGTTGCTGTCATAAATCTTATTTAAAATAACGCCGAGGGCAGTTTCGTCTGAAGGACCTTCAACAATGACAAAAATAATTTTTTTACGAGCCACTTGTCTCTCCTGCTTCCATAAATGCTAAATCAATTTCATAATTGTTAGTAGAATCATAAACTGGTTTTCTCTGCTCGCCGAGAACGATATCACGATAGTAAAAATCACGTAAATTATTGTTGGTTTTGATGTTGGCAAGACGAATATAGCGTTCTTTTGGATCTGTCGTTGTGAATGCGATAAAGCCGCGGTCAATCGTTTCAAGCGGGCGGAGATTGTGCGAAGTGAAAATCAACTGTCCCAATCCCTTTTCCGAAATAATTCTAAGGATTTCGCCCAAAAGATACTCAAAAATTCCGGAATCAAGTTCATCAATCGCAACCGTAACTGACGGATTGTTATAGACAACAATCAGCAGCTGAAGCACAGAAATTATTTTTTTTATTCCTTCGGACTCGTATTTCAACGGAATCTCTTTATTGTTTTTTTTGGAAACCAATTGAATTCGGATTTTTTGAGAGGCATCTTCCGAGAGTTCGGTTCCAAGATTTCTAATCCCTATAGTCAGTCCCGGGACAAGTTGTGCCAGAACAATGTTCATATTTTCAATAACCTTCTTTACGACATCAAACTGTTTTTCAGAAAACGATGTCGGTTCGTTCAGGTTAATCATGAAATTTCCGATTGATATTTCACCCTTTTCTTCATATTTGAAGTTCAACGGAAGTCCGTTGACAGTAATCATACAGGTGTTTGCCGTATTGATTACAAAAAGTTCGAAATTACCATACAACACCAAGTTCTCAATAAGAAAGAGATGGCGTTTTTCTTTGCAATTTCTGTGAAGAGTATCAAGCAATTCTTTTGAAAATACGAAAGATTTTGAAGAAATATGTGCAAATTTTCTATTTGCAAGCAGGCTTGCCTTAGTTTCTTTACCGCTTCCGACAAGATCGTTATATTTGCTGACCGGACCAAAAACATCGTTAGTCCGTGTGTTTATAATCGGTTGAAGTTTTAATTTTTCATCTTTTGATTCATAAGAATATGAAAGAATTTCATCGAATATAACAGCTCTGTATCCCGGGGAAGATTCACTTATTTCTTTACGGATATTAAATTCATAGACAACATCATATTCTGCATCTATTTCAATATTTTTCACCTTAAAGCAGTATTTTAAGTTGGCAAAAGAAGCATCTATATTGACATAATCAGCGAACTGAGACGGCATCGGTTGACCTGCAAGAGCAAATTTAAGGAGTAAAATGGCGTCAATCAAAGCAGTTTTACCAGAACCATTCTGACCATACAGCCCCAAAATACTTGAATTGTAGAATTTCCTTGAATTTTCCAGTGTCAGCTTGCCGTAGCGGACATTTTTGAAATCTTTAATTTCTATACTTTCCAGTCTTACAGTTGCATCTTTCATGTTTAATGATCCTCCAACCAAAACGCCGCAGCATAGTATCTTTTGCGAAAATGTCAACAGAAAACCAATTTTCGGAACAAAATGTTTCTGTATAACGTTTGTATCATCTTCCCCTGCAGAAAATTTTCATAAGTTAAGGGTAAATTATGTCCCATGACATGCACAAAATAGCGGTGAACAATGACACTTTCGACGCGGTTTATAAAAACGGTATTGCTCCGTTTGAACGATTTGTGAATGATGAACTTGAAGACTGGATTTAGGGATTTTTCCCATCTTTAAACAATTTCATCATTTCGTTAGTCAGGCTGATGCTGTCCGGCTGCAGTTCGATCTCATCGCGTTTGAGCCACTGCGCAAACTTCAGTTCGTTTTCATCAAGGCGGATTTCGTCATCGCCGTCGGCTTCGCAGAAGTAGCCGACCAGAATATCCTGCGCGATGCCCCACGGCTGCGATTTGTAGTAGCGGATATTTTTGACTTTTATGCCGGTCTCTTCCATCACTTCGCGGGCCACGGTCTGTTCCAGAGTCTCGCCGATCTCGGTAAAACCTGCGACAAGAGCGTTGTGGTTGTAACCGTTGCGGTAGCGCGTGATGAGGAGCGAATCTCCTTTCGTGACTGCCACGATGACTGCCGGATTTATACGCGGATAGACGGTGTTTCCGCATTTTTTGCAGACTAAAGCCCTTTCGGTCCTGGAAAAGGAAAGTTCTGCGGCGCATCTTCCGCAGAAACGGTTGTCCGTGTACCAGCGCCACAGGTGATATGCGGTGAATGCGGCAAGCAGATCAATATTTTTACAGGTTCCGCGCAGCCGGCGCAACCCCTGATAGCTAAAGCCTGATAGCGAAATTTCATCCTGAGTTAGCGAGAGGAAGTAGCGTTTTTCATCCGCTGAAAACAGGTAAATGATTTGTTCCGAAACCGGCAAATCCTTTGTTTCCGGGAACAAAAGACGGTTCTCTTCCGCTTTGACCGTAATTTCACCGTTCTTGTTAAAAAGCATAACAAAATCACGGCTTTCCGGCCTTAGGTTTTTGAAACTTATATCGAATCTGGCCGGTTCTATGTCCTGAATCATGTTACTATCCTAAGCAGATAAAATCATTGAATAATTTTTCCAAAAATACAGTTAGGAACTCTTTTTTACCGCCTGAACCCTGTCGGCGATTTTTTTAGTAAAATTGCGTTCGGAATATCTTTTCAACCTCAAAATCGCGTTTTTGAACGCCTTTTTGTCGCTTCTGCCGTGGCCTATGCCGATAAAATGATTCATGCCGAGCAGAAACGCCGTGCCGTAAAGGTTGTACTGAAACATTCTGAAAACTTCACCGAAGATTCTGTTGAAAAGAAAAGTCTGGATTTTAGGGAGCTGTGACGGCGCGATCTTCGCCTTGATCAGCTGCGAAATCGTTTCGGCAAGCCCTTCAACCGTTTTAAGGGCGACATTTCCTGTGAAAGCATCAGTTACTACGACATCGGTTTCAGGATGCGAAAAAAGGATGTTGCTTTCTATGAAGCCGTTGTAATTAAGCGTTGATTCCTTAATCATTTCAGCAGCTTCAACAAGTTTTTTATTTCCTTTGTTTTCTTCCGTGCCGACGTTAAGAATAGAAATTCTGGAGTCTTCAAGTCCCGTCATAAAAAAGCGGTAGGCCTCACCCAACACACCGAAATCAAAAAGGTTTTCCGATTTAGGATCGATAGTAGCCCCCAAATCCAGAATTATGAGTTTGTGCTTGTCGACGGAAGGATAGCTTGTTGCCAGAGCCGGTCGCGTTATGTTCGGGATAACGCCGCTTTTGAAGTATGCAGCCGTCACGATGGCACCGGTGTTTCCCGCCGAAAAAAAGGCGTCACCCTTCCCTTCAACCAGAAGATCCATCCCGATGTGAATTGAAGAGTTTCCTTTCCTGCGGAACGCCGAGGCAGGAGAATCATCCATCGTTATGTTTTCACCCGCATCGACGATTTCCAGATTATCCGGTATTTTCGCCTGACCGGTCTGTTCTCTGACAAGACTTTCAGAACCGACAAGCAGAATTTTTATGTCAGGATTTTCACTGCAGACTTCAAGAGATGAAAAAACGGGAACAACAGGAGCGTTGTCCCCACCCATAGCATCAACAATGACAGTTGATGTCATCTTTTAATTATTGTTCGGAAACGGAGATTATCTCTTTACCCTTATAGTTGCCGCAGCTCGGACAAATGCGATGCGGAAGCATCGGTTCGCCGCATTTCGGACAAGCTATCGTGGTCATCGGGTTTGATTTAAGGTGTCCGCCTCTTCTTTTTTTCGAACGAGCTGAACAGTGTTTTCTCTTTGGAACCATCGTATCCTCCTAATTTTACAGTTTATTCGCCGGAATCCCTGCAGCCGCAATCTCCCTGGTTGAGGTCTGCGCCGCACTTCGGACACAGTCCTTTGCAATCCTCGCTGCAAAGCACTTTCCCCGGCATGTTCATAACAAGTGTTTCTCTGACAAAACCGTCAAGTTCTATCTCTTCACCTGAATAAAAATAGTCGACATCCGGCGTATTTTCGGGAAAAAGATAGTAATTTTCGTCAATATCCATTTCAAGTTCAAGATCAGTAAGGCATCTGTCGCACACGGTCTGAACGGTCGCATTGCCGAAAAATCTGAGTGAAACCGCTTCGGCTGCGCGGTAAAATTCAACTTTGAGCGCGACGTTTTTCACCTTTGCGCTCTCTCCGAACTCGTCGCCGGCAATCACGTATTCGACGTTTTTTACGACTTTGGATTCAGTGATTTCGTTAAGATAGAGCAACATGGGAAAAACAGATGAAAAATTGTTTAAACAGCTTTTTGAACTTTGCCGGAACGAAGGCAGCGCGAGCAGACGGTAACTGTTTTTACCGAACCGTTCTCAACGATTTTAACCTTCTGAATATTGGGATTCTGAATTTTTTGCGTTCTGTTGTTCGAGTGGCTTACATTGTGACCGAACAAAGGTTTTTTTCCGCATATTTCACATTTGCGTGACATGGCTTTCTCCATAAAAATAGACAACAAACAAAAAAACGCGGTTATTATAGACATTTTTGCCCAAAAAGCAACTTTTTTTTGAATCGACACGCAAATAAGGGCAAAAAACAAGAGTGACAAACTGCCGGAAAAGAAAGTATTTCTTGATTTTTAAACGCGCTTCATATAAAAATTGCGGCTTTTATTTGTTGACATGGAGAAAATAGTGTCGGAAAAAGAACAGCTTTATAAAATTCTCGAAGGATGGGAAAAGGCGATTCCCGAAAATCTTGTTCAGCCCGTTCAAAAATTCGTTGAAAACGCAAGCGACGGCCTTATTGCCGACTTTCTGAAAAAGTACGAAGTTGCCGGCATTGACTGGGGATTTTCCGAAGGCTCGGTTTTTGTCAGGGAAATCATGCACCTGATTCTCAACAAAATGCTGAAATTCGACATAACGGGCACTGAAAATATAGATGCCGCACTGAAAATTCTGGCAGACGGCGGGGCCGACAGGCTGGTTTTCGTCGCAAATCATGTCAGTTATTCTGATGCGAACATTTTCGCGACAGTTTTCGATGACAACTTTTCGAAAAACGGTTTCGGCGGAGACCTTGCCGTAATCGCCGGACCGAAAGTTTTTTCGCATCCGGTCAGAAAATTCGCAAGCATGCACTTCAACTCGCTGCTGATCGCCCAGTCGCAGACGGTTGCGACGGTTCCGGTAGCCTATCCGATACGCGTTATCGCGCGTGCCGCGGCAAAAGTCGTTGAAGACATCAAAGCGCGTGTAAAAATCTTTCTCGTCTTCCCTGAAGGCAAAAGAAGCCGTGACGGCAAAATGGATCACTTCCTTGCCGGCGTCTACAGAATGATCGACACTGACGAAAATGTTCTCGTTCAGCCCGTTTCAATACTCGGCGGTGAAAAATTACTTCCCGTTTCGCAAGGCGTGCTCCATACGGCAGACATCAGAATAAACGTCGGCGAAGCCGAATATGTATCCGACATTATTAACAAAATAGGCGAAGCCCAAGGCATAAAACAGGTTTTTATGGATTATCTCGGAAGAAAGGTCGCTGCTCTTCATCCGGAAGATCTTCGCGGCGTCTATAAATAGCGGAGGCGGAAATGAAAAGGCTTTTTCCTCTACTTTTAGTGTTTTTCGTTTTATTTTCAGCGTCGTGCGATTCTGAATCAAAGCTGATTTACCCGCCTGAAACTCTCGTAAACCGCGTCACCGATTTTTATCTTTTCAACGACGGCAGAACATTTCTATATCTCAGCAGCAACATGAACCGGAAATATGACTTCGGCGAACTGGTTCTTATGCGGTTTGACGACGAAGGCGATCCGGTTTTTCAGGAATCACTGCTTGTTCCGTCAATTTCCGGAAAAATGACGGTTTCGTCTGACGAAAAATCAGTTTTCATAACAACACGTGACAAAAACGGCGTCGTAAAAGCAAAAATATCAGGAAAACCGGGTTCTTACAAAATTCAATACGAAGAGGGGACAAAAGGCGACTATCCCGAAATTCTCAAAACAAAAAAGGAACCTTATGCGCTGACTTTAAATGCGGACGAATCAAAGCTTCTTGTAACCCACGTCCTAAACGGCGAACTTTCCGTAATCGACACTCAAAAATGGGAAGTAATAAAAACAGCAAAGCTGAAATACGGCGTAACAGAAATTCTTTATGACGCCAACTCCGATTACTTTCTCGCCTCTCACAAGAGTTCAGGCAATATTTCACTTATCGAAGCCAAAGAAACCTTGGATGATTTCGTTGTAGCCGTCAAAGAAATTCCGATTGATCTGCCGACGAAAGGCTACGACGTCCGGTCGATGAAACACTCGGGTGACGGAAAGCTTTTCTATGCAGCATTCCAGAATACCGGCAGCGAAGATCCATACACCAATGCTTCCGAGGAAGACACCGCTCCGCAGATTGTGACGCTCAAACTTGAGAACAACTCGCTGGAAACGGTAAACACCCTGGCTTTAAGCGGCAACCTCGGCGAAATGGCGGTTTTCGCATACAGCACCGAAACTTCCGATGATTCGGATAATTCCGATGACGCTGACGATTCCGATGTCCTTGACGATTCCGAGGACGCCGACGATTCTGATACCGCTGACGGCAGCACCAGCGGAACAAAGGCCGGCGGACGAATCGGAGATCTGATTTTCGTATCGGTTCCGAACGATGAAAAAGTGATAATGATAGATTCGGCAAGAAACAGCATTCGTGACGAAATCTCATACAAAGACGACGAAAAAGATTGCAAACCTTATCAGCTTTATGCAAAAAATTTAGGAAATACAAGCGGTTATCTTTTCGTTTCGTGTTTCCAGAACGACAGGGTCTATATTTATAAAATAGATTTAGCGTCAGAACAGATTGTTGAAAAAATCGGAGTTCTTGAATGAGATTGTTGAAATTTTTCTCCGTAATTGTCCTGTTCTGCGCACTTTGCGCTTGCGACAAAAGCGGTTCAGACTATTTCTTTGAAAGACCTGCCGCTTTCACGACCGTCGGCAGCACGATATGCAGAAACGGTAATTCTTCATATGCGACTTTTGTCGTTGACAACACTAAGAAATACGGCGCGAGAATAAAAAAAATAAGCGGCTGCATGCAAAAAATAGACAAAAAACTGAAGGACAAACGCGACAAGAAAAAGGGGGTTTATGTCGGAGGAACCGGCGTTTCGATCGCCCACATCATCGTTGACGGCGAGGCGGTTACCGCGACGGCATCCACCGGTCAGGTAACGGCAGACCACTGGAAAGACAACGAAAAGGAGGCTATGCGGCTCGCTCCGCACAAGGGAAGGATCGTTTTCAGAAAATTCAACAACGAAATCGAACACGAAAAAGACTTCAACCGCAGTTTTCTGCTCGATTTCTACCCTGAAAAAGTAAAAAGTTTCAACAAGGAAGGCTTTTTCTTTTCCGGATCGGATTTTGAGAAATTTTACATCGGTTTTGTCGACCTTGAAGGTCAGGGAGACACTGCGGAAGTTGATTTCCCCGTTTCGGAAATAGCGGTTATCGGAGAATATATCTATCTTTTCGACGAATTCACCGGAAAAATCTACAAAGCTGACAAGGAGCTTTCGACCGAAGAAGCTGCCGTTCTTGACGATTACAAAGAAGGGAAAATGGTCAAAATACAGGGCGGTAGGCTTGCTTTTTTCAAGGACAACAGGCTCGGAATTTTTGATTACGAACTCAATCAGCTGAATACGCTTGAAACCCCTGAAGGCTTCAATATTTCGACCGTCAACGCGTTTTATTACGGCAAGGACTACAAATACAGAAGGTTCGATGACGAAAAAATAGCCGAAAAGATTCAGGTTTTCAACAAAAGTCTCACAGATGAGGAAAAGGACGCGCTTTCCGATGCAAACATCTCCGTTTCATCCTCGTGGGAAACAGTCGAAGCCACGGATCATGACATAATCTGGATAGGAATGGAAAACGGATACGTCAGGGCGTATGATTTCACGGCTTCGAGCTGGCTTGTCGCACCTTTTGATCCGAAAGCTTCGTCGACCTACGAGCTTGAAATGAGACCATACCTGTCAGCATCCCACATTTCGTATCCCAAAAACAGCGAAACGACTTACGAAAACGCTCCGTTCATCGAATCGGTCGACGTGATACGGGGCCTGACTTCGCCTGTCACATACCGGTTCGTTTACGAAGGGCTTTCTGACGACGGGACTTTTGAGAAAGGAACTTACACTGTAACACGCGAAACATTCGGTGAAAAAGTCTTTGCGGGAACGGCAAAAGAGCTGAAAAGCGGCGATTCCGGAGAGACAAAATCCTTTGAAGACGATTACATTTCGATAGTCATCCGCCGTTCAGACGACGATTTTGAGACAGAACCTGAAACATCGTTCTATATTTCGATCAGACAGAGCGTTCCGTTCGTCGGTTTTTCGTCGGCGGACATACTTACAGAAATGCAAAATCCGGCACTACTGACATTTTTGGGATTTTCATCTTTAACAAGAAGATTCATCGAATACGACATGTATAACGACACTGTAGAACAAGTTTACAAATAACAGGAGCTTGCAATGAAATTAACAAAAATTCTTTTTTTAATGGTTTTCTCGCTTTCCTCGCTTTTTGCAGCCGAGGCACCGAAAAACGATCAGAAAAACGAAGCTGAAAACATCGCTTCTGCGATTCTCGGGCAATACAACGGCCTCAAAAGTTTTTCGGCGAAGTACGAACGCGTTTTCACCCAGAGTTCCACCAAAAAGAAAAGCCATGACAACGGAACGATACTTTTCATCGCTCCAAGCGACATCAGAATGGACACTTTCTCCGGCGGGAAAATGATAGAGCAGACTTTCGTCGATTCCGAAAAAACAACCCTTCTCTATCTTGAAAAAAAGAGCGCGATGGTCAAGAAATCGGCAAACGAAGCGGCGGAATACCTCTCTTTCCTCAAAGGTCTTGACGAAGTCGGCAAGAAATTCACGATCGGCGATTCAACGGCGACGATCGAAAAGGCAAAAAAGACCGGAATGGTGATAAAAGACGGTTCTAAAATGCTCAAGCTCACCCCGAAAACGACGATCGCAAACGTGAAATACATCTTCATCACCGCGATAAACAACGAAATCGACAGCGTAATCATCATCGACCAGCTTAAAAACATAAACCAGTTCACTTTCAGCGACATCAAACGAAATCCTGCTCTCGACAAAAAGGATTTCAAAGCGAGCATCCCCGCAGGATTCGAAGTCTCGGAATTCTAAAAGTCACGAACAATCACTAAAAATTTCAAGGAGTTAAAATGTTAAAAGCCATTCCTGTAATTGAATATAAAAAAGATTTTTCATATACCGAAATCACACTCTGTTTTCCGGGCGGAAGTTCGCTCGAAGACGACAGGACGCTCGGTTTCGCCCACTTCTGCGAACATCTGGCGTTCAAACTGAAGCATAACGGCAGATCGATTTTCGAATTCGTCTCGGAACTCGGCGGAAGCAGCAACGCCTACACTTCAAACGACGTGATAGCATTCGAGATTTCAGTTCAAAGCAGGTATGCCGTCAAGGTCGTATCATTTCTGGAAAAGCTGTTTTCAGAAAGCTTTACAACTATTTCCGATACCGATTTCAACGAGGAGCGGAAAGTCGTCCTGGAAGAAATGGCGATGTATGACGACAATCCGACAGACAGACTGAGCGAAACCCTGATGCACAGCATGTTCGCCTCGCACATTTACGGACAGAAAATTTTAGGCGAACAGAACACCGTCGGAAACGCCTCGAAAAAGGATATCGCAGAATTCTGGGAAAAGCGCGTCTGCAACTCCCCGTTTCTCGTTATCGCCGGCGGATACGAAGGCAAACCCTCAATAAAAATCGATGTTTGTGACAAGATTCAAAAAGGAAGGCTGACGCCTTGGGAAGAGAGAAAACGTTTTGAAATCTCTCACGAACAGAACAAATGCTACTTTGCCGCAGGATGGAGGCTCCCCGCATATTCTGGCAGAACCGAAGCGGCTCTTCAGCTCATCAGCGCGATAACCTACGGAATGGACGGCGGCGTTCTCTACAACAAACTCGTTTACGAAAGCAACATTTTCGATGCATACGCCGAAGGGATCGAATGCGGTGTCCTCGGTTCGTCATTCATGCAGCTTTTCGCCCTCCCCGCATCAAAAGCGAAACGGCGTATCGAAAAATGGATCGAAATATGGAACGGGCTTGAATTCACTCAAAGTCAGGTCGCAAAAGCGCGTGAAGTGCTGCTGAGCAAAGAGTTCTTCAATTCGGAAGGTCTTGGCGACAAACCGTCGCTTATGGCTAAAAGCTATCTGATTTTCAAAGACGCCGAAAAACTGGACAGGGATTATTTTTACGAATTCAACCGTCTCACGGCGGAAGATCTCAACCGTTTCAAGGCGGAAAACCTCAATTTCGGCAAAGTTTTCATCGGGTTCACCAAATCACCGAAATGCAGTTTTGACGTAAATTCGCTTGAATTCCCCGTCACGAAACCTGCAACAATTGAAAATAACTGCAAAATTCTGAAGAACGGAAAAACCAAATGTTTCGTCAGAAAACTCGACGGCTCGTCCTTCATCAGCGGCTGCATTCTCAAAAAAGGGGGTGCACTGATGAATCTCGAAGGTATTCCCGGATCATTCAACCTCGCGATTTCTTCGCTTTTCGCATCAGCCGACGGAATGTCATTCGACGAAACGAACGAATTCATCGACAAATTCGGCATCAAAATCAAACCGGTCTGCAGCAATTCCTACGGCGGCCTGAAGTTTTCGGTGCGTGACAGTTTTGCGGACGAAGCGGTTGAAATCGTTAAGAAATTCTTCGACAACAAAATATCGGAAAGAGATTTTGAAACAGAACGTATGAATGCTGTTTCCGATCTTTCCCTCGCCGAAGAATCACCCTCATACTTCATCAAGAAAGCTGCCTTGAACGAACTTTTCGGCGGCACTCCGTGGGGTGAAATTCTGGAGGGGACGACGGAATCCCTGAAAAAAATGACGCTCGGCGAAGTCCGCAGAGTCAAAGAGATTTTCATGAGCAGAAATGACTTCGTCATTGCACTTTCAGGCGCTGCCGATGACGAAACGGCAAAGAAATTTCTTTCGTATTTTCCGCAGAATACCGTAAGATTCGAGGCAAAAAAAGGAAAACTAGGGCCTTTGAACGCCGAAACCCTGAAAATTCCAGTCAAAGGCAAAGATCAGGTTTACATCGCGAAAATCTTCAGGGGGCCCAGCCACTTTGATGAAGATTTCGACACGATCCGTCTTTTTGAAAACTATATGTCAAGCGAACGCTCGCCGCTTTTTACAGAACTTAGGGAAAAAAGCGGTCTCGTCTACACGTTTTCCGTCGCCGGAACGAACACCCCTGTCGGCGGCTCCGAGATGTTTTTTGCGATAACAAGCCCCGAAAAAGTTGCGGCGGTGCAGAAAATTTTCGACGAATCAATTGAAAAAATCATAAACGGCGGAATAGACACGAAACGCCTGAGCGAAACGAAAAACGCAATGACGACATCCTTCGCGAAAGCCGTGCAGCGCAGCGGCTTCCATGCGGCAAATCTCGCCATCGACGAAATTCTGGGAATGAAATCAAGCAATTACCTCAAACAGGTCGAAAGAATGAACGCGATTACGCCTCAAATGATTGCCGAAACCGCAGACAGATGGCTGAAGCGCGGAAAATGGATTCTGAGCGGAGCGGTGAAATAACCGGAATCATGGCAGCCATATGCGCCTCCGGCTGTAAACGGCGCTTACCGGAATTTTTGTTTGGGTTTTTTTAGAGGTGCTTTATGGAAATCAAACTTTCCGATCATTTTTCATACGGCAGGCTGATCCGTTTCGCCCTTCCGACCATAATGATGATAATCTTCACTTCTATCTACGGCATGGTGGACGGCTTTTTCATCTCGAATTTTGTGGGTAAGACTCCTTTCGCCGCGATAAACCTTATCTATCCGTTTCTGATGATTTTAGGTGTCTTCGGCTTCATTTTCGGTACCGGAGGAAGCGCGCTGATAGGCAAACTTTTAGGCGAAGGGAGGCGCGAAAAGGCGAATTCGGTCTTTTCGTTTCTCGTATATTTCACGATTTTCGTCGGTTTTGTTCTGGCATTCGCCGGCTGGATCTCGATGGAGCCTGTTGCCCGTCTTCTGGGAGCCGACGAAACGATGCTTCCCGACTGCGTTCTTTACGGAAGGCTTAATCTCATCGGACTTCCGGCAGTGATGCTGCAGTTTGAATTTCACAGCCTTTTCGTTACCGCCGAAAAACCCAAGCTCGGGTTTTACACGACCCTGGCGGCAGGTTTCACGAACATGATTTTCGATTTCCTTTTAGTCGCACTCTTCCGTTACGGAGTGACGGGCGCAGCCCTTGCGACAGTTGCGAGCCAGTTTGCCGGCGGGCTCATCCCGCTTATCTACTTTTCACGCAGGAACACCAGTCTGCTCAAGCTCGGAAAAGGAGAATTCGATGCTTCCGCACTTCTCAAAACCTGCACGAACGGCTCGTCGGAATTCGTTTCGGGCGTTTCGATGTCGCTCGTCAGCATGCTCTATAACATGCAGCTCATGAAATACAGCGGGGAAGACGGCGTTGCGGCTTTCGGCGTTCTGATGTACGTCAATTTCCTCTTTCTCGCAGTTTTCATCGGCTATTCCGTAGGAACAGATCCGATAATCAGTTTCAATTTCGGTGCGAAAAATATAGCCGAACTCAAAAATATTTTTGAAAAAAGCCTGAAGATTCTCGCAGTTGCCGCACTTGTCATGTTTTCTGCCGGGGAACTTCTGGCAGTACCGATGGCGGAAATATTTGTCGGCTACGACGAAGGGCTCACCGGGCTCACAGTCAGCGGATTCAGGATATTTTCATTCAGTTTCCTGCTTGCCGAAGTGCCGATCTACGGTTCTTCCTTCTTCACCGCGCTAAACGACGGCTTCGTCTCGGCAGCGATCTCGTTTCTGCGGACTGTCGTTTTTGAAACTGCTGCAGTCCTCATCCTGCCGCTTATTTTCGGCATTTACGGAGTGTGGTTTTCGCTTGTCGCGGCTGAACTGGTCGCTGCTACTGTGACGATCGTTTTCTACGCACTGAAGCGGAAAAAATACGGGTATTGAAAAATGAACTGCTGCCTTTTTCAGCGAAACTAGCACCATGCATTTCAACTTTCGGCCAGAAAATCTTCAGGAAACCTTTCGGCATTTCTTTTTACAGCTTGATTCAGAACTTTTGTTTTCATTGCGGTCTCCGAATATAAAATTCACACAAACGCATGTACACTATAAAATATTTTATTTAAAATGTCGAATTTTTTTAGCATAAAATTTATATTTTTACAAATATTTCCAAAATAAACCTTGACAAACCGAGCGAAAACTATATTTTACATTCAATACTCCGCCACGGCGGCGGTTTTGAGGGAGTAAAAGTGGAGAACGCAGATAGTCAATCCATCGGTACAATAACAGAAAAATGCAAAAACGGCCAGAAAGGGTGGGACCCAAAATGATTAGGCAGCTCGAAATATCCGGCAGGATCCTTGAATACGATCTCGAACGCAAAAAGGTGAAGAATCTGAATCTGAGAATCCGCAGGGACGGAACTGTCGCGGTTTCGGCAAACAGCAGAGTTTCCATTGAATATATTGATGATTTTCTGCGCGGAAAGGCAGATTTTATCTTCAAGGCGATAAGCCGTTATGCTGAAATTGAGAACACGGATGTCTCTCGAAAACAGTACGTTGACGGCGAATCGTTCCGCATTTTCGGGCATGATCTGAGGCTGAAAGTGCTGCGCGGAGCCGGAAACGAGGTCAAAAGCGACGGCGTTTTCATAATTTTGAGGGTGAAGGATCCTTTCGACATCGGGATGAAGCACAGTGTTTTCCGCAAGTGGTTCAGAGATCTCTGCCGCGAGACCGTAACTAAACTTTGCGAAGCGGCTTATCCGAAATTCGGCAAATACGGGATTCCGTTTCCAGAAATAAAGTTCAGAAACATGATCTCGCGATGGGGAAGCTGCATGCCTAGAAAACAGAGGATAACGTTCAACTACGCGCTGGCTTCGGTTCCGGTATCATGCATCGAATACGTCGTCATGCATGAATTCACCCATTTTCTCCATCCGGATCATTCACCCGATTTTTACCGGCAGCTTTCGGTTTTCATGCCGGACTGGCGCGAGCGCAAGGCGCTTCTTGAAAAAAGCGGGGTAACCGTTTTTTAGAAATAACTCTTTTCGAAATTTCTGGCGTATTCGGATGCTTTTGAATAGAAATTTCTCAAAATCTGGAAATTAAGCTCTCTTTTTTCGGGAAGCTGCCGTCCTTCAATGTGATGGAAAACGAACGGGGAAACGATTGAATTGTCGAATTTGCGCAGGTAATAGATGACTCCGCTTTTTCTGTCGCTGAAAATGTAGCCGCTCTTGCCGATGACGGCTTTTTCCTTGTAAAGGGCACTTTTTCTAAGTCCTGGATTGATCTCGGCGAGACCGCGGAAAAAAGCACGCGTCGCGTAGTTGCTGTAAACAAGTTCCATTGTGCCGCCGAATCCGCGCGACTGGTCGAATTCCATGAGTTTTGCCATAAACGGCAGATGGATTTCTTCGTTTACAGGAATTTCAAACGCAGGAACCAAGTTGTTGTTTTCATAGAGGAATCTCACTCTCGGGCATCCTTTGAAAGGACCGTTCGTGATGCACGGCTGCAATTCATAACCGTCAGAAGTGAAATACTTTTCACCGCTTCCGGCATCGAAAAGATAAACCTCGGAAACAGTTCTCGCCGTCGAATTTTTGTATTTAAGGTAAAGTATTTCGTTCGTTTTTTCGTCGTAGAAAAAAGTCAGAGCATCGCCCTCGCGGAAACGGATTTTGAAGCCGTTTAAGAAGTAAACTATTTCCTGAATGTTTTTAACTATCTGCTGCGGAATCTTTGCGTTGTATTTCCGCGAAAACGAGTCGGCTATTGTTCCTCTTATCACTAAATCGGCAAAAAGAATGTTGTCGCCTTTCGGTGAAAAAGTCCGGAACTGCGGCAGATCAGCATCGTAACTCAGCGGAAAATCGAGTGACGAATGGTCTGTAGGATAAAGTTCAAAAGGCTTTTCATCGTCTTCCTCGACTGATGCGGAATCCTGATTCAAATACAGAAAAACATTGAGAAAAACTGAAATAACAAGAACTGCAACGTAGGCAAAACGGTTTTTCACGACTTTTCCGAAATCAGGAGAGGCTATTTAAGCAGCATTTTGACGGGTTCCATTCCGGCCGGTGTCTTTTCTTCGATGGCTTTGAGAACCGCGCCGCCGCCGGTGAACATGTAGTATTTCGCGTTGTCGAGCGCAGCCATGTAAGTTCCGGGAAGGAGTTTTTTGAAATCCTGCAGAGTATCGCCGCCGCCGTAAAGTTTGTTCGCATCCTTGTTGGCGTCGATAAGCGAATACATTGCAGCCGTTCCGTCACCGAAATTCGGGGTAAAGCCCATTACCGCATTGATAAAGAAAGTCTTTGCGTTTGCAAAAACATCAATGATTTCAGCATTTTTAAATGATTCTGGTGCAGCATCAAGAACGAATTTGAGTTCCATTCCTGGCTTTAAATCCTTGAGCGCGACGGTTCTGTACTGACCTTCAAATTTGCCGTCCATCGTGTCTGATTCGACGATATACGGAAGCTCAACGATCTTTCCGGGGAAATCAGCCGAGAAATCAACGAATTTCTTTGCAGCCGCAACGTCTTCCTCCTCTACTCCGGCAATCTTCACGCCGTATTTCGCGCAGAGGTATGCGTTATAGATTACGCCGCCCAGAACAAGGTTATCGGCCTTTTCCAGAAGTGCCGACAGAGGCTCTATCTTAGTGTCGAATTTCGATCCTGCGACAGCTGCTAGGAACGGGCGTGCCGGTTCGTATATGCGTTTCAGGTTCTCAATTTCTTTTTCCATCAGGATTCCTGCAAAAGCGGGAAGTTTTTTCGCAACTCTGACTGTCGAAGTGTGGCTCTGCCACGAACCGAAAGCGTCGTTTACGAAAACATCGGCGATTGCAGCCATTTCATCGGCAAGTTTGTCGGCTTTTTCGTCCTTTGCCTCTTCTCCTGCGAACCAGCGCGTGTTCGGAAGGTAGATCATGTCGATCCTGCCCGATTTGAGCTCGTCAAGAAGCGGATTCATAACTTCTTTGCAGAGAGTCTTGTAGCCGAAAGCGTCTTCAGCCTTGAACTCCGGAACCTTGATTCTGAGTGAGAGTTTTTTCTCAAGATATCTGACGACCGGAATAACCGAAGTCTTCTCTTCCATCGCGATTTCGCCCGTTTTTTTGTCTTTCGGACGTCCGACGTGAGTCATAAGTACCGGTTTTCCGCCTTTTGCATAGATCCTGCAGATCGTTGCGAAAGTCGAATCGATTCTGTACGGATCTTCGATTTTTCCCTTTTTTACGACATTGTGGTCAACTCTGACGAGAACGATTTTTCCCTGAAGGTCAGCTTCATTCAAAGTTTTAAGAGTAAGATTTTCCATGATTTTCTCCATTAATAACCGCTTTTAAGGCAGACACCGTCCGTTTTGTCGCATTCCCCGTAAGAACACTCATATCCGTTCTTATTGCAATCCGGCAGACATGCATTGATTTTGGTCGAACACCTGTAGTCTTTTCTGCAGTCCGAGGGTTTTGTACATCTGTGCAGACACAAACCGTTTCCTCCCCAGCCGCCTCCGAAATTATAGAAAAGTTCACCGGTACTGTTGCAAGCCGAAGAATCGGTTCCGTCACCGAAAAACGAGCAGTATCCGCCCGGAAATCCGTCTGACGATTCAAAAAGACAAATGGCATCCTGACCGCTGTCTCCGCTGCCGTAACTCTGGGTACACTGACTGTCTGAAGTGCATGGAGCTCCGACAGATCCCGATTGTGCCTGATTTCCGCTTGTGTCGCCGGTATTCAGATTGCCGTCATCGCCGGGATTCGAGCCTGTGTCACCGGTATCTGTGCCCGTATCTGCATCCGTATCGCCGGTATCTGTTCCGGTGTCGGCACCGGTATCAGAACCCGTGTCTGTTCCGGTATCGGTTTCTGTATCCGTACCCGTGTCTGTTCCGGTATCGGTTCCTGTATCTGCGCCCGTGTCTGAACCGGTGTCTGTGCTGGTATCGGTTCCTGTATCCGCAGCCGTATCGCCGGTATCCGTTCCGGTGCCGGTTCCGTTACCGCCGTTGTTTCCACCGTTTTCAGATGAATTTCCGGTTTCCGTATCTACCAGATCCTCGTCTTCGTCACTGCTGCACGAAATGACGAAAAACATTGAAAAAATCGCGCAAAAAATAAGCAAAGAAAGTTTTTTTGTCATTTATTTTCTCCCTAAATAACTATTTTGACTGAGGTTTTGATACTGCGGGATTGGATTTGTCGGCATAATTCGACGGAATTGCCAGATTGAGTTTTTTCACATCCGCTTTCGTAATGTCTTTCAGCGTGATGGTAACTACCGGCATTTTGGGATTCTGAGGAAGCTTCAGCGATTTTACGACAGTTCCCTTTTTAATAAAATTGTCGTCGATCTGTGCGTCAACAGTGCGGTATTTTGCAAGGTTTTCAGGAATTACCGCAGAAAATTTGTTTTTAAAATCAATAAGCTGCTGATTTTTAAGTTCCGGAGCAAGCCAAACTCTTGAGTAAGCTTTTCCGTCAACTGAAACTGTCCAGACTTCGCAGTTCCACTTTCCGACAGTATCGTTTCCCTGCTTTTCAAAGGTGACCTTCGGGATAACCTTTTCTGGATCCACACTGCCGCCCTTTTCTTTGAGGTCGTTGAAAAGCTGCTGTGCAAATTTGACGTATTCACTGAGTTTTATCGTCTGAAAACTCTTCTGATTGTGAGTGACTATCGTGATTTTATCGGCTTTGAGATCAACAAGAGTCTCAGTTTCGCCGTTTGGCGAAGTGTTGACGACTTTCATTACGCTGTCTGAAATCACAACGCTTTTTTCTGAAGTTACCCCGTTTATGTCAATAACTTCGCGCGTTTCCCAGACATCGGCGGCAAAAAGAGAAGCACAAATAAAAACCGTAACGAAAACAACTGAAAATTTTTTCATAGTTACACCTCTAAAAAAATCAAAAACGGAACAGTTTAGTCGTTTTTTTGATTTTCTCAAACTTTTTCGGTTTTTCCCGGCAAATTTGCCGCGTTGTTTTTTGCAACGATTTCAAAAATTGCTATAATCATCCGTTTTTTGATGTTTCACAATCATTTCGGAGGGAAAAATGAACAACAAAATTCAGGCAGTTCTTGATTTGTTTGCAGAACTCGACAAGGTTCCGAGACAGAGCAAACACGAAGAAAAGATCAGCGTATGGCTTGTAGAATGGGCTGAAAAACACGGTCTCAAAGCAGAAAGAGACGAATCAATGAATGTTCTCATCCACGCTCCAGCGACTCCCGGCTACGAAGACAAACCGATTGTCGTTCTTCAGGGTCACATGGACATGGTCTGCGAAAAAATCGCGGGAAGCACTCACGATTTCAGCAAAGATCCGATCAAATGCATCGTTGACGGCGAATGGCTGAAGGCTGACGGCACGACGCTCGGTGCCGACGACGGTATCGCTCTTGCAATGGCGCTTCTCCTTGCAACGGACAAAGACGTCGTTCATCCGCCGCTTGAACTTCTCTTCACGATCGACGAAGAGACCGGTCTTACTGGCGCGAACACCCTTAAACCCGGCTGGCTCAAGGGCAAGATCCTTCTCAACATCGACACAGAAGACGAAGGCGTTTTCACGATCGGCTGCGCAGGCGGCAGAGACACGAAAATTGAATTCGAATTCACTCCTGTTGAAGTTCCGGCAAGCGACAAAGCCTATGAAATCAAGGTTTGGGGACTTTCCGGCGGCCACAGCGGCGTTGACATCAACCTTCCGAGAGGAAATTCCAACATCATAGCTGCAAGACTTCTTGACGAAGCGGCAAGAAATGCAGATACGAAACTCATCTATGTAGAAGGCGGCAGCGCACATAACGCAATCCCGCGTGAAACCAAGGTCGTATTCTCGACAGACAAGGATGTCGCAGCCGTTCTGGGGCATCTTCGTGAGCAGATAATCACCGAAATAGGATATGCCGAACCGAACATGAAAATCGACATCACCCCGGTCGTAAACAATTACCGCGAAGAGCTCAGCCTAAAAGATACGAAGAAAATCATTGGAATAATGATGGCAATGCCTCACGGCGTCGCAGCGATGAGCAAGGATATCGAAGGTCTTCCTGAAACATCCAACAACTTCGCGACAATCAAGATGACAATGCCGGCAAGCAAAAGCATTCTCAGAAGTGAAAACGGCAAAATTTCCATACTTTCAAGCCAGAGAAGCTCCGTTGCAAGCAAATTGGAGTGGATTTCGAGAAAAATCGAAGCCATTGCTATTTCGGCAGGTGCAAAAACGGCGACAAGCGACGGTTATCCGAGCTGGGAACCGAATATGGACAGCGCACTCAACAAAAAATGCGTCGAAATCTACACCAAACTTTTCGGCAAGGCTCCGAAAGTAGAAATCATCCACGCAGGACTTGAATGCGGCATAATCGGCTCGAAAAATGAGGGAATGGACATGGTTTCATTCGGCCCGACAATCAAAAACCCGCACACTCCTGACGAAAGACTTGAGATTGCAACTGTCGGAAAAGTCTGGGATTTTACGGTAGAACTTCTTAAAGAACTCTGCAAATAGTTCCTCTTCCTAAATTTTTCGGGAAATTTCCGATATCTTCGCCTGAATCTCCGGAATGTCGGCCGGTTTCGAGAAAGTTTCACCTTTTTTCGGCTGATAAGGAGCATCGGTTTCGGTCAGAATCCTCTCTTCCGGTAACGTTTGAACCGCAAGAATCGCCTTTTTATGCCCGTTCAAAATCGCGTTTCCGAAGCTGAAGCATGCGTTTACGCCGTGGTTCAGAATGCTTCCTGCCTCTTCCGCAGTGCCGGAATAGGAATGAAAAATCACTTTTGTTATTTTTTTAAGCAGCTGAATAGACTCGAAAATTTCAGGAACTGCCTTGCGGACATGCAGAATCACCGGAAGATTTGCCGCCGCAGCCATCTCAAGCTGTGCCGAAAAAAGTTTTTTCTGCAGAGCAAAAGTTTTTGCAAACTCTTCGCTGAAGCGGTCAAGTCCGATTTCGCCTACAGCGGCAATTCGGTTTTCCGAAATCAGTTTTTCCAGTGTTTTCAACTCTTTTTCATCCGGATCCTGCGGGTGGATTCCGAAAGAGACCTTCAGTCTTCCGGCAGTTTCCGGATTTTCCGCGATAAAGTTTTCAACAAATTCAACCTCTTCCGAATTACGGCACGAACAAAAACCGAAAAAATCATTTTCTTTAATAAAATCAGCTTGTTCAGGCGAAATTTCCAGAAGCTGCTTCAAGTGGAGATGGGCGTCGGAAATCATGAAAGAAGGATCGATTTCGGGTTATTCTGATTTGCAATAAAGGCTTTGAAATCAAGCGAACGGGCTTTTTTAAAGTCGATGACAAGTTTTTTCAGCATTTCAGGCGAATTGTTCTCTTCACTCAAGTGGCTGAAAATAACGGTTTTCGGATGGTTGTCGCCCATTTTTTCGAGTGTTTCAAGCGACTGCTCGTTTGAAAGATGACCGTAAGGACCGCGTATCCGTTCCTTCAGCAGCGGCGGGTAGTGCAGATTTTTGTAAAGCAGCCCGGGATCATGATTTGCCTCTAAAATGATATGGTTGCCTTGATTTATGTAAGTCATCATTTTTACTGTGGTTTTGCCTGTGTCAGTTGCTATGCAGACCGAATTTCCGTTCTGGGCCGAGATGAGAAAACCGACAGGATCGGCGGCATCGTGCATTATTTCAAAAGGAGTGATTTCAAAACAGCCGAATTTGATTCTGCGATCGGGTTCAACGATTCTGCAAACTATCGGATGGGCTGATTTTTCTTTAAGAATCTCAAGTGTTTTTGCCGTTGAAAAGACCGGAGCGTCAAGTTTGTATGCAGTGTAGGCGACGCTTCGGATGTGGTCGTCGTGCTCATGCGTGAGAAAAATCCCCTTTATGCGTGAAATATCGATTCCGAGCCGGTCTGCGCGGCAGGAAAACTCCTTGAAACTCAACCCCTGATCGATAAGAATCATCGAATTGTCGACTTCGATGATATAGGCGTTGGCCTTTGAACCGCTTGCGAGAATGTGAACTACGGTCAATCCGAAATCCCCAGAAAATCTTTTAAATCACTAATAAAATCAGGAGTTTCACGCTCAAGCAAAAAAGTATTGAAAAGAGCTTTCATTATAAGTTCAAGTCTCGTCATGGCAAGCAGACGGACTGAAATCATCTCGCTTTCGTTTTTTTCGCCGGTGATAGGCAGCTTTACCGAACTGATTTTAAAAGGCATTGCCTTGACGACGAAACTCCATTCGAGTTCCTTTGAAGAAATTCTGATTTTCGCCGCATCGGGCAGTCTTCCGCGTTTTATCGATTCACGGAGAGACGGCAGGGTGAGAATTTCAGGCGATTTTACCGTTTCGCAGTAACCGTCACCCGTCACCGACACGAGCGTGATGGAGTCTTCGAGCGAAATCCTGATTTCCCCCAAACCCAAATTGTTGAGCGACATCGTCTCATCCTCGGCACTTTTCCAAAAGAGCCAGAGCAGAAATTCTGAACCCAGGTATCCGATTCCGTTTTCTTTCTTCATTTTTCACCCCAGATTTTCGTAAATATCGGTTCAATTTTGTCGCCGCCGCCGAGTTCTTTAACCGAATCGAAAAGCGATGCCTGTTCAAGTGTCGTTTCAAAACTTTTTTCAAAGATATCGGTAAATTTTGCAATGGTCGCCGCAGACTGCGTGAAAAGATAGACAAGTCCAGAATCCAGATCCCATGCGACTTCAGTAACGGTCGTCTTCGGATAGGAGTTGGTTTTCATGCGGCGGACGACCTGATCCTTGATTTCCTTTTTCTGCTGGGCCGCAATGTATTCAAGGTTGTTCTCACGCCTGAAGACGAATTCCGCCTCTTCGATGTAAGGCCGCAGCTGCGCCGCCGAAAAAGAATATTTGTCTTCGCGGAGGGCAAACACGAAAAAGGTGTCGTGCATGAGAGACGAAAAATTTTCATTGTCAAAACAGAGAAGAGCGTCTACCCAGCCGAGCGATTCGTCGCGCGGATCGGTCGCTTCAAGTTTCTGGAAAGCGCGTTCTGCGAGAATATTGCGCGTTTCTTCAATACTTTCAGGAGCTTTCCCCGGTTTGAACACCGTGAAGGAAACACTCCCTTTCAACAATTTGGTCATTTAAAACCCCGATTTTATCTGATAAATATTTTTCAAGAATCAAGCCTTTCTGAAAGGATCCGGCGGCGGCGGCGGAGCGGGATTCGGATCTCCGGGAGGTGAAGGAGGCGGATCGTAAGCGCCTGCCACAATCGAAATTTGCCGGAAAAGCAGGGAATAATCGAAATCACCCAGTGAAAAAATCATAAGAAAAGCTGTTAAAACTGCATAAAAAGCGAATTTCATTCCGTCCCTCAACAAAAAACGCTGCATTTTAAGTTTTTTCATATTGAAGTCAATCTTTTTTGCCTTCCTGAACAAAAATCTGTCAGGCGGCAGTTTTTTCTCCGCTTTCTGTAAATTTTTCCGGTAACATGTATAATCCGCCGTTTTTTGTTTTTACCGAGGAGGAAATCATGTCCGCAATGTTAAAAATTTTTTCGATTTTATGTTGCGTTATTTTTGTTTCATGCGGCGGCGGTGCGCCGGAAGAGAATAACGAAATTCCCGATGAGAATGTGCCGGCGGAAGATTACGACCCGTCCGATACCGACACTGCAGCCGAAAAGACCGGTGAAGAAACGGATAAAGACGGCGATACCGCTCTTTCCGATGAAGACAGTGTGGAAAACGACGGCGATACGACTGATGACGACGGTGATTTTGAAGAACTTCAGACCGGCGGAATTTACATTTTTTCCGATTTTGACGAATCTGGAAACGCGAAGTCGAGAAACATTCTGGGAAACGGCGGATTTTTGGGTTTTTCGATCTTTTCTCTCGGTGAAAAATACTGGGCAGTAAGTGCGATCCATGAATCGATTCCCGCTTTCGACTGGGATAAGGCAACCGGCCGTCTCTATATCTTCGAGAAAGGAAAGCGCGTCGAATCGCTTGATGACAGCGCTTTCGTCCTGAATCACCCTGATAAATCACTCAATGTCGGCTTCGGCTACACTGCGGCTGCTCCGTGCGACATAAACGGCGACGGTTTTGACGACTTAGCCGTTTCATCTCACCTTGCATCGTCCGGCGATCTTTATGCGGCCGGCGAATTTGTAATTTTTTACGGCAGTTCAAACGGCTGGAACGAAGAGACTTATTCGATTTCGCGCCTTTCAGCGGAATATATACAGAAAGCCGACAGCATGAGCCAGTCTCTCGCATGCCTCGACTATGACGGAGACGGCTTTGCCGATATTTTCGCCGGCGGACAGAATGCAGGACCGGATCTTCCGGGCGGCGGAAGTCAGGGAATGGTCGCGTTTTTCAAAGGGAGCGCATCAGGTCTTTCCGAAAACGAAAGCCGGGTAATGCTTCCCGAAGTTGAAGAAAAGGCGCAGTATTTCGGCAGTTCGATGCTCGTTGACGACTTGAACGGAGATGATCTGCCCGATCTGGTCGTTGCCGGCTGGGGCCTGAAGAAGAATGAATCTTCGGCAAATTCAGGCGGAGTATACATCTATTTAGGCGGCACCGACTGGCAGATGCAGGCTTCAACCAAAATTTTCGGAACAGCGGACTCCCAGTTCGGAAGCGCTGTGAAAGTTATTGAAACCGGAGGAAAAAAATATCTCGCTGTGCTTGCTTCAAAAGAGGAAAAATACGGAACTGTCAGATTTTACGATCCAGCTGAAAACTTTGCCGAAGCAGGCGTTTTTTCCTTCCCACCGACATTTAACGCAGAAGACGGCAGCATTTCCGATTTCGACACGATAAAAATATCTGCCGACACCGATCTTTTCGTGGCCGGAGGCAAAAATTTCGGAAGCGGCGGCAGTATTTACTGTTCCACAGTCAAAAACAAAACGGTTTCCTCTCCAGAAACATGCAGATTCCGGCCGGAATCACCTGCAGGCGGCTTCGGAAACAGCGTTTTCAACAACAAAAACGGCGAAATTGTCGTCGGAATGCCTGAATATATTCACAAGTTCTGATTTTTACTACATTTTTTCCGGAGCTTCAATACCTAAAAGGTCAAGACCGGTTTTGATTGTTCTTGCGACAGCTTCGGCAAGAAGAAGGCGTGAGTGCATCTTTTCCGGTTCCGCTTTGAGGATCGGAGTCGAATTGTAGAATGTTCCGAATTTCTGAACAAGGTCGAAAATGTGGTCTGCGATGAAGTTCGGTTTATAGAGTTCTGCCGCCTTTTCGACACATTCCGGAAATCTTGCAACGCTTGATGCTATTGATCTTTCTATATCGCTTTCTAAAGAAATTTTGCAGTTAAAATCAAGTGTTATACCTTTCTCGGCAGCTTTGCGTTTTATCGACTGCACTCTTGCGTAGGAGTACTGCAGGTAAGGTGCAGTATTTCCTTCAAAACTGAGTGCTTTTTCCCACGAAAAGTCGATGTTGCTCGTTCTGTTCTGCGAAAGATCGGAGTATTTCAGTGCGCCTATGCCGACAGCTTTTGCGATTTTTTTCTTCTCTTCAGCCGGAAGTTCGGGATTTTTCTCTTCAACGACACTTAAACCTTTGCTTTCGGCTTCTTTGAAAAGGTCTGCAAGCTTTATCGTATTTCCGGCGCGGGTTTTCAGAATTTCACCGTTGAAGGAAAGAACTCCGAACGGGATGTGGGCAAATTCCATCTTCCAGCCGGCTCTCTCGGCAATGTTGAAAATCTGCTTGAAGTGAACCGCCTGCCTGTCATCTGTGACGTAAAGCGCCTTGTTCATTTTGTAGTTTTCGTACTTGTATTTTATCGTGGCAAGGTCACTCGTCGCATAGAGGAAAGCGCCGTCTTTCTTTCTGACAATGCACGGATGAAGGTTCTCTTTTTCATCAAAAAATACGACTAAAGCACCCTCGCTTTCGACGGCAAGTCCTTTTTCGACGAGTTCGTCAATGACCTTCGGCATAAGCGGATGATAGAATGATTCCCCGTAGTAAGTATCGAATTTCACTCCAAGATATTCGTAAATCTTTTTGCACTCCGTAAGGGTTATATCGACGAATTTCTTCCAGAGAGCCAAGTTTTTTTCATCGCCGTCCTGAACTTTTTTAAGTTCCGTTCTCGCAAGTTCTTCAAGCTCGGGATCCTTTTCGGCTTCGTCACCGAATTTTATGTAGATGCGCTCAAGCTCCGAGATCGGATCTTTCTCGAAATTCTCCTTGTCGAGCCATCTTTCCCAGCCGACGATAAGTTTGCCGAACTGCGTTCCCCAGTCCCCGAGATGGTTGTCGGCAATTACGTTGTAACCGACGAATTTCATTATTCTTTTTATGCTGTCGCCGATGATTGTGGTTCTAAGGTGACCGACATGCATCGGCTTTGCGATATTGGGCGAAGAGTAGTCAATGACAACGGTTCCGTCAGTGTTTATGTGCGAAAAATCCCACTCTTCGGTGAAAGTTTTCCGAACCGTTTCGGCAAGTGCCTCTTTTTTGAGAAAAATGTTTATGAAGCCCGGTCCCGCGACTTCGATTTTTTCTGTAAGATCGTTCTCCGGAATCGCTGCAATGAGACTCTCGGCAATCATTTTAGGCGGCTGTCTGAATATTTTTGAAGCCGTCATCGCGAAATTGGTCTGGTAGTCGCCGAATTTCTCGTCGGTCGCCGGCTGCAGAACAAGCTTTTCCCTGTCTCCGAAATCGGGACGGATGCTGCGTACCGCCTCTTTGAAAAGTTTTTCGAGTCTGATCTTTAAAAGTTCCATGATTTTTCCTGAATTACGGATTTTAATGAAGCATTTCTATGATTTTTTCAACGTTTTCAAAGACTTCTTCAACTGTTCCGAAACCGTCTACACTCTTGTAAAGACCAAGCTTTTTGTAGTGATCCGCGATGGGAGCGGTCTTGCTGCGGTATTCTTCGAAACGTGATTTTACCGTTTCGGCGTTGTCGTCGGAGCGGCCTTCGATCTCGGCTCTCTTGAGGATTCTTTTCGTTGATTCCTCTTCCGAAAGAAGAATTTCAATCATGCAGTCGAGTTTCATGCCGAGTTCTTCAAGCATTTTATCAAAGATTTCAGCCTGTTTCAAAGTTCTGGGATAACCGTCGAAAAGAAATCCCCTGCCGCCGATATTCTTTGTGAGTTCGCTTTTAAACATGTCGGAAATTATTGCGTCGTCAAGAAGCTCGCCTCTGTCAATGATCGCTTTCGCCTTTTTGCCGAGTTCAGTTCCGCCTCTTATCTCCTGACGGATGAGCTCGCCTGTCGAAATGTGGCAGAATCCGAATTTGTCGACCAAAAGTTTGGCCTGAGTCCCCTTCCCTGCTCCCGGAACTCCGAAAAGTGCGATATTCGTCATTTTTCCCTCCAGAAAAATAGAAAACAAAAACGGTCGAATATACAACGCTTGAAAAATTAAGGAATTTTTTTGGTGAAATATCTAAAAGCAGTAACCTACTCCGACAAGCAGATCGGGTAAATATATCCAATATTCGTCTATGCTGAATTTAAAAACCATATTGTTTTTGAAAACCAGATCGAATCCTTTTCCTCAACCATAATATGCATCAAATTTAAGATCAGAATAGAGTTCGCCGCTGATATGTTTATGCGTGAAAACCACATATTTGCGCCAAAAGAAATTCTTACACTTATTGATTGTACCGGCTGGTTTTGCAGCGCAATATCAAAAACCGTGCTGGCCAAAACCGGAAAAAAGAAAAACTGTGAAAAAGAGAAGCAGTTTCTTCATCAAAAGCACCTACAACGCCTGTCAAACAGATTTTTTTACACATAACACGATAAAATTCAAGGAGTTTTGGAGTAAAAAAGCGCCCAGAAAAAATCAAAAATCAATAAAAAATCGCCATTTTCTTCTAACACACCGATTCCATTGGCGTTTTTTATAAAATTCACAAAAAAATGAGCGAGTTTTAAAAACGGTAGCCGAGTCCGATTACAGGCTCAGGATAGAATCCGCCTGAAGAGTCAAAAGCAAATTTCATAACAACATTGTTTTTGAATACAATATTAAGTTCTATTTCCCATGCCGCATATAACTTTAAATCTGAATATCTATAGACATGTTTATGATCTTCATATTTTTCATCCTGTTCAAGCAGAAGATCAATTCCGCCGGAAAGCCTCAAAGTCATATAATCGACATGAGGACCATGCCGTTTGAAATCAAAAGATATGTTTGCTTTAAAAGGAAACTCCAATGCGTTTTTAGAAGAATAATCGTACACGGAATTTCCCCACGGTGAATATTTGAACCCGAGGTCAAGCCCCAAATAAATGTTGTGCATTTTTTCTGTGCGGTAGACAAGAAAATCAAAATTCATATCAAGCACTGTACCAAAAATGACCGGAAGCCCTGTTTTTATCCCTAGAGTCGGCTCGAAATAGAACTTTCTATCTTTCGCAGTTTCTGCAGTAAGCATTGGAAAAAGAAAAAATATAACCAGGAAAAGAAGTGTTTTTTTCATACTTACTCCTTTCATGATCAGAACCTGTATCCTACAAGCAGCGTCAGATCGGGATAGAATCCGAGAAATCCGTCTAATCCGATTCCAAACACGACATAGTTGTCAAACACAAAATCAAAACCGGTTCCCCATCCCGGCATATACCTTAAAGTGGCAGGTTTGCAGCCTTCATCCTTCTCACAATCCTGGGCATAAGCCAAATCTAAACCGAATGACGTCCAGATGCTGATCGATCTGAGTTCTGTCTCATTTCCCACCTGAAAATCAACAACACCGTTGGTCTGGATGGCTGAATCTATTATCGGATTCAACATATCGTACTTGAACATCGGTTTCCTTAAATCGAGATCCAGTCCGACATAAAAATTAACTTTCGGTGTGTGACCGACCAGAAAATCGGCATTAAGAGCGATAGTAGCTCTATAAAGCGAGAGTCCCGTTCCGAATCCGAATGCCGGCTGGATATAGAAGAACTTCGGTTTTACATGATTCTCTCGTAAAGACTTGTTTAAATCAGCCTTTTCCGCCGTTTCCGGCTCCGGTTCAGGTTCTGGCTCAGGCTCTCTTTCTTCAAACAGCGTTATCGTGACATCTTCAATGGTATATTCGCCAATCTGCACTTCTTCCGCGATCAAAAAGCCGAAAAAAAGAAAAACTGTGAGAAACAGAGCGGTTTCTTTCATAAAAAATCCTAAGATTTGAGAATTTCAAGCAGTTTTTCTTCGGCGGTTTCGACGACAGCCGGAATGAATGCCGTTTCTTCCGGAGTGAATCTGCCTAAAACGAATGAGGCGACATCGCCTTTCACAGGCCTGCCTATTCCAAGCCTGAGTCTTCTGAAGTTTCCGCTGCCTATGGAATTCGCTATTGATTTCAAGCCGTTGTGACCGGAGAATCCGCCGCCTTCCTTCAAAACAACGCTGCCGAATCCGGTTTCAATGTCGTCATGAACGACGATTATTTCACTTTCGGCAAGTTTGAAGAACGATTTTGCAGCCTGAACGCTTTTCCCGCTTAAGTTCATAAAGGTTTCCGGCTTTAAAAAACAGTGCCTGCGGCCAGAAAAATCAACGGTAGAGAATTTGCCGTGGAATTTGTCGATCCATTTTGCGGAACCGAGGATTTTCATCCGCTCGGCCGCGATAAATCCGAAATTGTGTCTTGTGAATTTGTATTCCGAACCGGGATTTCCGAGGAAAACGACAAGCATGCTACTCTTCCGATTCCAAAGGTTCGTCTTCTTCCAGCAGTTTTTCAAGTTCTTCGGACTCGTCCGTTTTGTTTTCTCTGTGTTCAGGCATGGGAAGCTGTTTCGCAAATTTGCCGGCGTGCCATATTCCGTACCTGACAGAACCGTTCTTTCCGGAGAATTTACCTATTCCCTCATAGATGCCGTCCTTGAATTCACCTTCGTAAACACCTGATTTTGTTGTTTGTTTGCCCTCACCCGTCAACTTTCCGGCTTTAACGGAACCTTCGTAGACATCGCCGTTTTTATAGGTGTATCTCCCGATTCCGTCCGGATTGTCATTTGAGAATTCACCTTCATAGACGTCACCGTCATATTTAGTCAGTTTGCCTATTCCTTCCCGTTTTCCGTAAAGAAATTCGCCTTTGTAAACCGTGCCGTTGCGATAGGTCATTACACCTTTTCCGCTCCGTTTGTCGCCGTTGAAGTCGCCTTCATACTTGGCTCCGCTCGGGAAAAGCATCACGCCGCGGCCGTGTCTTCTGTTCTTGACGAAAGCTCCGCGGTATTCCCTCTCGTCAGCGAATCTGAACACACCTTCTCCTTCGATTTTGTCAAGGACGAAAGAACCTTCGTATACGTCGCCGTTCGGGAAAACGAGCGTTCCCTGACCGTGACGGAGACCGTCCTTGAACTCGCCCGAGTAAACCGTTCCGTCTTTCAGCTTGAGTTCGCCGTTTCCGTTGTAGCGGCCGTCTTTGAAATTGCCTTTGTAACGGTCACCGTTTGCATAAATGTATTCGCCTTCACCGAATTTTTTGTGATCTTTGAAACCGCCGATATATCTGTCGCCGTTCGGAAGATTGTGGATTCCGCTGTCATGAATTTCGTTGTTAGGTTCCTCTTCGGCTTTTTCAACAGTTTTCGGATGCTCCTTTCTGACGTGAGCCTTTTTTTCTGTCGAGCCGCACGCAGCAATGAACAGACAGCACAAAAAACCGCAGAAAACGCAAAGAGATTTTTTCATAACTTACCTCAATCAATCAATGAACAAGCCTTAACGCCGAGGATTTCGCGTGCATCACCGCCCAGTTCCGGAATGTTCTGCGGATAGAAAAGTTCAACCGAACCTTCACTAAAGTTAAATTTGCCCGAAGAACCGGCCTCCATTATCGCCTCATCTATACTGAAAGTACCGATTCCGAAAGCATGATAGCACATGATATTGTATTTGGCATCAATATCCACAACGATAAATTCCGCATCGCTTTCTTCAGTCACGCCTACCGTACGGGTTCCTTTTGTTGCTGAGCCGGTTTTCATTCTGAGCAGAACGGCGGGATTGCCGGGAACTTGAGAGACGATATTGTAGGGAACCTGGACAACTTCAACCATTTCTCCCTTGGCAGGGTCACTAAACATTCTCGCAAAAGAAACTATCGTTCCGGCAGCAGGAGTAATCATCGTGTTTGAAATTGTTCCTTGTACGAAACCGTCCATGATGATTTGATTTTCCGGAGTATTCACATTCGGAACATGTTTTAAAATATAGGAGAATTGTCCGGCAAAACTTGCATTTCCGTACGGAGCAGGAATTTTAAGCTCATATTCAAAAGCCTCGGCGACATTGCAGAGCGCATCCCATTCCGCACAATGCTCAGCCGAACATTCCGCCGTCTGGTCTTCGGCACAATTCTCGTCAAAACAATCCCGCCAAGCTCTGTAGTAGGACTGTTCTTCATCATAACCCTTGCCGTAGCAGCTGCTGAAACAGTTCATATCTTCTGACGCACAGTTTTTTGAGCATGCAATAATTCCTTCGCAAGTCCTCCAGAAATCGTCCGGCTGCTTATCGTTCTGGCCGTCGGAATCATTGTTGTTTTCCGTATCGCCTGGATCGCTGTCGTTTTCCGTATCATCGGAATCGTTATTGTTTTCCGTATTATCCTGACCGGAATCCGGAACAACTGTGTCATCGTCATTTTTGCCGCTGTCGTCATTCGGATGAGTAGCGGCATCATCGTCATTTTTGCTGTCGCTGTCTTGTTTCGGAGAATCGTTGTCGTCGTAGATATTTTTGTCATCGCCGCAGCCGGCAAGGCAAAAAAGCGAAACGAACAAAACAAACAGGAAAATTTTTTTCATAGTGCCTCCTAAATATCGTAATAATCTTCGTTCTGAGGATAATAATTCTGCTCCAAAACGATTTTGTCTATATCTTCAACCTTTCTTTCACCTTCCGCAGAAATGATTTCACGCACCTGCGCCTGCGTCGTGCCGATTACCGGTTTGACATAGCCGTCTTTGAAGTAAACCAGAAAAAGCATTTGCTTCAAATCGTCTCCGACTTTGCTGACAGACATTTCAACCTCCTAAAAAAAACAGGGAATTCTAGTAATTCTCCCTTTTTCTGTCAAGAACGGTTTTTTTATTTTGACATAAACCGTTTTTGAGTGTTATGTTTTCGAGTGCTTTTTTATAATTTGGAGGAAAAAATGAGAGTTGAACAGATTTCGGTGCTTTTGAGAAACGAACCGGGGGTTTTAAAGAAAATCCTTGAATCAATAAGCGAAGGCGACATCAATATTCTGGGTCTCACCATCAACGAAACAGCAGCTTTCGGCGAACTCAGGCTTGTCGTCAACGATACTAAAAAAGCCCGCGATATTTTGAAAAAAATGGATCTGTCGCACAATGTCGTAAAGGTTATCGTTGTCGATCTTCAGGACAAACCCGGCAAACTGCTTGAAATTGCCCGTCTTCTCAGCGAAAACGACATAAATATCGACTATATCTACACCCTTGCATCCGGCAACAATTCTGCCTTGATAGCGATAAAAACCTGGGATATGAATGCTACTGAAGAAATTCTTCTCGCAAACAAAATAAAAATCGTAACTCTTGAAAATATGGATTAGCGGGAGTGTTTTATGCGCAACGTATTGATTTTCTTAGTGATTTTTACATTCAACTTCATTCTGCTGCCGCAGGAGGCTTCTTCGGAAAAAGCTGAATCCGGTAATCCGCCAGAGAACCAGACGGCGGAAACGGCTGAAAAACCCGCTGAAGAGCCTGCAGCCGAAGCCACGGCGGCGGAAGATACAGCGCAGGAAAAACCTGCAGCCGAACCTGAAACGGCTGAGGAACAGGCTCCTGAAAAACCTGCCGAAGCGGAACCGGAACCGGATGGAACCCCTGAAACTTCCGATGAAACCCCTGAAACTTCCGATGAAAACAACGAAACTCCGGATGAAAACAATGAAACTCAGGAAAAAGAGGAAGAGTTGCAGGACGGTCAGGAATTCGTTGCAGAAGAAGAAACCGCTGACGCGCCTCTTGTAAAGATTCAGCAGGGGAAACCCGTTAAATTCTTTGAACTTTACGGATATTTCAATGTTGCAAACACTTTCACCTACAATATGAAACTGAGCGGCAACAACCCTTACATGGCCGACAGAAACACAGTCAAAAACGTTGTAACCGATTCAACGACCGGCGAAAGAACCACCGAAGATGCAAACGAACATGTCCTGAACTGGGCTTGGCTGAAACTTCATCTGGAACCAGTCATCAACATTGCCGAAACGATGGAAATCCACACGAAACTTTCGATTTTCGGCAATACCGCTATGGGTGCCGACAACTACGATTTCGACAAAAAGGAGAACGGACTTCTGCGCGATGCACAGCTTTCAACCTCGGCGAACATAGTTTTCGAAGGTTTGTGGGGCGTTTTCGATATTCCGATAGGTCAGCTCAAAGTCGGAAGAATGCCTTTCAACTGGGGCCTGGGAATCCTTTACAGCGACGGTAACAGGTTCAACACCCTGTCCAGCGGCAACTATCTCGACAGACTGCAGCTGACGATTCCGATTATGGGATTCAAGATCATTCCCGCTTTCGACCTCGCTTCAACAGGGCTTCTGGACAAATACCACGATTATTTTATCGATGCTTCGCAGAAAGATGACGGTTTCAACGTAAGTCTTATGTTCACCATGCAGGAAGACGATCCGGCAGTTCTCGAGAACAAGATTCTTAACGAAAAAACCGTTGTAGAAGTCGGTGCGATGGTTATGTTTTCCTGGAAAAACAATTCTTCCGGTGAGTGGTTCAAATCGGATGAAGATTCGTATGTCGTTCCGACAGACGACAAATTAGTCGATCCCGATACAACCTATGCCTACACCGGACAAAGTGCCAAACTCTGGAAACTCGATGCATGGCTCAATCTGCACTACAAGATTTTCTCGTTCAAAACGGAACTTGCATTTTTGACGGGAAGCATCGGCAAAATCCGTCTTGAAGACGGCAAAGATCAGTCTGTCAAGGCGCAGATGGTCGGTTGGGCGGCTGATCTGGGATTCCGCGTGATTCCGAAAAAATTCCACATCGGTCTTCTCACGGGTATTGCGTCTCCGGATGATGCCGACTACGTTCAGGGCGATTCGTGGAATACTCCCGGGAATTCGATCAACAACTCCTCGACAAAAAGCGACCACACCGTCGAAAACTTCCGTTTCAACAAGGATTACAACTTCAATTCGGCTCTGTGGAATCAGTATCTTGGCAGATTTACGGCAGGTTACTACGCAAGTTTGACCGCAACATACTTCTTCCTTGACGATTTGAAGGCTTATATCGGCACGACATATTCGATGGCTCTCAAAAAGAACAATTCCCTGGGCGGAAAAGGTCTGCCTAACGCACTTGAACCGTTTATAGGAATAGACTACGCAAACAAAAGCGGAATGCGCACGGGTCTGAGATATCAGATCGGTGTTCCTTTCTCAGGACTTGACACCGATGAACACGACACGTCGCTTTTCCACTATCTGAATGTTTATCTGGGCGTTGTTTTCTAATAGATTCTTTCGATTGTTTTGTAAAATCAGAAATTACTTTTGTTCTTTGAGCATCGATTCTATCATTGATTCAAAAAATTCAGCAGGTTTTGCGCCGCCGACTTTTCTGCCGTTTACGAAAAATGCCGGAACGCCGCGGAGATTGTGGGTTCCCGCCTCCCGGATATCTTCAGAAACTGCCGCTTCCGTTTCCGGTTTTGCTGCTTCGGCTTTGACCTTCTCCCAGTCTGCGCCGATTTCTTTTGCATAAGCCGCGAATTTTTCTTCAGAATTTATTTTCCAATCATTCTGTCTCGAGTAAAGAAGCGATGCCAGCTGGAAGAATTTTTCATCACCGTAAAGATTTTTCACCGCGTGAGCGAAAAGAGCCGCCGGTTTCGCCTCCTTGTGAAAGCTGAGCGGAAAGTTCTTGTAAACGATTTTCACATCGTTTTTGTATTTTCCCGCAACATCTTCAACCGTCTTGAAAGCCTTGCTGCAGAAAGGGCACTGGAAATCGGAAAATTCTATTATCGTGATTTTCGGATTTTTGCTGCCTTTGACAGCCTCTTTTCCGCTCAGTTTTATCGAATAAATTTTGTTCGGATCTTCCTTTTCGCCTTTGTTGCCGTTGCTTTTCGCGATGCTCGGTTTGCCCTCTTTGATGATTTCGCGGTAAAGTTCGCCGCCTTTCAAGCCCTTGCCTTCAGCTTTTTTGAGCTCTTCGTCGATGACTTTCTTGAAAGAATCTATCGGAAGCGCACCGCTTACGAACCTGCCGTTTATAAAGGAAGCCGGAGTTCCGCGCAAGCCGAGTGACGTCGCGGTTTTGACGTCTTCGGCGACAAGATTCTCGATGTTCTTGCTTTCCATGTCCTTTTTGAACTGATCCCAGTCTACCGGAAGTTCGGCTTTGTGCGATTCAAGCCATTCCTTGAAGTTTTCGGCATGATTCCACTCTTTCTGCTTTGTGAAGAGGAAACTGTAGACCTCCCAGAACTTTCCCTGTTTCTGCGCCGCTGCGCCTGCATATGCGGCATCTTTGGCCTTTTTGTGGAAACCGAGCGGAAGGTTTACGAAAGCAATTCTTATCCTGCCTTCGTAATCTTTTTTGAGCTGCTCGTAAGTTGCATAAAGTCTTGAACAGAACGGGCATTCGAAGTCGTCGAAAAGGACGATCGTGACAAGCGCGTCTTCAGCACCCCAGACCGGAGCATGAGCCGGAATTTCGACTTTGTAGACATCCGTGGATACTGCCGGAGCTTCTCTTTTCGGCGGTATGAATTTCTTTTTTCCGTTTTTAACGATTTCGGCGTAAGGATTCTTTATCCCTTTGGCTTTAAGCTGTTCGCCTGCTGCAATCTGACGGACGATCACTTCTTCCATTTTCGCGTTATTTGCACCTACTATTCTTTCTCCGTTTATGAAAAGCGTCGGCGTTCCGCGTACTCCGAAAATAGAACCCTGCGTAATATCGGCCTGAACCTTCGCCGCCGTTTCCGGCGAAACTCTGTCGGCGTTGAATTTATCCATATCAAGTTTGAGTTCTTTCGCGTATGCGACAAGATTTTCTTCGGTGACATTTTTCACGTCACTGTAAAGTTTTGTGTAATATTCCCAGAATTTGCCCTGATTCTGCGCCGCAATCGCCGCCAAGGATGCAGGTTTAGCCATTTTGTGGAAACTTAACGGGAAGTGCTTGAAAACATATCTTATTTTGCCGTTATAGCGTTTCAAAGCCGAATCCATGTAATCGACGCTCCGTTTTGAAAAAGGGCACTGGAAATCTGAAAAATTGATGATAGTGACAGGTGCGTCTTCAGGACCGCGGAAAACCGCCGTTCCTATTTCGACATTGTAAATTTCATTTTTTTGAGCCGGTTCCTTTGCAACAGCTTCTTTTTGAGGCTGCACTTCCTCCTTTTTGCTGCATGCAAACGACATCAAAACAGCGATGACAACAAGAAAAACAAGTAATTTTTTCATCAAATCCTCCATAAAAAATCAAAAACAGGCAAACTATATTCATTGTTTCGTTTTATGCAAAAAATAAAACTTTACAGGATGTGCAGCCGGCAGTGCTAACGGTACAGTGCTGACCCTGATTTTGCAGAAATCGTTTTTTAATCGGATTTCACCGCTTTCATTCCGTCCAGAATGGCGTCTTCCATCGCGGAATAGGTCCATTTTCCGTACCTTCCGGCAAGTCTGACGGAGTTCTGAGCACACCATTTTTCGATAAGTGCCATGTCGTCGAAATATTCTTTGTGGTAGATGACGTATCCGGCATCGATTTTGCAGTAATCCATGAATTCGATGTCGTTTTCAGTTGAAATTAGCCCCATTGCAAGAAGGAGTTCGATGCTTTTCCGCCTGAAATTTTCAGTGTCTATACTCTCTTCCTGATGGGTAAATTCTATGTAGGCGCTTCCTTTGCCAACGGGAGCCAACTTGTTGTAAATATTAGAGAAAGAGCCAACTCGATAAGGCATGAATTTTTCTTCCGGAATGTAAAACCAATGCCCAGGATGTCCGCACGGCTTTTTGAAAGCGGCGTTGAAATAGCTGACATGCGCGATCTTCATTCTGTCTGCAATTTCGTGTGCCGGAAGCTCTGCCAAATTGGTAAGAAGTTTCAAAAATTTATTGAGCGGGATCGTGTTTATGAGCGTTTCATACTCGATCTCCGTGCCGTTGCTCAGTTTCACCAGCTTCTTTGCCGCATCGATCGAAACAGGCTCTGCGCTGAAGATGAACTTTTCCTTTTCGCACCTGTCGAAAAGGCGTTCCGGCAGCTCTCCGATGCCGTTTTCCTTCGGATAGAAAAACTTCGCATTGTAGCCGATATTTTTCTGCTCAGGCGCTGTGACTGCACCTTCTATCACCTGCTCCAGCGTGGGTTTCGGTACATAGTAGTCACACCAGTGGCTCGCGTAATCCTTCGGGTGGACGGTGTATATTTTCGTGTTGTAGGGAATCATGAAATGCCTGGAGATCCCCTCTCCGAGATAAGCCATGCACCATTCGTAAAAGTTTTCATGCGCCCTTGACTTGTCGTTTTCGTAATATGCCTTTACAAAACCCAGAACGCACTCCTTTATCACCTGCGGCGGCAGACCGAAAGTGTTTGACTGAAACGGATACTGCGTAAAAACGTTGTGCGAAAAGACAAAAGTTTTGCGCTCGATTTCAACTGTATTTTGCCCGAAAAGCCGCGTCATCAGTGAGCGGACCTCGGATGTTTTCACGTGAAACCAATGCCCTGTCTGGTCAAAAACAAAGCCGTTTTTATGCTCGCTCGTGCATATCCCGCCGACGTGATCACTTTTCTCGACGACAAGAAAATCCCTCCCTTTTGAATGATACGCAGCCGAAAGACCGGTGAGACCGGCACCTAAACTCAGTGTGTTGGTTTTCATGCTTTCCTCCTACTTCAAGTCAGCCCAGTTGTCGCCGACGGAATAGTTTACATCGAGCGGCACTTCAAAATCCCTGCCTGCTGCCCGCATTTTCTCGGCGCACAACTCTGCGATATCAGTTCTTTTTTCCGGAAACTCGATTATGAGTTCGTCGTGAATCTGAAGCAGGATCCGCGCTTCGGGGCAGACTTCCTTCAGCATGTTGTAGACTGCAACCGTTCCCTGTTTTATCACATCGGCCGCAGTTCCCTGGATCACGGTGTTTACCGCCATTCTTTCACCCGATTTCGCGATGTTTTTATTTGAATTTGCGATTTCGGGAATATAGCGGCGGCGTCCGAAATATGTCTCGACAAAACCTTCTTCTCTGGCGTTTCTGATAGTGTCGTCGATGAACTGCTTGATCTTCGGGTAGCACGCAAAGTAGTTGTCGATATATTTTTTCGCGAAAGCGATGTCAACGCCGGTATCGACCGAAAGTTTGTATGCCTGCATTCCGTAAATTATTCCGAAGTTTACCGCCTTTGCGTTGCGGCGCATCTCTTTGTCTACGAATTCGGGTATCGTGCCGAAAATTGCGGCTGCGGTGCGTCTGTGGATATCTTCGCCGTGCTTGAAAGCATCAATAAATTCAGGCTCCTGGCTGAGTGCCGCCAGAATTCTGAGTTCAATCTGGCTATAATCGAGAGAGAGAAGCTTGAACCCTTCTTCGGCAACGAAAAGACCTCGGATCTTCTGCCCGTCCTCAGTGCGGGTCGGGATATTCTGCAGGTTCGGTTCCCTGCTCGCGAGTCTGCCTGTCGCGGCATAAGTCACGATGTAGGAAGTGTGCAGCCTGCCGTCGGATGCGGTCTTTGCAGCAATCGGTTCAAGATAAGTGGAGACAAGTTTGGAATATTTTCTGTTCTCGATTATGAGTTTGGGGAGCGGATGATCGTTTTCCTCTGCGACATTTTCAAGAACCTCGTGACCTGTGCTGTAGCCGGTTTTTGTCTTTTTGCCGCCTTTGAGCTGAAGTTTGTCAAAAAGAATCTCGGCAAGCTGTTTCGGCGAATTGGGATTGAAAACAGTTCCTGCAGCCTCATAGATCTGCTTTGTCAAATCATTGATTCTGCTTAAAAACTCGCTTCTCAGCCTGCCAGTTTCATTCAGATCGACCTTTATTCCGTTCTGCTCCATCGCCCTGACTACTTCGAGATGCGGCATCTCTATTCCGTTAAGAAGGAACGACTTGTCTTCACGTTTCTCTTCGATTTTCGCACGGAGCTTTTCCAAAAATGCAAAAAACCGCTCTGGAGACTCTCTGCTGACATCGCCTAGACCCAGCGCCCCGGCTATATCTTCAGGCGAATAACCGTGTCTGCCGCTGTCGTGACAGAAATAATAGATCTGCAGGTCGATGAATTTTATCCCCTTCGGAAAAGGCGCATCGAGGAACTCTTTAACTTCAAAAGAATAGACCGTCGAATCCTGAGGCAGGTTTGCAATCTCAAGCGACATGAATTTCCCGTCTTTTGCGACATAAAAACTGCCGTAAAAGGTGCTTCCATAAAGGGTTTCACCACTTTTTACATCAAATTCGCCCGGCTCCCATTTTTCATGAAGTTCAACCGTTTTTTTCGGTTCGGGCGCCGGTTCCCTATTTGCCGGGAAATCGCTTCCGACTTTTTTCAGGATCGACGCAAAACCCAGATCGGAGCAGAGTTTCACGATTTTTTCAGTATCGGGATTCGTCCACGGATCAAAGCATTTCCGGCAGCCTTCCAGTTTTACTGAAGAATCGAGGCGGATCAGAAATTTTGAAAATTCAAACTGCTCCTTATTTTCCGTAAAAACCTTTTGCAATGCGGGTTTCAGAGCACTAAGATTCTGATAGATGCTGTCAGCCGAACCGTATTTGTTGAGCAGTTCCGCTGCGGTTTTAAGCCCGACTTTCGGCATTCCCGGAACATTGTCGGAACTGTCGCCTAAAAGAGCGAGAAAATCGAGCATCTGACTTGGCATAACGCCGTATTTTTCCTGCACGGCCGCCGGATCAATGATTTTGTCCTTCATGCTGTCATACATCAGGACGTTCCCTCCGACAAGCTGCATCAGATCCTTGTCGGAAGAGATTATGATGATTTCTTTGCCGGGGTTATTCGCTACGATCGAGGCAATGACGTCATCAGCCTCGAAGCCGTCGGACGCGAAAACCGGAATGTTGAGTGCCTCAAGCATAGGCGTGATCAGCTCGAACTGCGATTTGAGCTCGGGATCGACCTCCTTTCTGTTGGCCTTATATTCTGGATAAGCCTTTTTCCTGAAAGTCTCCGTCTTGCTGTCAAGCGCCGCGACCGCCGCAAAACCTTTGAACTTCGATATAGTCCTCAAAAACATGTTGATGAAGCCGTATATCGCGTTTACCGGTTCGCCTTTCGGCGAATACATCGGCGGCAGCGCATGAAATGCCCTGAAAATATAAGAACTCACATCGAGAATCGCAATTTTTCCGTCATTCTGCATTTCTTCCTCCTACAAAAAACAGGAGATTTTATTAAAAAACCGATTTTTCTCAAATTATGAAGAAAGATTTTGCCGATATAAAAATTTTTGTTGAAATTTATAAAAATCCGGTTATACTTGTCTGTTCGTTTACGTAGGGGGATCTTAATCGGTTTGCCGGTTTTGGCCGTTTTTAGGTGCATTTTAGCATTTTCCCCGACAGCGTTTTTACGCTTCTTTGTTTAGTTCTTTTCAAAATAATTTCTTATTAAAATATTTTTAAAATGCGTCCCCCTAATCCTCTTTTATATGAATTTTTGAGAAGAAAAATATATCTTTTAACTTATCCGAGTTCGATCATTTTATCGATGCAGAGGCGTGCTTTTTCAATCGTTTCGCTGTCAAGCCTGATTTCTTCGCCGCCTTTTCCCCGGACTGCGTTGTAAAGGTCGACAAGGGTCGTCGCCTTCATGTTCTGGCAGATGAGATTCTGCGAAAGGGGGTAGAAACGTTTGTCGAGAAATTCGAATGAAAGATGCTCGCAGATACTGATTTCGGTGCCGATTATAAATTCGTTTTTGTCCGATTTTCTTGCAAAGTCCATGATTCCTGATGTCGAACCGATGTAGTCCGCAAGTTCGGTGACTTCGGGTTTGCATTCGGGATGAACGAGAACAAGTGCGTCCGGATGAGCCGCTTTCGCTTTGTGGACGCTGTCAGCCGAGATTTTTGCATGTGTCGGACAGCCGCCGTTCAGAAGTTTGAAATTCTTTTCGGGAACCTGTTTCGCGACGAATGCACCCAGATTGCAGTCCGGAATGAAGAGAATGTTTTTGTTTTCAAGCTTTTTCACGATCTTCACTGCCGAAGATGAGGTTACGCAGACGTCGCAGATCGTCTTGAGAGAAGTGGTGGTGTTGATGTAGGCGACGACGGTGTAGTCGGGATAAGCCTTCTTTACTTCGGAAATTATGTCTTTGTCCATCTGATCAGCCATCGGACATCCTGCGGTAGGATTTGCGAGATAAACCGTTTTTCCCGGAGAAAGCAGTTTTACCGTTTCAGCCATGAATCTGACGCCGCACATAACGACAGTTTTCTGCGGCGCATCTTTAGCCTTGACGCTTAGCTGGAATGAATCGCCCGTAAAATCGGCAACTTCCGTTATTTCTCTCGCCTGATAGCTGTGGGCAAGAACACAGACATCATTCTCTTTTTTGATTCGCAGGATCTCCTGCTGAAGTTCGCAGATATTCATTTTTCAACTCCTTTTGACGTTTCCAATATCGGTAACGATGCGGTAACCGGCGTTTCTGACGCGCATCTCCAGACAGCCGCGGCACTGCGCCGATTCTTCACCCGTGCATATTTTGTTTTCGTATAAATCGTAAAGTTTCCGTACCGAAACCGGCGAAAGGTTCGGCATGACGACGTTCGCTCCCGCTTTCAGTCCCAGTTCGCGTCCCTGCGGATGGATCGTTCCGAGTGCGGTCGTTGCCGGAAGAAGTGCGTGCGGGAACATAAGCCTCAGAATCGAAACCATTCTCAGAACGAGCGTGAGTTCACCCTGCTTTTTGTCGGCAAACGGCGTCTTTTCATGCGGAATGAAAGGGCCGATTCCGATCATGTCCGGGTCAAGTTTCTGCAGAAAACGGAGGTCTGCGACCAGATTCGCCGTGGTTTGGAAAGGTGAGCCCACCATAAAGCCAGAACCTACCTGATAACCGATTTCCTTGAGGTCGAAAAGGCATTTTTTGCGGTTTTCGGGCGAAAGTTCCGCCGGATGGATCTTGCGGTAATGATCGTTGTCGGCAGTTTCGTGGCGCAAAAGATAGCGGTTCGCCCCTGCATCGAAAAGTTTCTGATAGCTTTCGCGCGATTTTTCACCGAGAGAAAGGGTTATCGCGACATCGGGATAGTTTTTCCTGATCTCTGCAACGATTGCGCACATTCTTTCGTCGTTGAAATAGAGGTCTTCGCCGCCCTGAAGCACAAAAGTCCTGAAGCCGAGAGCATAACCTTCGCGGCAGCACTCCATGATTTCGTCTTCGGTGAGCCTGTATCTCGTCGCGCTTGTGTTGCTGCGCCTGATTCCGCAGTAGAAACAGTCATTTCTGCAGTAGTTCGTCATCTCGATGAGTCCGCGGATGTAAACGGCGTCACCATAGATTTTTCTGCGAACTTTATCCGCTGCAGCTCCGAGAGGTTTCGTTGCTTCGTCGCTCTCGATCAAAACGAAAAGTTCTTCATCTGCAAGGTCTATTTTTTCCGCAAGTTTTTCAATAAGTTCCGTTATTTCGGGCTTAACTGTCATCTGTTTCTCCATGAGCCGAAAACTGCGGTTTTTTAACACAAGGGAGGATAATCGTCAAGATGTTTCAGCATTCATAAAAAACTTTGTTTTCCTGCGCATTTATGCTAAGAAAGCGCGGATTTTAACCTTATCTTTGCCCCCTCGCCACAGTGGAGAGGGGAACAAAAGGGGTGAGGTTTTACGGAGGTTTTCATGGATAAGATTCTTATTTTGGATTTCGGTTCACAGTATAACCAGCTCATCGCGAGAAGAATCAGAGAGATGAATGTCTACTGCGAGCTCAAACCGTTCGACGTTTCGCTTGATTTCATTAAGAATTTTGCACCGAAAGGGATAATCTTTTCCGGCGGTCCGTCATCTGTAAACGATGAAGGTGCACCCGATGTCGATCCGAAAATTTTCGAACTCGGGATCCCGATTCTCGGCATCTGCTACGGAATGCAGCTCACATCCTCGCGTCTCGGCGGAAAGCTCAGCAGCGGAAAAAGCCGCGAATACGGCAGGGCTTACATCGAAAACCTCGCTCCGCACTCTCCTTTTTTCAAGGGAATTTCGCCCAAAACGCAGGTATGGATGAGCCACAGCGACTATGTTTCGGAGATTCCGCAGGGATTTTATCCGATTGCAAAAACCGACACGATCCCTTTCGCCGCGATAGGAAACGACGAGAAAAAAATCTATGCAGTCCAGTTCCATCCAGAGGTAAACCACTCGCTCGAAGGAAGAAAAATGCTTTCCAACTTCCTCTTCGAAGTGTGCGGCGCGAAAGCCGAGTGGAAAATGGACAACTACATAAAAATCGCGACCGAAAACCTCAAAAACACGATCCAGAATAAAAAAGTCGTTCTCGGTCTTTCTGGCGGAGTAGATTCGTCCGTAACCGCGGCGCTTCTGGCAAAGGCGATAGGCAAAAACCTCACCGCGATTTTCGTTGACAACGGTCTTCTGCGCAAAAACGAACGTGAAGAGGTCGAAGCAAACTTCAAGGACATGCTCAACCTCATCGTAGTTGATGCAAGAGAAGAGTTTCTTACCAGACTGGCAGGCGTCACCGAGCCTGAAAAGAAAAGAAAAATCATCGGAAACACATTCATCGAAGTTTTCGAGCGGGAAGCAAACAAAATCAACGATGCCGATTTCCTGGCGCAGGGCACGATTTATCCCGATGTAATCGAAAGTTCCGTCAACAAAAAAGGTGCTTCCACCACGATAAAAAGCCACCACAATGTCGGCGGTCTCCCAGAAAACATGAAGCTGAAACTTGTGGAACCGCTCAGAGACCTTTTCAAGGACGAAGTCCGCGAACTCGGGTTTAAACTCGGCCTTCCCGAAAAACTCATCAAGCGCCACCCCTTCCCCGGCCCCGGTCTTGCAGTCAGGATCTTAGGCGAAGTCACGGGCGAAAAGTGCGACATACTCAAGGAAGCCGATCACATTTTCATCGAAGAGATAAGAAACGCCGGGCTTTACGACGAAATTTCGCAGGCATTCGTCGTGCTGCTTCCGGTTAAAACAGTGGGAGTCATGGGCGACTGCAGGACTTATGAATATGTCGTCGCTCTCCGCGCAGTTAAAACGGACGACTTCATGACGGCCGACTGGTTCGAATTTGACCCGAAATTCCTTAAAAAAGTAAGTTCGCGCATCATAAACGAAGTCAAGAGAATAAACCGCGTCGTCATGGACATCAGCTCGAAGCCGCCGGCTACGATCGAGTGGGAATAGGAAAAAATCCGACTAGAAAATCAAACATTAACAATCATACGGATTAAAAACCTGAAATTTTTCTTCAATAACCCTTTTTGTTGTCCATGGAACGGTATTCCTCAAAAAGATCAAGGCATTCCTTTCTGTCCATCTCGGTTTTTATGTCGAAAGAGGATGTCGAGAAAACTTCATCCCGAAAACCGAGTTTGTCGGTATCGGCGATGGTGCAGCCGTAGTAGACTTTTCTGATGTTCGCCCAGAGAATTGCACCGAAACACATGGGGCACGGTTCCGCCGTAGTGTAAAGTTCACAGTCTGAAAGGTCGAATGATTCCAGATTCCTGCATGCGTCGCGTATCGCCATGACTTCACCGTGACATGTAGGGTCGTTGCGCTTTATCACTTCGTTGTGACCGCGTCCGACGATCTCGCCGTTGTTTACGATAACGCCTCCGAAAGGACCGCCGTGACCGGCATTTATGCCGTTTTTTGCTTCCTGAAGAGCAATTTCCATATATTTAGTTTTACCCCCGTCCAACACTCTGCCGAGCAGACAAATTAACTTGAATCGGCATAATGTCAATATGAGATAACATTTATTTTTCTGCTGTTTTCCCTATAATTTCCCGTTTTTGTTTTTTGCAGACTTTTTTGGGAGGAGAAAATGAAAAAAATCGTCATAACCTGCAAACTTCCCGGCAAAAGATATGAAGAACTGATTGCCGGCAGGAATTTCGAAACGGTCGTTCTGAACGAAGAGGAACATAAAAACCTTGCTGAAACTTTGGCAAAAATCTCGCCGGACGGTCTGATTTCAATGCTTTCCGACAAAATCAATGCCGAACTGCTTGCAAAAATGCCTAATCTGAAAGTCGTTTCAAACTATGCAGTCGGGTTCAACAATATTGATTTGGCTTACTGCCGTGAACACGGGATAAAAGTCACGAATACGCCGGGAGTTCTTACCGACTCTACTGCCGACATCGCGATTCTTCTGCTTCTGATGGCTTCAAGACGCGCAGTCGAGGCTGAAAAATACGCCCGCGAAGGAAAATTCAAAGGCTGGGCGCCCGAACTTTTCAACGGAGTATCGCTCGACGGCAAAAAATTCGGCATTCTCGGCATGGGAAGAATCGGTTTTGCAACCGCAAAAAGGGCGAAGGCGTTCGGTCTTGACATAATTTACTGGAGCAGACGCAGAAACGAAGAAGCTGAAAAGGAACTCGGTGCGAAATACTGCGAATTTGCAGAACTTTTGAAAGAATGCGATTTCCTTTCGCTTCATCTGCCCTATGTTCCCGAACTTCACCACATGATAGGCGCTGACGAACTTAGAACCATGAAGAAAGGCGCAATAATCATAAACACCGCTCGCGGTCAGCTCATTGACGAAGCGGCTCTGGCTGACGCACTCGGGAAAAGAGAAATTTATGCGGCAGGATTCGATGTCTATGAATTCGAACCGAAAATCAACGAAAAACTTATGACGCTTGAAAATGCCGTTCTTCTGCCTCACATCGGAAGCGCTGCCGAAGAGACGCGTTCAGAAATGGCGAGAATGGTGATTGACGACTGCTGTGCGGTTCTGAACGGAAAAGCGCCTGAAAATTTGGTCAAATAAGTAAAATTATTAGACAAATCTTTCGAAACGCAAATTTTTCACTTTGAAAATCCGTTGTTTTTAAACGCAGAATCAGCTATATTTTCTTGACTGGCAATAAATCTGAGTATAATTACTGCGCTTTTCGTGCCGGGATGGTGGAATTGGCAGACACGCTAGATTCAGGTTCTAGTGGGGGCAACTCCGTGCAGGTTCAAGTCCTGTTCTCGGCACCAGTTCTTAATTTCCCGCCTCAGTTTTTCACGCAAATTTGCAAAATAATTTATTATTATTAAACTCTTCCGGTTTTTTGGTTTTTTAACTTTTTTTGGAGGATAAAATGTTGAATCTGAAGTACATCCCGAGCGTTGACCCGGAAGTTGCAGCAATCATCGAAAAAGAGGCTGAGAGACAGGAAGGCGGTCTTGAACTCATCGCCAGTGAAAACTTTACGAGCAATGCGGTCATGGAGGCTCAGGGCTCGCTGCTTACCAACAAATATGCCGAAGGTTATCCGAAAAAGAGATACTACGGCGGCTGCGAAGTAGTCGACCAGGTCGAAAAACTTGCAAAAGAAAGAGCCTGCCAGCTTTTCGGTGCTGAATGCGCTAACGTTCAGCCCCACAGCGGTTCCCAGGCAAATATGAGCGTTTACTTCACGGTATGCAAACCGGGTGACACTGTTCTCGCTATGAACCTCAACCACGGCGGCCACCTCACTCACGGCAGCCCGGTAAACTTCTCCGGCAAACTTTACAACATCGTTCCCTACGGCGTTGCAAAGGAAACCGGCAGAATCGACTACGACGAAATGGAAAGACTTGCCGTCGAAAACAAGCCGAGAATGATCCTTGCAGGCGCATCGGCTTATCCGAGAATCATCGACTTCAAAAGGATCCGTGAGATCTGCGATAAAGTCGGCGCGATCATGTGGGTTGACATGGCTCACATTGCCGGCCTCGTAGCTGCCGGACTTCATCCGAGCCCGGTTCCTTACTGCGATTTCGTAACTTCGACGACCCACAAAACACTCAGAGGTCCGAGAAGCGGTCTCGTTCTTGCAAAGAAAGAATACGAAAAAGACCTCAACTCAGCTGTTTTCCCGGGAATGCAGGGCGGCCCGCTCATGCATGTCATCGCTGCAAAGGCCGTCTGCTTCAAAGAAGCACTTGACCCGAGCTTCAAAGTTTACATGACTCAGGTCGTAAAAAACGCAGCTGCAATGGCTGACGAATTCAACAAAATGGGTTACAACCTTGTTTCGGGCGGTACCGACAACCACCTTATGCTCATCGACCTCAGAAACAAAGGCAAAACCGGCAAGATCGTTGAGAAGGCTCTCGACAAGGCGCACATCACCGTCAACAAGAACATGGTTCCGTTCGACGACCAGTCGCCTTTCATCACGAGCGGTATCCGCGTAGGAACTCCTTTCCTTACGACGAGAGGCCTCAATGAAGACGATGTCCGCAACGTTGCAAGACTTATGGACAAAGTCATCATGAACATCAAAAGCAACGAATACAACCCGAAGATCGGAATAGACGACAGCATCATCGACGACAAAATCATCGAAGAAGTACACAATGAAGTCGTTGCGATCTGCAAGAAATATCCGCTCATCAACAGATAGTTTTTACTGATTTTTCAGAGTTGTCCAATGAAATGTCCATACTGCGGTTCAATTAAAGATAAAGTTATCGATTCACGCTCCACCAAAGACGACTGTGAGATCAGAAGAAGGCGCGAATGCGAAGAGTGCGGCGGCAGATTCACGACTTACGAACGGATCGAGGAGATCATGCCCGTCGTAAAAAAGAAAAACGGCGAAAGAGAACCTTACGACCGCAACAAAATCAAAAAAGGGCTTATGATTTCATGCCAGAAACGCCCCGTTTCGGCTGAAACTATTGACCAGATGATCGACAAAATAGAAAAAGAGCTTCAGTCCTACGAAAAGAAAGAGGTCGAAACGAGCGTCATCGGCGATATCGTCATGAACGTATTGAAAGAGGTCGACAAAGTCGCCTTTATCCGTTTCGCATCGGTCTACAAAGAGTTCGTTGATCCTGAAGACTTTATCGCCAAAGTGAACGAAGTCCGCGAAGAAAACAAATGAGTTCTTCGTTTTAAAAAGGGCTGAAAAACTTCTGAAAATCGGCTCCAGGATTATTTTTCTGTTCTTTCCCCAACATAAAGATTTAAATGTTGCTGACTGGAAATCTTTTTATATCTGCTGATGTCCAAGGTTTTTGCTGCGAAACATCGCCTGAAAGTGTATTAAAAACGATTTGATCTCTTATTTTCGTTCAGCCTCTGTTTTTTCACTAAAAAATCTGTATAATCGCGCGGTTTTTGGCCTTCCTTTTTATTCCCTCGCCACATTAGAGAGGGTTGGGTGAGGTCGAAAAGGTGAGATCTGAATTTATGGAGGTAATAATGAAAAAATTCATTTTGTTTCCGCTTTTTTTGGCTGTTTTCTGTTTTCTTAATTCGTGCATCGCGATGAAAAACGACATCGATATGGCAAAATCTGAACTTCGTGCCGAAACGACAGCAAAAATGAAGATTCTTGAAGAAAACGTTGCGAAATCAGTTCAGGATGAAATCGCAAAACTCTACGCGCGTCTTGACGAAATCGAAAAATCACAGCAGGCTGAAAAGCAGATGCAGAAAAACAAAATCGACCTTTCTTTCAATAATCTTGAAGAGTTGCGTGAAACAATCAAAGAGCTCAACAACCGAATCGATTCAGTCGATCTTACGGCTCAGAAAAGCACTATCATTGCCGATCAGCTTGCCTCCGTCGAGAAGAAAATCGCCGAAAACGAGACTGAACTCGCCAAGCTGAAGGAAGAAATCAACGCACAGATCGAAGGCCTGAAACCGGTTGACAAATTCACTGTGACGAAAGAAGGAATCATCAGACTTCCCGAAAACTCTGAAAAAAGCTACAACCAGCTTGTCGAATATACGAAAAGCGGAAACTGTGACCCCGCGATTGCAAGAAAGGCATGGGAAACTTTTGCCGACAAGTGGCCCGAAACGAGAAAATGCGATGCCGCATTCTGGATCGGCGAAACCTATTACATGGAAAAAAGCTACAACAAAGCGATTGAAACTCTGCAGCCGATTGAAAAAACCTATCCCGGATGCCCGAAAATCGAGCGCAGCTATCTTCACATCGCCTTTTCGCTCTTCCACATCGGAAAAGTGGAAGTCGCGAATGCGATTTTCGAAAGCATGAAGCAGAAATTCCCGCAGCCGGCTTTTCCCGATGAAGTCAAGGAACTCGAAAAGCTCATAAACTCAAAGATGCCTAAAAAAGCGGCTCCGGCAAAGACTCCTGCAAAACAGAAGACAAAAACTCCTGCAAAAGCCAAAAAGTAATTCAAAAAGTTTATTTTCAGCAAAAATCCTTAGAAAAAAGGCAAAAAAAATGGCTCCTCGTGACGGACTTGAACCGCCGACCTAGTGGTTAACAGCCACCCGCTCTACCGACTGAGCTAACGAGGAACCTCAAAAAAGAATCGAATGTAACGAACTCGAACGGGCGGCATAATACATATTTGCGGCAAAAAGTCAAATAAAAAGTGATTTTTTTTGAAAAAGTGTGATTTTATTTAATAAAAAACGAACAAAATCCCCCGCAAATCTGCTATTTTGGACATTGATACTGATCTTTACATATTTGGGTTTTATTGCCGCAATAGTTACCGTATGTCAGCACTCCGTTATCACATTTTATTATACGTCCGAACGGCTTGCCTTCATCTACATCATTACATGCAATAAAGTCATTGTGGCATGTGCCGCACTCGCTGACTAAACCTGTATTGTGACACGATGAATAGTGATAATAATCGTAATTGGCTGAACCGTTTCTATGCACCTTCGTCATATCGGTTGACCAATCTTGATAGCCTGTATAACCATCATATTTCTGGAAGGTATGGTTGACCGGAGGACAGTAGCTGGATCTCGTCAGATCGTTGTAATCGCTCCATCTGCCGTCGTAACACAGGAGCTGGACACCGATCGTTGCGGAGTAATACTTCAAATTGCCGTTTGAATCCGTTTCGCATTCCCCTTGATAATTGCAGCTTTTGTTCATAATTCCACTGATTTCATGATTTTCGCATTTCGTGTTGCCGTTTTTGCATTCGCCGCAATTACCGGTTTCCTTGTTACAGGATGCACCGTCAGTGCAAGTGCTCATGATCTGCCATTTTCCGAACTGGCACTGCGCTATGGCACCGCCGCCGTTACTATCCAAAAGCATATCGTCGCGGCATTCCATGGTATAATCGATGCAGCCCGATTCGCCGCATGCTGTTCCCTGTCTGTTGCAGGAACCGGGGCATGTGACGGTTTCGCACTCGTCGCCGACGCATGTTTTAAGCAGGCCTCTGCCGTCATTTCCGTTTGTACAGGCGACAGTCTGATCGCAAGTTTTCTGGAATGTCCATTTGCCAGCCCGACACTGATAGACTCCCCATCCGGAATCACCGTCACGGCATTCTTCCTCATAATTCCGACATTCACCGCATTCCGTTTCATCTTTGCAGGAGTTTCCGCCTGGACACTCTTCAACTTCGCACACGGCGTCGTCGACACATGTGGTCAGTTCTCCTTTGACTCCGTCGTCCTTGCAGAAAGTCGAAATCAGAGGTTCTTCATTATCGTTATTGCTTTCACCCGGATCGAAGCCGTCATCGTCTGTGTCGGAATCTTCAGACGCATCGTCCGGATCTTTTGCCGAGTCCGCCGAATCCGTTGAATCCGAGTCAGAGGGTTCGGCATCGGAAGGCGTCGTATCCATTGAATCCTCGTCGGTTACAGCTTCACTTGAATCGGGCTTTTCGCTTTTATCGTCGTTTTTAGAGCCTCCGCAGGCAGTAAAAACAAAAAGAAATGCCGCAAAAACGGTCAGGCAAAGGAAAAATTTTTTCATATTGAACCTCCATAAAAACCGCAAAATTTTAATAAAAACCGGAAAAAAGGAAAGGTTTGCCGCAATCTCACACAGGCCTACCACACGACTCCTTCGAAATTATTGGGAAATTCGTATGAAAGCAGCTCTTCCGGCGTTCTGAAAAGCTTATAGAGAAAAAGCCCGTTCCCAGGCAAAGTATGCGGCACGAGATTGCGGTTTTTCGCCTCGATCAAGGCTGGAATTTCGTAAGGTTCGATTCTGCCGCGCCCGACACTCGCCAAAGTTCCCGCCATTATGCGGATCTGGTGCTTCAGAAAGCCGTCGCCTGAAAAATCCAGCGCCAAATAACCGTCGAACTCGGTGATTTTAGCCTTGTGGATCGTGCGGACAGTCGTTTTGACATCGCTTCCCGCCGCCATAAACGACGCAAAATCGTGGATTCCGGCAAAATGCTTTATCGCCTCTTGCATTTTTGCGACATCAAGCGGATAACCGCTGTGCCATGAATAATCCGCCGCGAAAGGGGAAGCGGTCGGTTTGGTGCAGATCATGTAGCGGTAGTGTTTTCCGGCAACAAACTCGCGCCCGTCGTGGTTTCCTTCAATCTTTTCGACTTTTGTCACGCGGATATCGCCCGGCAGAAACGAATTGAGTCCTTTCTGAAAATTTTCGGGCGGAATATTGCGGAGTTCCGGCACTGTCGCGATAAATTCAAGGGCGTGGACACCCGCGTCCGTCCTGCTGCAGCCGGACGGAAAAGGTGTTTCTGCTTTGAAAATCTCCGAAACGACGTCTTTCAGAACGCGCTGAACGGTTATCGCGTTTTCCTGCGACTGCCACCCGTGATAGTTTTTGCCGCAAAAAGCAAGAGTCAGAACATACATCTGATTATTCCCCGACTTGAAGCAACAGTCCTTTCAAATATTCGGTTTCAGGAGCGCTTACGCGGATCGGATGATCCGGAGCCTGATGAAGCTGGCGCAGAATTTTAAGTTCAAGTCCGGCATCATGCGCCGCAAAGGCGACCGCATTTCTGAAATCGGCGAGAGTAACTGCGCCGGAACAGGAAAAGGTTGCGAAAATTCCGCCCTTCCTAACAAGTTTAAGTGCGTTGAAATTCAAGTCTTTATAGGCTCTTAGCCCTTTTTCAAGGTATTTGTTCGAGGGAACGAGCTTCGGTGGATCAAGCACAACCGAATCAAACTTTTTCCCGTCTGCCGCAAACTTTCGCAGAAGCTCGAAAACATCACCTTTTATGAAAGTGTAGCGTGCCGGATCAATCGAATTGAGTTCCATATTCCGGCGGATCAAGGCTTCCGATTCTTTAGAAATATCGAGTAAGGTCGCGTGTTCCGCACCGTTTTTAAGAGCATGGACCGAAAACGCGCCTGAAAATGCACAGATATCGAGAACTTCACCCTCAGCGGCTTCTCCGAAAAAACGGCGGTTGTCACGCTGGTCGGCATAAAAACCGGTTTTCTGACCTTCAAGATCGGCTTCGAAAAAAAGGTTTGTTTCACGTGAAACAATTTTTGTAAGTGTGTGTTTTCCGTAAAGAAATCCTGATTTTTCTGGTAAGCCCTCGATTTTTCTGCCGTCACCGTCGCTTTTTTCGTAAACTGCTTCAAGTTCTGCGGCTTCCGCAATTATTTCAGCAAGCTGCGTTTTAATTCTCTCGAATGCTGGAGTCGAAATCTGCAGAACCCCGACATTTTCAAAAACATCGCAGACGATTCCCGGAAGCATGTCCGATTCCGAGAAAATCAGCCTGAAAATTTCCGTATTTTCGGGAATTATCCTTTTTCTGAGAGCAACAGCAGCTTCAACTTTTTCCCGAATCCAGTTTTCATTTGGAAATTTCGCCTCGTCCCATTCCAGAAGGCGCAGCGCGATTCCCGATTTGCCGTTGTAATGACCCCACGCGACAAAATTCCCGGCAAAATCGAGAACGGCTACAGTGTCTCCGTCCGAAACTCCATCGGAAAGATGTTTTACAGCTTTTGAATAAACCCAGGGATTATGATTTTTTGCCAGTCTTTCGCGACCCTTTTCAAGCGTGACCGTTAATTTTCGGATTTGTGTGGTCATGTTCTACTCTGACTGATCATCCAGCATTTTTCTTTCGTCAAGGAATGTGCTGAGGATTTCAACGGTGGTCCTTTCCGGAAGGACTATTCCTGCTGCATCGGGAATATCCAAAAGATTTTCGGCATTTACAGTTTGCCGTTCTTTAACTGAAAGCTCTTTGTCAAGAACCAGAACATTGGACTGGTCAAAGAAATTTTTGAACCTTTTGACGACAACGCAGATGTTTCCGTCGGAAAGTTTTAAAATGCTGCCTATCGGATAAATACCCGTTATTGAAATGAAAGCCTCGACTATTTCCTTTTTAAAAGCATCATTCGCACTGTTTCTGATTATCGAACGGAGTGCCTGCGGGCGCGTCATAAGCGGACACTTGCAGAACTGTGATTTTTCAGGCCATTTTCGTGTAACTGCCGAAAAATACGAAACAACTTTGAGAATTTCTCCGGAAAGCGTTCCCGACGAAGCCGAAACGTCAAGCTGAAGCGCCTTTTCCGAAAAATCGGTGATCCTGCTTGAAACATTGAGAGCCGATTCAATCCGGTCGTAGTTGAAATCGTCCATTCTCGAAAGCGCGGTGTAGCCTTTCTCTTTATCTGCCGAAAAATATTGAAGATATGCCGAAATAGCAATTCTTTTCGTAGTCTGCAGGTCAACTTTGAGTTTTTTTGCAATCAGAACCGACCAGAAGACACATGCAACGGCAAAAGCGTTTTCACTTGAACCGTAACTTGAAGGAATCGATGCTAAAAACATAATAAATTCAATAGTTTCTATTTTTTTGGCGTTTGAAACTATGCTTATCAGATCCTGAACCCTGCGCTCGATCATTCGAAGCGGAATACTTTCCGCGGCATCTACCATTTTGCAGTAATCCTTATAACCTTCAGCCAGAGAACAGTATATTCCGCGAACCGACTGCTCCGGAGTATAAATCGGCAGATTTCCCGATTCTTCGGGGTCGTAAGGATAGATTTCTATGTGCTGAAGCGGCGGAAGATCACCTTTTACCCGCTCGTAAGCGGCAACTTTCGGCTCTCTTCCTATAGGATATTTGCCGATAACGGCAAGAAGAGTGAGAATTTCTTCGTCGGTGACACCTTTTCTGAAAGTTATTCCCGACATGCAGAGCGAAAGGAAAAGATCGTAGATATCTTCAAAATACTTGTCGTCCTGTCTCTGACCTCTGATCCTGACTTTGTCTATTTTTATGTCTATTCCGTCAAAAAGTATCGAAACTTCGTCCTTTTCAGCGAAGAAAAATTCCAGAACCTGCTTGAAAAACGTTATTTCCTCAGTGATTCTATCATTTTTATCACCGTACATCTTGACATTTTTCCAGAAGGTGAAAAGCGACTTCGAGAAATTGTAACGCCATTTTTTAGGCGAACTGTCGTATTCAGGTCTGTTTCTTCTTTCATCCATGACTAACCTCTCCCTCAAGAATCGAACGGGTTTCGCTGTCACCCTTCGCCTTTCCCTTCTCTATCCAGCTGCGCATGGCGGTATTTTTCGCCGCTCCCTGCATAACAAAGCCGAAAACCTGCTTTTTTAATGGTAAGTATTTGCTTTTATTGAATATATTTCCGTGAAGCGTAAAGAGATACTCAAGATGTTCGAGCATAGGCATAACCATTTCACCTTTCATCAAACCGAGCAGGAGATCTATTTCCTCTTTGTCAAGCGACAAAAATTCTTTACTGCTCAGCCTTCTTTTAATCTGCATCAGAACCATCGACGGATTACTTAATTTATTCAGTGATTTCAATGCAATAATTCTCAATTCACGATTTTCGGAAAAAATCATTGAACCGGGAAGGTCAAAAAATTCGTTTCTTCCGGAAGCCAGAATACGGTCCATATAACGCTCATAATCGGTAAGGTTGAATTTCGAGCGGTTTGAAGGTTTGAAAATTTCGTTGAAAATAAATTTCACTCTCTGATCCTTGACTTTCACAAGGTTTTCGACCGCCAGAATTCTTACTTCTTCATCAGGGCAGAAAACCGCCTTTTCCCAGTATTCAATGTTTTCGTCCGCATCATAAATACTCAGAACATGCGCCGCCTCGATTCTTATCTGTTTGACTTCGTGGTTCATTACCGATCTGACCTGCGGCAGAAACTCAGGATTGTAGACAAACCGGAGAATGTAAAGGAAATTCCTCACTATGTGCCAGTCCGGATTGTCGATAAATCTCTGAATCATTTCATTGTCTTTAAGATTTTTAGCCAGACCTTCGAGGCAGTAAAGCCGCGTTTCTTTACTTTCAAGATCGCAAAGTTTAATGAAAACCGTTTCAAAATTGAGTTCACTGGCAAAAATTATAAGTTCGCTGAAACTTTTAAGCTGCGAACTGTCCATGACCGCGCCGAATTCAAAAATCGTGTCTAGAAAATCTTCAGACTTGATTCTGTCGAGAACCTCTTTTACTTTGGTGTAGATGACCTCATCCTTTTCTTTAAGGTTTTTTTCCAATAAAATCAAATTATTAATATAAGTGACACCGGAAATGAAATCGGCGTTCTGTATATTCTTTACGGCATATTCGCATATCTTTCCGACAATATTTTTGTTTGTTTCGTGGTTTGAAGAGGAAAGAACTATTTTTACTGCTTTTTCAAGATATTTGCTTACGACCATCTCCTTGCCGCAGCTCTCTTTCCACTTGTTGAACTTTTCCATGTCAACAACAGGCATCATATTGAATTCATTTAAAAAATCAGATTGCTCATCCACGCTTTGAGGCTTCATTGAAAAAAGTTTTTCATAAGTAACAGGCTCTACATCGTTTTTAAACCAGCTTTCCTCCCACGGTTCAGGATCGCCCATGTCGGGATCGGAAATAGTTCCTATGTGCGTTATGCCGTAATCCCAAAGTCTCGTATTGAAGTCGTAATCAAGCAAAGTATAATTCAAGGTCTCCTGAATTACTGCAAAAAAGTTGACTATTTCTTCAGGCGTTACACCTTTTACAAAATACAGCTCTCTGATCTCATTACTTAAAAATATGTTTCTGAATTTTCTTTCACCTTCATCGAATAGCTTTATTTTCCTTTCCTGATAGTAAAAACCGACTTTTTTGGTGGTCAGCGATGCAAACGGAAGAAGATTGTGGATAACATCTATATTCTGCTTCATCGTTTCAGTGAATTCTGAAAAGATTTTATCCCTTACCGAATAAATTTCCGTCATCTTGGAAACTTTTACAAGCATCGCAATTATCGAACGAATTCCTCTGTAAAGCTGCTTTTTCTGATCCAGCGGAATTGATTTAAAATACTCTGTAAGTTCGAGTTTTTTGCCTATATACAGCATGAAGACCTCCTAAAAAATCGCACCATTTTAATTGTTTTTACTATTTATTCAACAAAAAGATGAATTTTGTCAACCCGCTGAAAAAACTGACATTTGAATTTTGTTATCAAAAAAAAATTTTTTTTCTTGAAAAGTAACGAATCTTCGGGAAAATAGAAAAAGTTTTTGTCAGAACTTAGAGGACTGAATGTGGAAAAAAATATTGGAAGAGCTTAAAAAGACGGAAAATGAAAATTTGATAAAAACTTTCATAAGTCCGTTATATCCTATGCAGGAATCAAGAGATGAGATAGTTCTATGCTGCAGAAGCAGTATAGCTTATGATTTTTTAAATAAAAACAAATACTTAAATAAAATAACAAGTATAGCACAGACTTTGTTTGAACAAAATACCAAAGTAAAAATCATCATAAAACAGGATGATGATGATGAAAAAATTCAGACAAACATAACTTTTGAAGAAGATGAAAAAAAAGAAAAACCCGCTGAAAAAACAGAAAAAAACATAAGTTTTGAAGACAATTTCAGAGGTTATACCTTTGATAACTTCGTCTCAGGACCTTCAAACATAACAGTTTATAATGCTGCCAAGACAATAGCCAAAAATCCGGGATCAGATTACAATCCTTTTTTTGTTTACGGTGATTCAGGTCTTGGAAAAACTCATATAGTCAAGGCAATAGGAAACTATATCAGGGAAAACAGAAAAAAGAGCGTTTATTATTCTACTGCAAACCAGCTTATGAACGAATACGTAAAATCGATTGAGAACAAGACAGTTCCCGAATTCAGGGAGAATATAATAAAAAAAGATGTTCTTCTTATAGACGATATACAGTTCTTATCCGGAAAAACCGGAACCCAGGATGAATTTTTCTACATTTTCAATACTTTCTATAATAAAAACAAACAGATAGTAATAACTTCAGACAAATATATATCTGAAATAAAAGATATAGACGACAGACTTAAAACAAGATTTTCAATGGGTGTATCACTTGATATAAAACCTCCTGAATATGAAACCAGAGTCGCAATAATAAAGAAAAAATCTGAACTTTACGGCATAAAAATAAGCGATGAAGCAGTGGATCTGATAGCTTCCAATATAAGGAATAACATAAGGGAAATAGAAGGCGCACTAAAAACACTTAAAATATCTTTCTGTTTCATAGGAAAAGAAATAATTGACAGGGATTTTGCAAAAAACATACTCAAAAGCTTCATAAAAAAGGACAAAACAGCCGGAATAGACGATATAATAAAAATAGTTGCCGGAAATACTTTCATAAAACCTTCCGAAATAACTTCCAAAAAAAGAACTAAACAGATTTCAATGTCAAGACAGATAGCAATGTATATTTCAAGAAAATACACTTCCAAAACTCTGGAAGAAATAGGTGAAAGTTTCGGAGGAAGAGATCATTCAACAGTAAAAAATTCAATAGACAACGTTGAAAAACTCATCTATGAAGACACCAACATAAAGAAACTTGTTGAAAAAATAGAACACGAAATAGAAAGTAACAACAGCAATTTGTAACAAATGTTGAAAATTTCAATGTTGAAAATTTCAAAGATAAGAAAACAACAAGAAACCAGCATGTTTTTCAACACAAAAAACATCATTTATTATCCTGTTTTTATTGACAAATCCAAACTTTTCAACATTATAGCAGAGTTATTATAATTAGTTTTTTATTATATGGAGAATCTGATGATTAATTTAACTTTTAAAAGAGACGAACTTCTCAAAGCTATCGACTACTGCAGTTCTTCCATTGAGAAGAAGCATGCCATGATTATTATCACTCACATTCTTTTTAAATTCAAAGATTCCGAATGTTTTCTTAATGCTACCAATCTTGAAACTACTGTAGTTGCAAAAACGCACCTTCTGGAACCTGTTTCATCTGAAGGGAAAATAGCCGTTCCGGCATCTTATATACTTAACATATGCCGTCTCGTAAGAGGTGAAAACGTTGTTTTCGTTTATGATGAGACAAACAATGTTCTTAATGTAAAATCCGGAAAGTCTGAATATAACGTTCCATGCCCGGATGCTTCTGATTTTCCGGCTATTCCGCAGACTGAAAAGGAATTCAGGAAAGTGAAAATATGCAGAATAATATCTGCTTTCAGAAAAGTTCAGTTTTCAATGGCTGATTATTATTTGAATAAGACTTATTCAGGCGTTTTGATTACTAAAACCAAGGATGAAAACGGATCTGACCATATCGAATTAGTAACGACCGATATTCACAGACTTTCCGTTTTAAGCCTTAAAAATTTTGATATGGATTTTGAAGAAATTGAAAAAGGCATAGTAATTCCCGGAAAGAACTATACCGAAATGAACAAAATTTTTGCCGATTCGGATGAAGCTGAAATGGCTATAGACGATGACAAGCTTTTTGTAAAAAATGAAAATGTCTTCTTTATTTCGAGGCTTATAAAAAATGAATTTCCGAATCACCGTCCTATAATAGGAACTTATGAAAGCATAAATGAAAAAGAGTATGCTGTTGTTAATAGGAACGAACTCATTGAAGCCATCAAAAGAACGATTGTTTTGAGTTCTGACGAAAAAATTTGGGCTTCTGTATATTCCTTTAAGGGTTCAGTTCTTTCTATGAGCGCAAACACGAAGACTGGCGGAAGTTCGAATGACGAGATAGTTGTAGAACAAGGTTTTTCATCTGAAAAGAATATTGCCGTCAACGCAAGATACTTCCTTGACGTGATCAACATAATCGATGATTCTAACGTTAAGATTATAATTGAAGATCCGAGTGAAAGAAGAAGCATGCCTCCTATGATTATAAAGGAAGAGAATGACGACTTGTTTTATGTTCATATGGTAATGCCGCTTAGAATCTGACATTTATGAAAATAAATTCAGTTTTTATTTCAAATTTCAGATCTCTATCCGATTTTTCATTGTATTTACCCCAAAAGCTCTTGATAAAAGGGAGAACTGGTTCTGGAAAAACATCCGTTTTGGAGGCCTGTTCTATTCTTTCAAGCGGAAAATCGTTTAAAACGAACGATATAAAAGACTGCATTTCAAAAAACAGCCAGAATTTCTACATTAGGTCGGATTTTAATGATTTTGAAGGTTATTCGAGAACAGTTTCGGTTGGTTATGACAGAAGCGGAAACAAGAAAATTCTTATAGACGGCACTGTATCTTCAAGAAAAAGTCTGCTTAATATGGTTTACCCTGTTATACATTCACCTGACGACATGCTTATAATAAGCGGAAGTCCAAAATTCAGACGCGATTTTATAGACAGAATATGTTTCATTGAGGACAAAGCTTATTTTGACGATATGAGCGAATATCTGCGTTTTGTAAAAAACAAAAATACAGCACTAAAGAACGGAAACACAGAAGTTGTTAAATATTTGAACAGTGCTGCCGTTCCGCTTATCAACAGAATAAGAAAAAAAAGAAACGCCTCGTGTGAAACCGTAAATAAATTTATTGGATCTCTTTCGGAAAGACTTTTTTCTAAAATGAAGATATTTTTTTCCTGCAGCATTGATGAAAATTGTGCCGAGAAGCTTGAAATGAAACTTGAAAAAGAGCTTGAAAAAGGTTTTTCTCTTTACGGTCCGCATCTTGACGTAATAAACATAACTACCGAAATAGGAAATGCAAAAAACAATATTTCCATGGGTGAAACTTACATAGGTTCCTTTCTGATAAAACTTGCCGAACTGAGCATTCATGCCGGAAAAAATGAATATCCCGTTTTTTTGGCTGACGATATATTTGTTTTTGTAGATGATGAAATGAAAAAGAGACTTTTTAATGAGATAGAGGCTTTAAAAAATCAGGTTCTTATGACAAGTTCAATAGAAAATATTAATAATTTCAATAATATGAAAATTTTTTATCTGTCAAGGTAGATTCTTAAAAGTTCGGCTCTGTTGTCACCGTCATTTTTCACTTCGTCTTTGTTTGTTATGTTTGCCCTGTACTCTTCCTGATATATTCCGAAGTATGAAACATAGAAATCATTTTTTGAATCCTTAGGTATTTTTATTTTTAACGGATGTCTGATGATTTCACCTTTTTTCCAGAAATTAGTCGGATAAGTTCCGTTAGCCATGTTTCCGTCACCTTTTGTTCTTTTGTCCTTTTTGTTTCCTTCGTTGTGTAGGAAAACGTCGTAATCTCTGTTTATTTTGTCCGACACTGATCTGAAATAAAGCTGGACATTTATTTCTGAACCTTCTTTTGCGAAGTATTTTCCGTCCTTTTCAGTAATTTTTCCGTTATCTACAGAAAATCCTTCGAATTTTATTACGTTGTCAAACAGAATATTTGATTTTATAATGTTGTCGGGAAGTTTTCCTACGATGTAATTTTTTGCGCCTGAAAAATCCTGTTTTTCACCCTGTCCTGCAACTTTCATAAGGATGTTTTTTCCGCCTTTGTATATGACTACTCCCTTTTTATTTACTCTTTTCATAAGCGCATCAAATCGTTTCTGGTCGTTTTCGCGCATAATAACATATTGATTTCCCGGTTTCTTGAAAAATTTAAGAACATTTTTCTCTTTGTCGGTCTGTAAAAACGTTATGTTGTTTTTAAGCCAGAAACCTGCCGATTTTCTCAGCCATTTGTAGTAGTCGGCGATAGGCTCTCTTGTCGGACTGTCCTTCAGATAGGCTTCCACGTGAGGTTTCAGCGAGTAGTATTTCGAAATCTCCGGCAGCTGGTCGGCGAAATAGTAGGTCATGAATCCGGCACTGAGCGCAAAAAGAATGTAAAAACCCTTCTTTTGCATGTAATTATTAAGAATCATTGATAAAATTACTATGCAAAAAATTGTGAAAACAGAAATTACTGTTATTTCCCATGATGATCCGGTGGGAACTTTTCTCGTGTTGTAGAAAGTTACGAGATGAAGAAACAGCGTGTGTTTGTCACCTATGTCGCGACCGATTGCAGCAACCAGAAATATTGATACCAAAGCTTCGAGCTTTGAAGCCAGAGTCCAGCGCATACTCCAGAGTTTTTCAATATAGATACCTAAAAATATTGCAAGAAACGGAACTACAGGTGCAATATAGTGGTAAAATTTAGTCGATGAAAACGAGAAAAAAAGAAAAGGTCCGATAAATGAACTGAAAAAGAAAAGCTTTTTCGTTTTTTCCGAATCTTCATCTTTTCTTGTCAGAAAATTGTAAAGCGCTGCTGGCAGAAATGCACTCCACGGGAAAAGGGCATAGCCTAAAATTCTTATGTAAAGCGTGTAAAGATCGTTCGGCTTGTGAATTTCGCCGGCCGTTCTTTTGAAGTGGTGATAGATAATGAAAGTGTCAAAGAAACTTTTTCCTTCACTTGCACACATATATCCAAACCACGGCATGACTACGGCAAGGTATACGACCATACCGATTAAATGTTTTTTAAGGTGTTTCCATGAGAAAAAATAACCGAAATTTCTCGTAAATATCATAAAAATGAAAAGAGATACCCCGGGAATGACTATTGAGAGCAGACCTTTTGCAAGGAAAGCCCATCCTTCAAAAAAGTAAAAGAGCCATAAGTAAAGGTCCTTTCTTGAGATTTTTTTGAATACTTTTTCGTCTTCACCGATATTTCCGAAGTAGTAAACCGCCATGCAGAGCATCGCAATCGTATTGAGCGCGACAAAGGGAAGATCGACCATGATCTGACGCGAAAGCATGAAATACTGCGGTGAAAGCATCAGAACAAACGTCGAAATTACTGCTGATTTTCGCGAAATCAGACGGGTCAGAAGAATATAGAATCCGGCAAGGGCAAGTATTGAAAAAACGGCTATCGGAAATCTGCCGGAAAATTCGGAAATGTTGAACTTGTAAAACGGCATCAGCATCCAGAAAAGAAGCGGCGGCTTGGACCAGAATTTGTTCGAGTTCTGAAACCACAGCTTTGCGAATGAATTTTTTTCAAGTGTCTCCCACGCAACATGCGAATAGTGATTTTCCCAGGGATCAATCATCAGGAAGTTGCCGAGCATCGGGATGTAGAGCAGTGCGCACAGAATGACGGTGAAAAGTATCAGAAATTTGTCCAGATTGTTGAGAGAACCGTTTCTTACGTCGGAAAAAGTGTTTAAATCATTACCGATTTTGTTTTTTATAAACTTTATCAATTTTCACTCCTTCAAATAAGCAGTTTCATTAAAAAAGGCAGCGCAACAAAAGTTCCGATGGCGCTTCCGATGGATGAGAAAAGTGAAACCAGAAGCGTTCTGGAGAGTTTGTTCCGCCACCACCCTTTTAAATGCGTCGTATCCTGCGAAATGTTTTCGAGATCGATGACACGCGGTCTGACAAGGTAAAGCTGAGCGAAACCTGTGACTATTCCGGCTCCGATCGTAGGATTGAGGCTTGTTATCGGAGCGGCGACAAATCCGGTCAGGATCGTGAGCGGATGTCCCAGAGCAAGCGCGCAGCCCAAAGCTGAAAGCGTTCCGTTTATAACAACCCACCAGATCGCCGCGGAAAGCGTGTCCGGAGTGTTTCCGTTGAAAAATCCGTAAACGAACATTCCGATGATGAGAATCGGAATTATCCACGGAACAATTTTCGTAACTTTCGAACCTTTCGGAACGAAATTTATATCTTCGAGCTGATCTTCTTCAGGTTTTTCATCCTGCAGACGGCGGAGAATGCCGGGAACATGCGCCGCACCGACGACGGCAACGGTTTTTTCACCAAGATTCTGTGCGATATTCGCCGCAAGATAGCGGTCTCTTTCATCGAGAATCGTCCTTTTGAGCGAAGGGAATTCATCCTGCATTTCGCCTATTATCTGCATCAGCATATCCCCTTTTTTCAGCTCTTCGATCGCCTTTTCGTCAACGTCCTTGTCGTCTCCGAAAAGCATTCCGGTGAAGAATTTCACTTTTTCTTTGAAAGTCATCGCATTGATTGTCCGTCTAAGCGTCACTGAAATGTCGCGGTCTGCATTTACGAGCTTCAAATCCTTCTCTTCGGCAAGTTCGATTGCCTTTTTGAACTCCGATCCCGGAGCCGAGCCGGTCTTTTCGGCGATTTTTTTCTGATATCCCGACATTATGAGCTGCACAGTAAAAAACAGCACTTTTTTCTTCCTGAAAATGTCAATGATATCTGTTTCCTCGTATTTTTTGCGGTTTTTGAGCACATCCATTCTGTTTTTGTCGAGTTCGACTGCGACGGTGTCGGGTTCAAATTCGTTTATGCACTCTTCGACGAACTTGACGGAATCGCCTGAAACGTGCGCCGTGCCTATGAGATAGAGTACTTTCCCGTCGTCGAAAGTTACTTTGTTAAGGTTTGTTTTCGGAGCTTCGATTGAAGAAACTATAGACATTCTATCCTCTCAAAATGACAAAAAAACAGCATTTTATAGCACATTTTTCCGAAAACGAAAGCCGTTACGTCAAAATCTTGCAAAAAATATAATGTTATGATAAATGGAGCCGCTTTGCGCGGAGTGGTTAATGTTATGATTTCTTTGGAAAATTCAATTAGGCGGAACAAAGCGGCGATGACGGTTCTCGATTCTCTTTCAAAAGGGGCCGTTTTCAGACTTGCCGTAGGTGGAGACAGGGTGAATGTTTCACGTGAAACATCCGGAATTTCCTTTGAAAATCCAACAGAAAACGTTAAACCCGATTTTGAAATAAATATGCCCGAAGACATTTTTCTTGAGCTTTTTTCGGAAAGTGTTTCTTCGATAAGCGTTGAAGATTATTTGACTTTTTCTGCAAAACTACTTGCAGGTAAGGGACGCGGGAAGGTGGAACTGATTGTTTATTCAAATTTTTTGAAGCTCACCTTTCACGGTTATCCGAAACTTATCAAACTGGGCGGCCCGTCGTTCTGGAAAGTTCTGAAAGAGAACGGAGTCGGGTCGGTTTTCGCGATAGAAAAGAAGTTGGCAACTTTTAGAAACAAATAGTCAGAGGATGTATTATGAGCAAAAACCTTCTTGTTTATGAAGCTGACAAGGCGAATGCGGAAAAACTTACGGCACTTTTCGAGCAGTTCGGATTTTCTGTGTTTACCGCTGCTTCAGAAAGTAAAGTTATGGATATTCTGAATGAAACTCAGATTAATGCTTTTATTGTCAGGGCTGAAAATCCCGACATGCAAGGTTTTATGCTCTGCAAAAAAATAAGAAGTTTGAGTAAATATGCAATGCGTCCGATTCTTCTCATTTCGAGCAATTCCGATGAAACGGCTTTCGCCCGACACAGCAACTTTGACTATCATGCCGATTATTACCTCAGAATTCCAGCTGACGATGAAACGCTTCTCGCTTCGCTGAATGCGGTTTATCCGTTCCTTGACGCTCTCACAGCGGAAGAAAATGCACAGGAACTTGCCGCTTTGAAAGGCAAAATCACCGAAGAGAATGAAAAAATTGATTCTTTGAATAAGGAAATTGCAGAGAAAAGCGATTTGATCCGCAAACTGACGGCGAAAAACGAAAAACTTGAGGACAACCTCGCTAATGCGGCAAAAATCGAGGACGAAACGGGCGAATTGAAAGAGGCCATTGTCCAGAAAGGGCTTAGAATCAAAAATCTTGAAGAAAAAAACAGCGAACTTGAAGAAAAACTGAAAGTTTTCGGCAAAGCTGCAAAAGAAAGGGATGAACTCAGAAAAGAAATAGACGAGCTCAAAAAACAGCTTGACACCGTAAAGACTGAAAACGGAACTCTTGCTTCCGAAAAAGCAAAAGTTGAAGCAGAAAACAAAAAACTTTCGGATGATGCCGCCGAAAAAATTAAGAAAATCGAGACTCTTGAAGCAAAACTCACCGAAGACGAAAAGTCGCTCAAAAACTCTTTCAGTCAGAGCGATGTCGACGAATTGAAGAAAAAGATAAACGACCTCAAGGATCAGAACGATGTTCTTTCGGTCTACAACAAAGAGATGAAAGAGCGCGTTAAAAAGGCTGAAGATAATCTGAAAAAAGCTGAATCCGAAAAGGAAGAGACAGATAAGTCTTTGGAAGAATTGAAAAAATCTTCAGCTGCCGAAAAAGATGCCCTAAAGAACGATTACGAAAACAAGCTTGAAGAAAAGGAAAAGCTCTTTCAGGAAGCAGAGGCTGAGGCGTCGGAACTCAAGGATATGATTTCGAATCTTACGATAATTGCTGACGAGTTCGAGAAAATCCGCAGAGAAAATGAAGAACTTGAAAAAGCGTTTCTGATTCAGAAAGGCAAAATCGATGAACTTAAAGAAGCTGTTGCAAAAGCTGGGGAAATCACCGACCAGAATGACGAGCTCATCAAGGAAAACGAGGGCTTGAAAGCGACAAACAACGAAAAAATCGATCAGATAAGAGAGCTTGGTACGCAGATTGACAAGCTGCAGAAAACCGAAGCTGAAAATGCGGAAAAATCTTCAAAAATAGAGGCTCTTGAAAAAGAGATCGACTCGATGAAAAAAGAAGCGGCGAAATTCGACGCTTTAAAAGAGCAGATCAAGCATCTGGCCGGTGATTTCGAGAAAAAATAGCTTTTTTTCGCCGTTTTTGACGTTCGGGAGATCATTTTGTCGGAAATTCAGCAGGACGATTCGTTAGTTTCCCTTTACGGCGAGGCTCTGGACTATGCCGAAAGGATGAAAAGTCCGCTTACGACCCTTCACTTTCTTCTTGCCTACTTTTCAGCTCCGTGCGAGGCTGCGACAATCTTTGAGACGCTCAATATTTCGTATAAGGATGTGGCGAAAACATACAATTCGATGGTGAAAAACGCCAAACTTTCGGACAGCGTCGTCTCGGAAGCTCCCGACACCGTCAAGATGCTTGAACAGAACGCAAAAAAATGGTGCCTGAACAGTGCGCAGCCGGTAAATCCGACCCATTTTTTAGCAGCGATGACCAATTTGAGAAACACCGTAGCATACAGGATTTTTGATAAGTTGGGTGTTGTCACGAATCTGCGTCTGGCCGCTTTGTCACACATCAACGAGCCGACAAAGAAGGCTTTGAACCGTGCCGAAGAGATGAAACGGGAGTCGACCCGCGTTTCTTTCGCGACGACTGATGTCAGAAAGGAAAATCAGATTGAAGCGGGTGAAAAAAGCGGTTCCGACATTTCGGCGATCTCCCTTTTCGGCAGAAATCTTACGAAAGCGGCACTGGAAGGAAAAATTGATCCCGTTTTCGGAAGAAGCCGTGAAATTGAAGCGATAATCGACATTTTAGGACGGAAAAACAGCAACAATCCGATGATTATCGGCCCCGCCGGCAGCGGAAAAACGGCGATAGTCGAAGCCGTGGCGCTCCGGCAGAAGAACGGTCTGCTTCCTGGAATCGAAATCTGGGAACTCAACGTTTCGTCGCTTGTCGGCGGTACGGAATACCGTGGTTCTCTGGAAAAGCGGATTTCAGAACTGCTTGATTTCGTTGAAAAAAATCGTGAAAGCATAATTGTTTTCATTGACGAGATTCACCTGCTCTTCTCTTCCGGCAACGATTCGATAGCAAACATGCTGAAGCCTGCTCTGTCGCGCGGCGGATTCCCCCTTATCGGAGCGACGACGACAGAAGAATTCAACAGATTCATCGCTAAGGACCCCGCTATGGAACGCCGTTTTTCAATCGTAAAAGTCGAGGAACCCAAGGGCGACGATCTTTTTTCTATAGTTGTTAACGCCGCGAAAACACTTGAAAACTACCACGGCGTCTCTTTCGGGGACGAAACTTTCATAAAAAACGCGATAACTCTGAGCAACCGCTACATTTCGGGCAAAAGCCAGCCCGACAAGGTGCTTTCGATGCTCGATACTCTGGGAAGCATTCTAAAACGCGAGCAGAAGCAGACGGCAGATTCGGATGATTTGATTTATTTCGTTTCGAATAAAACGGGAATTCCGCCGGAAAACCTTCTCATTGACACCGCGAAAATCGTCAACGCGCTTCCGAAAGTGCTTGACCGCTCGATAATCGGGCAGAAAGGAGCCAAAGAGAGGATAACGCGCCTTTTTGCAAGAAAATTCACTAACAAACCTCCTTTCAAACCGCTTGCTTCGATGATTTTTGCCGGACCGACCGGAACAGGAAAGACCGAAACCGCCAAAAAACTTGCATCGTTTTTCTTCGGAAGCGAAGAAAGAATGGTCGTTTTAGACATGAGCGAATTTCAGGAAGCCCATTCCGTTTCGAAACTCATCGGCGCTCCTCCCGGATATTCGGGTTACGAGGAAGGTGGCAAACTTACCGAAGCATTCCGCCGTGAGCCTTACCAGCTTCTTCTGCTTGACGAAATCGAAAAGGCGAATCCGAAAGTTCTGACGCTGCTTCTTCAGATTCTGGAAGAGGGAAGGGTTTCCGACACGCGCGGCTGGACCGCTGACATGAGCGAATCGATAATCATCATGACCACGAATCTGGGAGCTGAGCTTTTTTCCGCCGGGAGAATCGGCTTCGGCGAATCGGCAAATGGCGGAAAAGAGGCTGAAATCGTTAATAAAATCGAAGGCTTTCTCTCTCCGGAACTTACAAACCGCATTGACGAAATAATCCTTTTCAAACCTTTTTCCGACGATGAATTTCTGCAGCTTGCTTCAATATATCTTGATGAAGCCGTGAAAAAAACGGCGGAATTCGTCAGCGGAAAAGTCATTTTTGAAGACAAGAACGCAGCAGCAGCCTTCATCTGTTCGAGGCTTACCGCCCGCGACAGGCTAATGGGTGCGAGAGCCGTCAAAAGGGCTGTCGGCAAGTTCTTTGAAGGTGCGTTTCTTGAAGAATTTTACAAAAATTCGGAAACGAACGCAGATTTTGTCTGTTCCGTTGCGGAAAATAAAATGGTTTTTTCGGGAAAAAGGTAACTATTCGCAGTTTTTCAGAAGATTTTCAAAGTAGGCGATCAGATCCTTGGTACGGAGTTTTTTCTTGCGGACCAGATTGAGTTCCGCTTCGTCCTGCGGCGTCCAGACCTTTTTTGAAGAAATCTCGCCCGAAAATTTGTTCAGTTTTGAATGTTCTTCTTTAAGCTGGCTCAGTTTTTTAAGAATCTGCTCTTTTGAAAAATTTTCCTGTTCCATTTTCCCCTCCTAAAGCTCACCAGCAACATAAAAACTGCTGTTTCTGTCAAGGTTGGCCGGCATAACGACATGGTTTATGATATACGGTTCTTTTGTAATGCCGACGACTTTCGTATCGGTCAGAGTCTCGAATTTTTTCGGATCGAATTTAAAACCTTCGAACTGCAACTTATTGATATTAAAGACTTTTTTCAACTCGGGAAGAATTTCGTCCCCGCATCGCAGTGCTGAAACGATATCAACGGTCTTTCCTGCAAAACCGCTGAAAAATCCGGGAATGTTTTCATAGGGCGGCTTTATGAAAATATCGCTTTTCAGAATCCTGTTTTCCCGATTCATTACCGCTGCAAAGTATTCACCTTTGTTGAACGGAATCAGAACGATCCTGAAGTCGTTCGAATCAAAATCGGCTAGAGCCGAAACGAACGAAAACGAGCTGACGGTTTCGACTTCGGTCACTCCGCGTGAATAAATGTAAGCCAAAAAGAAAGCCGTTCCTGTTTTTATGCCGGTGAAAGCTCCGGGACCGTTGCCGATAATGACGCGCGTATCAGCCGAAATTTCAAGCGGAGAAACCGTTTCTGCAAAAATTTCGGGCAGAAATCTGCCAAGTTTCGACTTTTCAAAATTTTCAGCCTTGAAAATCAAACTGCTGCCTGAAATCCCGCCGAAGAAAACGTTTGCCGTCGAGGCATCGAAAACGAGAAGATTTTTGAAATTTTCCGCCAAAACACACCTTCAAAGATTCGCAAAACATCTGATTATGCAATCTGGGACAGCGAAATCAAGAATTTTTTGTGCCGGAGACGGCAAGTTTCACGAAAAAGCAGGTTCAAAAACGCAGATTTTCACGTTTGCGCCATGTTCCAAGGTCATTCCTCACGTTTGCGCCGGTTTTCAAAAGAGATATTGCTGAATTTTAGTAGTTTTATTCAAGGTTCCTGATACAGCGGAAACTTCCGATATCTGTTTTTATATTTTTAATCTTAATGGATGAGTCCATTCCATCTAAAACAAAAGCACTATCCTGCATATCTGAAACAAGAGAAGATGACCAGTAGAAAAATTCTCCTGTAGAGGTCTCGTTTTCAGAACATGCACAGTCCGTCATGCAGCTTTCGGAAAGACATCCGCTTTTTTCGCTCACTTTGCACTTTCCATTAATTCCGGTATTTGCACATTTTGACATAGTTCTGAAATCGTCTATTGTCGGGAATCTCCAATCAGTATAACCGCCTTCGCAAAGTTCTGCGCAATACTGTTTGGCTGCTTCGAATCCCTCTTCTACCCCGTATGTACTTGGCGGAAAAGACCACATGAGTTTGTTTCTGGCATCCCTGCACTGAGAATAAAAAGCATCATAACAGGAGTTATGTGCATAACAGGATGATTTGGTATAGTAATATCCTTCAATACAGCCGCATTCGAACGTGTTATAATCCGTTGCAGTACAGCTTCCGTCAGAAGCCTTTACGTTTTTACACGGTTCCTCGTCACACGGATTTACGCATTTGTGGTCGTAATTATAAAAATAACCTTTTTCGCACTGGCAGTGGGTTATGTTTTTAGAGTATCCGATGCAAACGCCTGTGGAATGCTCCATAGTTTTGCAGTCATCTTCGCACTCCGCTTTCACGCACTGCAGACCGTCCCTGACATAGCCGTCCATACAGTTACAGCCGTCTTTATTCAGGTTCAGGTCCGAAAAAGCCGTACATTTTTGTCCGTTCCAGATTTCTTTCCCCTTTTCACACGGGTTGGCGGCAACACAGTAGGCTTTTCCGGGCTTAGTTTTTGTCTGCGTTTCATTTCCCGGAAATACCCATGCGTAAATCGGGTTTAAGTTAGATGAAGTTGAAGTCCATGCATCATTCGAAGCAAAGCCTTGCAAAAGTTTTATTTCGTTTTTGTTCGGAAGTCTCCACTCAGAAATTCCGGCAAAATTCAGATTTTCGCAGTATTCAAGCGCTTCCAGCCATGCTTTGTCAGCTACAGGCGATTTTTGAAAAACAAGGTCGGCAAAAACACTTGCGACTATGTCGGAGAAGAGGTATTTCGAATTACAGTCTGCGTAAATATCAACTGTTTCGAACTCATTTCTGACACATCTGAAAGCTCCCGAATCTACATAATTAGAATCATACTTGGTTTCGTTTCCCATTTCAAAATCAACTCCGTATCCGTAAAAAGAATATGGAGACTGTGTGTAATGGCCGTATTCATTGGAATAAAAAAGCGTTGAAGGAGTATCAGGAAAGTAGTTTTCATCTATCGCAGGATCATATTTTTCAATATCGACTATTGAAACCAGTTCATCAACCGTGGGCAGCCGCCAGTCACAATGCCCGCCGAAATTCGCCACATTGCAATAGTGCGCTGCCATAAAATTTACAGGATGCCACGGCGCTACTTTGCGCTGCCATTCAAGTCCCGAAGCACTATCAAAAACAACATCAGCTTTACCTTCGCCATAGTTCTGAACTGTGAAATTTCGGGACATACAGGTGCCGAGTTTTGCATACTGCGCATCCTGCCCGTAGAAAGTTTCACCCTCTTTCGGACACTGAATCTCTTTTTCCATGTCGTAACATTTCGTCTGACCGGTGCAGACGGTGCCGTAAAAGTTCGTAACGGGAAGGCATTTCTGCTCGCTGCTGAACCAGACATAGCTGCTTTTGCACTCGCAGGTATAACCTTTTCCTGACGCAAGACATTTTCCCGTCGAATTTTCAACACCTTTGCAAGGCTCGCCTTCGCATGGATTTGACTCCAGTCCAACATCCTCATTGTTTTCAGGTTTGTCTGAATCCTTGTCCGGTTTTGTGTCAGGCTCGTCATCGTCGTCTTCGTCATCGACAAATTCCTCATCATCCATAACATCCTCATCGCCGTCCGGCAAAACAGCCGCTACATCATCGTCAAGAGGCGTTTTTGAACCGCCGCCGCATGAAATAAGAAGGAAAATCAATAGAATTGAAAAAAGAGTTTTCATGACGAGACCTCACGAAAATTAAACAAAAGCGGAAACATTATATTGATGTTAGAATTAAAAGAAAGAGATGTTTGCAACTATCTAGCAGAAATTTAACCGACTTTTTTACAGGCACATCGCCATGTAAAGCGGAAGATGCAGTATTCCGTCTTTTTCGGCGACATCTTTCGGGTAAAGAATGTATGGTGTACCGGCTTTTGCAGAAAATTTTCTCAAAAATTTGTCAAGTGATGCGTGGGAACGGTAAGAAGCTGATTTAACTTCTATCGGAGAGATCTTTTTGCCGTTTGCGATAAGGAAGTCGATTTCTATGTGATTTTCCCGATGAAGGTTGTCGCAGCGAGAGTAAAAATAGAGTTTATGGCCGTTTGTGCGAAGCATCTGCGCTACGATGTTTTCCATGATCATCCCTTCGTTAATATCGATTTTATCGAAGAGAACCGCCTTGTAGAGCTCGTTTGCGGTATAGGATTTATCCATGAAAGTCAGCGTTACAAGAAGTCCTGTGTCTGCCATATAGCATTTCTGCGTCGAGTGTTCCGAGGTCAGGGCAAGCCCGATGTTGGGATCCGTCGAATTGTAGCAGGAATTTGTAACCATAGCCTCGTTCAGCCAGATGAAAGAATCCTCATAACTTCTGAAACGGGCATTTTTGTCGATTGCGGAAAAAGTGTATTTTTTTTCCTTTTTTGAGAGCTGTCCGGGAATTTCGTCAAAAACTGCGTAAACTTTTTCCTCGTAACCTGCCGCAAATTTGGAAATGTCGTCGCGGTAAAGGCGTAAAATCCTTCTTTTTGCTTCGTCAGCTGCGGCAAAATCCTTTTCTTTGAGATAGGCAAGGACTGATTGCGGCATTCCTCCTACAAGGACATACTGTCTGAAATCATTCATTATTTTTCTATGAAGTGCTTCTCCTAACGCTTTCTTTTCTTCAAAACACTGCCGGATTAAAGGAAGTGTAGCCTCATCACCCATGGCCCAGAGAAATTCCTCAAAATCAAGCGGAAACATCTCGATATGCTCTTCTTCCGAAGGAATTATGATGTTTTCGGTGTTCTTTTTCAGCCTGATCAGCGAACCTGTTTCCATATAGTCATAACGCCCGTCCGCGACTAAATATTTCACAAGCTGTCTTGCCATCGGGAACTGCTGGACTTCATCAAAAACAATCAGAGAGTCCCTTTCATAAAGTTTTGTAGAATAAAAAGATGAAAGTTTTGCTAAAAAAAAGTCGAGATTCGAACTTTCATTTTCAAAAAGAGCAGTTATTTCAGGCGACACATTGCCGAAATCTATAATGATATGGCTTCTATACTCCTGTTTTGCAAACAGACTTGCGATATAACTTTTTCCTACACGCCGTGCCCCGTCAATAAGGAGAGCCGAAGAACCGCCAGACTTTGTTTTCCACTCAAGCATTTTCTGATAAATTTTTCTTTTCACAACCAACCTCGCAAGAAGCTAATAAAATCAGCATCATAATAATTAAAAATCACGAAAAAGCAAGTTAAACTATGCAGATTTTGCACGAAAAAGCAGGTTCAAAAACGCAGATTTTCACGTTTGCGCCGGTTTTCAGCGGCTTTCGGGAAGCTTGAAATTCATGCCGTCGTAGACTTTTCCGTAAAAAATGTAATGGTAGACGGCGTAGTTCGTCATAACCTTCTTGACGTAGTTCCTGGTTTGGAAAATCGGAATATCTTCAATAAACTCATCGAGTTCCCTGCCGGGATCGTTGGCTATCCACTTCATGGTTCTGTTCGGTCCGGCGTTGTAGGAAGCTGCCGCAAGCGGGATCGAACCGTTGAATTTTTTCACCAGATCGGCAAGAAACTTGACTCCGAATCTGATGTTCGTGAGGGGTTTTTCCAGATCTCTCGGTTCTATTTTGCCGTAGTTTTCGTGCGTTGCCAGAGTCTGGGCCGTGGCCGGCAGAAGCTGCAGAAGTCCGATTGCGTAACTGCTTGAAATCGCTGCCGTATCGAACAGGCTTTCCTGTCTCGCTATCGAAAAGACGAATATCGGTGAAACATCGTAAAAATCGCAGTGGGCAAGAATCTCCTCTTCAAAGGCGACGGTGTAGCGCAGTTTGAAATATTCTTTTGAAGTGGCGGAAAAGTTGCTTATCGATTTGAGAAGAGTTGCTGCAAGTGTGTGATTATTTACGGTTTTTGCCGCATAACTCGCGATAAGTCTGTCGATTTCGCGCCCGTCGCTGTCGATGATACCTGAATTGTTCCTGAGGGTTTTTGCAACCAGATTCTGGTCGCCGGAAACCATCGTTGCGACGATCCATTCCGTTTCGGGAAGCATTTCGTCGTCGTGGAATTTCGTTTTTTCATCGGCGTTTTCTTTTATTTCGGGGCATTCGATCTGATTGTTTTTTACTCTTGCGGCGGCGAGTGAACCGTAGAAAGATGCAGGAATTTTTGTCGCAAGTGTGCAGAACAGATCCTGTGCGACTTCATTTTCTCCTAGTTTTTCTGCGACTCTCGCAAACCAGTATGATGCCCGCTGGTGGTCGTAGCTCATCTCGTTAGTTGCTGAAATTATTGAAGAAAGCAGCTTCTGTGCCTCGGTGAACTTTCCTTGTTTGTAGTCTATCCAGAAGTTTAGGAACCTTGCGAGTTCGATTTTTCCGGCATGCGGAAAATTCTGGATGAATTCGCCGTAATACTTTTCGGCATCGTCAAAAAGCCCGGCCAGACGCGCCATGTCGGCTGCCAGATACAGAAATCCGCCGGCAGCCTCTTCATTGTTGCGGAAACGCTCGTAAGCCGCAAGATAAAGTTTGTTGGCCTTCTGTGTCTTGCCCAGAGCCGCTTCTGAATAGGCGTATTCGCTGTAAAATTTGTAGACATCGCCGTCAGTCAGCTCTTCATTTGAAAGATACTGCTCGAGTTTCGTGTAAATTGCCTCCGCCTGAGTGTGTTCGCGCCGCTTCGTGTAGGACATCGCGCGGTATAGATGCGCCCGCCAGTCGTAAACCTTGGAGTAATTTTTGTTCGGAAACCACCCCGAAGACATCTTGATCACCTGTTTGTAGCGCACTTTTCGGAAGTTGTATTCCAGACTCCAGATTTTGAACTCGCTCTGCGCCTTTCTGCTCAGTTTTTTTGAATGCTGCTCGACGATTTGTGACAAAGTGTCGTAAAATGATTCGGAAAAAGCGACATTCATGGTCCGCAGATAGGCAAGTCCCTTTTCGGGATCCTGTTTCAAGAGTTCAGTGACGTAATACTGCGTCAGAGTCGGATTCGCAGTCTGTACGTAATCTTCCATAAAATGCTTCGTCCTGCCCGAAAGGTAGAGTTTTTTGAGATATATCGAATAAAGGCTTTTTGCAGAGCTTTCAGGCAAAACGGCGATATAACTCTTTAATTTTTCAAGAGAAATCTCTTCCCATTTTTCGCTTGCATAAAGATATAGCCCGGCACTTTTCTCACGGTCGCTCATCGGTTCGAGATAGATTTCGGGATCTCTGCCGGCATCTTTCGATTTCAAAGCCTCAAGAAAGAGTATCCTGCACGAAAACTTGTCTCCATTTTTACAGAAATCCTCTTTTTCTTCATCGGTAAACTGCTGAAAATACAGAATTTTCTGCTCAATATGCTTTTCGATTCCGCTTCCTGCGAAATCAAAGGCGAAAGCAGAGAAAAAAAGCTGGAAAACGAAAACGGGGGAGAAAATCATTGCTCTTTGATGAGTCCTGCCGCAAGATTGGTCTGTTTCGCAAGAACCGTGGCGAGTTGGGTGAGAAGTTTTACTCCGATTATCGGTTCTTCGGCAACGATTTTATCGAAGGCCGGTTTTTTGATGACGAGAAAAGATGAGGTTTTGTCCAGAAACAGATTGTATGAAGGGATTTCTCCGCTTAAAAATGCAACGTCGCCGATATGGTCGCCGCTGCGGAAGGTTTTGAGCAGTTTCGCCCCCTTCAATGCGGAAACCTTGCCGTCGAGAATGATGAAAAGCTCCCTGTCTGATTCAGACATTTTCGAGATGACGTCGTATCTGTTATAGGTGCGGATTTCAACCTGCGCCATGACGGTGAGAAGTTCGCGGTAATCGAGTTCTTTGAAAAGTGCTATGTCCCTGATTTTATCGAATTTTTTGACAAATTCGCGCGTTTCAGTGACCTCTTCTTCGTCGGTGCTGAACGCAGAAACGAGAATCATCGATATGTTGTCGGGTGCACCGTTTTCGTAGACAATGCCGGTGAGAGTGCGCATTGCCTCCTTCATCCGTTCCTTTTCCTTCACGGCATCTTCAAAAGTTCCGCTGAAAGACTCTTTTATCGGTGAAATATCCTCTGCAAGTCCGTTGTAAAGCCCGTCGGAGCAGAGAATGTATTTGTCTTCCGGAAGAACGGCGAATGTCAGTTTTTCCGGTTCGACATACTCCTGTATTCCCACCGCCTTTGTCAGAATTCCGTTGAATTTTTCATCAAACATGTAGTCGCCGAACTGATGCTTATAGTCATTGACGAGGGTGTGATCCGTCGAAAGCTGCGTGATTTCCGACGCTCTGATCATGTAAAGCCGTGAATCTCCGGTGTGAACCATGAACCCTGTGCTGTCAAGGAGCAGGAGAACGGTGAGGGTCGTTCCCATTTTGCCGTTGATCCCGCGTTTTTCAGCCTCCTTGAAAACCTTTGAATTGGCATTGCGCAGGGAATCTGCAAGCATGTCAAGAACCTGCGTCCTGTTTTCGGGGCTTGCGTTCATCTGGAAGGCGTCTATTACGGCTCTGTTTTCCGTAACGAAACTGCGGAGGCTTTCAACTGCAATAGCAGATGCGATTTCTCCGCAAAGTTCGCCGCCCATTCCGTCGGCGATTGCAAAAAGCCCGATTTCAGGCATTTCGAGAAGTGAATCTTCGTTGTTTTTTCTCTTTAAACCCTTGTCTGTGACACTTAATGAAAGAAATTTCATGCGGCCTCCATGAAAACAAATGCTTTTAATGATATTGTTTGAAAAAAGATTGTCAAATTAAGGGGTTTATATTATTTTGCCGCGGTTGATTTTTGGGGGAGTTGCGATGTCAGCGAAAACGGCAATGGAAAAGGCGATGGAAACGCCGGCGATGCGCCAGTATCTGGAAACAAAAAGGCAGTATCCCGACGCAATTCTTTTTTTCAGGATGGGCGATTTTTACGAAATGTTTTTTGAAGACGCCGTCGAGGCTTCTGAAATTCTGGGAATAACTCTGACCTGCCGCCACAAGGATGCCGAAATTCCGCTTGCCGGAGTTCCGTGGCATGCAGCCGATTTCTACATCGGAAAACTTCTTGAAGCAGGAAAAAAGGTCGCCGTCTGCGAGCAGAACGAATCCTTTGACAATTCCAAACGTACTTTTGACCGCAATGTCGTGCGGATTCTCACTCCCGGAACGGTTGTCGAGGAAAACGCTCTTTCCGAAGGCAGGAACAACTGGCTCATGTCGGTTTTTTTCAAACGGAAAGAGGCGGCTTTCTGCTGGGTCGACGTGAGCTGCGGCAACGTTTTCTACACCGTTTCGGACGATGTTTCGTCGGGTGATATCGTAAATTCCGTGGTCCCGCGTGAAATCGTCGTTTCGGAAAACTCCTCTTTTGTCCGCGGCGAAGTGATAAACCGTGAAAAATTCGATGACTGGGTTCCTACCGCAACCGCTGCGGAATACCTTGAAACCCTTGACGGATGCGGGTTTGACGAAATCGTCATGTCGTCGATGAAGCAGCTTCTTTTTTATCTTGATTCGCTTTATTTCGGCAATTTCCCGCCGCTCAGAATGCCGGTCGGGTGGAAAAGCTGCGACACGGCATCGCTTGACTACAACACCGTTTCCAACCTTGAGCTTGAAAAAACGCTTATCGGCGGCGAAAAGGCCGGTTCGCTCCTTTGGGCGATAGACAGAACGCAGACTCCGATGGGAAAGCGTCTGATTTCGGAAGTAATCAAAAATCCGCTGAAAAATCCCGAAAAAATAATGATTCGGCAGAGGTGCGTCGCCTCTTTGTCCGAAGATCCCGTCCTGCTTGGCGAAATACGGAGAAGTCTCGGAAAAATCAGGGATTTCGAGCGTTTTTTAAGCAGAATTTTAGTCAGGCGCGGCGGACCGCGCGACATAGCCGCATTCGCTTCATCGCTTCTTTTTGCGGTGAAACTCCGCGCTTACATCATGTCGATGCCCGGAATTCTGCCGTTTTTCGCGGGCGAAAGCGGACTTAAACTTTCGCAGGAGCTGATTGAGTCGTGGCAGCTCAGGTTTTTCGACGATTCTCCTGCGCTTTACCGTGACGGCGGTTTTGTAAATCCCGATTTTTCGCAGGAAGTCGCCGGACTTTCAGATCTCATAAACAATTCAAAAACCCATCTCATCGCTCTGGAGACGAAGGAGCGCGAAAAAACGGGAATCCCTTCGCTGAAAGTCGGTTTTACCAAAGTTTTCGGATATTTTTTCGAAATTCCGAAACGTTTTGAAAAGCAGGTTCCCGACTATTTCATCAGAAAGCAGACGACTGTCGGAGCCGAACGCTACTTTACCGCCGAACTGAAGGGGCTTGAGGAGAAAATCTCTTCGGCGAAGGAACGTCTGACCGCTCTCGAACTGCAGATTCTCGAAGGAACGGTAAATGAAATCGCCTCTTTCAAAAACGATATACTTTCCGTCGCAAAATTCATAGCATGGCTTGATCTGTTCAGCGGTTTCGCGAAACTTGCGGTAGAGAGGAACTACTGCCGCCCCGAAGTTTCGGACAAAGATGAAATCGAAATCGTCGACGGCCGGCATCCGGTCGTGGAAGCGGCTCTGAAAGACGGTAATTACGTCCCTGCAACTGTTTCGATAGGCTCGGGAAACAGCCGTTTCTGTCTGATTACAGGGCCGAATATGGGCGGCAAATCGACTTTGATGCGAATGACAGCGCTTGTGGTTCTTCTTGCGCAGACGGGAAGTTTCGTTCCGGCGAAAAGTGCGAAAATCGGTGTCGTTGACGCGATTTTCACGAGGGTCGGAGCGAGCGACAACCTTTCGAAGGGAGAGTCGACTTTCCTTGTCGAAATGAAGGAAGCCGCATCGATTCTGAACTCGGCAACGGAAAAATCGCTTATAATCCTTGACGAAATCGGCCGCGGAACCGGAACTTACGACGGAATCAGCCTGGCGCGTGCCATCGCCGAATACATCGTGAAGAAAATAGGCGCTACGACCCTTTTCGCGACTCACTACCACATTCTGACCGAACTTGCCGACGATTTCGATGCCGTGGCGAACTTCCACATGACGGTCAAGGAATACGGCGGCAGGATCAAATTTCTTTATCAGATGGAGCGCGGCGGCAGCAGCAGAAGTTTCGGCGTCGAAGTCGCAAAACTCACGAATATGCCTAAGGAAGTAATCAGAAACGCCGAAAAAATCCTGAAAAACATGGAAAATTTTGACCGGAAGATGCGTTTTGAAAGCGGTTCTGCACTGCAGAGCGATATTTTTGCGATGAATTACGAGCAGAATAAAACCGCCGTTCCCGAATATCTCCGTGAAATCGAAAAACTTCTGAGAAGAACCGATCCGGAAAAGATAAATCCGCGCGAAGCCATGAATATTGTTTTTCAACTTCTTGATATTATTAAAGAAAATGATGAGGAGAACGAATGACACTATTGCGTGCGCGAAAGATTTCGAACTTGCGATAATGTGGCTTTGCAACTGCGGGCTAATACTGCGTTCCCGTAGGGTTAGCGCACCGAGGATCCCGCTCAAAACATACCAGAATATGCAGACTTTCAAACTTTTCATGGTCGATGTCGGACTGCTCGGAGCCGCTTCCGCACTAGACGCCTCGACTCTGATTGACGGAAACCGCATAATGACTGAATTTAAAGGTGCGCTGACAGAGCAGTATATCATGCAGGAACTTACTACTTTGAATTTTGACTATATCGGCTACTGGACAAACGAGCGGAGCACATCGGAAGTCGATTTCATCATCCAGAGTCAAGGGAAAGTGATCCCTATCGAAGTGAAATCGGGAGAAAATCTGCGTTCCAGAAGTTCCACTCTTTTCTGCCGAACTTTCGAGCCGGAAACTGCGGTAAAAATTTCAGTTCTCCCCTATCATGAAAACAAAAACATTATCAATCTTCCGCTTTACGCAGTATTGACACTCTCCAGCAGACAGCAGATACCGGTTAACGGACGCTAAAACCTGTAAATTTTCAAATCTTCCTGAAATTAAAGCAGATGTGCGCGGATTTCTTCGCCGCTCAACGGAGAAAGATAAGCCGGTGCTACGTCAAATACAGTCCTGCAGCCAGTCTGACCTTCTTTGTTCATGCGGAAAATTGCGCGGGCAAAAGAAACAAGGACGCTTGCGGTAAAGGCCGGGTTAGAATCAAGATTAAGACTGTACTCAATAACGTTGTTAAATTCTTTATTCCAGCCGGTTTTGCCGGAACGGAACACAAAGCCGCCGTGCGGAATGCCTGCGTGGTTCTTTTTAAGCTCTTCTTCACTGACGAAGTGCACCGTTGTGTCGTAGCCGGCAAAATAGTTGGGCATCTCTTTGATTTCTTTTTCAATGCGATCCAAATCTTCTTTCGTGGCACCATCTTCTGCAACAACCCAGCATTCGCGTGTGTGCTTCTGGCGTGTTGTAAGCTCAGGGTTTTTGCCTGCGCGCACAGCGTCCAAAGCAGATTGCACCGGAATTGTATACTGTCTTGCATCCTTTACGCCTTTAATGCGGCGGATAGCGTCAGAGTGACCCTGTGAAACGCCTGGCCCCCAGAAGGTGTAGTCCTGTCCGTCCGGCAGAATGCAGTTGCCGTAAATACGCAGAAGACTGAATATCCCCGGATCCCAGCCGCAGGAAATCAAAGCAATGTGCTTAGAGTTTTTTGCAGCCTTGTCAACATTTGCAAAGTGTTCAGGAATTCTTGCGTGTGTGTCAAAGCTGTCGATTACGTTGAAGTATTTTGCATATTCCGGCGTCTGCTTTGGAAGGTCGGTTGCACTGCCGCTGCAGAGAACAAGAACATCAATTTCATCTTTGTGATCAAGGATGTCCTTTGCATCGTAAACAGGAACACCCGGTGTCAAAACTTTTACAGCCGAAGGATTGCGGCGTGTGAAAACACATGCAAGTTCCGTGTCCGGATTGTTTTTAACGGCGCATTCCACGCCTTTTCCAAGGTTGCCGTAACCTAAAATACCGATTTTCATTTTCTATTCTCCAAAATAACGTAAAAAACGAAAAATTATATGGGAAAACTGAACAATGGCAAATTTAGGGGGATTTATATGTCTAGGCAGACAGCAGATACCGGGTGAAGGACGCTAAAACCTGTAAAAAGCGATAACCCTCTCCCCTCTTTCAAAATCATAAGACTTTGTGTATTCGAGAGTCGGATCTTTATAAGGTTGCTGAAGTGATGAATAGAAAACGACCAGATAACCGCCCGGCCTGATGATCTTTCTGCAGTGGTCGAAGATCTCGTCATCGATCCTGACGGCTCTTGAAACGACGACGTCAAATTTTTCAGTGACATCGAAAAAGTTTCTGTTGATTCCCTCGGCGTTTGCTATTCCGAGTTCCGCCGCCGTAAGGTTTATGAAAGATATTTTCTTTCTGCTTTTGTCCAGAAGCTTGAAGTCCGCTTTCGGAAAATAAAGCGCGAGCGGTATTCCCGGAAATCCCCCGCCCGTTCCCAAATCGAGAACTTTCGCACCGTCAGAAAAGACGTTTTTTTCACTTGCCGGAAAGAGCGAATCGACGAAATGCAGAAGTGCAGCTTCGTGAAAATCTGTGACAGTCGTCAGGTTGTGGGTCTTGTTCCAGAAAACGAGTTTTTCCCAGAAACCGAATGCACTTTTTGCAAGGTTTTCTGTGATGTAAATACCGTATTTTTCAAGGTTTTTTGACAAAATCTGCTGCAATGTTTCACGTGAAACATTTTCGTTTTTCTCTTTATTCATGGCTCTTTTTCAGATGCATTATCAAAATTGAAATTGCCGCCGGAGTTATTCCGGGAATCATGGAAGCTTCAGCCAAGTTCGCCGGTCTCTGTTTTGCAAGTTTCTGCTTTACTTCGTTCGTCAGTCCGCTGAGGCTGCTGAAATCGAAATTCTCCGGAATCGCAATGGCTGCAAGATTTTCAAATTTTTTGATTTCCTCCTTTTCTCTTTCGATGAACGAGGAATATTTTATTTCGACTTCCGCCCTGTCCCAGATCTCTGGTGTTTCACGTGAAACAAATCCCGTCACAGCCTCTGCCATAGCGCGCGAGAAGCAGGGTCTGCGCAGTAAATTTGCAAGGTTTCCCGCCTTTGAAAGCGGTGCCTCCCCTGCTTCCTCCAGCTTTTTGTTTATTTCTGCTGTCGGGTAAACAGGTGTTGAGGTTATCTCTTCGACCAAAGCCTGAACTCTTTCGCATTTTGCCTTTTCGATTTCGTAAATTTTCTCATCAATGAGTCCGGCAGCGGATGATTTTTCGAGAAGCCTTTCTGCGGTGTTGTTGTCGCGGACCGAAAGTCTGAATTCGGCGCGCGAAGTGAACATCCGGTAAGGCTCGTCAACGCCTTTCGAAGTGATGTCGCTTATCATTACTCCCGTGTAGGAATCCGACCGGTTGAGAATGAGTTCTCTGCCGCTTTCAGTCGCTGAAAATCCCGCATTTGCTCCGGCGACCAGACCCTGTGCGGCAGCCTCTTCGTATCCGCTCGTTCCGTTCACCTGACCTGCAAAGAAAAGTCCTTTCACGAATTTGCTTTCAAGGGTCATCGTAAGGTCTGTCGGATCGTAGGCATCGTATTCAATCGCATATGCCGGGCGCGAAATTTCTGCGTTTTCAAGCCCAGGAATCGATTCAAGCATCTCTTTCTGGACGAAAACGGGAAGAGATGTCGAAATTCCGTTCGGATAGTATTCGCGGCAGTCCCACCCTTCTGGTTCGATGAAGATCTGGTGCGATTCCTTTTCGGGAAATTTCATGAATTTGTCTTCGATCGAAGGGCAGTATCTCGGGCCGATTCCTTCGATCGATTTAGCACTTCCGTACATCGGCGAAAGGTCAAGATTTGTGATTACCGCTTCCCTGGTTTTTTCACTGGTACGAGTCAGAAAACATGGAATCTGTTTTATCAGCTTTCCTTCGGTTCTCACAGAAAACGGTGTATAATCGGTTTCACCGGGCTGGATTTCCATCTTAGAAAAATCGATCGTTTTTCCGACTATTCTGACTGGTGTTCCTGTTTTGAGGCGGAATTTTCTGTGACCTAAATCAACGAGAAAATCGGAAAGTTCAACGGATGCCGGCTCCCCTAGCCTGCCGCTTGAAAACATGTCTCGGCCGATGTGGATTTTTCCGTTCAGGAAGGTTCCGCTCGTGATTACGACCGACTTTGCCGAAAAGACGAATCCGTCTTTCGATTTCACGGTAAAAGCCGAATCCTTATGCTCGAGCGAAACGATTTCGCCCTGAAAAACGGTGAGATTTTCAACCTTGAAAACGAAAGCCTGCATGAAATTTTTATATAAATTTTTGTCGCACTGAGCACGCAGAGCCTGAACCGCCGGTCCCTTTCTCCGGTTTAAAACGCGGTACTGGATCGCCGCAAAATCGGCCGCTCTTCCCATTGCGCCGCCGAGCATGTCGACTTCGCGGACGAGCTGCCCTTTTGCCTGACCGCCGATTGACGGATTGCACGACATCTCCCCTATTTTGTCGATCGAGATCGTGACGAGCAAAGTTTTCGCTTTCGTCCTTGCAGAAGCGTAAGCCGCTTCGATTCCGGCATGACCTCCGCCGATAACTATGACATCAAAATTTTTCATTTGAACCTCAAAAAAACGGCTTCCAATTTTGACTTCTGACGCAAAAATTGGCTCAAGCGCGATAAGTTAGTCGCTTTGCAAAAAATCGTCGAATACGGGCCAAATGCGGCGTTATTTTGAAAATCAGGCCTTGTTCTCAAATCATTTCCCCAGGCAGAAACCGCCGAAAATCTTATCATACACGTCGTGGCTCGTGAGATCGCCCGAAAGATCTTTGATTCCGTTGAAAATTTCCGAAATAAAGAAAAGTATAATCTCGATTTGCTCTGAATTTAAGTAAAGTTTCAATTCCTCTAATTTTTCCAGAATCTCTTCCGCTTTGGTTTTCTGCCAGTCGCTGAAAAAAACCGCTTCGTTTTTGTCGGGAATGTTCCTTTCGATATTTTCGCAGATCCTGTCAGTCAGAATATCGATTCCCCTGCCCTCTTTGCAGCTGATTTCTATGGCATCTTTTAGTTCCGGATTTTCAAATTGCGGAAAATCGCACTTGTTTTTGACGATTAGGATAGATTTCATGCGGGTTTCGCGCAATAATTCACGGTCTTCATCGTCAAGCGGAACTGATCCGTCAAAGAGTAAAATCAGCAAATCCCCCTTCTCAAGCAGGTTTCGGCTCTTTTCAATACCCTTTGCTTCAACTTCTGAATCGGCAATTCTGAGCCCTGCAGAGTCTGTTAAAGTTGCCTGAAACCCTTTTGCATAAAGGGTTTCGGAGATATAATCGCGGGTTGTCCCCGGAATGTCGGCAACTATTGCCCTTTCGCGCCCTATCAGAATGTTGAACAGTGAGGATTTTCCTACGTTAGGCTTGCCCAAAATGACGATTTGATAGTCAAGAAGCCTGGAAAGTGCCATGGAATTGGCTGAAACCCTGGAAATATCGAGGATTGAGCGGTTTATGAGATTTTTTAATTTTTCAAAATCGATGTCGGTCGAGACCTGATCCGGGAAATCCACGACAGCAGTGGCCAGAGTGTGAAAATACTCCCAGTCCGGAATGAGGTTTTTGAGCTTTTCAAGCGGGTTTTTTTCAAATGCCGCCTTGCGTGAAAGCTCGGTCGAAAAAGGGTTTTCCGAAGTTATGACAGTATTAAGGGCGATCGCTTCGTCAACACTCATTTTTGAGTTCAGAACGGCTCTGAACGAAAACTCCCCTTTCAATGCGGGTTTCGCACCGTTTTTGATGATAAGCTCCACTATTTCGGAGGCATTTTCCGCAGCCCCGTGGACGTGAAATTCAGCAACATCTTCGCCTGTGAAGCTGAAAGGTGCATGAAATGTAAGGATGAGGCACTTTTCAACTACTTTTTCGCCGTCGTAAATTTTGACAAAACCGGCTGTTTTGTGCCTGAAAGAATCTTTGCGGGTCAGTTTTGAGGCGATTTCAAACGCTTTTGTGCCGCTGACTCTGATTATTCCTATACTGCTCCCTTTTGCCGTGGCAAGTGCGCAGATGGTTGAGGTTATTCTGTCGAAATACATTTTTCAGATTACTTGCAAAGCGGATAGCCGAGAACTTCGTCGGAAAGGGGATCTTCTTCGTAGTTGCGTCCGGGAATTTCGGTCGGATAGTAGAAATCGACGTTTTTTGCAACAATTTCAACACTTCCGCCTTCCTGCAGATTGTCGGAAGCCGAATTGATTTTTACCGTTCCCGTTTGAGCTATACCCATGATGCATTCTGTTCCGTTCTGATTTTCAATGAGTCTGTAACGGACGATTTTCAGCAGACCGTTGATGAGGTCGAAAATGTCAACTGCGTTTATGCTGTAATCGCCGCCGGCCTTTACGGCTCCTGGCGAAAACTCAAGCTCGTGACGCGGATAGCCTGAAGCGGGATTCTGTTTTATGATGAGCTGCGGCTGCGTCATTCCGATTGAATTTGTGTAGTTTCTGATGACGGCAAAAGATACCGAACCGTCTCCGAATATCGGAAACATCTGGGTCGGTTCGCCGTAGAGCCCGTTGAAAGCGGAGTAGGGGAGGGCGTTTTGTGCGAAATAGTTCGGATCGCCGAGTTTGGCAATATTCATAATATAATTTGTTTTAAAGCTGATGTTTACGACGCCCCACACTTTTTTGCCGCATTTCGCCATATCGTAAGCTTTGCAGTCGGTAAGGCATGTTGTTGCGCCGGTCATGTTGGAGTTAAGACTCGAGCAGGTCATCGGAGCGGTTGAATCGCATCTTTCGTCGTAGTCAACCTTTCCATCGCCGCAGCCATGGGGCAGGGGAGTTTCGTTGTCGTCCGGAGTTTCTGGAGTGTTATCTTCCTGCTGGGTGTCGCCGGTATCTGTTGGATCCGGAACATTGCTCTCACTCGTGTCCGGATTGTCTGAAGGAATCTCCTGATCGGGAGTTTCGTCGCCGTCAACGACATTGGAATAATCCCAATCGTCCGGGATATCGGAAATCTGTTCGGGATCGCCGCCGTTTCCGTCGCCGCACGAAGCCAGAATGAACAGACTTAAACAAGCAAGGAAAAGAAAAAACTTTTTCATGTCAGCCTCCAGCAAAAAAACCGCATAATTTTAGTTAAAAACGGATTTTTTTCAAATTCTTGTAGAAAGTTGGCGCTCTTATTATAGAGGTTTAGTTTTTCAAAGCCGTATTGTTTTTGGCTTTCAGACGGTATTTCAGTGCCTCTTCATGTTGACCCAACTTACCGTACACTTTGGCGATATTGTTATATATCGCTGAGGTATCAGGATGGTCGAATCCTAAAACACGCTCACAAATATCTAAGGCTTTTTTGTACAATTTTAGTGCGTCCTCATATTTGCCTAAATGATAGTATACAAGGGCGATATTGTTATAGGTAGTGGCTGTATAAGGATGCTCAGTTCCCAAAACACGCTCTCTGATATTTAGTGCTTTTTGATACCATTTTAGTGCGTCCTCGTATTTGCCTAAATGAGAGTATACCACCGCAATATTGTTATAGGTAGTGGCTATCTCAGGATGTTCAGTAAAGACGCGTTCCTTGATGTTTAAGGCTTTATAATGCCATTGTAGCGCTTCTTCATATTGCCCCAAACGAGAATACGCATTGGCCATATTATTATATGTCACGGCTGTATCAGGATGTTCAGTTCCAAGGACGCGTTCCTTGATGTTTAAGGCTTTATGATACCATTTTAGTGCGTCCTCATATTTGCCTAAATGATAGTATACAAGGGCGATATTGTTATAGGTAGTGGCTGTATCGGGATGTTCAGTTCCAAGGACTTGTTCCTTGATGTTTAAGGCTTTATGATACCATCTTAGTGCTTCTTCATATTGCCCCAAACGAGAATACGCATTGGCCATATTATTATATGTCACGGCTGTATCAGAATGTTCAGTTCCAAGGATGTGCTCATTGACATCTAAAGCTTTTTGACACCATTTTAGTGCTTCTTCATATTGCCCTAAATCTGAATACACAATGGCTATATTGTTGTATGTTCCGGCTGTATCAGGATGTTCAGTCCCTAAGACACGCTCTCTGATATCCAAGGCTTTCTGGTAACATTTTAGTGCTTCTTCATATTGCCCCAAACGAGAATACGCATTGGCCATATTATTATATGTCACGGCTGTATCGGGATGGTCAGTTCCCAGAACACGCTCTTGGATATCAAGAGCTTTCTGATACCATTTCAGTGCATCATCGTATTTGCCTGAATCGCGGGATATAATACCAATAGCGTTATAAGTTTCGACTGTATAGGGGTTATCTTTTCCTAAGATATTTTCTCGAATATCTACGGCTTTTTGAACCAAATTCAGGGCTTCGGCATATTTTCCTTTTTTTTCGAGAGTTTTCCCTTTGGCAAAATACGCGGAAGCTGTTTCAGGATGGTTTTTACCTAAGAATTCTTCCCGAATTTCGATCGCTTTTTCCAAGAATTGTAGCGCATCGGCGTAGCGGTTTTTCAGATTCATGGCTTCTGCCTGATTCATCATGGCGATGGCAAAAGTAAGTTGCCGCTGGCGCGGCCATGCCGGGTCGTATCCCTCGTCTGGGTTTACGCCCTCGCTGAGATCCTTCGGCAATGCCGGAATCTGGAAAGTTTGAGGTTTTTCCTCTGTTTCTTCAAGCTCGTCTTCAAAGCGCAGCTTGAGCTTGAGAAACGAGAAAAAATCAAAGGCGTGACGGTTCAGCTCATCGAAAGTCTCTTCCGTCATGCAGAAAATAAAATTCCTGTTTGTCCGTGCCAGCATGTCCCTGCTGAAATTCAGGCGCCGCACCGCTTCAGGCTTCATGAGGGCGTTTTGCATATTCAGCAGAAAAACCGTCCGTGCCTGAGGATGCTCCTCCAGAAATACCGCCACATCCCGAAACCTGTAATCGTCCGGATGCTCCTTGTAATCATACACCGCAACCGGACCTGACCGGTAATGGGAAACCACGCTTTCCTGCATTTTCGAAGATGCGATGAGTGCGTAAAAACCTTCGTCTGAATGACTTATGATCCAGCCTAAATCTTCATAAGAGGCGATGTTATCTGTATGTTTCACTGATTGGTTTCACCTACTGTCGGTTCCTGACTGTTTTCTTCTCTTTTCTCTACAACACCCAGATCCACCAGATAATCGGCAACCAGAGGATGAAGATTGCACCATCTTGTGCCATTGTATTCCAATACAGCACCTGCCAGAAGCATTCCAAGCAAGGCTTTTCTATCAGATATTCCTCTTCGGTTACCGTTGTATATATCTTTCAGAAAAACATAATCTTTTTCTTCTATTCTTCTGGTGATTTCGGACTGAATTTCTTCGAGGGCTAAAACAGCGTCATCCATGCTGATTGAATTTGCTCCTCGCCGACGGGCATAAGTTGCGCTCTGCCGGATTGCACCGAATAAATCCCGCAGGGCACCTCCGGTTTTTTCGATCATGTAGTCTTCCACATTTTCATCAAACAAGTTTTCATCGGCACGTTTCTCAATAATGGTCCTGATAGCTTTATATCCATTTTCAAATTTTTTGTTTTCGATAGAAGTTACCTTGATCATGGGAAAAAACTCTTCCTGAAAATATCCTTGCAACGCATGGAATCTCGGTTCATACGACAAGGCTATGGGAAATGTGAAAATAACCGGAAAATTAAAACTTGCTAATGCCGACGGTCTTTCGAAGAACAGATCCCATGATTTATCCTTTTTCTCCTGTTCAGCGTCTATATCCGCCAGTTTATCCAATTCTTCAAAAATAATGATAGGTTGCTTGCCAGCTGTTTCTGAAATCAAATCCGCAATTTGTGTCAGAATGGATATCCATTCCCCAATACGGTCATCAATCCGTTTTTCGTAGGTTTTACGAACTCCCTCGCTTAGTTTTACACTGCCTTTCACGTTTAAAAACAGGCCTAAAATATTCTCCAAAAGACCTGACACACCTGCTCCTCCACTGGCAGAAAGATCATATTTTTCTATCTTATCCTTTATTTCCTCGATGTTGTCCCAGTAATGAACAAGGTCATTCAATAGGTTTTTGTCAATTTCACAGTTGATTTCTTTTGCTATCTTTATTAAGGCATCACCCATCAGAATCATCAGGTCGGAATACAAGGGTCTGGTCATATCCAACTCTCTTGCGCATTGCACTGTGTGCACCGGAAAACCATTCTCTTGAAAACGGCGCGACAATACGTTTAATTCGGTACTTTTTCCGCAGCCTCTATGCCCCAGCAACAGGAATTTATTATGTAACGATGGATCGTGGCAGGCCTCAAAGATATCATTAATGGGAGATCTGACGGGACTTCCGGTGCGAACCGGCATCGTTTTATCATAATAATACCTATTTAAATCATCTCCTGATAATTCCCGTGGACTGAACGCATTTATCATTCCTGCAACATTTGTCGCTTTTTCTACCATTTTGTTGTTCTCCTCCCGTTTTCATCATTTTTGCCCGTGGATAACATATCAACGATTATCCGACGGCTTCAATATAGTTGTATTCTATGGTTTTTGCAAGGGATTTTTTCTTTTCTGCTGATTCAGAGGAGGTTGCCGGTCATGCAAACCCGTCAAAAATGCAACCGTCATGTGTGAAAAAGCCGCCCGAGGACGGAAAAAACAAAAAAATCACTTTTTTTAAAAAAATTATCAGAAAAATCGGCCTAACATGTTACTAAACTATTGTGTTTTTGCTTTTTTTGTTGAAAATTGAAGGAATTGTTTGTTTTTTTATCGTTTTTTGACGGAGGTCAAGATGAGTAAGGTTTTTAGATTGTTGACAGTTTTGGTCCTGTCAGTCTGTTTTTTCGCTTCGTGCGACAATTCAAGTCAGAAAAAAAGCAGACAGGAGTATGGGGGCGACGGTACGGAAGAATTCGTAACAGTCGGGAATTCTTATGAAAATGATTCGGGCAAAGGCGGCGATTATGCCGATGAAGCCAATGCTGACGCAGGCGATGCCGAAGCAGCTCCAAGCGAAGACGGTGAGGGAAGCGCAGAGCGCGAGATCGTCGAATCGGATATCTACAAATTCGACGGAAATGTTCTCTGGCTCGCAAACCAGTACAAAGGACTCATCGCGGTCGATATAAAGGATCCCGAGCACCTCAAGATCCTCGGAAACCTCAGATTTCAGGGATATGTCGGTGAGATGTATCTTCAGGAAGGACGTGCTTACGTTCTCGTAAGCTACACGAACTCAAGCTATGAATATGCGGACATCTATTATTCCAACAAGACTTATTCCAAACTCATGGTAGTAAACACCGAAGATCCCGCAGACCTCAAGCTCATCGGCGAATTCGAGATCGAAGGCTGGATCACCGATTCGAGACAGGTCGGAGACGTCATCTATGTCGCTTCGACTGAATACAGATACTACTGGTACGGCTGTGACGGCGACGGCGGCGAATCGGGAGCAGATCAGATCTCGATCATGTCGGTCAACGTCAAAGATCCGAAAAATATAAAAATGGTCGACAAAGTTTCGGTTCCGGGATACGGATATACGCTCTATGTCTCGCAGAAATCGATATACGTTGCCGAAGCCGATGCCTACTACTGGACCGAAGACTATGACAAAGGCTATCCTGTAACGATGTTCGATATCAGCGACCCTGAAGGAAAGATCGTAAAAAAAGCTGAGTTCAGGACTGACGGTTTCATGAGCGACCGCTGGAAAATGCACGAAAAAGGTGACGTTTTCTATGCCGTAAGCTCATCCACAAGCTGGGGCAACGGCGACAGCATGATAGAGACTTTTGATGTCAGCGACCCGAAAAACATCAAGAGACTCGACAAACTCATATTCATGACCGACCAGCAGCTTTACGGCACGAAATTCGAAGGCGACAGAATGTACGCCGTCACTTATTTCCAGCAGGATCCGCTTCATGTAATCGACATTTCCGATCCGGCAAACCTCAAGCAGCTGGGCGAGCTTGAAGTTCCCGGATGGTCCGATTTCATCGAAGTAAGAGGAACAACGGTCCTTGCGGTCGGACGCGACGATTCAAAAACCAAAGTCAGCATGTACGATGTCAACGATCCCGAAGATCCGAAAGAGATCAACACAGTTGAAATAGGTTCAGGATACAGCTACAGCGAGGCAAACTACGACTGGAAAGCGTTCAAGATCTTTGACGAACTCGGTCTCATTCTGCTTCCGGTAACCGATTACAACTATGATTCATGGGAAAATATCTACAAACTTTACCTCATCGATTTCGACCTTGACAAAGGCTTGAAGACCCGCGGATTCATCGCTTCCGACAGCTACGTAAGACGCGGTGTCGCAATTCAGGATCTCATTTTCAGCATCGGTGAAAATCATGTCGTTCTTGCGGACGCAACTGACCGCGACAACCCGAAAGTTTTGTCGGAATTCACCATCGCATCCTACGTCAACAGTATAGCAAAATGCGGAAAAGCACTCTGCGGATTGGATAATTTCTACAATTTTAACCAGTATGACAAAACCACAGGCGAGACGGTCTGGACGACAAAAGTACTGGAGAGAAATGCGTATTCCGATGTCAACCTGACGAAGAACGGCAGCTTTGCATATATTTACCGCATAATCATCAACAGTGAAAAAAATGACGCCGAACCCGCCGTCAAAGTCGTCAAATTCAACGATAAGGGCAAATTTGAAGAAGCAGGCGACTTCTTCCTGGGCGAAGACACCTATCTTTCATGGATCCAGAGCGCTTCCGAAAACAACGTTCTCGCTTCCGTTGCGGAAGATACGGAATGGTATGACGATTATAGCGGATATAAATCAAAAATGAGATTCCTTGATATGAACAATCCTGAAAAAGGAATAAAAATAACGGATTTCGATTTCGATTACGAGTCGCTGATCCGCGAAAAGAACATTTTTGCAGTCAAAAACACATTCTGGACAAGCGGCTGCAAACTCAAAAAGGCGAATGAAAACGGTGACCAGTATCTCTGCTACGCCCTTCCGTTCGACGCAGGCGATCCGAAGAATCCGAAAGAAGGCAAAAGGGTGAACATTCCCGGCGAACTTGTCGGAATCAGTGAAAATGCAAAGTATTTCTACACCAAAACACCTGCAATTTACGATTATGACGATGAATGCAATGACGACTACTACTGCTGGTCGAACTCGAACACTTACGGTTTCTACATCCTCAAGCTCACCGAAGACAAATCGGCTGCAAAAGTCGTTGCAAAAGAGACTTTGACCGATTCATACGGTTACAACCAGAATTCCTACGAGTCTGTTTCGAACAGTGTTTACCCCAAAAACGACAAGGTTTTCTTCGTAAAAACCTTCACTGGCGAAAACTGGAATGAATGTTCATACAGATCAAGCGGTGTTACCGAAATCCGCATCGTTTCGGCTTCCGACGGCAAGGAAACCTACAAAAAATCGTTTGAAAATGCGAACTTTGCCATGAGTGTTCAGGACGGCGGCTTGCTGCTTTCAACACATGACGGCTGGACATACATCGCTCCCGACGGCAAGGAAAAATCAGGCGATGACGACATTTCAAGCGTAAGATCGTATTCTTATGGTGATTACTACGATTATTACTACGATTACTATCCCTACAACGCAGTTCCGCAGCTTATCGACGGAAAAATTTACATCGCAGCCGGCTGGGAAGGCATCTATTCACTCAACGTGAAATAATCAGGAAAAATTCAAAGAACGTCTTTAGACGGCTCTTTCAGCAGAAAATCTAACTTTTGATTGTATAACGCCTTGAAAACATTGTTTTTTGCCGTTTTATCGTGCTTGTAGACCTCTTCAAGAAGCGAACGGATGTAGGCGCGTTCCGAAACTTTTCCGAAAGGACAGCCCGAATCGAAAACTCTGATGCCGGAGTTCTCGATTTCGGCTCTGATAGAACTCTCTTTGATGTAGAGCATAGGACGTATTATGCGGTATTTTCCCTTAAAAAACGGGTTGTTGGGCTTCATGGCTTCAAGCGTGCCGTTGAAAAGCAGGTTCATCATGAAAGTCTGGACGAAGTCGTCGCGGTGATGCCCGAAAGCTATTACGTTTGCACTGATTTCGTCGGCTAAATCGAAAAGTGCGAGCCGCCTTGTCCTTGAACAGAGGTAGCAGGCCTGCTTTTTTTCGGAAGCCATGACTTTTTCGAGGGATTTAGTGATTTCGAAATACGTGACGCCGTTTTCTGCGCTGAAATCGCGGAGATATCCTGAAATTTCATCGTCATTCCTAAAGCCCATTTTCACGAAAACGGCTGAAATCCTGAAATCGTTCGTAGTGCTTATTTTTTTCCGCGCCAGAAGTTTGAGCAGCATCGAACTGTCCTTGCCGCCGGAAAGACCGACCAGAACGTGATCGCCAGGATTTATCATCTGATAATCGTGAATTGCCGTTTCAAGCAGCTTGTGCATGCTCAGAAAACGTTTGCTTTCCTTAATGTTTTCTCTCATAAAACCTCCAAAAAACAGAGAATTATAGCCAAAAAATTTTTTTCGACTATAATTTACTGCTTTTTTGTTGGAGGTTATTTTGAGAACAAGATTTTTATTTCTGTTTTTTGCGCTGTTTTTGGTCGCTGCATCTTGCAGTGGAAGCGATCCGCTTTCGGAAAGCGAAATTGATGAAAATTTGTCGCAAGATTCTGAAAATATTGATAATTCCCTGCCTGATCCGACAACTTCCGAAGAAGGAAACGACTCGGATGCCGTAAAATCCGACGAGAAAGATGAAAATGACAAAATAGATGACAGCGATTCAAACAACAGTTCGTCTGATACCGATGAAACGACAAGTGATGACGCTGATTCTGTCGATGATTCAAGTGATTCGCAGCCGGACAATGATGATGATTCAACTAACGATTCCGGCGATTCAGTGAGCGATTCTGATGATGACGATACAAATCCGACAGATAACGACACGGATACGGCTGATTCAACAAGTGATGCTGATACAGATGTCGATACTGACAGCGGCGAAGCAGATTTGACTGTCATTCTGCCTTTTGGCGGCGCACCGGTTGACAAAACAATAAAACTTGACACAAAAATAACCAGAATTGATGTCCTGCTTATGGTTGACCTTTATTCATCAATGTCTGCGGCACACGATAATTTGAAAGCGAATGTCAAAACGGCGATTATGGACGGAATCCGCGCAAAACTTCCGGATACCGCATTCGGGCTTGTTACGTTGGGAGTTGTCGAGGCTGGAACCGCTTACAACCTGGTTCAGCCGGTTACGACGGATACGAATTCGGTTAGAAACGCGGTTGACGGAATTGCCAAGGTAACCTCCGGAACAAGGACTTACCACGGTCTCGCTCTCTGGGAGGCGGCTTCAGGCGAAGAAGACAAGGAATATCTGATTCTCTGCGAAAACAATGCTGTCTGCAATGCCAAATATAAAACGATAAGTATCAATCCTGTTGACTGCAGCGGTCAAATTGGAAACATAGGCGGAGCGTGTTTCAGAGAGAATGCCATGCCGGTTTTCGTAATGGCAAGTTCTCAAAATTTCAACAATTTTCTCCGAAAGAAAAACAACGGCGATTCCTATGACGAATGGCGGGAAAGTGTCAGCGGAAACACGTATACTCCGGAAAAAACAGCAGTTAAGGCTGCCGCAAAAATGAATGAAATAAATGCGAAATTTATCGGCGTTTCCTATAAAACAAGCAATCCGGTCAATGGTTTTAAAACTGTAGCTAAAAACACGGCATCGCAGGATGCTGCTGATTCAGACAGCGGTTTCAACATTTTCGTGGAAGAGGGTGATGATACTTTTTCCGCCAAAATCGCGGAACAGGTGAATTTTCTGACTGAAAACATTCTGTTGAAAGTCAAAGCGGAGATGAAGCATGTTGACAATGAATACGGTGTTACCGGCACGGCACAGTTTGTAAAATCTTTTTATCCGACAGCCGTACAGACCGTGAAAGCCGGAACCCAGCTGATTCTCGATACCGTAACTTTTGAAAATAATTTTTACGAAAATACCGCCTGTGAGCCGCACGTTTTTCATATAACGCTTGAAGCTACGGGTGAAGGACTCGTTCTCGACAGCCGCGACATCAAAATTATTGTTCCCGGCAGGGATTGCGGCGAAAATCATTGGTGATATTTATTTAAGGGGGTTGATATGAAATTAAAAATTTTATTTGCCATTGCGCTGGTCGTTCTGATTTTAGGTTGCGGCGGCAAGGATAGTCCTTATGACGAACATGGCGGAAACGGCGGTCATGGCGGTAATTCTCCGGACAATTCCGAAGAAGATGTCGGCCTGCCTGACGGGACTAAGACGGACGATTCTTCCGATATTGACGGCAAAAACGGTGAAGATTTGGAGCAGGATCCCGAATGGTCCAAGCAGGATGACGACGGGGACGGTATTCCGAACGGAGTCGAAGGAACCAGTGATGCCGATGGTGACGGAACTCCGAATTATCTCGATGATGACAGCGACGGCGACGGTATTCCGGACAAAAGGGAAGCTCCAAACGGCGTAGCGATTGATGATGATGAAGACGGAATCCCGAATTACCGGGACGATGACAGCGACGGCGACGGAATCCCGGATTCTGTCGAGGGAACGGAGGATTTTGACGGTGACGGCGTGCCGAATTACCGGGACGACGACAGTGACAACGACGGGATTTTTGATACTGACGAATGTTATTCTCTTCCGTGTATCGACAGCGACAACGACGGGGAGCCTGATTATCTGGACACCGACAGCGACAACGACGGGATTTCAGATTTTTATGAAGGACTTGGCGATGCTGACAAGGACGGAATCCCCAATTTTCTCGACGACGACAGTGACAATGACGGAATGCCCGATGCCGACGAAAATCAGGGAATATTTCCTCCGCTCGATACCGACGGCGACGGAACTCCCGATTTTCTCGATTTTGACAGCGACGGCGACGGTCTTTCCGATGAAGTGGAAATTATAATCGGTTCGGATCCGAAACTTCCCGACAGCGACGGCGACGGATTCGACGACAACAGCGAATTTATCCTTGGCAGTGATCCTAACGATCCGGCGAGTATGATTTCCGAAGACGCTTTTTATGTCATGCTGCCTTATAACGGAGAGCCGGTCGCGAAGACTCTTAATTTCAGTACGAAAATTCAGAAAGTCGATGTCCTTATCCTGGTTGACCTTTCCGGTTCGATGGGAGAAGAACACGCCAATTTGAAAGAAGGAATAAAGTCGACCATTATCGACGGAGTCCGCAGCCAGATTTCCGATTCTGCTTTCGGTCTTGTCAATTTCGGAACACTGGAAAGCAAGACCTATTCTTTAGCTCAGCCGATAACGATGGATGCCGATGCTGTAAAAAGCGCGGTTGACGGAATATCTGAGAGCGGAGGCAGCGAGGAATACCACAATTTAGCACTTTGGGCGGCTGCAAGCGGTGAATATAAGTATGAAAATGTGAAAATACCGGGAGATCTGGATTTTTTCCACACCTGTGTCGGAGCATCAAAGGAGAGTGTCACCATAAATCCTCCTGACTGTTCAGCTTATCCCGGAAATATCGGCGGTGCCTGCTTCAGACCTGAGTCTCTGCCGATATTCATAATGGCGAGTGATGAAAGTTTCACTGATGACGACTGGTGCGGTTGGGAAAGCGGTTCAAGAACGACCCGTGATATGGCGATTGAGAAGATGAACGCGATAAATGCGAAGTTCATCGGTCTTGATTCGGGAAGTTCGACGAGTGATTTCAACTATATTTCAGACGGAACGGGCTCGAACGACGGGGCAGGAACGCGTTTCAATTTCACTGTTAACGCCGACGGAACCGGGTTTTCGCAGGCGATAGTTGATGCCGTCGTTTCACTTACCAACAACATTCAGATTGACATTGCCGCAAAGGCGAAACATGTTGCCAACGATTTCGGAGTAGAGGACACTTCAAAGTTCGTCAAATCAATATCTCCTGAAAGTTTCCAGAACGTCAAACCCGGTCAGGAAGTTACTTTCGACATCACTTTTGAAAACGATTTCTATAAAAACGAGTCTTACGAATCAAAGGTTTTCACTGCAACGATCAGCGTTTTGGGCGACGGCGCATTCCTTGATACGAGAGACGTCATAATCGTTGTTCCCGGCATCGACTATGTCGGCGGCAATCAGTAGTTTGTTGCGAAAATTCAATTTCTGATTTAAATATTTTCTTCTTTTGTTTGCAGTAATACGGATCGCTTGTTTTTAATTAATTTTTAATTTCAATTAGATAATTGTCTTGACTTTTAACTGTTTTGCAATATTGTGTTAAAGTAATTTTTTTGTTTATGTTTTTAAATTTGTGAATTGTTTGCGGCAATTGAAATAATAAAACTTGTTGTTTCTTTTAACATTATGTTAGAGGCGGAAATGCACGTAACGCGTGAATTCGGGACTTTTCACTACGGCTGGTTCTGCAATCTTGCGTTCGATTTCAACAAATCGGGAAACAGTTCCGGAAAGAAGGCTTTCTTTATTCCGGAATTCAGCAATGCGGTGATTTCCGCCAATGAAATAGGGGAGATACGGAATCAGATAAATTACATGCTTGATGCGGAGGACGATGCCGATGAGGAATTTTTCAGCGATTTTACAGATCCTTTTCAGGTTGATTACGGCGATCCTTTTGAAGTCGACTACGGAGATCCGTTTGAAATTGATTACGGTGATCCTTTTGTTGTCGGTGACGATTGATTTTTCTCCATTCAGACTTTGTGCCGAACCGACGCCGCTGGAACAGCTCGCTGCTTTTTTAAGGGGGGAGGATTTTACAAGCGAATCTCTGGAAAACGATTACAGCTGCATAACGCTTGACGAAATGCTGGAAAAGGCATTGAAAAATATCGCGGATCTTGAAAAAGCGGTCGTTTCGGCGCGTAAAAACACGCGCGTCGCCGGGCTTCTGCCGGAGATCAGCTTCTGGGGAAAGTATAAAAGTGACGAAAAGCTTTATCTTTACCAGAGAAACAACATCGCCGTCGGGAAAGACTACATCACGGTCGGTCCCGACGACAACAACACGACTTACGGCGATCTGAACTCTTACGAAGTGGGCGGGAAAATCAGTTTCGATCTGAAAAAACTGCTTTACAATGCCGACACGATCAAGTTCGGCGAGCAGGAGCACAAGCTTTATATGGCGAGAATCGAAATGATAGACCGTCTGAGCGGAATTTATTATTTTTCTGCAATGATGAACGCCGTCGAAAAAAACGGGATAAAAATTCCGCCGGAGCAGCTTCTTGTTTTCAAAATCATCGACAGGAAAAACAACGGCTGGCTTAAATCCTATGCCGGTTTCGACCTCTATTCATGCGGAGGAAAACGATGAAAAAAATATTTCTTCATGCTGCTTTGCTCCTTTTATGCGCTTCCTGCGGGATAGACGAACCTGAAAAAAACGATTACGAGCCTTTCATATGCACCGAATATCCCGAAGAAAGAGTCTATTACCCCGAAGAAACGCTGGTTTTCAAATTCAACATGCCTGTGAATCCCAACTCTCTGAAAGGTTTTTCCGTTTCTTCCGAAAATGCGGGAACGCTTGAATCTGTCGAGGCTTCAGGCAATTTTGTGAAAATCCTGCCGCCTCTTCCGGCTGAAGACAATCTGTTCGTGACGCTCACTTCGGCGCTGAAATCCGAGGACAACAAGCCCCTGATGACGGGCGAAATGTTTACTGAAAACAAGGAAGTGAAGGAATTTGTCTACGAAATCGGCAGAAAACTGCCCGAAGTCGCCGAAATCATTCCCGACGATTCGAAAAGTGCGGCAGTTGCCGTGAAGTTCGACAGTCCGGTCGAAATAAAAATAAAAGATGTCGAACCGAAACCGGCAGATATGATGGCTATTGACGAATGGCATGTCTTTGCTTTTGATAAACCTTTGAATTTATTCAGGATTTTAAAGGCAAAATCTCTAAGCAGGGATTATGAACTGGAAAATATCGAAATTAAGCTGCCGGCAGATTCACCGAAAGAATCGGAAGTGACTTTTGAACCGGTCTCGACGGATACGGCTTTCACGCTCAACGTCAAAGGTGATTCGGTTATTGCGCTCTCTCTTGAAAACAGCTATTTTATCTGCCGTAAAGGGTGCGCTGCCGTTATCGACGGGCTTGAACCCGAAAAAAATTATGAATTTGAAGCCGAAATCTGGACGAAAACGGGAAAAATCGAACGCACTTTTACCCTTAAGACCGATGAAGCGTCTCCTCACGTAATGATTTCCGAAATCATGCATACCCCTTCACTCGAGCCGCAGAAAAGCTGGGAATTCGTCGAACTTTACAACTACAGCGCTATGGATTTCGACCTTTCGAACTGCTTTATTGACGACAAAAACGACGGGAAGGGAGTCGATCCGCTCAGTGCTAAAAACGAAGGTGAGGAACTTGTTCTGCCGCCGGGCGGAGTTGCCGTGATAACCGGAAACGAAGCCGCTTTCGGGGACGTTCTGCCGAAAGACGCTCTCTGGATTATCGTTGACGACACGACGATTGCCGATGCCGGACTTACGGGAAACGAATCTGTCCAGATTTTGTGCGATACGGACGGGGCGCGGACTCTTGTCACCGAAGCCGACCCAGGCAGCTTTAAAACAGAGAAGGGCTTTTCGTTTACGAGCGATGCAGCCGGCAGAAAATGCCAGTCAGAAGTTGAAAACGGAACGCCTGGAGTTTATGCGGAGTGCAAATAGCCTGCTTGCTGATTGCTAATCGACAACTCTTGTGAATTATTGCTGATTTTTAATATCCGTTGGGATTGTTTTTCTGCCAGTTCCAGCTGTCGCGGCACATTTCGACTATGCCGTTTTCTGCAGCCCAGCCGAGTTCTTTTCCGGCTTTTTCCGGGGATGAATAGCATACAGCGATGTCTCCGGGGCGTCTAGGTCCTATTTTATAGGGGATTTTAAGGCCGTTGGCCTCTTCAAAGGCGCGGACTATGTCAAGAACGCTGTAACCCCTGCCTGTTCCCAGATTGTAGATAACGACTCCGCATTTTTTTTCGATGGCTGAGAGCGCTTTAAGGTGACCTTTTGCGAGATCGACGACATGAATGTAGTCTCTGACTCCGGTGCCGTCGTGAGTGTCGTAATCGTTCCCGAAAATCGTGAGAAACCCGAGTTTTCCTGCGGCAACCTGCGTAATGAAAGGCATGAGATTGTTGGGAATTCCTTTCGGATCTTCGCCGATAAGCCCCGATTTGTGAGCTCCGACAGGATTGAAATAACGCAGCAGAACGATATTCCACGGGTTTTTGTCTCCGTTTTTGACGTCAGCCGTGTGAAGGTCGGTCAGAATTTCCTCGAGCATCGATTTCGTCCGGCCGTAAGGGTTCGTGCATTTTCCTTTCGGACAGTTTTCTGTGATCGGAATTTCAGCCGGACTGCCGTAAACCGTGGCGGAAGAGCTGAAAATAATGTTTTTGCAGCCGTTTTTCCTCATAACGTCAAGCAGAACCATTGTTCCGCCGATGTTGTTGTCGTAATATTCCCACGGTTTGGAGACCGATTCTCCGACAGCCTTCATTCCGGCAAAATGGATGCAGCAGTCGAAGAGATTGTCCGCGAAAATTTGTTCAAGCGCCGTTCTGTCGCGCAGATCGGCTTCGTAAAGTCTTATTTCTGCATTTGTGATTTTTTCGACGCGTCTGACTGCTTCGGGCTTGGAATTCGAGAAGTTGTCGACGATAACGACTTCATGCCCTGCGTTTATAAGTTCCACCGCAGTGTGCGAACCGATGTAGCCGGCTCCGCCCGTAACCAAAATTTTCATCTTTATCTCCAAAAACAGTTAAATCAGCGGATTTATAGCAAAACAGAGCCTAAACGCAAACTGTTTTCAGATTTTTATTATAGAAAAAAAACAAAAGACAAAAAATAGTAATCCTGACCGATACATGCTAAAAAATAATGTTTTAACGGAGGAAGCGATGAAGACAATTTATCTTGCAGGTGGCTGTTTCTGGGGAACGCAGCGTTTTTTTGACCAGTTTTCGGGTGTCAAATCGACAGAAACGGGTTATGCCAACGGAAAAACTGAAAATCCGTCATACCGCGATGTGTGCGAGGGGAGCGGACATGCCGAAACGGTAAAAATCGAATACGACGAAGCGGTTCTACCGACACAAAAGCTGCTCGGATACTATTTCCGGGCTATCGATCCGCTCTCAGTCAATCAGCAGGGATGTGACTGCGGCATTCAGTACCGCACAGGAATTTATTACACCGATGAATCGCTTCTTCCCGATATCGAAGCGGCAGTCAATAGCGAAAAACTTGCTCTCGGCTCAAAGGCTGAGAAGTTCGCGGTCGAAATCAAACCTCTCGAAAATTTCTATCCGGCGGAAGAGTACCACCAGAAGTATCTTGTCAAAAACCCCAACGGTTACTGCCACTTACCGCTTGAACTTTTCTGCATTGCAATGAGGGAAAAATAATTGGAACGTTGCGGCTTGGAGAAAAAAATGTCAAATATTGAAGAAACAATCAAAGAGAAACTTTCGGAAGTCGAGCAGAAACACAATGTGAAGATAATCTATGCCTGCGAAAGCGGCGGCAGCCGCGCGTGGGGTTTCGCCTCGCCGGACAGCGATTACGACGTGCGTTTCGTCTATGTGCGTGACATCCGTGACTATCTGAGACTGGACAGCGTCCGCGATGTTATCGAATATGAGTTGAACGACATTTATGACATCAACGGCTGGGATATAAAAAAACTGCTCACGCTTTTGTACAAATCGAATCCGGTGATTTTTGAATGGGCTGATTCGCCGGTGGTTTACCGCTTGACAGAGCAGTGGCAGCATTTGCAGAGCGTAATGCCTGAATATTTTTCGGAAAAACGGATGCTTTACCACTACCTTTCGATAGTGAAAAACCAACTTCGCGCATATTTCAAAGAAGATAAAGTCATTCTCAAAAAATATCTTTATGCGCTGCGCCCGATCTTTGCATGCCGCTGGATTCTCGAGAAAAAAAGTCCGCCGCCGACACTTTTTTCAAAACTTTACAATGATTCCATGCCTCGCGAAATTGAAGACGATTTTATGCGGCTTCTCGACGCAAAAAAGCACAATTTGGAGAAAACAGAAGGAGAACGCATCAAAACTCTTGACGATTTTATTCAAAAAAACGTTGCCGAAATAGAAACTCTTCTTCAGACAAAAAACGAGGAATATCCGTCAAATTGGGATAGTCTCAACAAAGTTTTTCTGGAAAATCTTCTGTAGCTAGAATTTTTTTTATTTTCCGAAAATATCTGAGTGAGTGCCTGTTTATATTGATAAAAAAAGATTTGAGACTGTCCGAGAGCCGAACACCACCCGGATTAAGTCCCCACGCTGTGCACTAAGCAGCAGGGTGCCACCGCATTGACAATTCTCAGTCTCGTGCAAAAACGCAATAATGCTAAAGACTTTTCTTGATTTGTCAAGACTTATTTTGTCCCATGTAAGCGCTGAACAGTAAAATCCGTTTTGTCAGTCAATCCCTGTTCAATCTCTTCAATTGTCGGTATTGTACCTTCAACTTTTCCCGGGTAGATTTTGGCAAGTTCGAATTCGGATATTCCCAAAGGCTGGCTGCTTGACTCAAGAGAATATTGAGCGACCAGATTATCTTTCTGTTTGCAGACTAAAAGCCCTATCGTAGGATTGTCGCGCCCTTCTTTTCGTAGAATATGATTGCAGGAAACCACATAACCGCCAAGCTGCCCCACATCGGTAAAATCAAATTCTCCGATTTTAACTTCAACCACCACATAACAGGACAGATTGAGATTATAGAATAACAAATCTATGAATTTTTCTTTTTCACCTATCTGCAAACGATATTCTTTGCCGACATAGGCAAAACCTGTTCCAAGTTCAAGAAGAAAGTGTGTTATGTTGTCAAGCAGCGCATCCTTTAATTTTAGTTCGTTATGTTTTGTCGTAATTCCAGTAAAAGCAAAATTGTATGGATCTTTGGTAAGTTCCTGAGCCAACTCGCTTGTTTCTTCAGGAAGTGTTTCCTTAAAGTTAGTTAAAGCCTTTCCCTGACGCTCATAAAGGTCTGTTCCAATAAAATTGAGCATCGTGTCTCGGCTCCAGCCGTTGAGTGTTGTCGGTGAACAAAAAAGAGAGCTTTTTTCGGTTCAGCTTTGAATTTATCAATCAACAGCATGTGATGACCCCAGGGAACAGAGAAGATATCCTTGGCAATTCGCTCAACGATTTGTTGAGTAATTTTTATATTCTCTAATTGCTCAGCAACTTGCTGAGTAATTGGCTGATTCTTTAATTGCTCCTCAACTTGGGGAGTAATTTCCAAATACGAGTGATAAAGCAGAAAAAAATCTTCATATACAGAAGATTTGTCTGAGAGAAGCAGGTCGCATCGGGGTTCTGAGTTTTTAAATCGATGCTTAAATTTTTCATAAAACCGCTTCCCCATTTGCTTTCCGCTTTCTTGATTACGATGTCTTTCCCCAAACTGTAGTAAAATCGGAGCATTTCATCATTTACCTTGAGTGCCGCTTTAATCTGACTTTTTCGGTAACGGGAAGAAAGTTCCTTTATCCAGTTTTTATATTCCTTATCCAAAATAGTTATGGTTTTGCTCATTTATTTTTTCGACCTCCGCTGCAAGACGTTCCTCTGAAATTGATTCTTCTATGCTTTCGAATGTTGATTTATCCATAATCTATCCTTGACTTTCAAAAAATTTCTTCTATTATTACTGCCATGAGCCGCGGTATCCTTTCTCCTGCTTTGCAGTGCCAGGGACCGCGGCAGTCTCTTTTTAATCCCTCACATTATTTTTTTAAGCATGATTTTAAAGAGTTCTTTTGTGAAAAAGCGAATACTTAAACATTGTAATAAATTTTCCCGGAAATAAAAGTAAAATATATTCAAAATGAAAATTTTATTTAAGGCGAATAATCTTCGAAAGCAGCGTCGGTCCCTGATTTTATTGAAACACGTCTCTTTTTATGCTTTAATCGGCTGATTTTTTGAACGGAGCTGAAAATGGCCGGAAACAGTGATTTAAACAGTGCAAAAAGCGCGAAAAAAGATGAGTTTTACACTCAGCTCACAGATATTGAAAAGGAACTGCGGCATTACCGGCAGCATTTTCAGGGGAAAACGGTGCTTTGCAACTGCGACGATCCGTTTGAAAGCAATTTTTTCAAGTATTTCGTGCTGAATTTCAACCGTTTAGGCTTGAAAAAGGTGATTGCGACCTGCTACACGGGCTCTCCTATTGCGAACCAGCAGCTTTCGCTTTTCGATATTTTAAGCGACAAAGAGGAAAACAAGGAAAAGCCTTACAAGGCGGTTGTGACGACTGTTTATGACAAAACGGGGGATGGCAGCATCGATATGCTTGATGTGGCCGAACTTTTCAAATCGGGTGAAAATACGCTCACAGAACTTGAAGGCGACGGCGATTTCCGCTCTCCGGAATGCCTGAAACTCATGGATGAAGCCGATATTGTCGTGACAAACCCGCCGTTCTCGCTTTTCCGCGAATATGTGGCTACTCTTGTGGAACACAACAAAAAGTTCATTATTATCGGCAACATAAATGCGGTTACTTATAAGGAGTTCTTTCCGTTGATTATGAACAACAAAGTCTGGATCGGACCAAGTGTTCATTCAGGCGATAGAGCTTTTTATGTTCCAGATGACTATCCGCTGAGTGCTGCAGGATGCGGTATAGACGAGGTAACGGGACGAAAATATATCCGAGTAAAAGGCATTCGTTGGTTTACCAATTTGGATATTAAACAACGCCATGAGGAAATGATTCTGGTCAAAAAATATTCACCCGAACTCAATCAGAAATATGACAATTATGATGCGATAAATGTCGATTCCACCGCCGATATCCCTTGTGATTATGCAGGTGTTATGGGAGTCCCGATAACTTTTTTGGATAAATACTGTCCAGATCAGTTTGAGATTGTAGGAATCACAAAAACTTGGTTTAATGCTGCCATAAAAATATATGGCACACAAACACAAGTGGATAAAAACGGAAAAAAATCTTTAGTATCTAAACTGAACGATGGTCCAGCTCTGAAAATAACTGAATTGCCAAAGGATAAAACATATTACGAAGTTGATGGAGAAAAATATACTCAGGCATATGCCAGAGTTCTTATCCGCAACAAACATCCGGAAGCGGGGAAAGATTAAAACTATTCCTTGTTTTTCAGCAGCTTTTTTTCTTCTTTTGCCAGACGGCGTTCTACTTTCTTCACATCCTCTGACGGCGGGAGATCTTCGGGTACGATGCCGCGGCCAATAAGCATTTTGCGGACAGCTGCATTGTTTTCGACATGTTCTTCTGTGATTGCGTTTTCACCTTGCAGATCCTTTGTCTGCACATTGACGCTTGTCATTTCGGCGGCGAAATCCTTGGCTTTTATGCTGATTGTAGGCAGAAAATCGGCGAGCGGACGCGCCTGCGGTATGCCCATGCGCTGTTTCATCATGTTCGTGCTGAGCCGGAAAAGTGCCTGATCGCCTTTTGAACGGATTATGGCGAAGGTCTGTTCGTTCACGCCGCGTTCATAAAGTATTCCAGAAAGTTTTTTCTCGGTTTCCTGCAATTTTGCACGGGCTCTGACACGCTCGACTTCCAGCAGCCGCTGTTCTATCAGTTCTGCTCTGCGGGTCTGAACCGCGAAATATGTCTGCGCAAAGGCTATCTGCGGTTTTCTCGGATCGCCGTTCTGCGCCACAAGATAACAGGCATAGCGTGTGAGCATTATGTCATCGACTTCTCTTTCCGCACCTGAACCAAGTACGACCATCTTATTGACGTCAATAAAATGGTCTGAGACTTGCTGACCCACGTTCCGACAAGCCTCCTTGGCCTTTTCAATCACTTTGCAGAAGTTCTGCCAAAGGCTGTATCCGAACAGTTTTTGCAGGTCTCTCGCGCTCCAGCACTCAGTTTCCTCGATTTTGCAGACTGCCTCTTCATAGCTGTTGAAAAGATTTTCAATTTCTTCCTTTTTCATTTTTACCCCTGCAAGTAATATTTGTTTTAGCAAAAAAGCATAAAAACAAAACATTATATTGAAAAATTTCAAAGATGAAAGCAAAAATATTGAAAATTAAAATTTTATTTAACGCGAATAATCTTCGAAAACGGCGTCTGTTACCTGATTTTATTGAAACACCACGCTTTTTATGCTTTACTCGTGCGGTTTTTGGCAGGGAGGTTGTTTTGGAAATAAAGGAATTGAAAGTTACTGTCGGTGAAGTTTGCGAAGGTTACTTCAACGATGCGGAGGAAGGCGTTGTCGGATATGACGGCCGTCTTGATATCCGCCCGAAATATCAGCGCGAATTTGTCTACAAGGACAATCAGCGTGACGAAGTCATCCGCACGGTTATGAAAGGTCTGCCGCTCAATGTGATTTACTGGTGCAAAGTGAAAAAGGCTGACGGCAGCGACGGTTTT
>JAGCXM010000010.1 GCA_017961325.1 bacterium | reverse complement strand
CCCAATTCCAGCGGAGAATGCAGAATAGTAGAAGAATTCGGCTATTTATGCGAATGTCTTAACGGAACTTTGTGGAATCCGATAGAAAAGAATTGCGGTGATGAAGGCTTTAGTTTCGACTGGGGGACAGAATAATGAAAAAACTCATCATTTTCCTGATTTTATTAGCATTTTTAGCCGTTTCGTGCAGCAGCTCGAAAAAATCGGAAAACGATGCAGATGTTCTGCCGGATGAGGATGAAATCAATGACGAAGATGGAGTTGATCAGGATGAATATGAAGATGCGGATGAAGAAAACGATGAAGATGAAGACGAAATAGATGACGGAAATCCGTGCAACCTTATTGAAAATTCGAACGGCAAATATACCGGCATCTCAAATGAAAAATTCAAATGCGGCTGCAACGAAGGTTACTTCTGGGCAAATCCCGGCTGCAAAAAGACGACTTACGCAAACATCTGCACTGGACAAAAGCTGTGTTTTGACAATCTGAATGCTAACGACTGTCCTGAACCTGGTAAAGATTTTTACGGACAGGATGCGCAGTATGCCGCACTCGGTTACTGTACGAAAAGTAGTTTTAAAATCGACAAATCAGTTGAAAATGAAGAAACAGTCAAGGACGAGAATCTTAAAATCGAATGGATGAGAAAAAGCACTGAATCGAGATACACTTGGGAAGAAGCAGTTAAATACTGCGAAGATCTGGAATACGGCGGGCATGACGACTGGCGGCTTCCGAATCCGAAAGAGATGCTTTTTTCTGTTTTTTCACTCACGATGCTTGATACTGACAGGAACTTTTGGAGCGGGACACCAGAGCATTCAGACAATACCGAAGCATGGGGGCTTTACAACAACGGAGAAGACATAACCGTCACGACATGGTCAAAAACGAGCTCGCTTTATGTCCGTTGCGTAAGGGAACAAAGTCCTGCAGAGCCGTTGTTCAAGGTGTTTAAACTGAACAGTGAAAAAGTTGTGCGCGATCTGGACAGCGGTCTCGCATGGACAGGAAAAATCGCCGCAGTTTCATCATGGAAAGAATCGCTTGCCTACTGCGAAAACCTTGACTATGCCGGATTTTCCGACTGGAGAGTTCCGAATATACATGAACTTATTTCGCTTGCAGATTACGGAAAATCGAATCCTGCAACAGCTTTTCCCGATGCGGAAAACGGTTTTGCAACTGATCTGATCTCATCCACAACGGATCCAGGTCCGGTGTACAATAAGATGTTCAAATATATCTCCTTTGATACAGGGAGAAATGACAGCGCATTAAAAGAGGAAACTTTCGGCATACATTTTTATGCGCTGTGTGTCCGAAACGAACCGTGCAGAGAGCATTACTGGTGGAATGGCGAAAAATGCCTCAACGATCCCTGCAAAAACGAACCGTGCGGAAGCGACGGGCACTCGAACAAAATGTGCAACAACATCAATTTCAACGATTATTCATGTGAATGTGATGAAAACTACTTCTGGAACGGCCAAAAGTGCGTTTCGCCGTGTGAGTCCAACCCTTGCAAAAACGACAAAAATTCAGACAAAGTCTGCACTGCTCATGATACAGAGCAATACTCATGCGGATGTGCCGACAGCTTTTACTGGAACGGAGAGAAGTGCACTTCTCCGTGCGAGTCGAATCCGTGCATAGAAGACAAGCATTCAAACGGATCGTGCATAGTTTCAGCTATCGACATGTACGAATGCGGCTGCATCGACGGATACTTGTGGAACGGCGTCAAGTGCGTCGATCCGTGTGCCGGCATAAAGTGCGGAGATTTTGAACATGCAACAGGAACATGCAAACCTGACAGTGCCATTATTTTCAGATGCGATTGCGAGGAAGGATATTACTGGTGGGGCAACAAAAAACAGTGTCTCGCAAAGAAACCTGCTTCTGCAAATATCTGCACAGGCCAGAACAAGTGTTACGACAACAAAAAAGAGATCCCCTGCCCTGCCGAAAACGAGAATTTTTTCGGCCAGGATGCCAACTATGCAAGGCTCGGATACTGCATTCCTCAGAGTTTTACAATTGATAATTCAGTCGAAAACGAGCCTGTCGTAGTTGACAACAATACCGGAAATATGTGGCAGCGGATCATTCCGCCCGTAGAGACACTTTACATTAACGATGTCAGAGCATACTGCAACAATCTTGTTTACGGCGGTTATGACGACTGGATTCTGCCGGGCGTCGATGATTTTATGACTATCGCCGATTACGGCAGATACGATCCCGCGGTCAAAACCGAATTTTTTCCCGATACAGGATCATTCTGGACATCCTCCGGCAGTTCATATACATACGGCGGAGATCCTATCGAAAACCACGGTTACTATACAGTCTATGACTATACTGCAATATTCGATTTCAAGGAACCTTCCGCTTTTTCCGTAACAACATACGAATATGAAAATTTCCAGATGACTACATCGACTTATCCTTATTCCTTCAACATCCGCTGTCTGCGCAGAAACGGCGTAACTGTCTCTCCGCGTCATTTCATTTCCAAAACTTTCGGCAGCAGCGTGATGTGGAACAACTACAACGATCTTATCTTCGCGGAAAAAACGGGAACGAAACTTTCGTGGTCCGAAGCTCTGAAATACTGTTCTGAACTCGATTATGCAGGGATCTCGGACTGGAGACTGCCGAATGTTAAAGAACTCACCCTTAACTCAAAAGCGGGAGTCCACTCATCGACGACGGCGCTATCGAACCTCAAATACGACTATTCATCCAAAGAAGAAGGCTTTGTAGTGTACCAGCACTCGAAGGAAAGCCAGCTTACGAGCACATTCTGCGTGACAAATGATCCGTGCGAAAGCGGAAAATTCTGGAATGGCGTTAAATGCGCGAAAAACCCGTGTTCGGACGATCCGTGCAAGTCTGACAACCATTCCGACAGAATATGCACGGTTCTTGATGAAGAGACTTATTCATGCAGCTGCAACTATTACTATTACTGGAATTTCAACAGCATGAGATGCACTCATAGCTGCGAAGGATATCCATGTCAAAAACAGCACAGCACAGGAGAGTGTTTCGACGATGAAATTGAAGGCTACAGATGCGGCTGCGTTGAAGGATACAGCTGGGATTTTGACTCAAAAAAATGTCTTGACGATAATGGAAACACTGATGATGACAGCTGGAATGATGCTGACGGCAGCGAAACACCGGATATCGATATCGATGCCGATAACGATGCCGTTTCCGATACGGATATCGTAGAAACACCGGATGAAACAAATGATGCCGACGGATTATAAAAGGAGATTTTCATGAAAAAACTCATTATTTTACTGATTTTAGCGACGGTTTTCACCGTTTCTTGCGGTGGCTCGAAAAAAACTGAAAACAACGATACCGACTTAATGCCGGATGAAGATACGACTGATGCTGACGAAAACCAAGAATATGAAGAGAAAGAGGAGGAAGAAGAATCCTCTGTTCCCGACAAGGACATCCCTATAGAAGAGGCTGTCTGCAAGCCGAATCCGTGCAAAAAGATGGAACATTCCAACGGAAAATGCGAGTTCGACGGTGATAGAAGCTACATCTGCCACTGTGAAGAAGGTTATCACTGGGAAGATTACAAATGTGTCAGTCCGTGCGATGACAATCCCTGTGATAATGTCAAAAACTCGGACGGATGCTACACGAAAAACAGAGAAACTTTCGCATGCAGGTGCAAAGAAGGTTATGCATGGGACGGAGAATCCTGCCTGAATCCTTGTGAAAGCCACACCTGTCCCGCACATTCAGAATGTCATGCTTACAACGCTACCAGTTACGGCTGCATCTGCGACGACAACTTTTTCAAGGAAAATGACGAATGCGTAAGTCCGTGTGATCCGAATCCGTGCAAAGGAGTAGCCAATTCCACAGGGAAATGCATTGCGGCAAACTCAAGCAGATATTCGTGCGAATGCAAAAACAACTATGTCTTCACTTACAAAAATGAATGCGTCAGCCCGTGCGAACCTAATCCGTGCACAGGTCTTGAGAATGTATCGGGAACATGTTACACCATCGACGCAAACAACTATTCATGCGGTTGCAAAAAAGGGTTTTACTGGCTCGGTGAAAACGGCGGATGTCAGCCCATACTGGAATGCAGCCCTGAAAACAACGGGTTCTGCAAGGATTCGGAAAGCCAGCTTATCTGGTCTTCAAGAGCCGAAAGAACTGATTATCCCGGAGCTGCCCAGCTCTTCCGTATATTTGAAAGAGCCGAAGCATACTGCAACAATCTGAAAGAAGGCGGTTTTGCAGACTGGCATCTTCCGACGATAGACGAACTGCGTACTTTGATAGTAAACTGTCCTAAACTGGAACCTTACGGGACATGCAGGGTCAGCGACAAGACAGGATGCCTCGCATCGACTTGTTACAAAGAATCGCAATGCCTTTGTGAAGGAGACGGTTCAGAAGTTATCTTCTCCAAGTTCGGTTCTGAGGGATACGGTCAATACTGGTCATCTTCCGCAGGAGGATTCAACGGTTACAAACAATACTGGCTGATACAGACGGAAGGATCCGCAAATGTCTTCTCGTATGATCTTTACGAGTATCTTAACGAATACTTTTATGCACCGGCACGCTGCGTCCGCAAATAATGGAGGGAATCATGAAAAAAGCGATGTTGTTCTTAATTGTTTCGATATTCTTTATTGTGTCGTGCGGCAAATCGGAAGTCGTCGACAATCAGGAAACTCCCGATGAAACAAACGATACCGACGAAAGCGGCGCAGACGAAGATGCTGATGAAAATAAGGAAGATGAAGACGAGCCTGATGGGGAGAATGACGAAGATTCTCCGGATGATGAAGTTCCCGATTATTCCGAGACTTACGGTCTTCCGAAGTGCAGTCTTCAAGGCAAAACGCCGTGCTATGACCCGGCAACGGATCTTGTCTGGTCTTCGCTGACAAGCTGGTTGCGTTATGAAGACGCACTTATTTACTGCTACGACCTGGATGAAGGCGGTTTCTACGACTGGCACCTGCCTAATATCGACGAACTTAGAACTCTTGTGCGTCATTGTTCGGAAATTGAGCCTGGCGGAGCGTGCAGAGTAAGCGAAGAGGCTGACTGTCTTTACTATGACTGCGGATGTAACGACGAAATCTGCACCAAACCGAAGTGTTCCCAGCAGGAAGACGAAATTTTCAGCATACTGTGGGACACATACGAACTTTGGTCATCTTCAGAATGGCCTGAAGATGAAACTGTGATCTGGACGCTGGATTTCTCAGTTCCGAGCATCGAATACGGTTACAGCTGGCATTCGACAATGCGTGTCCGCTGCACGAGAAACGTTCATTCAAGCGGAGAGGACGAAGGAACGGAAACCAGAGAAGTTGAATGCCTGGGATTGCCCGAAAATGCCGAGTGGAATACCGTTTCAAGCATTACACAGACTTTTAACGGCGCAAAATGGGAACCAACCGACAAAGGTGTTTTCGACAAGGAACCTTCAGCGGAAAACTGCCGTTTCAAATGCTTCGACGATTTTACAAAAGAGTTTTTTGCGTTTAAAAATGAAGATTATGTGAAATGCTCGCCGGAATGCGGCAAAACCGAAGCCGAAATATGCGTAAACCCTGACAGCGGCATATATTCGGACAGCAGAACAGGACTGATGTGGTCATCTTTTCCACCGGAAGACGATTACAACGACTACAACAGCTGGGCTTTCAACAACGCTGCCGCTTACTGCGAAAATCTGACGGAAGGAGGATACTCCGACTGGAAACTTCCGACAATAGAGGAGTTGCGTACTCTGATCCGGAACTGTCCCGAAACAGAAACCGGTGGATCGTGCAGTCTTGACAATATTCCCGATGATATTTTTGACGAAAACAACAAAGTCCCCGACGAGTGCCTCTCCTGCGAACCTGAAGAGGGAAAAAGCAGCAAATACAGCAGGATGGGTGATTTTGTACCGCTCTGGTCTTCCACCGAATCTCCGGTACGCGTCAATTATCTGATAAAATCTTACTGGTATGTCGATTTTTCTTCCGGCATGATCTCTTCGATACATGAATCGGCGAATCAATCCGATATTCTTGTCCGCTGCGTGAGAAAAGATAAGATTCCAGCCACAGATGATGCAGATGTTCTGCCGGATGAAGATGTGACGGATGTCGATGAAAACGACGAAGATAATGAAAATAAGCCTGACGAAAGCTCAGATACAGATGAAGAAAATCCGTGCGACCCTAATCCGTGCGAAGGCAAAGAGCATACGACAGGAGAATGTATGGTCGACGAGTGGTACGACAATATGGGAGTGGTTAACTACTTTAGCTGTGTTTGCGATGACCGGTACAATTACTATTGGAACGGATGGAAATGCACGAATGAGTGCGAAAGCGATCCGTGTCAATATGAAGAACATGCCATCGCTGACAGTTGTTCCCTTTTTGATACTCCGACTGCATACGAATGTGAGTGTGAGGAAGGCTATCACTGGGAATACTTTGACTGCGAAAAAGATTATGAAGAGAATTGAGTTTTTCTGCTCAAACAGCCTGATTATTTCAAACTTTCAATAAATATTTTCCCGTTTCCAGAGCAAAAGTCCGGCACTGACCAGTTCGTCGTTAATTTTCTGCGCCAGAATGTCGCGCTTGTCGAAAAAGTTAATAAAAACAGGAAGAAATTCACCTGAAACAGCGTATTTTATTGTATTTCTGCCGAAACCTTTCGTTCCTTTCGTGGTTTTGACTTTTGTGATACGGGTGTCGTTTTCTGATTCCAAATCATTGAAATCATTTGGGTCTTTCCCCATTATCGCGTTTGTGATGTCGTAGAAGCTGTCGTTCCAGTCCCGGTCAACAGCATATTCGGGATTCTGGTGGTAATACCGGAAAATTTCAAGTGCGGCGCGGTAAAGTGCCTTTGCTTCGGCAGAAAAATTAAACTGTGCCAAAAATTCGCGGAAATCGAATTGTCGGAGCGCGGACGGCTCGCCCGCATCCTTACCAAACAAATCCATTTGTGTGCCGATGTCTTCCGGAAAAAGGACATTCAAATCATTTTTGCTGCATCCCAATTCTTCCGCAGTGAACGGCATGATGTAGTTTTTCTGACCTTTATTTGTGAAGAGTATTCCCTTGTAAAACAGGGAAAACATGACTGCGTCAGCAAAAAGTTCCTGCGGAATTTCTTCAACTTTTCCGCGATAAACCACTGAATTTAATTCAAAATATTTGTGATGAGTATTAAAAATCAATCCTTTTGACAAAAGACAATATTCCAAATTTTGTGTAGTGATATTGTTTCCTCTATTTATTCCTCCGTTACCGATTTTGATTACATCATTGAGATATGTCACATTTCCAAGGTTCATCCCGTAAGCATTGGTTTTTATTATGTTTTTCAATTCCAAAAACAGATTCGGTTTAGCAGTGTTGTAAGTATAATTTCTGATAAAATTAAATCTGCCTTTCTCCAATTCGTATCTATCTGCTTTTATTGAACTTTTTGATATCTTTTCTCCTATGTCTTTGTCAAAAACCACCTGACTGATAGCCCATTCAGAAAGCTGAAATGTATCTTTGGCATTTGAAAAAATATGAGAGACTATTTTGTATCCGCTTTTTATGTAATTTTCGATTTCATCCCGTAAAAACGAATTGGTTTCATAGTAAAAAACTATGACTTGCGGCTGTAACTCTATGACTTTATTGAAAAACTCAATCGCAAGATTGTTCTTTTTGCCTTTTACATTCTGATAAGGCGGATTCATAACAACCATGAGTTTTTTATTCTCGCGCCTGCATATTTCATTGATTGAAAGTTCTGTTCCCTTGTATTTCCAATGCGGCTGTTCATTGTTTTTGAGATAGTCAAACTGAACGACATTCTCAAAACCCTTGATCCTGCAAATATCGACATCCATCTGCTCAAGTGTCGAAAGATAGCAGAAGTGCTTGAAATCCTTGCCGAATTGGTTTTCGAGATTGCCGACTCCGGCGCACGGGTCACACACAATGAAATCGTTCATATCATAATATTGGTTTAGAATTTCCACCTGTTTTTCGACAAAACAGGTCGGTGTGTATTCGCCGCCGGTATCCTTGCGGTATTTTTCTGAATACAAAGTTGCACTACGCTCCAGAATCTTCAGGAATTCGTTCTTTTCAGGCGGCCTTTTGTATTTTTTCCAGAAAAAAGCGTATTTTTCGCTGTCCGAAATTGTGTAGTAAAAAGAAATCCTGTCGCCTTTGTAGATAATTCCGTCAACTTTGTCGCCTGAATAGTTGATGTGATAGTGCGCAAGGTTGGTTCCTTCGCGGATAAGCGGCTGTTCATCTTCAAAAACGCCGTAAACCGCCTGTTTGTATTTCGTTCCGTTCAGCATATCGACCAGAAAAAGGTTGATCAAATCCTGCTCGTCGGAAATTTCCTCGTTGAATCTGACCGAGTTTTTCCACTGGTTGTAGACAACATTGAAGTTGTTTTCAGTGATGCTGATTATAGTCTCTTCATTCTTTTTAAGTAGCGAATAAAACTCGCGGATTTCATCGTTCCGGTAAGTTGTGACCCTGTTTTTTATGCGGTCGTTTATCCGGTCAACCGCGTCTTTTGTCGGGCAGCTCGCTTTTTCGGCGTTCCAGTTGAAGTCATTGTTGTACATAACGGAGTTGTCGGAGCAGTCAACGAGTTCCAAAATGTTGTTTTTTTCACCATCCTGATAAATCAAAGCCACACGGCTAAGGATTTCCTTCTGCTTTTTGTTGGTGAGAATAACCTGTGCCAGAGCCTGACGGTGCGAAGTTTCGTTCGCAATCATAAATTTTGATTCAATGTAAAGCAGAGTGTTCCCTTTTTTATCCTTCAAAAGGACATCGACCTGATTCAGGACATCCAAATCCCATGAACCTTTGTCAAAATATTTTTCGCAAAAATCCTTTTTCCAATTGACTTCCGACGATTTTTCAGCCATCTGCATCTCCTTAAAAAACAATCGTTTCCGATTAAAATATTTTCACCAAAAAGGCAATTTTAAAAGAGATGATTTTCTACTCAAACAGCTTAATGATTTCATCTTTATCTCGCAATTTTCGAAAAATTGAATATAATACGATGTTTTTGTCGTAGAGACGCTTCCTGAAACGTCTCATTTACGGAGGTTTTAAAATGCCTGAAAAGATATATTCCACACTTGAATTGAAAGACATTCTTCTTCCGATTATTCGGAAATACAATGCCCAGAAAGCATATATTTTCGGCTCTTATGCCAGAAATGAAGCAGATATGAATTCGGATATTGATGTTTTTGTGATTGGTGGAAAACTGTTCGATCCTACAGACATTTTTTGTATTGCAGAGGAACTTTACACAGCATCTCAAAAGAAAGTTGATGTTTACGAAGAAAGCGAAATTGACAGGAATTCTGATTTATACAGCAATATTATGAGAGAAGGGATAGAGGTCGCATGAAATACACTGACGAACAGCGAATTGCCAAGATTATAGAATACACGGATAAAATGCTTAACTACGTAAAGCAGACTGATCTTACAAGGGAAATTGTAACTGAAAACGAGACAGTGCGCTGGACTCTGACAACGCCGCTCTACAATATCGGAGAACACACTTATTATTTAAGCGACGAATTCAAAACAAAGCACAGCAATATCCCGTGGGGCAAAATCGCCGGTCTGAGACACAGGCTGGTTCATGACTATGAATACACAAATTGGAATATTGTTTGCGATATCATATTTGATATATTGCCTGAATTCAGAAAACAGTTGAAATCTCTGAAAGATTCTTAGAAATTAACCTTATTCAAACAGCCTGATTATTTCCTGAGCTGCCTTGCGGCCTGATGAAATGGCTTCGACGATCGTGGAACCGCCGGTTTTGCAGTCGCCTGCGTATACTAGTTTCGCGTTGTCGTCGCTCTTCGTGTCGGAGCGGCTTCCGACTGCGCGGATAATGAGATCGAAGTAAGGAAGCGAAACTGACGAATTTTCAAGCGGGATCCATTTTTCGCCGTCAAAGAAGTTTCTTCTGACCGTCAGACAGAGTTTGTTGCCGATCTTTTCGATCTTTTCGGGGCTCGTCATGCCGTTGAGGTCGATCCTGTGATTGACGAGATCGAGGTATTCAGCTTTTGATATGCGCATGTCCGAAATGCGGCGTCTGACGAACATTTCGACCGATGCCGCGCCGTTTCTCATTGCAGTCTGGGCGCAGTCCGCCGCGACATTTCCGCCTCCGATGACCGCAACGTGACCGTTCGTCTGGAAATCTTCGGGATGGTAGAGGAAATCGGTGTATGAAACGCTGAGTTCTTCTCCCGGGATTTTGAGTTCAAGGCAGTTCGGTTCACCAGTCGAGACTATGACCGCATCGAAACGGTTGAGAAGCTCGACCGTGTGGCTGACCTTTGCGTTGAGCTTGAGCGTTACTAAATCGTTGCTGCTGATGAACTCCCAGTCGCGCTCGATAACTTCATGCGGAAGCCTGTTTTCCGGAATCATGCAGAGTGCGCCGCCGATCTCGTGACGACCTTCATAGATCGTAACTTTGAAACCGTTTTTCACAAGAAGCGCAGTTGCCGCAAGCCCGGCAGGCCCTGCTCCGACGATGGCGACAGTGTGCCCGTTGTGCGGAAGCGAGACCTTTTCAGGATGATCCACCCTGAAATTGTGAAGGATAGTCGCCTGAACTCTCGGAATATTGACCGGAAAGTCGATTCCGGAGCGGGTGCACGCCTTCATGCAGAATTTGTCGGGGCAGATAAGGCCGCAGGTCTGACCCATCGGATTTACGCGGGTTATGGCCGCAACAGCCTCGTTCCACTCCTCCGCCTTCGAATACTGGATGAATTCGCGCGGATTGCAGCTTACGGGACATGCGTTCATGCAGGGTTCCGTTTTGCAGTTGAGGCAGCGTTTCAGCTCCTCGCGAAGCTGGATTTTGGTGAGATAAAGCGATTTTTCGGACATGGTTTTATTTGAAAAACAAAAGTTAAATCAATTACTTGAGTGCGTTTTTAAGAATTTCTTCCGCAACTTCGAGCGTTTTTGCAGTTCCGCCGAGGTCGTAGGTTACGACTTTGCGCTCTTTAACGGTGAGCTCGACGCCTTTCTGGATTCTTGCCGCCATCTCGTGTTCGCCGAGGTATGTGCAGAGCATTTTTCCTGCAAGGATCGTAGCCATCGGGTTGACCTTGTACATTCCGGTGTACTTCGGAGCACTGCCGTGAACAGGCTCGAAAACAGCGTAGTTCGATCCGATGTTTCCGCTGTGAGCGAAGCCGAGGCCGCCGACAAGCTGGCTGCAGAGGTCGCTGATGATGTCGCCGAAAAGGTTTTCAGCTACGAGGACTTCATACTTTTCGGGGCATTTTACAAGCCACATTCCGATCGCATCAACGTTGTCGAACCAAGCGGTGATCTCAGGATATTCAGCAGTGATCTTCTCGAAAACTTCGACCATGAGTCCGCCGGTCTTTCTGAGAACGTTCGGTTTTTCAACGAGCGTAACTTTCTTCTTTCCGAATTTTCTTGCATGCTCGAAAGCTGCTCTGATGATTCTTTCAGCGCCTTTTCTCGTGATTATTCTTGTCGAGATCGCAAGATCTTCTCCCGGAGTGTCCATGAAGAATTTCATCTTCGGCGAATCCTTTGCAAGAGCCGCCTTGAGCTCGTCGCTTACGGGACCGTATTCAACGCCGGCATAGCTGCCTTCGGTGTTCTCTCTGAAAACAGTGATATTGATGTCTTCCTTGCCGTTGAGGTTGAGCGGGTTGCCGGGGATAGCGATGTTCGGTCTTTCGTTGCAGTAAAGGTCGAATTCCTGGCGGAGTCTGACTATCGGTGAGAAATATGTGAGACCTTTGTCTCTGAGTTCCGGAACGAGCTCGTTCTTAGCCTCTTTCTGCGGTTTCGAAGTGATAGCGCCGAAAAGAGCAGCATCGGTAGTCTTCATCATATCGGTCGTTCTTTTGGGAAGCGGATCGCCCTCTTTGCACCAGAATTCCCAGCCGATGTCGCCGTGGATGTATTCAGCATCAAGTTTGAGACCGTCGAAAACGATCTTTGCAGCTTCCATAACCTCTTTGCCTACGCCGTCACCGGGCAGCCATGCGATACGATACTTTGACATGATTTTCTCCTTTAAAAAAAATTATTAAAAAACTCAGACCTGAATGAACTTCAAAAGCGAATGATTTTACACTTTGATTCGTTTCAGTCAAACAAACTTGAATATAAATTTATAGTTGCTTAAAATGCCCCGTTTTCGGAGGTTTTCATGCTTTTATTAAAAAATATTTCCAAGCAGTTTTCAGGTCAGACGATTCTTAACGATGTGAGTCTGCCGCTTTCAAAGCACATAACGGCGCTCGTCGGAAAAAACGGTTCTGGCAAATCGACTCTGATGAAGATAATCGCCGGGATCGAATACTGCGATTCGGGTGAAATCACATTCAAAAAGAATGCTTCAATCGAATATCTGCCGCAGCAGGCTGTATATAACTTCAAGGGAACGGTTTTTGAGGAAGTTTCTTCCGCACTCGATTCGGGAACTTACGACTCACTCCTATCAGAACAGGCTGAAATCATTAAGAAAATCGAAACTTCCAAAGATCCTGACGAAAAACTTCTTGTCAGATTAAACGAGATAGTTGAAGAAATTCACCGGATAGAGGTTAGAACCAAGCAGAAAAATTCGGTCGAAACGATTCTTCTCAATCTAGGCTTCAGAAGAGAGGACTGGCCCCGTCCGGCATCGACTCTTAGCGGCGGCTGGCAGATGCGTATCGCCCTGGCCCGCGTCTTAGTGAGAGAACCCGATGTCATCATGCTGGATGAGCCAACGAACTATCTCGATATCGTAACCATCAACTTTCTGACAGAGTGGCTGAAAAAATTCGACGGTCAGGTGCTTTTGGTTTCGCACGACAGGGATTTTCTCAACAATGTCGCAGAAGAAACCTGGGAGATCTTCAACGGCGACATTTCGGTCTACAAGGGAAACTACGATTTTTACCTCAAAGAAAGAGAGGCTAAGACCGCTCTCCTCGAAAAACAGCGCGAAAAACAGCTTATTGAGATCAGGGATCTGCAGGATTACTACGACAAGAACCACACCAATGCGGCTCACGCGGCCATGGCACAGTCGAAACTCAAGGCTCTGGAAAAACTGAAATCCGAGCTCATCGTGCTTCCGAAAAAAGCGCCGACAATGACTTTCCGCCTTCCCGAACCGAAGCGCGGAGGAGAAATCGTTGCGGAACTCAGCGATATCACTCAGAGATTCGGCGATCTTGAAGTCATTTCGAACTACAAAAGGATCGTCCGCAGAGGCGAAAGGATCGCTCTCGTCGGAAGAAACGGCTTCGGCAAATCGACCCTCATCAACATCATCGGTCAGGAACTCGTTCCGACATCAGGAATCTGCAAGATCGGCGCCGGAATAGACATCTGCTACTTCAGGCAGCACGAGATATCGAAACTTCCGACAGACATGACGGTCCAGGGATTCGTCGAATCGATCGCCCCGTTCGAAATGATGACGAAAATCAAAAACATTTTAGGGTGTTTCCTCTTTTTCGAAGACGACTGGGACAAGAAAATTGCGGTTCTGAGCGGCGGCGAAAAAGTGCGTCTCGCCTTCATCAAATTCATAATGACGCCTGGCAACCTTCTACTTCTCGACGAGCCGACGACGCACTTGGACATCGATTCGAAAGAGATCCTTCTCGACACCTTGAAGAATATTCCGGCAACCATAATTTTCGTTTCGCACGACTCACACTTCATCAATTCGCTCGCAACTTCGGTCGTTTACTTCAAAAAACGCGGCGAGATCGTAAATTTTGAAGGAACTTACGAAGAGTATCTTCAGATGTACGGCCACGAGATCATCACCGAAGAAAGTGAAGCAAAACCGGTAAAAGTATCTGCCGAACCGGTCGAAAACCCGAAAGGAAAAGTTGATTTCGCGCAGCAGAAAGAAATGCGCAACCGCCTGAATAAATTAAAGAAAGAGATCGATTCAATTCAAGACGAAATCGATGCTTTGGAAAAAGAAAAGAAAGATATCTGCGACAAACTCTCAACTTCCGCTTTCGACCCTGCCATCGCCTCAAGACTCGGCAAAATCGAGGATGAGCTTCTTGAACTCATGGAAAAATGGGAAGAAAAAAGCATCGAACTTGAAAAAAATTCGGAAAATTAACCCCTTTCTGACTTCATCCCCGCCATTCTCCAGTGTGGCGAGGGGAGAAAATTCGGCAAGGGGAACGGAAATATCCTGTAGAGACGTGACCTGATACGTCTCAGCTTCCGGTTGCTGAGCCTGTCGAAGCATCAGGATTTATCGAGGTCGCAATTTTTGACCTTGAACAAAAATGGGAATTATTTTGGTGAGTTATTCTTGGCTGACACCGGCTTCCGCTTGCTCGCAATTAAACTGGTTTAAAGAACAAGTTCTTGATGTTTCAATAAATTTTCAATTAGCGATCTGTATATTTCGTGGTCTGCCGTTGTCGTAATAGAACAGACTTTGTTTCCAGCATCTTTCGATGATGCTCCACAGTGGTAGATTTTTTCATTTTCAGTGCCGAAATCGAGAATGATGTATCTGTCATGGAAAATACCGTCTGTCTTTTTGAAAGAAACCGAAATCTGCGGATATTCCTTAATAAAATCATCGAGTTCTTTCTTGTGCAGACCGTGATGTATGTTGTCTGAAAATATCGTGATATCCACATTTTTCTTTACTGACTTCAGCAGAACGAGGGTTTTTAAACTGATATAATTGTCAATCACAAAGATACTTTTTTCTGCCAAGGCATAAATCTGCTGATAAGCGAGATCAGCTTCGACGACTTTTTCATTTAAAAAGAGAAAATCCTTTTTTATTCCATTATTGCTGAAATCTTCAATAATTCTGGCGACATCAGCTTTTACAGCAACAATATCCGTCTTCATTTCAGCAATTTCTTTCATATTTTGCGAAGTCTGGATTGCGAGTTTTGCAACTTCGTCATAACCGATAAAATTTTCCCTTTCAATGATGAAATCCTTCATCGTTTTGAAAAGACGTATCAGGATTTTGCTCTGTTTGATAGCCAGATCGCCGCGTAAAACAGTCATCAGCATATAGATTCCCTGCTCTGTAAAAGCGTAAGGATTGGTTCTGCTCATGGTACTGAAATTTGCGGTCAAAATTTTTGACCGCAAATTTTGGGTTTCATATTCATTCAGTTGAAATCTGAAATCATCTTCAAATTTCTCAATATTATTCTTAACTTGTTGATTGAATGCCTTGACTGAATAACCATATATTTCAGCCAGATCGAAGTCCAGCATCACCTGCATCCCGCGGATCGTGTAGATTTTTGACCGCAAATCATTCTCGTTATGAATTACTATCTCGTTTTCCATATCCAAAGACCAAAAACAAATTTTAACAACAAACTTATATTATAATTTGAGTTTTTATCAATAAAATTTAATTTAACAACAGCGTTTATTTTCAGAATGATTTCAGAATTTTTATCCGATAATTTGTCGGAGCGCAGCTTGCCAAAAATCGAGTTGTCGCAAAATTTGCGACTACCACTCGACATGCATTTGCCGTGGCGCTGGCGTCTCGCGAAACCAGAAAAAAATAGGTGTTTGTCATGTTGAGCAAGGCGAAACATCTCTGGCCTTGAACGGAAATGGGAATCATTTTGGTGAGTTATTGCTTTTTTCCGCCAGCAGTTGGAACTGAAAGGTGAGTGACAATTTGTCCCCTTCCTCACAATAATGAGTTGTTCGGATTTTCCGAATAACTAAAATTTCTGAAAAAACTGTTTTGCTTTCCACTCCGCAGGAATGGAATATATCTTGCCTTCCTCAGTCGGCACATTGTCCGGCATAACTGCGTTTTCAAAGCGTTTGTAATTATTTTTCATTAAGACAACTTTTGATTTCCAGCATTGTAAAGTGTTGGCGACATCATGGCTGTAATTTGATGGCGGAAAAATAACTTTCAGTTTTATTTCAGGAAAATCCGACTTTATAAGTTCCAACGGCGGCAACAGATCTGTATCCGCACTTATCAGAGTTATCGAATCGGTTGACCGGTGAATACAATCTCTAATCATTCTGACGGAAATATTTACATCGGTTTTCTTTTCTTCCGGGCGTGAAATCTTGGTTTTGCAGGAAGGACACTCGTATTGTTTTTCCAGATATTTTCCGCGGACAATTTCGAAGCGATCTTTATTCAAAGCTTTGTTCGCGTTCAAAAACGCGCTTTGCCTTGCACTTTTGCCGATGCTAAGCGGGGTTGCCGTAAAATAGATGACCTTTGCAAGGATTTCATCAGGTCCGATAAAGCCTTCGCAAAGTTTCACGATATCTATCCAATAAGCATTTTCCCATTTTTTATCAGTTAGAATTGATCGTTTTATGCCATAATAGAAATTAAATCCATCTATGTAAAAAGTAGCCAGATTCTTATTATCGCTTTCCATAACGCAAATTAACAACAAAGCCAAAAAAAAGCCACGACAGGCGTGGCTCATAACCATTCAAGAAAGAATGGCGTTGCATTGAACGCGATATATAATTTAAAATAGGCTTTGTCAAGATTTATTTAAGAAAATGGGTTAAGTCAAGTTCTTTCTGTAAAATCCGAGCCTCCATTTCAGCAACGCTCTCCTAATTCGTAAAAGTCACATATTTTTTACCAGTCAGCCATTCTTCATCCATTTCAATGAGCAATGCTCCTACAAGTCTGGCGACT
>JAGCXM010000009.1 GCA_017961325.1 bacterium | reverse complement strand
TAGGCGATACTTTTGAAATAAGAAATATGTCGGATTATGAAGATATGTATATTGTTTCCAAAAGCGCGACCTTAATCCAGATACAAAATGCAGAAAAAGTTGTGAATGCTGTCGAACAATATCTGAAAAACGAAAAAATAATATAAAATGTAGAGACATTCTATCATGAGACGTTTCAGGAAACGTCTCTACGTAAGACATTAATTTTACAAAGAAATTTTCAGACTCTTATTTGATCGTCTTTGCCAGTTCTCTTCCTATTTTTACCGCTTCCATGTTGAAATCTTCGGTTCCTTTCGGAGCAGCCTGAAGAACAGCTTTTTCGAGGGAGTCTTCCGAAACGAGCTTCGTTACTTCGACGAATGCGGAAAGAGAAACGATGTTGAGGGCGATGAGTTTGCCCTGTTTGTCGTAGGTCGTCGAGGAGATCGGAAGTTTTACGACTGTGTATTTGTCAGTTTCGGGAACATCGACATAGTCGCTGTCAATGAGGACAAGGCCGCCTTCCTTGAGGTCGGGAAGGTATTTGTCGGCAGCTTTCTGCGTAAGGCAGAGCATGAAGTCGATGTTTCTCGCTTTCGGGTATTTTACGGGTTCGTCGCTTATGATGACGTCGGCTTTCGATGCGCCGCCGCGTGCTTCCGGGCCGTAGGACTGGCTCTGAACTGCGTGTTTGTTTTCATAAAGTGCAGCCGCCGTTCCCAAAATTACGGATGCAAGGATGACACCCTGACCGCCGCTGCCTGAAAATCTTATCTCTTTTCTCATTTTGCCCCTCCGTTGAAGGAATCGATAAGTTTCTGATATTGTTCGGTAAATTCAGGTTTTTCAACGTTGTGGAGAACACCTGTGATGATCTTGTCCTGAAGTTCTTCCTCGCTCATTCCGGCTGCCTTTTCGACCGAAACCGCGTGGTCTCTCTGCCATTTGAGCATGTCAAGGTTGCTGGGTCCGTATTTTTTGCGGTTCTTTCTGCCGTGGGTCGTGAAGCACGCTTCAGCCGCTTCGATGACGGAGAAACCTTTGTGCATAAGTCCCTGGTAGATGAAGTTGTCAAGCTGCGGAACGCCGTAGCTCGTGCCTCTTGCAACGAATGTAGCGCCTGCGCCTTTTGCAAGCTCGGCGACGTTGAAGTGAGGTTCGACGTTTCCGAAAGGAGATGTCGCCGTTTTGTCGCCGCTTGCCGTGGTCGGAGAATACTGACCGCCCGTCATGCCGTAAATGCCGTTGTTGAAGCAGATGAGCGTGATGTCGATGTTTCTTCTGCATGCATGGATGAAGTGGTTGCCGCCGATAGCGAGAGAGTCGCCGTCGCCCGAAACTACGATAACGTGCATTTCGGGTTTTGCGAGCTTGATGCCCGTTGCGAAAGCGAGAGCGCGGCCGTGAGCCGTATGGAGCGTGTTGAAATCAACGTATCCGGGAAGTCTCGAAGCGCAGCCGATACCGCTGACGAGAACGATCTCGTCTTTGTTCCAGCCAGCCTTTGCAACTGCTCTGATGAGCGATTTGAGAACTATTCCGTGACCGCAGCCGGGACACCAGATGTGCGGAAGTTTTTCGTTTCTTAAATATTGCGAATAATCAAACATTTTCTCCTCCCCTAAATATTAAGGTGATTGACGGCCGAAATAATGGTGTCAGGTCCGAGTGGCTCGCCGTTGACAAGGTTTATCGGAATGATTTTCGTGCGTTTCGTAAATCTTTCCGCAACAGTCTTGAGCTGGCCCAGGTTCATTTCGGGAACAACGATGTAGTCAGCGTTTGCCGCATACTTCGCGAACTCGTCCTTCGGGAAAGGCCACAGCGTGATCGGTCTGAAAAGACCTGCCTTGACGCCTCTCTCGCGGAGAACATTGACAACTTCTTCAGCCGCTCTCGCCGCACTGCCGATAGCGAGGAAAAGGACTTTCGCATCGTCGCAGTGAAGAGCTTCGAACTTGTCGATCAGATTTCTCTGATGATAAATCTTCATGGAAATTCTTTCGTTCTCTCTTGCTACGATCTTCGGATCCATGGTCGGGAAACCGGTATCGTCGTGGTTGAGACCGGTGACGTGGATCCTGCTCTTTCCGAAGTTCGGAAGGCATACCGGCTTGTTGATATCGGATGCATACGGAGTCTTGCATACGCCGTCGTTGTTCGGAAGGCTTCTGTTGATGACTTCAAGTTCTCCCGGTTCCGGAATTCTGATTTTCTCTCTCATGTGGCCGATGATCTCGTCACCGAGGATTATGACCGGAGTTCTGAAAAATTCAGCGAGGTTGAAAGCTCTGACAGTCTCTGTGAACATCTCTTCAACCGAGTTCGGAACGATCGTGATCGAAGGATGGTCGCCGTGGGTTCCCCATTTTGCCTGGAGAATATCGGACTGAGCCGGAGAAGTCGGAAGACCGGTCGAGGGACCGCCTCTCATTACGTCGACTACAACTATCGGAACTTCGGCGATGCATGCATATCCCAAAAGTTCCTGCATGAGCGAGAAACCGGGGCCGCTTGTAGCAGTCATTGCCTTTGCGCCGGTAAGCGACGCGCCGATGATCGAGCCGATTGACGCGATCTCGTCTTCCATCTGGATGAACTTTCCGCCGTGCTGCGGAAGATATTCTGACATGAATTCGGCTATTTCGGTCGACGGAGTGATCGGGTATCCTCCGAAGAACCTGCAGCCTGCATAAGCCGCGCCCTTTGCGCAGGCAAGGTTTCCCTGAATGAATTCGTACTTTGGATTTGCCATAGTTCTCTCCTACTTTTTCTCAATGTAAATAGCGAAATCGGGACATCTCAGCTCGCACATTCCGCAAGCGATGCAGTTTTCGATGTGGTCGGCAACGACGACCTGCTGCTTTCTTTCGAGCGAAAGAACCTTTTTCGGACAGAATTCGATGCAGACCTCACAGCCTTTGCAAAGTGCCGGTCTGACCGTAAGGACGCACTTTCCGCCTTCGTACTTCGTTTCCTGAAATTCTTTTTTTCCCATGTTCAAACCTCACAAGTTAAAAAAATATACCACCGTCAGAATCTATTGAAATTATTACCGGAAAATCCGATACCTCAACTTTGTAAACCGCTTCCGGGCCGAACTCTTCGAAAAGCATGAGTTCCATTGACGAAACTTTGCTTCCGTAGTATGCGCCTGTTCCGCCAAGTGCCTGAAAGTAAAAGGCTTTTCCTTCAATAACCGCATTTTTTGCCTCTTCTGGAAGCGCCCCTTTGCCGATAAAATATTTAACACCCTTTTCAATCAGCTGCGGAATAAACGCTGCCATTCTCGCGCTCGTCGTAGGGCCTAAGCTCATTCTTCCTTCCTCGAATCCAGGAGTCGGAGCAGCGAAGAAAACAGCCGAATCTTCAAGCTGAAGCCCAGTATTTTCGCCGTTTTCAAGCATTTCGGCGAGCATTTTTGCGGAATTGTCGCGCAGAGTGAGCATTTCCCCGCTTAAATTCACGATATTTCCCGCCTTTATTTCCTTATCCGCTGCTATCATCACAGTTCAACCCTGCCGGATCTGTAGCTGTGGCAGTTGAGAGCGACAGCCGCAGGCATCATTGCAATATGCGTCGGAGCCTTTTTCACATAAACCGCCTTCACCGGGCATTTTCCCGGAAAACCGAGGACTCCGAAACCTAAATCTTTTATCTTTTCATCAATCATTTCAAGCAGTTCATTGTCTTCACAGACCTGCTCCAAAAGTGCTTTTTTTGCTAAAGCCGCGACCGAATCGAATGTTCCGCCGACACCGACACCGATAAAATAGGGCGGACACCCTTTGCCGCCGGCGTTTTTAAGCGTCTCGAAAACGAAATCCGCAACACCTTCGCGGCCTACCGCCGGAACGAGCATCTTCTGCGCGCTCACGTTTTCGCTGCCGCCGCCCTTCGCGATGCCGTAAATCTCGAAGGTGTCGCCGTCGCAAAGCTCGTAATGAATGAAAGCCGGAAGGTTTTTCCCTTCGTTTTTCCGCTCAAACGGATCAGCGACCGTCGATTTTCTGAGCAATCCTTCAGCGTATGCCTCTTCGACCACTTTGTTTATAAGAATTTCAAGGCTCGGAGCGTCGCTGAAAGTGACGTTTTTGCCGATTTTCACAAAAAGCTGTGCAACTCCGCAGTCCTGACACAAGGGACGCATTTCCGTTTTTGCCTTTTTACGGTTTTCTTCAATTATTTCAGCAAGTTTTCTTTCAAAATGTTCCATTGACGGATCAGTGAAAACGAGATCTTTCAAGGAATCTGGCGAATAGTTGAGCCTTATGAAAAGCTCCTTAACGGCCTCTTTTATGCGAAAACCTTCGACAATTCTCATTACAGCTCCAAATAACCGCTGAATTATTAGCCTTGAACTTATAAAGTCAATAAAAAGGGGGTTGCAATCAAGATATTTTTTAAAAATCTGATGTGAGGAATACTTTGACATTCTTTTCACTCTAATTAAAATTTTCAGTCTTTGTTTTTTGATTTCAAGGGGGATTCTATGTCTAATGATTTGTTTTTATTAACGATTGCTCTTCCAAACGGTGTTTCTGAAGTCTCAGTTGCGGCTGGAACCAAATTCATCGATATTGCTCCGAAATATCAGGAAAATTACGAATGCCGCATTGTCGGCGCGATTTTCAACAACAGACTCTGCGATTTGGGAAAGGAGATTCCCGGCGACGGCAAAATCGAATTTTTCACAATGCAGAACAAGGACGGTTATCTTTTTTATCTGAGGAGCATATTTTTCGTGCTGATCAAGGCGAGCAGGGAACTTTTTCCGCACGCGATCCTTCACATCGAATACAGCATCGGAAACGGATACTACTGCTGGTTTGAAGGTCTCGACTGGCTCGAAGCGGACGATGTCGAGCGTCTTTCGGCGAAAATGAAGGAAATCATTGACGCCGACGTTACTTTTATCAGGCAGAACGTGCCGACCGAGCAGGCGGTGGCGGAGTTCAAAAAGCAGGATCTCACAGATAAGGTTTCTCTTTTCAAAATAAGAAAACAGCCGAGGACGAATATTTACTGGCTCGGTTCAACTGTCGGATATTTCTCAGGATATCTGCTTCCTTCGACTTCATACTGCGACAAGTTCCAGCTGATTCACTACAAGAACGGGATAGTTCTTTTGATTCCCACTGTTACGGAACCCGACAAAGTTCCCGCTTTTCAGGAAAGTCCGAAATATTTCAACATAATCCAGGAACACAACGAGTGGCTTGACGTTCTTGAAATGGACACCTGCGCGAAACTCAACGACCTGATTCGCCGCGGACACAGCAACAATATAATCCTTCTGTGCGAAGCTCTGCATGAAAAGAAACTGGCGAAAATTGCCGATGAAGTCTACCGTCGGCGCAAGGTTGTGAAAATCGTTTCGATTGCCGGACCGAGTTCGAGCGGAAAGACGACGACCGCAAACAGGCTGTGCGTGCAGCTTCGCGTGAACGGACTCAAACCTTTCCTCATTTCACTTGACGACTACTTTATCGACCGCGACAAAACTCCGCTTGATGAAAAGGGTGAACACGATTTCGAGTCGCTTGCTGCGATAAATATCGAACTTTTCAACAAAAATCTTAACGATCTGATGAGCGGGCGCGAAGTCACGCTGCCGAGATACGATTTCAAGAGCGGAAAGAGCTGCAGAGACGGCAAAACGATGGTGCTTCCCGAAAACGGTGTTCTCGTTATCGAAGGAATCCACGGACTTAACCCGAATCTTTACGCCGATGTTCCGTCTTACAACATATACAAAGTCTACGTCAGTGCACTTACGGTTCTAAATATTGATAATCACAACAGAATTCCGACAACTGACGGAAGGATTCTGCGCAGGATGGTACGCGATTTCCAGTATCGCGGTCACTCTCCGATAGAGACCCTCAAGCGCTGGGCTTCGGTCAGAAACGGCGAGGACAACAACATTTTTCCGTATCAGGAAAATGCCGACATCATGTTCAATTCGACTTTCGTTTACGAGTTCAGCGTCATGAAAAAATATGCGGAACCGCTTCTGAAGCAAGTTCCGACCGACATTCCCGAATACCGCGAAGTGAAAAGACTTCTCAAATTCCTCTCTTTCTTTGAAGAGATGGACGATTCGACGATTCCGCCGAACTCGATCCTGCGCGAATTCATCGGCGGCAGTATTTTCAATTGAAAATCAGTAAAATAGCGTAGTTACAGATTCAAAGCAGATCTTTCAGCCACTTTCCTGTGAGTGAATTCCTGCACTTTGTGACTTCTTCAGGTTTTCCTGCCGCCACTATCTTGCCGCCGCGGTCTCCGCCTTCAGGGCCGATGTCGATGATGTAGTCCGATGACTTGATTATGTCGAGGTTGTGTTCGATCACGATGACGGTCGAGCCTTTGTTCACAAGCTGGTTGAGTATCGCAATGAGCTTTTTCACGTCGTCGAAGTGGAGTCCGGTCGTCGGTTCGTCGAGAATGTAGATCGAACTGTCGGAGCGTTTTTTCGAGAGTTCTTCGGCAAGTTTTATCCTCTGTGCCTCACCTCCCGAAAGAGTGTGAGCAGGCTGACCGAGCTTGATATAGCCGAGTCCGATCGAGTTGAGAAGGTCAAGTTTCCGCCTTATAGCAGGGAACGGTGCAAAAATTTCAGCCGCCTTCGCAACATCTGTTTCAAGAATGTCATGGATGTCGTAACCTTTGAATTTTACCTGCAGAGTCTCGTCGCTGAAGCGTTTTCCGCCGCAGTCGGGGCATTTGACGAATGTGTTCGGCATGAAATTCATCTCGATTTTGATGATTCCTGCTCCCTGGCACGTTTCGCATCTTCCGCCCTTGACGTTGAACGAAAAACGGCTTGCAGAATATCCGCGCGCCTTCGATTCCGGCATTGCGGCGAAAATGTCGCGGATGTATCCGAAAAGTCCTACGTAAGTTGCCGGATTTGATCTCGGAGTTCTGCCGATCGGCGACTGGTCGATCTCGATGAGTTCGTCGATCTTGCCCTCTATTTTTATCGATTTGAAGGGCGCCTTCTCCTTTTTCAATGCGGGGATAAGGGTTTCCATGACAAGCGAGCTCTTTCCGCTTCCCGATACTCCTGTGACCGAGCACAGAACGCCAAGCGGTATTTTTGCCGTCACGTTCTGAAGGTTGTTCGTCGTGACTCCCGAAAGAGTTATCCAGCCTGCCGGTTTTCTGCGTGTTTTTGGAACTTCGATCAGTTTTCTGCCGCTCAGATAGTCTGCCGTAAGCGAATTCCTGACGTTGAGAATGTCTTTTGATTCACCTGCAAAAATGAGTTCACCGCCTTTTTCACCAGCTCCGGGACCTAAATCAACGAGAAAATCGGCCGCTTCGATGATCTCACGGTCGTGTTCGACGACTATTACATTGTTTCCGATGTCGCGGAGATTCTTCAATAAATTTACAAGTTTATCAGTGTCGTTCGGGTGAAGTCCGATGCTCGGTTCGTCCAGAACGTAGGTGACTCCGGTGAGAGCCGAACCGATCTGGCTCGCAAGGTTTATCCTCTGCGCTTCTCCGCCCGAAAGCGAGTTCGTCTTTCGGTTAAGGGTCAGGTATCCGAGCCCGACGGAATCAAGGAATTTGAGTCTTGAGCGGATCTCTTTGAGCGGTTTTGCCGCAACTTCGCGCTCGAAATCGGTAAATCCGAAAAAGCTGTCGTCGGAGAGTTTTGCAAAGAGTTCGCGCACCGGAAGTTCGCACATTTCAAAAATGTTCATGCCTCCGATAGTTACCGAAAGCGCCTTTTTGCTGAGCCTTTTTCCGCCGCATTCGGGGCAGACTCCTTCGGCAAGGAATTTGGAGAGGTCTTCGCGTACAGCCTCCGATTCGCTCTCCCGCCAGCGTCTTTCAAGAGACGGCATGAGACCTTCATATTTTCTGGTCATCTGATATTTCGTGCTTTTAGTGTTTATTGAAAAGTCGATTTCGTCCGACGAGCCGTAGAGAACGGCGTTCTGCACTTTCGGCGAGAGCTTTTTGAACGGCAGTTTCGGGTCTTCGCCGTAGTGTTCGATCACCTGTTTGATCGTGAATTTCGTGAATGCCCAGAGGTCGATGAATGCTTTGTTCACCGGCTGCGACGGGTCGACGAGAACTTTGTTTACATCCATGTAAGTTCTTGTTCCGAGGCCGCTGCATTCGGGGCACGAACCCGCCGGATTGTTGAAAGAGAACGTGCGCGGCTCGATCTCGTCGTAGTAGATGTCGCAGTAGGGACAGGCGAAATTTTCGCTGAAAAGTTTCTCTTCGCCGTCGATTTCCTTGACGATAACTTTGCCGTTTCCTTTTTTGAGAGCCGTTTCGACCGAAGCCTGAACGCGCACAGCGTCCGTATCGGGCTTTATCGCTAGCCTGTCCACCACAAGGTTTATGTCGTGCTTTTTGAACTTGTCGAGTTTCGGAGTCTCCTCATCGAGCCTGTATTCGGTTCCGTCAATGATTATGCGTAGATAGCCTTCTTTGTTGAGATCTTCGAAAAGTTTTTCGTAAGTTCCCTTCCTGCCGCTTACGACGGGAGATAGAATGAGGACTTTTTTTCCGGTTTTGTTCAGAACAGTCTCGACGATTTTCGCTGCCGGAGTCTTCGTGATCTCGCGGCCGCAGCTGTGGCAGTGGACTTTGCCGGCACGGGCGAAAAGAAGACGCATGTAGTCGTAAATTTCGGTCGTAGTCCCGACGATCGAGCGCGGACTTGCATTCAGGCTGCGCTGCTGTATCGCGATTGACGGAGAGAGCCCTTCAATCAGGTCGGCTTCAGGTTTTTCCGAAAGTTCGAGGAACATTCTGGCGTAGCTCGAAAGGCTTTCGACATATCTGCGCTGTCCTTCGGCATAGATCGTATCGAATGCAAGCGTCGTTTTGCCGCTTCCCGAAACCCCCGTAACGACGACCAGTTTTTCATGCGGGATCTCGATGTCGAAATTTTTCAGATTGTGGTGTCTCGCACCTTTTATGACTATTGAACGAAGCATTTTTACCTCCCGAAAATCGTGCAGTGTTATATTTTTTTCGGATGATTATGCAAGAATAAATATACGGTGCAAAACATTGTCCTTTTTTTGAATTTTCGCTATAATACTGTGTTTTTTAGCTGTTTCGGAGGTTAAAATGTTAAAAATCATAATTTGTGATGATCCTCTTTTTTACATCAAAAACAGAGATGACAAAATTTCGTGGAATGGAGCTTCAAAAGACGAGTTCTTTGCGCAAGTACTTAATTTTATAAGAGAAAATAAAAACTTCAGCATTGCTTACGGTGAATATCTTTTCGATAACGATGCAAGGGCCATCACGCTGATAGAAACGCTTGCCGAAAGCACTTCGGAAATCACCCTGTTCTGTCGCGAGGCGGCACTTTCTCCGGCGATTCTGAGATATGCCGCAATAGAAAATCTGAAGCCGGATCTTTCGATATTCGCTGAAAAAATTGCAAAACTTCCGTTCTCCGAAACGGTAAAAAACACGATCTACGAAAATCTGAAGGGTTTTCCGTTTTCAAGAATTGACGATCTTTTGGACGATGTTTCAAAACTTGAAGAAAATCAGGCGGTTGAATCCGTTCTTGAATCGAAGCGCAATCTTCTTATGCAGAACGAGATTCTCGAAGTCATAAATGTCGGCGACGGAATTTCGGGAATAGGCGGCTACAACGAGCTGAAGCAGTGGATTGTTGAAAGACGCGGCAACTTTTCGGAAGAGGCACGCAGATTCGGGATTCCGATGCCTAAGGGAATGCTCATGCTCGGTGTTCAGGGTTGCGGAAAATCGCTTACTAGCAAGGTTATTTCCAACATCTGGAACTTTCCGCTCGTCAGACTCGACTTCATCAACCTTTTCAGAAAAGGGCAGAGTGTCGAGGAACTTCTGAAATCGGCGATTTCGACGATCGAAGGTTTCGCTCCCGTCGTTCTGTGGATAGACGAAATTGAAAAGGCACTTTCGCAGGAAGGCGAAGGTGCTGAAATCAGGAGAGTTCTCGGCTGGCTGATGACCTGGATGCAGGAAAAGAAGGAGCCTGTTTTCCTTGTTGCTACGGCTAACCGCGTTTCGCTTCTTCCGCCGGAACTTCTCAGAAAAGGACGTTTTGACGAAATATTTTTCGTCGATCTGCCGTCGAAGCCGGAACGCGAGGAGATTTATAAAATCCATCTCAAGAAAAGAGGGCGAGATCCGGAAAAATTCGATACGGACAAACTGGCGGTAAATTCAGAAGGTTTCAGCGGCGCCGAAATCGAACAGATCGTCATCGATTCTCTGATAACGGCATATTCAAGAAACTGCGAAGTCACTCAGAAAATCATTGAAGAGATTCTGCGGAGAACGGTTCCGCTTTCAAAAACCTACGAAGAAAACATCAAAGAGCTCAGGATCTGGTCGAGAAACCGCGCTCGAAATGCTTCCGGCAACAGAAAAATCGAATCATTTTTCGGAAATTAGAAGAAAATATGCAAATTTTTATTTTTTTTATCAGAAAAATCGAAAGAATGCGTGACTAAATAGATACCGGTGTTTTTTGCAAGTTTATGATATTGCAGAAACTATGAGATTTTTTGTGATCAGAAGATAGATAATTCGGAAAGGTTTTTAATAATCATTTCCCGGAGGTGCACATGCCAGCCCGCTTGAGATTGTTTCTGGTTTTCTTAGGTTTGTTTTTCTTGATTTCCTGTTCATCCTCAAAATCACAGAACGATTCCGACTCAATTCCTGATTCAGACAGTGACACGCAGGAATCGGAAACCGTTGATGATGATTCCTACACGCAGGAAGCTGAAATTGTTGATGATTCTGATGAAATTCCGGATGTTGACACAGATTCCGACACACCAGAAAAAGTGGAATGTCTCGATCTCCGCTACCACGAGAATACGATTAAAACACATTTCCCGTTCAAGGACAAAAACGGCAAGCCCACTTTTTGCCGTCCAGACTGTGACACTCCGACCGAAAACGATCCGCAGTGTGTCCGCAACATCTGGGAATGGGAGAATTGGGAAAGTTATCAGCGTTACCTTACGGAACAGGAAAAAGATCCCCAACAAACAAAAGAACATGAATGTTACCCGTGGCCCTGTGTTTTGCCTGATATGCACGCAAAAACAAAAGAAACTTTAGACACTTTTGTCAGCAGTTGCGACAGGTTGCTGACTGTGAATGAATTTGAAGTAACTATGGGAACTGTATGGTCAAACGGAATGAGTGATGGAGTTGCAGGAATACAAATGGGACATCATTTTTATGTTATTCTTGAGTACGATCCTGAAAAGGATGAATACATGACTTTGGGACAGAATCGCTATCTTGCATTCAACGAAGGCCGTTATATTGCGGAGGTTTATGACCGCGTTCCAGGTGATAATCCTGACACTTACAAAACTTTTACAGTTTCTGTATTGCGGGCAGAAAATGGTTATTACTACGAGTTGATTCGTGATAATTACGGTTACAAAGACAGATTTAATATGCCGCCTTTTGCCGGAAAGAACTGGGCATTGCTACGTCTGACAGGTAACAAAACGGTTTATGCATCCTCAAAAGATTGGGAATGGCATGAAATCGGAGGAATCAACAACTATGCGGGAGAAGGCAATATTGTCGGAGACCATTTAACTTTCATCACAAACAATCGTGAACTTTATTATTGTGACCTGCGCAAATATCCGAAACACATTGACGAATGTTTCAAGCTGAACCGCAAAGATGAATCCGGCGAAGAAGAACTAGGACACAGCCCGAGAATTGACATCGAAAATGAATACCGCGTTGTTTATAATGTTTATGGAACACCTGATTTTGTCGAAGTCAATCTGAAAGACTTGAAAAATCCGAAGTATACGGAATATAAAGTTGAAAAAAGCAGACCGCAAGCAGGTTTGTTTGGTCCAAGTATGTTGATTGGAAACAGAGTTGTATATATAGAATCTGATCCAAATGATGATATCGGCTGTTTTTACCGTTTTGACAAGCAGAAAACATATTGTCAGAAAGAAAAAACTTTTTCAACGGATCCATCAGATTTGATGGGCTACAATGTGTTTTGGGGAAAATGGCATCTTTGGAAACGTATAACACGACCCACTGCAATAATCAGGGATTTAGAATGTTACTGTGAAGAAACGGGAATTTGTCCGTTGGAACCTGCGACTGAGGAAGAACTAAACCACAAACCGCCGCTTGCTCCTCTGGCATCAAAAGTAAGTGCCGTAATCCTTGAAAGGATCGAGCAGGAAAAGATCCTGCCGAAATTCGACGGAAACGAAGTCTACTTCTGCACCATCACGGAGCGGGAACTCGGACAATTCGGAAATCACGGCTACTGCCCGACAGCTGCTCAGATGAATAAGTATCTGAAATTAAAAGATAAAAGTGATACGCAGCTTAAAGAACAGATCCTTTCATCCAAAAGACAGTGGAAAACCGAGAAAAGCTTTGCCAATTTGGTAGCGAACCACGAACAAATCTGGGACAGGTGGAACGGCTGCCAGATCAACGAGAAAAATTTCGAATGTGAATACGACGAAATGACTTCGACCTTCGACAGCGACAGCGTGATGTTCGCGACGGTAATCGATCACGGCAGAGCGCGTGACGGCATATTCTTCAGAGACAAATTCTACGAAGCGAACGGCAACTTTGCCAAAGTTATCAAAGAGTTACGCCAGAAATTCGGTGCGAGCCTCAGAGGCAATCCGAGGATTGAAGTGAAAGAGCCGAAATAAGGCGGGATCGCGGCCTGCAATGCAACCTGTGACGGCTACAATACAAACAACTGTTCCGATGACGGACGGTAAAAAAGCACCAAATTCTATGAATTTTCAAACAAAAATTTGTCTGAAAAAAGGTCTTTGCCGAGCCCCGAAAAGTTGTTTCTGAAGAAGGTGAGTCCCTTTTCGACCTGTTCAAGCTGCGTTGCGCGGTGAAGATCTGTTCCCAAATTGTCTATTATCCCCTTTTCGAGAAAGCGGATAACCTGCTTTTTCTTGGGGTGGAATGAGGCTTTTGCGAGAGTCCGCACCGATGACTGAAAGAAAACTTTGTATTTTTTCCGCAGTTCAAGCCAGAACTCGTCGTCTTTCAAGTATCTTTCGATGTGGGCGAGAAGCGGGATGAATCCGCCGGCATTGAGGGAAAAGACAGAGGAATCGATCTCTTTTTTGCTCACAAGCGGTGAGTGGAATTCGACCATTATCACTTTGTAGCCGTCGCTTGTTCTTGAAAATTCGCGGTGGTCGGTAAGTTCCTTAATTCGAGGAATGTTGCACATATATTCGAAGCTGAAACGTCTTACCATCGTTTTGTTCAGGGCTGATATGCGCCCCATTACTATATTCGGATCTGGATTGAAGAGAGTGTGAAACTTGTGCGGAGTCGGGATAATCTCGATGTAGCCGAAAGATGACATTTCCTTAATTATTTCAAGTGTTTCAGAAACTTCTTCGGGGCCGTCGTCCAGCCCCGGAAGAAGATGTGAGTGAAGGTCTATCATTGAATTGCGGAACTACTTTTTCGAATTTTTCTCTGCAAATTCCCAGCCTGCATTTATTGCTGCGAGGTTTGCTTTGACGATTTCTTCGCCTTTGCTGCCGAAAATGACTTCGACGCCCTTTCTGATGATGTTGATGTCAAGGCCTGTGAAAAGGCTTGCAGCGCCTGCGATGACCATGTTCATGCCGCGTGCGTTGTTGACTTCCTTAGCGATGCCGTCACCGTCAATAGCGATGCAACGGGGCTGCTTTTTAAGTTCAGCCATAAGCTCGTCAACGTTCGGATAGTTGTCGATATTGATGAAAGGATTCGTGTTGGTTACGATCCAGCCCGTTTCGGGGTTGAGCCACGGAAGGTAGCGGAGAGATTCCATCGGTTCTACGCTGATGATTATGTCCGCTTTTCCCATCGGAACGAGGTCGCTCCAGATCGGTTTGTCGGAAATCCTGAAGTGGCTCTGAACGTCGCCGCCGCGCT
>JAGCXM010000008.1 GCA_017961325.1 bacterium | reverse complement strand
TCACGATTTATACCGATCCTAAAACAAAATTAAGCGAGCAGGATATTCAAAAATTCAATGAACAATATTCGCAACTTATAATAGAACACACCTCAAAAGCACACGACCGTTTTCTGATAATTGATAGTAAAATCCTTTATCACATTGGCGCATCGTTAAAAGATCTAGGCAAAAAGTGTTTCGCTTTTGAGGTCATGGATTCAGCTTGGATAAAAGAGATTCTGAAGAATTTGTGAAAATTCTGGGCGCCTAAAATCGGTAGAGGCGTTTCCTGACACGTCTCGCGAAATCAGAAAAAAATAGGTCTTCGATGTCGGAGCGTATGTGGCATTTCGTCATGTTGAGGCCAAGCCGAAACATCTATGATCTTGAACAGAAATGGGAATTATTTTGGGGAGTTAGATGCGTCAGGTTCCTATGATTTAGTGTTGTATTCCTTGCTCTTTTCTTCAAGAAGTTTGAACCCAAAAAAAAAGGCTTTCCGAAGAAAGCCTCATTTTGAATCGTCCACTGAGCAGGACCACTCTTTAGTTCTAAAATATACTCAGAGATATTGTTTTGTCAATACTGATTTAGAAAAATTTTAAAAAATTATTTTATTGTGTCTTGTTTTGACCGAGCGCAGCCTTGACAAAAATCGAGTTGTTGCAAATTTTGCAACAACTGCTCGACATGCATTTATCGGAGCGCGGGCAGCTTGCCCGCAACTCTTCCGCCCAGTTTCGGGGAGGAAGTGGCACGAAGTGACGATGGCGGGGTTCGTCATGTTGAGCAATGCGAAACATCTCAGACCTTAAACATATATCCAAATAAATTCAGTTGGTTATTGCTTGATTTTGAGGTCATCATTAGTGACTTCAAGATCGAGATTGTATCAGAATCACTTTTGATCTTTTGGCGGACATGGATCGTTACCGTGACTGTCTGCACTAGAAATTTTACCATCTTTGTTATGAACTATCAGTTCTGTTCCTTGATTTTTACTAATAACGCGGCCTGCATCCTCTGCTTCTTTTTTTGTATCTTTATGCACACTAGAACGCTTACAACCATTACGCTTTACATCCCAACCACCATCTTTGTTTGGAACTACATGATGTTCATTTCTCGACATTTTTGCCTCCTAAATTAAAGATTCCATTATAAATACTGCTTTTATTTTTTTCATAATAGCTTTAACAAGCACTTCTATTTCGCTCCCTTCATTATAATCAGCAGGAACAATATAATTTACACGATTATCCTTAAGCAAATTTTGAGCCGCATTTTTACCCTTATCTTGGTCATACACAGCTATAGATTGCCCTCCATGAGCTTTCACAAGTTTCATACAAGGAACATCTGTTAATCCGTCGCCAATATAAATCATGTTTTGAAAAGGTATTCTTCTATCTTTCTCTGGAGTAAAGCTATTAAGCTTGTTAATACTTTCTGTGTCTATGTTCAAAACCCCCTTATTGATTCTAAACAAAAATTGAGTCTTGGCTGTATAATTTACCGCCATTTTTGGCCATTGAATAATATTGTTGTAATCATACATAAATTCGCAGGCATATATCTCTTTAAACTCATTGTTTTTTGCAATAGATGTCCCTTCTATAATCTCTTTAATACCAGAAGAAACAATATAATGTTCAACACGAACACCTATTTTCTTTGCGTAATTATTTATTCTATCAAACCAAGTCTCGACTCCACCAAAAAATTTAACATTATTCCCCAGTTCTTTGAATTTTTCTTTGGTGATACGAATTTTCTTTTCCTTGCATTTTTCGACCATTAGAAACATATAAGCAAGGACATTGTCCATACTTTGGCTATCGGTCAGACTTTTTACTTCCCCCCAAAACTCAGCAGATGTCATTCCAAGTTCTGGAATAAATCCATATTCCTGCATATCTTTGGTGCAAAGAGTTTTGTCGAAATCATACATCAATGCGACAATAGGCTGTCTTATTACCATATCTTCATCATTCTCACTGTCTAAACTAACATTTACTTCAACTTTTAATTTTTCGTTCATAATTTTTCCTCACCATACAGATAATTGATTTTCTCCATTCTCTCCTGTTTCCGCTCTTATTTATCTTATTAAGCATTTTGCGATCTCGCCAAAAATTAAAAAACATACATTATAATTTTTATAAGAACAATTCTCAAACAGTCAATACCTTAAGAAGTAAAAATTTATTTTTTATGTTTTGAGTTTAGTCACAAAAAACTAAAAGCGAGATTATACTAATAGTTTATTAGATTTAAAAACCCTTAGTGGTTAAAATCTAAAAATTCTCCGCTTCAAAATGTATTCTACTTCCGCCAATTATCATTATGACAACGCTTTCAGCTTTTTCATATACTTTTGGATAGTTTATGTGGGTTACTACTTTGAATTGCCGCAAATAATCAGCTGCAATTTTATAAATTTCAGATTCTCTCCCAAATTCACAAAGCTGTATTTTAGCTTCGTTTCCGTTACCGTGTAAAATCATTACATATGTCTGTTTATCATACTGCATAAACACTTCAAAAGATCATTTTTATTTCGAAAGAGAAAACGCGCTCAGTAGCTTTTCAGATTTATTCACTCAGCATCTCCATAGTGTCATCTTCTCTATTATAGATTGTTGTAAGCTTGTTAATTACGACATTCGGAAAATTTCTGTCTTTAAAATCCCAAATAATACTTATATCTGAGTTGTTGAACTTATCCTTATATTGTCTGTTATCGCCTACCGCCATGAGTTTCGAATTTCCATGTTCAACCAACTCTTCCAAGAAATTGAAAATGCTTGGCGGAATATCATGGAACTCATCAATCAGAATGTATTTATAACGATATTTGTCTTTAAATTTCGATTTCTGCAAATGTTTTGTTGCTTCCAATATCATCTTGTCAAAATCAATTTTATTTCTAAGAACTTTGGAATAATAGCTGTCTATTTCTTTCAATATTGCAAGGAAGCTGTTTATTCTCTCTTTTTCCTGCTCATCACTATATTGTTTCCATTTCATGCCCACCCATTCTGTTCTATAAATGCGAAGAGCTGATTCCAAGATATACATAAATTGTGATAAATCTCTGCCGTCATATAAATTCAGCACCGCATTCTTCAAATCCTCTATCCAGTTTTGAGTCCACCGTTGTCTAAATTTCACTCCTCTATCTTCCAAATTCTTTTTTAAATTAGCAAACACAGTTTTTTTGGAAAATTCATAGGAATATGTTTTAACACAAACAGTGTGGTATTCATCATGCGTCCTTTCTTTCCATTCTTTGGTTCGAAGATATTCCTGCTCTTCATCAGGAGAATATTGACCGGCTCTACCTGCTTTATTTATTCCAAAATGCTCTATATAAATTTTATACTTTGGGAGATAAAAATCGGGGCAGTACTGGCGTTTTTCCAGTGTTGCAGTTTTAAACTCATACGGTCTTTCATATTCATACTTTATACCGTTTACAAACAAATAATTGGCTATCATTAACTCTTCAAGACTTTTCACAGACTCTTTTTTGATTGTTAGAAGTTTTTTACTTTTAGAAGAACCTTTAGAGCTTTTCAATGCTTCACTTAGTATCTTAAAATCTGTAGATCTGAACTCTTCAATTAATTTATCTACAGATTCTTTAGAAATATTACTTGTAAAATCACGCATAAAATAAGGATAACGCGGAGAAAGAGAAAGATATTTTTCAACTTTATTTCTAAACTCAATATTTTTATCATAATTCTCATCAAAAAAAGCTTTTATGTGGGCCAACAATTGATCATCTACAGCTTTTTTTTCTCCATAGTGCTCACTTAAAATATCAGATCCTAAACCATGGAATGTTTTTACCACCAAATTCGGATATTTCTCAGAAAGTTTCTCTTTTAGCTCATCTACCGAAGCATCTAAATAAGATAAAACCAAAATATCTTCTTCTTTTGCCAGATTATTTTCCAATAAATACTGGATTTTTCCGCATATGGTCAGTGTTTTTCCTGTTCCGGCACCAGCAATAACTAAATTATGTTTGGAATCGCACAAAATTACTCTTTTTTGTTCGTCATTAAGCGAATAACCTAACACATCGTTGAAAACAAGCTCAGGCAAATGCTTTTCTATAAATTCTTCATTATCATCCTCAATTACAAGATCTGCGATTCTTTGGCGTCTTGAATCTTCTCCTGCAACTTCATTCGATTTTTGAGACTTTATCTTGTCATTGAAATCATTTACTATTTTATCAGTAATTTCCTGCTGCTTTATACTTCGAGAAGTTTTATTATTTAACTTAGACCTGCTTGCTATAGCTTCATTATGAATCTTGATTTTGTCCAAAAGTTGCTTTTCTTTCTCTCGTCCACAATTGAAATCATAAGCTTTAATTTTTGCGATTAAATGATAAGGTAGATCAAAATAAGAGTCGTTACGATTTAGATGTTTATCAGGAAATGGTTTAGACATAAAACTTTCAAAGCTGTCTTTCAAAGATTTTAATCTGTCATTCTGAAAGTTGGCGAAATTAGTGCCAACTTGTTGATTCTTATAAACTATATGTTGAGTTGTTTGTGCTGACTTTTCATCATCGTTGATCGATTTATTATTTTTTTTAGATTTTTCATATTCATAACTGATTGTAATTATTAAAAAAAATACCGCATAAAATGTTATTGCCCACTTTCCTGCAATAAGACTCATTATAAGTAAGATGACAAGCAATAGCACACAACCTATACCATCATCTTTGTTATGCAACCAATAACCTCACAGAACCCAACAAAAACTCTTTATTTTACTCGCCAACTCCGGCATATAGTGCCTGAGATGAAATTTTTGTTCGTATTTTGAACCAAAAACGACAAAAAAACCGAAAAATTATAGGGAAAAACCGTGATTGTGCAAGTTAAAGCCCCGCTCCGACACAAATATTTGGCAGTCACTGATTGCCAAATTGTGCAGACGCGTCTGCACAATTAAAATCGACTGCAACCAGTTTAAAGCCCGGTTTTCTAAGCTCATCGGCATTTGAACTCGTCCAATGCCGAGAGTGTGCAGAAAATGGCAAGGTTTCTATTCGTCTGATTTTTGTGGATTATTTATTTCCCAATGACCGCCTTTGTCCGGGCCGACGCGTTTAAGTTGCCCTGCCATCTTTAGTTTTTTGATATTTTTATCAACGCCTTCCACACTCATTTCAAGAACTTCGGCAATCTCTTGGCGTGTAATTGACGGATTTTCTTTTATAAGATCCAAGATTTTCACTGTACTTTTCACTGTACTTTTCACCGTACTTTTCACTGTACTTTTCACCGTACTTTCTTTGTTTCCTGCCACCTTACGCCCATTTTCAAAGTGTTTAGTCGAATTGAATTCTTCTTTCTGTTTTCTATCCAATTCGAAGACTTCCGAAAGCGGCAAATCCTCATTCAGAAGCCGCTTGCTATAGTTTATATCCAGGATTTTGCCATAAAGTTTCATGCGTACTTCGTGATTTGAAAAATCGTAATCCGGCAAAGGGAAACATCTCTTTTTCTGAGCAAGGAACATCTTCAGGATGCCGCTTCCGACGGTATCGATCATATTCAGGTTGACCATTGCCGTCGTAAGGAATGGATTGCGGTAATTGCTCGCAGAATATTTGGCTTCCAAAACATTTTCGATGCTTCCCGGAATAAAATCACCACAGTTGCAGAAAATCAGATAGTCATCTTCGTGCTCCTGCACAGTGATTCTTCCCGCTTTTGAATAATCCTGATGAGCGATAGCGTTGTTCAACGCCTCGCGAATAATATAAGGATCGTACTGCAAAGTTTCTTTCGGGAAAATCGAATCGCCGGTCATGTAACGGTATGTTAGATTTCGTATTTTTGCCTGAACTTTCTCCGCCGAAACAATGAGAGGGCAGTAAAAATGTTCATAATCCCTTACAACGCCGTCACGGTCTTTCAGAATCCAGGTGATTTGACTGATAGCCGGAATAATCAAATCTGCCGATTCTCGCTTTCCCAAAAGCAATATCGTCGTATTGGTGATCTTGCCTTCTCGTGTAAGCCGTGCGTTATTCAAAAAAGTCGAATCGCTCCAACGCTCAATATCAGAAGCAAGATGAGGATTCTTTTCGGCATACATTTTCCGCGCAAGTGAAATCGCCTCTTTTGAAAGATGTTCAAACGTAGCGTTTGGAATGATCTGCGCACTCCAGTCATTTGTAACATTATGGGAGCGGATCCTCTCGATTTTTTCGATGCTCAGCCCGACAAGAGCCTCGCCGTCACGCCCGTAATACATTCTTTTGAATGCAACCGGCATTCCGTAGGGAGCAGCAGGAATTTGAAAAACAAGAATCCGTTTTTCATCGTTATTTTTGTTTTTCCTGAAACACTTATGGATCTCAATAAAAGTCAGATTCCCCGAAGTCTGCTTTCCCATTTCCTCTTTCAGATCATTCAGAGACTTGTCATCATTTTTGAAATTTGTCCCGACAATATTGTGTTTTTTATCTTCAACACCAAAAACGAGCCATGCATATTTTTCATTGTGAAGGTTCGCTTCATTGCTTAAAGCTGAAAAATATTTTCCAAGATCATCGAAAGAAAAATGCTCTTTGGCTTCCTTAAATTCAACAGTCTCCGTCTCATATTTTATCGAAAGAAGTTCGTCTAACTTTTGATTGATATCGAGATTCATTCTATTTCTCCTAAAATTTATCACCGTTTTTCATTAAAAATCCTACCGCAACAAACTTCGGGCAAAAAAAATGGCGGGTCAGTCTGCCCGCCGTATAAGTTCCCACTCACAGTAGGGTTCACTGCTTTTAAAGACTCCACTTAACGGTAGGACTCACCGATGGATGCAATATAATCATTCACGAAGAAATGTCAAATTGTTTTTTAGATTTTTTCAATTTCATTTTGATTTTCAGAAATTCAGCCTTCATATCAAGCCCCGCTCCGATGCAAACAACAGCAGATTTTGAAAAAATCACCGAAAAAAGTATGGATTTTCTCAACTCAGGCGGTATATGCCTGACTTCGCGAGTATGATAACTCCGGTTATTTTGTTTCGGGAGGCGTAAGATGGCAAATCTTGAAAGAGCGGAGTTCATAAACCACATGATCAAAGTCAAGGGTTTCGTGACGAGAAAAGAGGTGGCGGATCATTTTGAAGTTCATATCGACACGGTTATGCGCGATATCGAATATATGCGGACTTTCCTTTCCGCGCCGCTGAAATACAAAAAGGGCAAAGGCGGCTATGTTTACGAAACGCCTTTCGAGATGATTTTTGATTCGTTTGACGATGCAGTTTTCTACTATATTTTCGTAAAGCGTTTTTCCGATTCATTCAATATTACGGAGGTGAAAGAACAGATGAAGATGAGTACAAACAATATAAAAGGTTTAGGGACGCAGCCATTTCAATGGGTGTAATCGGCGGCACATTCATTCTCGGAGGAATAATTTTTACAGCAACCAAAAGACCGGTTCCAAACCAAAATCAGAAGATAGAAGTGAACAATTTATCGATTTCGCCTACCAAAGGCGGAATGTTCACCTCGGTCGGATTCAGATTCTGATCGTAAAACATTTTCCAAAAAAATATTTTTTCCCTTGACAAACCAAAATCTGCGACTAAGTTAGCGTTCGCTAATTTAATTGTTCTTTAAAAACTTAATTTTTTATTATGAAATTAGTTCGAGCTTTTTCTTTTTGGTTTGTTTTTTTAATAATTTCATTTTATTGGAGGTATTTATGCGTAATTTTCTTTTTGCAGCAATGGTTTGCTGCGCGGTATCTTTTTCACTCTATGCAGAGGAAAATCAGGCGAACGAAGAAACAAAAGAATCGACAGTCGAAGCTGCTGAAGCTCCCGCTGAAGGAGAAGCTGCTGAGGCTGAAGAAGAGGAAGACAAACTCGCTTTCGAGCGCAATCCCTATTTCAATTCTATTATTTTCGGCGGAGTTTCGGCCGGGATCAGCATCGAAGACGGCGATGTGAACAAGGAAGAAAGCTACGAGATAGGTCTCGACAATCTTATCCTTGATTTTAAAGGCGGTGACAGAATGTTCAACGGCCGCGCCATGGTCGATCTCGGCTCTGCCGACGATGAGGGAAAGCTGACTCTTGACGTCATCAAAAACGTATCTTTCAGGATGCAGCATCCATCCTTCCGTAACGCGGCGGGAACTTTCGGCCTTGATGTAAATTTTGAAGCCGGACTTTTCTCGATGCCGTTCGGAATCGAAAACGGTTATGACCATGAAGTCGCGTTCGCAAATTCCGCGATAAAGGACGACTTTTTCGGCGGAGCCTTCAACGATTTCGGCGTTTCTCTCGGCGTTGACCTCATTTTTTCGAAGGAATCCGACCTTGCTGTCACACTTTTCGCCTTCAACGGCGGAAACGAAACAGTGCTTGACGGCGAAGAAAACCTCTTCCGCGCTCCGGCATTCGGCGTTGATCTCCGCTTTAACAAAACGGGTGATTTCTATGCGACCGCAGCGGCTTCTATCGTTGTCGGCAAGGCTTACAGAAACTACGGCTTCGATGTTTACAATTTTGAAGAAGACGAGATCGCTTCCTACAAAAACGGCGAAAGCCTTGACCAGGACAAAAACAATGTCCTCATGGCTATCGGCGCCGATCTAGGCTACAACGTTAGCGACGACATTTCTGTCGGCTTCAAAGCTGAATTCGGTCTTGCCCACCGCGCTCTCTACAACCCTGATTTCGAAAACGGCAAACTCATCTCCGACGGTGTCAAGGATGCTGACTCCTCTTTGACTTCATGGGGGCTCTTTGCAATGCCTTACGCGACTCTCTGGGATGTCGACATGATGGCGAGAGTTTCATACTTCAAAGCTCCTTTCTTCGCAGACAACGTCGTCAGCAAGGATGATTCGAATCTCGGCGTGAACATTGCGGTCATTTACAATTTCTGCGACTATGCCGGAATCGAACTTGACTACGACTTCAACAAAACAACTTTCCACGGATACGGCGAAAAGAATGAAACCGTTTCCGAATCATTGAACACTCACGCAATCACTCTCGCACTCAGCGGCGCATTCGATTTCCTCTGGGAAGAAACCAAAGAGGATAAATAAGAATTTTCCGCTTGAATTTTTCTGAAAATAGACTTAGTTGCTATGTTCCAAAATGGAACGAATTGAAGAATTCCACTCATTTTTCCTTGACTATTAGTCTTTGCTAACAATTATTCTCAATCCTAATTTGATTGAGTTCTTTTAATATTGGTAAATTTGTTGGTGAAGGCATAAAATATGAAAGCATTGCGCGAAATAAAGACCGGAGAGACCGCAAGAGTCGTAAAACTCGGCGGAAACGGAGAGCTCCGTCAGCATTTTCTTGATATGGGAATAATTCCGGGAGCTGAGATCACGTTCATAAAATATGCGCCTTTAGGCGATCCGATGGAATTCAGGCTGCACGGATACGAGCTGACTTTGCGCGTGGCGGATGCAGAGCAGATCGAAGTTACCGAAGCAGATGCGGCAAATCCTGCAATTCAACCAAGCCGGGAGATCACAGAGTGGTTTCCCACGGAACATCCCGGACTCGGCGAAAACGGAAAATTCCACGACAAAAACAGCGAAAACCCGCTTCCTGACGGCACAGTCCTCACTTTCGCGCTCGTCGGGAACCAGAACTGCGGAAAGACTACGCTGTTCAACCGCCTCACTGGATCAAATCAGCATGTCGGGAACTTTCCCGGCGTTACGGTCGACAGAAAATCGGGAGCTGTCAAAGGGCATCCCGACACTCTGATCACCGACCTTCCCGGCATCTATTCGATGTCGCCGTATTCTGCCGAGGAACTGATCTCGCGTGATTTCGTCCTGAACGAAAAGCCGCATGCGATAATAAACATCGTGGATGCGACGAACATCGAAAGGAACCTGTATCTGACGATGCAGCTTCTGGAGCTGAACATTCCGCTCGTCGTAGCACTCAACATGATGGACGAAGTTACGGCAAACGGCGGTTCTATAGACGTGAACAAAATGGAATCACTGCTCGGCGTGCCTGTCGTTCCGATCTCGGCGAAAAAAGGACAGGGAGTCGAAGAGCTGATCTCCCACGCGATCCACGTTGCAAAATTCCAGGAGAGCCCTCTCCGTCAGGATTTCTGCGGTAAGGACGACAACGGCGGAGCAGTCCACCGTGCGCTCCACGGAACGATACATCTGATCGAAGACCATGCCGAAAAAACGGGCGTTCCGGTGCGTTTCGCAGCGACGAAACTTCTCGAAGACGACAAAAAGATACTTCACAGGCTCGACCTTGACGTGAACGAAAAGGAAACTCTGGAGCACATCATCATGCAGATGGAGAGCGAACGTGGCCTCGACCGGAGCGCGGCAATAGCCGACATGCGTTTTTCCTTCATTTACAGGCTGTGCTCGGCCACCGTCAAAAAGCCGCACGAAAGCAAAGAGAGGGCGAGAAGTCAGGAGATCGACAAGGTTCTGACCGGAAAATGGACTGCTATCCCCTGCTTCATCGCGATCATGGGCGCTATTTTCTACCTGACTTTCAACGTGATCGGCGCATGGCTGCAGGAACTTCTGGAACTCGGGATCGACTGGCTCACGAAAGTGACTGACGCAGGTCTGGCGGCTGCAGGCGTGAACGAAGTGCTTCACGGACTTATCATCGACGGTATTTTTGCGGGCGTCGGAAGCGTGCTTTCCTTCCTGCCGATCATTGTGACGCTCTTTTTCTTCCTTTCCATGCTCGAAGATTCAGGCTATATTGCGCGAGTCGCGTTTTTTATGGATAAACTGCTGAGAAAAATAGGACTCTCGGGCAGAAGCATCGTTCCGCTTTTAGTCGGCTTCGGCTGCTCTGTTCCCGCCGTCATGTCAACCAGAACGCTTCCGAGCGAACGGGACAGAAAAATGACTATACTCCTCACTCCCTTCATGAGCTGTACGGCAAAACTTCCGATCTACGCCTTTTTCGTAAGCGCATTCTTCCCGAAGCGCGGCGGCCTGATCATGACGGGCCTCTATCTTCTGGGAATCATTGTCGGAATACTCATCGCGCTTCTCTACAAAGGGACGATTTTCAAAGGCGAAGCGGTGCCCTTCGTGATGGAACTTCCGAACTACCGCATGCCCGGCGTGCGGAATACTACTCAGCTTTTGTGGGAAAAGGCGAAAGACTTCCTGCAGAGGGCTTTCACTGTTATCTTCGTTGCCACGATCGTCGTGTGGTTCCTGCAGAGCTTCAACTGGAAACTTCAGCTTGTCGAGGACGCTGAGCTTAGCATGCTCGCTTCCGCAGCGCGGCTGATCTCCCCCGTCATGAGACCGATAGGACTGGGCGACTGGCAGATCGTCGTTGCGCTCGTCTGCGGCTTTATGGCTAAGGAAAGCGTAGTTTCAACTCTGGAGATCCTGTTTGCCGGCGGCGTTGAAACGATGATGACGAGTCTTACGGCGGCAAGCCTTCTCGTCTTCAGCCTGCTCTATACTCCTTGCGTTGCGGCCATCGCTTCAATAAAGCGTGAGCTCGGCACAAAATGGGCCGCAGGCGTCGTAATCTGGCAGTGCGTGATCGCATGGCTCTGCTCGCTTGCCGTATACCTCATCGGCAAGGCAGTCGGAATGTAGGAGATTTGAATGCTGGCAACGATAATTATCTCGGTTCTGCTTTTGGCAATGTTCATATTTGCACTCACAAGTATCATCAGAAAGCGTATGCGCGGCGACTGCGGATGCGGCATGGGATCGGACTGCAGAAACTGCTCAGCATGCAGAACGGATAGGAAAAAGCTGCCTCTATGACACCGCGGATTACGTTTTAATGCGACTGCTCACGCATCGGTTTGAAATAATAGAAGCGCCTTGACGTAGTTCGGAAGGTCGGATATACTACGACCGGTTGATTTCATTCCACGGAATCAGGTTTATGTTACGTTGACGCAAACGGGGGTTTTTGATGATAAATTTTGAAGACATTATGAACCTTGCACCGGCGAACAGAGAAAATTTTAAAGCACTTGAAAAAGCGATAAGGAAAAATACGGTTGTCCCGTTTACCGGGGCAGGTATCTCCTATCCGTATTATCCGTTGTGGGATGAAGCGTTGAAGCAGCTTCAGCAGCAGATTGCACCAGATCACGCAGATGCTGTTCAAAAAGAACTGGATTCCGCAGAAACGGAGATCGACCGCTGCGATATTCTGGAGCAGAATCTTGGAAAAGGAGGAATCTGCCGTCAGTTATGCAGCCTGTTTAATCGTTCCAGATTTAATCCGGAAAATCATGATATCAGAACCCAGGCGGTTTCCCTTTTGCCGAAGCTGTTTCCAAATACACCGCTTATAACCACGAATCTTGAACGGATGCAGGAGGATGTTTTCAGTCGTAGCAATGTTCCTTTTGATGACGTGCTGAATCCTGATGATACAAAAAAGCTGGAAGTTTTGAATCAGCAGCGTGCCCACGGGATTCTCTATCTTCACGGCTATGTTGCGGATAATTTGACTGATTATGATCAACTGGTTTTCTCAAAGACTCAATATAATCAGCACTATAGGGAAGGCAGTGATCTCGTCAGGGCGCTTCAACGCTGTATGTCGGGCGTGCAGCTTCTTTTCCTCGGCTGCAGCCTGAGGAATGACCGGACGCTGGACATTCTGAAGAGGGTTTACGGAAAAAATAACGGATTGGAGCATTTTGCAATTCTTGATCTGAAGGATGGTGAAGATTTCACAGACAGAATGAAGCAGCTGGAAAATGATTACGGGATCAGGGCGATTCTTTATCCGAAAGGAGAGCATGAAGCGGTACGTATTCTGCTGAAACAGCTCATTAATGATTCGGGCAGACCAGTACCCGATACGGACGAAAAGGCCAGGGAGGCCAGGGAGAAAATGCAGTACTGCGCTGCCGAGTTCTTTCTGGGAAGGGATAGTCTGGTAGAAGAAGTCGTCAGTGAAATGCGGACACAAGACTCTGGAATTCTGCTGGTTCATGGCGTCGCCGGAATCGGTAAAACTGAGGTGTGCAAGGCCGCATACCGGAAAATGAAAAAGGAAGAGAGCAGTTTTGAAATGCCATTCATCGATCTGAACGGCACGGGCAATCTTTCGGCGTTTTGTGACCGTCTGGCTCAGGGTCTTCGCGTTAGGCTCCCGGAAACCGCATTGGAAAACGTGCCGGATTACCTCCTGTCGGCAATATTATCCTTCCGGCTGGAAGGAAAGAAAAGATGGGTATATCTGGATAATTTTGAAGATTTATGGCTTTCTCTTGAAAAACCGGAGCAAAAACGTTTTTCGGATTATCTGCTTCAACTTACTAAGGCGGGGCTTCTGATTTTGATTTCCAGCCAGGTATCGTTACCCGCACCCGCAGTCAAACAGATTAACGTTAAACCACTTGATAAGCCGGATAGTGAAAAGCTCTTTCTTGAAATCCTTGATCGTGAGGTCCGGCCTGCTGAGCAGGAAGCTTTTACCACGCTACTGAATGAAACGGAAGGGCACCCGCTGTCGATCGTACTTGTCGCAAACTACGGAAGAGAATGCGGAAGTCTGAAAGAACTGCTGGATTCCTGGCATGAAATAGAACAGCCTATCCCGGGAGAACAACGCGATACTCATGACAGTCTTACCCGTGCGCTGGCTCTGGCATGGGAAAGCGTAAAAAACAACAGAGCAGCTGTGCTGCGGTGGGCGCTGCATGTCTGCAGCCTGAGGCCGCTGGATGAGCTGACACTTGATGAACTTCGGGATTTGCTCAAGCTCACCTCCCCGTTTTCCGATAAGGAATGGACTGAAGGCGGGCGCTGCCTTCGTAAACTCGGGCTTATCACCACTGGTGAAGACGAAACGGAGCAAATGCTTCTGGCTGTGAAAAAGGTCTTTGCTGGCTTTTCAACGGAGAAAAAAGCGGAAGAAGAAGCAATTCATGCATGGACAGAGTGGGGCGGAGAACTTCTGAAGCAGGGCGATGACCGTCAAAGCAGTGATTACTATTCTTGTCACAACCGTGCACTGCAATGGCTGCCGCAATGCTTCTACCTAGCAGAGCTCTGTCTGGAACGTAAATATTATGACGGTATTTTAGGAATGATGCAATACGCCGGAAACTTTTTTCACTTTGACACAGTTTCTTCAACAGATCTTCTGAAAAAACTGTTAAAGCTGTTACCGAAAAATTTTCCTTTGAGAGCTATGTTTTATAACAGATACGGCGATATGCTGAGCCACACAGGTAATCCGGCAGGAGCACTTTCAGCCTACGAAGATGCGGCAAGACTTTATTTGGCGGAACATGATAATCTTGGTCTGGCCAATGTGCTGCTATCCATAGGTGATCTGCTTAGTTGCACAGTTAATCAGAAAGGTGCACTTTTAGCCTACGAAGATGCGGAGAAACTTTATCGGGCGGGACATGATAATCTTGGTCTGGCCAATGTACTGTTCTCCAGAGGCGATCTGCTGAGCCACATAGGTGATCGGGAAGGTGCGCTTTCAGACTACGAAGAGGCGGAGAAACTTTATCAGACGGAACATTGTAATCTTGGTCTGGCGAATGTGTTGCTCTCCAGAGGCGATATGCTGAGCCACACAGATGATCAGAAAGGTACGCTTTCAGACTACGAAGAGGCGAAGAAACTTTATCAGGCGGAACATAATAATCTTGGTCTGGCGAATGTTCTGCGATCCAGAGGCTATTTGCTTAGTCTCACAGGTGATCTGAAAGGTGCGCTTTCAGACTACGAAGAGGCGGAGAAACTTTATCAGGCGGAACATAATAATCTTGGTCTGGCGGATGTGCTGATGTTCAGAGGTGCTCTACTGAGCAGCACAGGTGATATGAAAGGTGCACTTTCAGCCTACGAAGAGGCGGAAAGACTTTATCAGGCGGAACATAATAATCTTGGTCTGGCGAATGTGCAGCGATTAAGAGGAAATCTGCTGCAGGAAAAGAAAGAGTGGAACGGAGCCTGCGCTTATTATGGGAAAGCGTTGGAAATCTACCGGAAGGAACAAAATTCCATGAGTATCTGTTATGCCCTTTCTGAATTGCAGTTCTGCGAAAAGCAAATCGGAAAAAATTCCGACGCAGATGATCATATTCGAGAGCTGGAAGAGCTGCTGCCAAATCAGCCGGAGCCTGTTCAGGAATATTGTAAAAGGAAAATAAAGGGTGATCTTTAGGAGGTCTTTGCGATGGATAAAGCTTTTTTCGATTACGAAAATTTTAAAACAGATAAAATCCGCGGTGTTGATGCGAAATTCGAGGCGCAGAAAATAGCTTTTGCTCCGCTCGCATTTCAGGCAGTCAACGCGATGCTTGAGCTCGGAATAATGAAAATCATAGAAGATTCGGGTGACTGCGGTATATCACTCAAAGAAATATCGGAGAAATCCGGGATTTCAGAATACGGCGTTTCGGTTCTCTGCGAAATGGCGCTCGGAATGAACGTGCTCAAACTTTCCGCCGATTCAAATCCTGAAAACGAGAAATTCGTTCTCGGAAAAATCGGCTGGATGCTGCTTGAAGACGATCTGACGCGCGTCAATTTCAGATTCACGAACGATATATGCTTTCAGGGTTCTTTCGATCTCGAAAAATCGATAAAAAACGGCAGACCGGAAGGGCTGAAAGTTTTCGGGGAAAAGTGGGGCACTGTTTACGAAGCTCTTTCGACGCTCCCGGAAAAGGCTAAGAAAAGCTGGTTCGAATTCGACCATTTCTATTCCGACATCGCATTTCCCGAAGCGCTTCCGATAGTTTTTGCCGACAAACCGGAAACGATAGTCGATATCGGCGGAAACACCGCGAAATGGTCACTGGCGTGCTGCAGATACGACGAATCGGTTAAAATGACGATAGTTGATCTGCCCGGACAGACGAAGGTCGCAGCAGAAAACGCGAAAAAAGAGGGTTTTGCCGGCAGAATATCCTTCTGCGAGGGAAACATTCTTCACGATTCGACGAAACTTCCCGAAAATCCCGACGCTTTCTGGATGAGCCAGTTTCTTGACTGCTTCTCGCTCCGCCAGATCACGAAAATAATAAAAAAAATATACGCTGCGGCAGGGGAGAAGACGAAAGTATACGTTTTGGAACCGCTCTGGGACTGTCAGCGCTTCAACGCCGCCGCCTATTCGCTTCAGGCTACATCGCTTTATTTCACCTGCATAGCGAACGGAAACAGCAAGATGTACCGCTTCAAAGAGCTGTGCGATGCAATATGCGCCGGCGGTTTCAGGCTTGAATGCGCACACCACAATCTCGGCTCGAACTCTTATTCACTTCTTGAATTCAGAAAGGCATGAACGAAGTTTTTGTTTCATCGCCCGTGATGTGGGCGCCGGGACTTGAAGAGGATTCCGGAAAATGGGAAAAATGGCTGAAAGGCGAAGAATTTATTGAAAAATCATCCGCCGCGCCGAAACTTGAATACACCGATCCGCTTTTCCGGCGGAGACTCAGCCAGATTTCCAGAATGACGGTGCACGTCGTTCATTCGCTTCTTGAAAAGTACGGTTTCGACAGGGAGACTAAGCTGGTTTTTGTCTCGTTCCGTGGTGAAATCGCCCGCGAATTTTCGATAAACAAAGGGATAATCAACGAAAAAACGATACTTCCGGCCGGATTTTCGCTCTCTGTCTTCAATACTCCGGTCGCTCTTGCGGCGATTGCCTTCGGTCTGACGGGCGGATATTCCGCCGTATATCCTTCGGAAGGGGATTTTTCTTCCGCTTTGAAAAATGCATTTGCTCCGGTTTTATGCGGAGATGAAAAAAACATCGTTCTCGTCTATGCCGACGAACTTGTTCCGGAGTGTTACGGCGTTGATTCCGATCCTTTTGCGTTTGCCGCGCTTTTAAGTTCCGTAAAAACTGAAAATTTTGTTCAAGTTTCCGATATTATTGAAGAAAAATCGCCGGCCGCTTTTTTGAAACGCCTTCTTGAAGAGGGGAGACGCAATGTTTAAAATTCCTGAAAATCTGCCGAAAATCGACAATGTTTTTCTATACTGCTACCGATCGCTCGGAAAGATTGCGGCTATACTCTACATCGTTTTAGGCTCGATGGTGATAGGTTTCCTCATTTTTCCGGTTATCAGGCTCTTTTCAAAAGACAGGAGCGATTTCCGGGCAAAGGCGCGCAGATACGTTTCCAATGTCTTCAGACGTTTCCTTTTCATGCTGAAAATTACCGGCATCGTTGAAATGAGAGTGCCTGAAATGGAGCGGCTGCGCAACATTAAAGGGAAGGTGATCGTCGCAAACCATCCGTCGCTGCTTGATTTCGTCTGCATGACTGCGCTTGTTCCGAATGCGAACTGCATCGTCCGCGCGAATCTGACGAAAACGCCTTATGTCGGCATAATCAGCCAGATATACATCACTAACGACGAGAATTACGACGATCTTTTCAAAGAATGCAAAGAGGATCTTGACAGCGGAAACAATGTTCTGATTTTTCCTGAAGGGACGCGTACTCCGCGCTTCAAAAGAAACATTTACCAGAAAGGTGCCGCGCGAATCGCACTTAATGCCGGATGCGAAGTTCAGCCGGTTTTCATCGGCGGAAGCGACAAATACGGTCTCGGAAAGCACGATCCGCTCTTTTCGTTTAATCCAGTCGAGGAATATTTCTACGATTTCATACTTCTGCCCGAAATAAAAAGCTCGGATTATGCCGGAATCCATTCACCTGCCGCAGCAAAGCGTATTACCGACAAGATTGAGGAAGAAATCCTTGCCGCCGATGCCGGATACAGAAAGGACAACACAATGTGCAGAACTTTCAATAATGTGTGATTGTCAGTCGAATTGAACGGCTCGCACCGTCTGCTGACCGTTATTTACGGATGAATCTAATTAAGTGAAATCTTTCAGAAAATCCGATTTTATTTCAGAGTTTTCGCGAGTTCTCTTCCGATTTTGACAGCTTCCATGTTGAAATCTTCGGTTCCTTTCGGTGCAGCCTGAAGAACAGCCTTTTCGAGTGAATCTTCGGAAACGAGTTTCGTGACTTCGACGAATGCGGAAAGCGAAACGATGTTGAGGGCGATGAGCTTGCCCTGTTTGTCTCCAATCTTCTCGTAAAGAGCCGCTGCGGTTCCCAAAATTACGGATGCAAGGATTACGCCCTGACCGCCGTTGCCTGAAAATCTTATCTCTTTTCTCATTTTGCCCCTCCACCGAAAGAATCAATAAGTTTCTGATAT
>JAGCXM010000007.1 GCA_017961325.1 bacterium | reverse complement strand
GGAAGAATAATTTGAGGCGAACAATGAGTAAAAAAAATTTTTTCATCGTAATTTCAGCAGTTTTTATGTTTTTGGGTTGCGGAAATGATTCATGCACGACATCAAAATCTTACGGAGTTAATTCGTTGACAAGAAAAGATGCTGCTCAAACATGTTATGAAAAAATAACAAATAGCCACTGCTACGATAAAAATTACACTTCTGAACAAATTAAAGACATGATCCAGAGCTGGCAGAATAAAAACTTCATATTTCACAAAGATAGTTGCAGCGATCTGAATGATTCAAATAAAACTTTAGAATGCCCTGATTTTATTCCGGAGTTTTTGAAATTTTCTAAAGTTGTCGGTTGTGAAATTTATACAGTTGATCCAAATACAGACTGTGATGCGCCATGTTATGATTTATATTTTTCAACAAATGATGAATACTTTCAACAAGCGTCTTTCAAAGAATTCGGTGAAAAATATATAGATTCTGTGAGCAGTGACGGATTAATTTCTTTTTATTCGACAATCGAAATAAACGGTTCGACAACGGCAGCTTTTTCCTGGTCAGAAAAAGCCGAAGACGGCACAGAAATACAAAAAGGTGTTCATATTTGGATGGAAATCGTCGATCCGTCAGCCGTTCCTGAGGAAGAAGAGTAATTTGAGGCAGATCATAAGAAAAAATAGCTTTTTTCACCATTATGCCGGCAGTGCTCCAGCTTACAAAATTTCTCCCGAATAGTTGAATTTTTTTCATATTTTTATTAGAATATGCAGTCTAAGTTTTTTTGGAGTGAAAAATGAAAAGGTTTCTTTTGTTTTCCATCTTGATTTCATTAGCTTTTTTCGTGTTTTCGTGCGGTGGCAGCAAATCTGAAGAAAATCAACAGGAAGTAAATAAAATCTGCAATTCGAACGGCGACTGCGAAAGAAGCTTTTATTGTGACAGAGAGCACGGACAACCCGACACCACACTCGGCACTCTCGTTTATTACTGCAAGGAAAGAACATTCTGTTCGACAGAAGCAGACTGCCCGATGAACTGGAAATGTCTGGTCAGCGATCATTTCTGCATAAGCAAAGAGGAGGCGCAGGATAACAGCCTCTGGTGCAAATCCAATGATGACTGCACAGACCCGCTTTACCCGAAATGCAATTTGGCCAACGGCACATGTGAATCTTCAGACGGCGAAACGCCGGACAATCCCGATTCCGGCAGCGATCTGCCGGATCCGGTGAACGACAATTCGGATTCCGGAGACGACAAAGACAATAACGACAATACGGATTCGGATTCCGATACAGAAACAAATGATCACGACACCACACCCGCAGAAACTCCCGCAGGCGAAATCATTATAACCGAAGATTTTGAAGACGGCGGTACGAACTGGACTATAGAACCGGCTAATTCCGAAGTCGTCTGCTGGGAAATCGGAACCCCGACAAGCGGTCCAGAAAAGGCTCACGGCGGAGAAAAAGTCGCAGCTTCCATTCTTGAAGGCGAATATCCGAGCAACTGCAAGGATCTGCTTTACTACAATACCGAAATTACGGTTCCGTCAACAGGCGTTCCGACAATTTCGTTTTATGCATGGGTCGATATCGTCGGAACCGGCTACTCTCCTCTAGATTACATCGAAGTTCTGGCTAAGAAAAGCGGCGATCTGTGGGAGACGACGACAGGACTCTACCTTTCTGCGGAAACACCCTCTCCGCTTGATGCACTGGACAACAAAAGGATTAAGATAACGAAACAACTCGGAACCGATTACTACAGATTTTCTGCAAAACTTTCAGATTTCAAAAACGAGACCGTTCAGATAGGTTTCAGATTCGTCAGCAACGAAAGCGACGAAAGTATGGGCTTTTACCTTGATGACGTCGAAGTTTCTTACTGATTTGGCTTTGTTTTCCGATGATTTACGATTCTTGTCCGACATTTCTTTCGAGAGGATGATTTGATACCGAAAACTACAGCTGATTTTGAGGAAAAATATATCGGCTCGACCATAAACGACCGCTACAAAATAATAAAGCTCGTCGGAACGGGCGGAATGGGCAGCGTCTACCTCGCCGAGCACGAAATTCTGCGCAAAAAAGTCGCTTTGAAAATCCTGCACTATGAGCAGAGCAAACGCAAGGACACTGTCGAAAGGTTCAAGCGCGAGGCGATCGCGGCGTCGAACATCGGTCAGGACAACATCGTCGACGTCACGGATTTCGGCTACACCGAGGAAGGAAACGCATATTTCGTAATGGAATACATTGAAGGCTGTTCCCTTGCCGACGTCATGAAGGAACAGCGCGTCCTGCCGCTCGAATTCGCCGTTTCGGTCGCATCCCAGATAGCCGTCGCGCTTTATGCGGCTCACGGAAAAGGGATAATCCACCGTGACCTGAAGCCGGAAAACATTCTTCTCATGACAAAAGACGGGATTTATCCGTTCGTGAAAATCGTGGACTTCGGCATTTCAAAAATTCTGCAGGACGACGCCAAGCCTGACGAGCGGCTGCGCACTCTGACAAAATCAGGGGCTATTTTTGGAACGCCTGAATACATGTCGCCGGAACAGGCCGCCGGAGAAAGCGTCGAACCGGCATCCGACATCTATTCCTTAGGCGTCATAATGTATGAAATGCTAACTGGAAAACTGCCGTTTTTTGATGACAACTATATGAAAATACTGCATAAACATCAGTATGAGTTCCCTGAGCTTCCGAGCAGTGTAAATCCCGGCATCAAGCCTGAAATGAACAATCTGATAATGAAATGCCTCGAAAAGAAGCCTTTCAACCGTTACGGCACGATGATGCTGCTCCTCAACGATCTTAAAAACATTTATTTCAAATACAATCTGGAAGAAAAACTGAGTCTCGCATTCCTTTTCAATTCCGGAACGGTGAGAAGCATAAACCCGGCCGAAGAAACGATTTCGAGCCAGGATATAATCAGAATGCTTAATTCTTCCCCTGACGAAAAAGTAGAACATATTTCGACGGAAAAAGAAAGCAAAGGCGCCGGAATCGCATTGAAGGTCATCATTGTCGCGGCACTCGTCGCAATAGCCGGATTTCTGGTTTACGGTTTCGTCAAAAAACAGAATCAGCCGATGGTTGCCGAACGGACCGAACTTTCAAAGTATGACTCTCAGAAAAATGAGGAAACAGGCACAGAAAATGAAAATTCCGGGAAAAAAAGTGCCGAACAGCCGAAAAGGGCGGTTTCAAACAGCAGAAAAAGCGTTCCGATGGTGAAAATCACGATAAATTCCAACATTCCGGGCGTCCGTATTTTCAACAAGGAAAACGGCAGAACGATATGCAAGGCACCATGTTCCAGAAAATTCCCGAAAAAAGAGGACGGGACCATCGTTCTGGGTTTTGAATACGAAGATTATTCAATAGAACCGATGACTGTCACTCTTGATAAAGACATGATTGTGAACTTGAATCTTAAACAGGAGACTGAGAATGAGTAGGAAAATTTTCGTTCTTGACACAAATGTTCTGATTTCAGATCCGAAGGCTATTTTCAACTTCGACGAGCATGACATCGTCGTTCCGATCGTCGTTATAGAAGAGCTTGACAAATTCAAAAAAGACATGAATCAGGTGGGACTCGCGGCACGCGCTTTCGCGAGACACATCGAAGAACTGCGCCAGCAGGGCAGCCTCCTCGACGGCGTTTCGCTTCCTGATGGCGGCTCAATAAGGATTGATATTACCGGCGAATTTGAGCTTCCCGGTGCAAAACTCGCTTCAGGTTATGCCGACAACGTCATTCTTTGTGCTGCCTACAAAATCACGAAAGACAATCCCGACAGGGAAGTCGTTCTCGTCAGCAAGGACGTCAATCTCCGCATAAAAGCCGATGTCTACGGCATAAAGGCGGAAAATTACAGAAATGACACAGTAAATTTCAACAAACTCCCCACCGGATACGAAACTTTGAGTATAGAAGGTGCGTTTATCGACCGCGTTTTTGAAGAGAAGAAGATCCCGCTAGACTCGCTTGCAGGAACTCCTTTCGAGACGGCACACGCGAACCAGTTCTTCAAACTCGTCGATGCCGAAATCGGCGAGCAGCACACGGCAACAGTCAGAATCGATCCTTTTGAAAACGCACTCGTTCCGCTCAAGCAGTTCAAGGAAATCTGGGGACTCAAGGCAAGAAACTTTGCTCAGAGGCTTGCCCTCGACCTCCTGATGGACGACAGGGTGAAACTCGTGAGCCTCATCGGAACGGCCGGAACGGGAAAAACCCTTCTCGCGATCGCGGCAGGGCTTCAGAAGTGCCTTGAAGAGGGAAAATATACGAAAATGCTCGTTGCAAGACCGATCTACCCGATGGGAAAGGACATCGGATTCCTGCCGGGCACGATCGAAGAAAAGCTCAAACCGTGGATGCAGCCGGTTTTCGACAATCTGGAATATCTTCTTGCCGACCACGACATGAACAGCATGGGCAAAATGAACGAACTTATGGCGAGCAAGGTGATTGAAGTCGAAGCTCTTACCTATATCCGCGGAAGAAGCATTCCCGAACAGTTCATCATCGTCGACGAGGCGCAGAACCTTACTCCTCACGAGATAAAAACAATCGTTTCGAGAGTCGGCGAAAACACGAAAATGGTTCTTACGGGAGATCCGTTCCAGATTGACAACCCCTACATGAACGAGTCGAACAACGGTCTGAGCTACATCGTCGACCGTTTTAAAGATCTCGCTCTCGCAGGTCACATAACTCTTGAAAAAGGCGAGCGTTCGGCACTTGCAAACGCAGCCGCGGAGCTTCTGTAAAAAATGAAAATCGTAGTTCTCGGCGACGTCCACTCAAATCTTCCCGCTTTAGAAGCGGTTATTAAAGAGATCAAAGAGAACATAAAGCCTGATGTCATTTTTTTCTCAGGCGATGCTGTGGGATACGGTCCATGGCCCGGGGAAACCATTGATATTCTTAAAGAGAACGTTGATTTCGGCGTACTCGGCAACCACGATGCCGGCATTGTCGGAAAGACAGACATCAACGACTACTACGATGCCGTCCGCTATGTCATAAACTGGACGACCGATAACCTTACGAACGAACAGTTTGCGTTTCTCGACCGCCTGAAATACATTCATGCCGATGACAAGGCATACTGTCTCCTTTCGCACGGCTCACCGCGGATGCCGGAAAGATACGACTACATTTTCAACTGCAAGGGCGTGAACCGTCTTTATGAAATCGCACCGTTTCTGCAGATGGTGAATTTCGTCGGACACAGTCACTACACCAATCTTTTTCTGCTGACGGGCAACGGTCAGTCAGTCGAACTGAACATTTCTGCAGGTGAAATCGACATTTCAACTCTACCGAATCCTGTCGTCTGCGTATGCGGCTCTGTCGGACAGCCTCGTGACGGAGATCCTAGAGCAAGTTTCGTATCATACGATTCTGATAAGAAAATCCTTAGATATCACAGAGTTGCATACGATTTCGAGTTAACTATAAACAAAATCAAATCACTGCGTCTCCCCGCTTCATTCGGCGAAAGGCTTAGAAATGGCTGCTGAAATTCCGTGCAGAATCTTTGACAAGCCATGCGATTACGGCAAAATTCTTGAATTTCAGGAAAATCTGAGAAACGACGTCATTGCAGGAAAAATCGAAGGCTGCGTTCTCTTTCTGGAACATGAACCCGTCTACACTTCGGGAATTCGCGGCAGGGAAGAGGACTTCATCAAGCCGGCCGGCGACATTCCTGTCTACAGCATAAGGCGCGGCGGAGAACTCACCTTCCACGGGCCGGGGCAGCTTGTGATCTATCCCGTCATCGATTTCAGAAGCTACGGATTTGCTTCGATAAAAGAGTTCGTCATCTTCTTCGCCGATTCGATAAAAAGCGTTCTGACCGATTTATGCGGCGTAAAAAACCTTACGTGGCACGATGAAAAAGCGGGTCTCTGGGTCGAAGACAGAAAAATCGCATTCACCGGAATGCACTTCAAGAAATTCGTACCGATCCACGGATTTTCTATCAATATTTCTAATGACTTATCCTATTTCTCCAGAATCGTCCCCTGCGGGATCCCTGATTGCAGAATCACTTCCGTCGAAAAGGAAACCGGCACCATTCTTCAGGTAAGGAATGTCGCGGAAGCAGTAATTGCCGAAATAAACGGGAGGGACAAATGAAAAAAACGGCACTGTTTTTACTGATTTTCAGCATTCTTCCTGTTTTCGCAGAAACGGAGGAGAAACCTGTTGAAAATCCCGGCAATACCGAAAAGCAAACCGTAGAGACATTTCATGAAACGTCTCTACAAAATGAACAAAAACCTGCCGAAAAAACGGATAAAAAACCTGAAATAACATGGAAATTCTATTCAAAAAACAAGGCTCAGATCTTTATTGATGAAAAAGTCATGAAAGATTCCGAGAAAGCTATCGAGAAAGACAACTACGGTGTCATTCAGACCGAAGATTTTGGCGAAATGACATATCAAAACTACACTTTCGGAATCAGAAAAACGCTTCTTTTCTTTGTTGACAAAGAGAGGGACATTTTGAACAATAATTTTGACTATGTTTACAGCGACGAACACTTCAACCACTGCTGGGAACAGTATCTGGACAGGCTTTACGCAAAAGGAAAGTGGAAGAATTTCCAGTTTACGGCTGGTGATTTTTACGAAAGTATGAACCGCGGAATGGCGTTTTCGATGAAAAACGATCAGGTTTACGGGGACAATTCCATCCGCGGCGGAAACGTTGCGGCAAACTATAACGGTTTTTTCATCAAAGCGTTCGGAGGAAGGGCAAATCCGCAGCTTCGCGACAGCACGACTTTCAAAAGAATGAACGAGGCTGACGACTGGCTCGCAGGAATGGAAACCGGTTACAAGTGGAAGATCGCCGAAGCAGCTGTGCAGTACGGTTACGGAAACTACGGAAAATATGATCTCGTAACTCCGGTAAAAACCGCAACTGTCAAAACGGGAGTGAGTGCCGAAAAGGAATTTCACTTTATCGGAAGCTATGTCGCTCTGCGCAATCCGTTTCCCGGTTTTTCGTTCTATGCAGGTGCGGTCTATGTGCCTTACGGATATGAAAACACGACTGAAAGCAGTCAGGTAAGGGAAAACGAGCCTAATATCAATAAGGAGAAGAACGATCTCCAGAATGCAGCCGCGTTTTATTCTTCGGTTCTTTATTACTTTGATTTCGGTGAGAAAAAAAGCCGGCTTACATTCAAACTGGAAAGTAAAATGTACAATAAATTTTTCCTGAACTACAACAGAATGGAAGATTCCGACTATCAGAAACGCCGTTACTTCAACCCGCCGACGCTGCTTCCGAAAGAGCTGCAGATTGACAATGAGTTCGATACGTGGGCAATAGGCAGCAGAATAAGTTTCAATGAAAACCACTCAGGAGTAAAAATCCACGCAGACCTCGTAAAAGGCGATTCTCTCGGCAACAAAAAGGCGCTTCCCCAAAGCCGGCCGAACCTGATTCTCAACTATCAGGCTGAGGATTTCTGGTATTCCGCTCTGAGCGCCGAAAAAGAGTGGAAGCACATTTCACTTTCGGCGGGAGTCGGGTGGCATACGGTTGACGGCAATTCGGACAGAAAAAACAGCCGAGACTGGATAATTTCCTTCATTCACGTCGGCGGTTTCGTCTCCGACTGGTCGATGAAACTGACAAACGACTACTATCACAAAGACTACTGGCTTGATGACATTCACGAAATGGATGACGTACACGAACTCAAGACTGTTGCTGAAATTTCGTGGAAATACAAGCGGATGCACGAGCTTTTTGCAGCTGTCAAAAACACGACATGGATTGAAAATGTAAGAGGATCTTCTTTTTATACGGGCGGATCAGTAGGCTACAAATACAAATTTTTAAGAACTTACATTTTCGGCGGTCTTGAGAAGGGCGGTTTCACCTGTGACGGCGGAACATGCCGCTATCTTCCTGATTTCAAAGGGGTAAAGGCCGAAATCGAAATAAATTTGTAACCATCTGTTTTTTGAGAGGCATCATGATCGCAGGCATCGGAACCGACATCGTTGAAGTCGAAAGATTCAAAGACAAACCGGAACTTTGGAGCCGCTTCATGAGCAAAAGGGAGCAAGATTACATCAACAGATTCAGGTTCAAGGAAGAACATATAGCAGGATTCTGGGCAGCGAAAGAGGCGCTTGTCAAAGCTCTTAACAAAAGGGATTTCAACTTTTCGTGCGTAACTGTTGCCCACGACAAAAACGGCAAGCCATTTTTCGAGTTCGACGGACTAGGAATCGAGGGTAAAATTCACCTTTCAATCAGTCATGAAAGGAAATTCGCCTCAGCGTTCGTTGTTTGGGAAATTTAATTCAGATAATAAAATCGGGCTATTTTTTATCAGTTTTTTCAGGTCTCGGCCAGCCTACGAACTTTTCCGTTTCTTCGTCCATAAGTTCAGGATATTTCGTGGTAAAAGTGTCCTGCCACTCCTTGAGCGGGAATCTGCCCTCTTTAACGAACATCGTTATATACATAAGTCTGTCGTTGATCGTTATGACCTGATAACGCTGGACAAGCTGGTCGAGAAGCGCGAGAAGCATTCCGTCGTTAAGGTTTTTTGCACCTGCGTCAACACATTTTTCAGCGGCTCTTTTGATCCAGCCGTTTACCATTTCCTTGTTGATGTTTTCAACCTTTTTGATTCTGATCATGGCTTCGATCCAAGCCTTGTGATCTCCCTTCTGCTCAGCTTCATCCCAATATTTCTGGTAGAAACTTTCAGCGATTTTCTCATCGACCTGTCTGTTGAGTTCCGTCAGTTCCTGATCATTCGGATACTGTCCTCTCAAAGTTACAAGCTTCGCCTTTGCCTGCTGATATTCGCCTTTTTCGACAAGCACTTTAACGTTTGCTCTTTCGTCTACAGTTTTTTTCTCACCGCATGAAACTGCGCAAAAAGCAAAAATCACTGTGAAAACAACCATCATAAGAAACGATTTTTTCATGAGATCCTCCATTTTTCCTTAACGGAAAAGTCAAAATAAAAAAAACGGGGACTTTCGCCCCCTTAAAATCTTAGAACTCAGCACCAGCCTGAAGAACGACCGTCATAAAACCGTAATCTTTCTTTTTGCCGTCGCCGTTGATATCCTTCTTGTCAACAGTGCTTTCCGGCTGCATAAGGAAAGTAAGACCTGCCATAGCGCGGACACCTTCAAGTTCTTTTGTGAAGAAGTTGGCAGTAACACCAATTCTCATCACCATAGAATTACTTCTGAAGTTGGTGAAATCAAGGTAGTGTGCATTGCCGTCAAGGTAAACACCCTGAACAAGGTCGAATCTGAGTGCAAGACCGACTTTGTCAATCCAATCATGGTTGAAGTGATATGCATATCCGGGAGCAAGAGAAAGAAGCATTGAAGTGGTATTTTTTCTTGCCGTGTTTTTCATCATTTTCATCATGTTGTAGTCGAAAGTGATCGGCATTTCGAAGCCTTTTGCAGCGACATTGATGTGAACGCCGATGCCGATGTGGTCAAGTTTCTTTCCGCTGTAGTAGTCGTTTCTGTACTGGAAAGCGAAAGCTGCCTTGACATATTCTTTAAAGCCGTAGCCTACTCTTCCGTAAAGGCCGAGAGTTCTGTCTGATTCCCAGAATTCGCTTGCATTGGCGCCGGTTCCGAGAGAGAGACCTACGAAAACATTGTGATCCTTTTTGATTATGCCGTTGTAACCGATAGCAAGACCGGCATCAGTCTCGGGAAGGAAACCTTCAACTGCGATAAGGCTTCTGGTAAGGAAAGGAGTCGTAAAGCCCATTCCGAGATTCTGCCACGTATCGACAAGGCCGTATTCCGGAATCAGTTTGCCGGCTTTAATGAAAACATCATAGAATTTAACGCCGCCGTAAACTTCGTAAAGAGCGTTCGCAGCGCCGTTCTGAACCGAATGATGGTTAACTTTTGCAAGCGGGTTGGAACCGTTCTCAATGAACGCATAGTTGGTTCTGACATTGAGAGTTCCTTTTGCAATGACGTGTTTGCCCTGATATTCAACGCCTACGATACCTTCGTCAAGGCTGCCGAACATCGTGCTGAGGGATCTTCCGTTTTCTTTATAAGAACCATAAACCGTAAAGCCGCCCTTTGCAAGAAGAACGGGTTTTACACCTTTGAAGGATTTTCCTGCAGCAGCCTTTTTTTCAGCCGGAGCAGCTTCTTCTTCCACATCGGCTTTATCAGAATCTTTCTGCTCTTTTGCAGCAGGTTTTTCTTCTTCCGGATCTCCCATAAGGTCTTTCATAGCAGCATCGCTTTCAGACATTTCCTTTGATTTTTTCTGGGCAGGAGCTTCCTCCTCCTCTTCTTCGGATTCAGAATCTTCACCTTCTTCATCGAAACCGCCGAAATCATCATCAAAATCGTCTGCAACCGTTACAAACGGCACAACAAAAAGAACTGCGAAAAGCAGTGTGAACATTTTTTTGAACATTAAATCCTCCTAAAAAGTCAAAATACCTGCAAAACCATCAAAAAAATCTGAAAGAGAGTAGTAAAAGAACATATAATTTCAAGTTTTTCACGCTATTTTTAAAAAATTTTAGCTTAAAACATAAAATCATTGCTGAATAAGCTCTTTGAGTTCAACAACAAGTTTCATTTCATCTCCCGGATTGTAGCCGCTGTGACGGGAAACCACCGTCCCGTTCTTATCGACAACGATCATATACGGAACGGAATCGCCGCCTGGAATCATCGAACTTACGGTGTTCCCGCTCGGATCAATCAGAATCGGAAACGGCAACGCCGCTTCGACCGCAAATTCGTTGACTTTGTCAATCATCTCTTCGGTATCGGTTGAAATTCCGACAAATTCGACCGAATCGGAAAAATCGCTGTAAATTTCGGCGAGTTTTTTGAGTTCCTGTTTGCACGGCTCGCACCAGGTCGCCCAGAAAGCGGCGACAAGATGTTTTTTCCCGCGTATTTCTTCAAACGAAAATGTTCCGCCGTCGACTTTTTCAAGAGTTATAGAGAAACCGCTCTGTTTTTGATTCGAACTATCTGAATCGGTTTTTGTACCGACAGAGCCGCACGAAACGGACACGAACAAAACTATCAAAAAAAGTGCAATGTTTTTCATATCTTATAACTCGTCAAGAAGCATTTCGATATTATCACAGGTACCCTTCACCATATCTGTACCCCAGCCTTCACCCCATTCAACGATCTCCATGGTTGAAGCGTCAATGAAAGCCCATGTCGGATAAGCACCACCGCCCATTATCGAACCGGCTGCAGAGGTGAACTTCTTGAATACTCTCTGTTCTTCCTTCTTGAGATAACCGTAAACCTCGAAACGACCGGTATCAGGATATTCTGACAGGAACATATCCTTATAATTGGCCAGCTTGTCTGGCTCAAGTTCAGGCTGCGGACCGTCAAGCATACCGTTGAAAACAAGAATTATCTTAAATCCACGCTCTCTGTATTCAGCCTTATTGATTTCAAGCAAATCATCTTTGAGTATGTGACACGGAGCACAGTCGTAAGTCGTGAAGATAAGCCAGATCAGCCTGCTTTCAGGGTTGTTCGGTTTGTACCACTCGGCGAGATGGTGCTCGACATCGAGATCGTCATAAATAGTGATATTCTGCGCTATGTCACCGTTTTTATTAGAAGTTGCCGTAACCTCAGGGTAAAGAAGCTCTTTTACTTCGTCGGCATCGGAATCGTTCTGCTCCGCGTCCTCAGCGCTCTCCTCTTCTCCCTTTTCAGTTTCATTTTCAGTTTCGGCTTCATCTCCCTGCTGATCGTTACTGCCTGATTCTCCGCCGCCGCATGAAACGACGAAAAAGGCAATAAAAACAAATAAAACCGCAAATTTTTTCATTTTTGCCTCCTCTACTATTCAACTTGAACCAAAATTACCGTAATATTGTCCTTCCCGCCGTTCGCATTCGCCATGTCGACAAGCCGTTTGGTCTTTTCGTTCAGCGGAATGTTTTCGGCAAGAATCTTTTCCATCTCATTGTCAGTGACCATGTCGGAAAGCCCGTCAGAACAGAGCAGATAGATTTCTCCGGCTCTGGCGGTTCGTTTCTGAATATCGACCAGAACGTTGTCCTTCATGCCCAAAGCACGCATTATCACGTTTTTATGAGGAAAGTTTTTTGCCTGTTCCGCGGTGATCTGTCCTGCTTTCAGATATTCGTTCACGAGAGAGTGGTCTTCGGAAACCTGAACCAGTTTGCCTTTGTAAAAACAGTAGCAGCGGCTGTCACCGACATGAGCGACGTAAAGTTCGTTCCCGCCGTCTTTCGCAAGAATCGAAACAACAGTCGTCCCCATTCCGCTGCAGGCTGCATCTTCCGAAGACTGTTTGAAAATCCGTTTGTTCGCGAACTTTATTCCGACCATAAGCTTGTTCGCGTCCAGAGCAAGTGTCGGGTCAAGTTTGTAAGGCCAGGTCATATCCTCGTCTTCTGCTGCAGAATGAAAAAATTCGGCAACCGTGTCTATCGCGATTTTCGACGCCACTTCACCGGCGTTGTGTCCGCCCATTCCGTCGGCAACAACGAAAACGCCCTCGTTTTCAAGAATAACGAAACTGTCTTCGTTTAGTTCCCGTTTCATTCCGGGATGAGTAAGTGCGGCACCTTTGTATCTCATTTTTTACTCCGTAACCAAATTCAATAAAGGTCCGGTTTCGACCACAAGTTTTCCCGACGACGAATACATGTCGCCGTCCAAAGTATATCTGAACGATTTTTCTCCGTTTATGAAAAAGCGGCTTCCGACAGTATCGTCAACAACATCAGGCGGAATGGCGCGGCCGAGCCAGACACGGGGCACCTGCGGCACGATTCTTGCCTTGTTACGGAATGCTATCATCTGAGCCTTTTTAGGATCGACTTTCGCACGAAAAGTAAGATCCATGCCGAGACCGACCGACGGAAGAGTCGTTATGAGAAAAGCCAGATAAGGCGCTCTTCCGAAAGAAAAGCCGTCGGCATTCAGTTCCTGCCAGGTCGGCTTGAAGAACTCTTTTGCCAGTTTTCCGTGAACTAACATCGAACCGGCCATTGCCATAACCGATTTCGCTGCGACAAGCGGGGACGGATTGCTGCTTCTGTGGTAGAGATCCATAAAAGTGCAGACTGCACCGCTTCCGAAAATAAAACCGTAGCGGTCGTTCACTTTAAGAAGCGAAATTTTCCTGACTTTAATCTCCCGTTCTTCATTATAAGCCTTCACTACGCGCTTGAAAATCGCGACAGTGTTGCCTTTGAGTTTAAGATTCGTGGCGGTCATATTCATCGTTCCGCCCTTTAAAATGGCGATTTTCGGAAGAGGCAGACCGCGGTAAGCTTTCATCATCGACGTGAGCGCCACATGAACAGTGCCGTCACCGCCGTTTATCGCAATGATGTCGACGCCGGTTTTTTTGAAGTGTTCCATCGCCTCGTCCATTTTTTCAAAGGTGTCCGGCAATCTGACCAGATCTCTGTCAGGAGCGCAGTCGATAAGTTGCTGAAGCCTTTCCGGATGTTTTCTGTTTTTCTTTGAATATGGATTTGAAACAAGACCGATACCGGACATAAAGACCTCTCCAAAATTTTTAACGGTGAATTATAGTTACGGAAATTTTTTTGTCAAAAACAAATTACCATCTGTCAGCGCAAAGTTAAAATGTCAGTTATGTGCAAAATTTATGGCTAGAAATTTTGTAGTCGACTTGGAATTAAAAGGATTTATAACCAGCCGTCTTCTTCGGTTTCCACTGATTCAGTCGAGGATTCATGCAGTGTTCCGCTGAAAACCTGATACAGGATGCCGTCAAATGCGTAGCCTTCACGCAGATAGTTTTTCGAGCCGCTTACCGACTTCAGACCGTTTTCTTCAATCTTGAAAACACCGTTCTTGCAGCCCAGATATACGTTGTCTTGGGATTTCTGCATCTCAGGATCGTTGCAATATTGAGCAAATTCCTTGATTTTATTGGGATTTGCGGTGTCTGAAACGTCAAAAACCGTGACTTTTCCCTTTCTTGTCAGAAGTCCGTTAAGATTTTCATAGACAAAGAGTCTGCTGTCTGCAACTTCGAGGTCTTCAACAGTGTTGCTGAGTGAAATGGTTTTCAGCAGTGCCGGTGAAAGAGGATCATTCAAATCAAATATTCTGACCCGTTTGTTTTCTGCTGCGAAAAGTTTTCCGCCATTAATTCTGATGTTTTTGCAATTATTTGTTTTTACTGATGATTTTCTCTCAATCGAACCGTCTTCGGCTATTTCAAAAATGTCGATTTCGCTGTAATTCGCTGCATAAAGCGTATTGCCGTAAACTGCCAGATTGTTCGATTCTCCGCTGTAAATCATCTCTTTTTTAGTGACTTCGCCGTTTTCTCCGATTTCAACTCTGCGGATTCCCGTGAGACCTCCGAGATAGAGGCTGTTTCTGTAACCTGCAACACTCAGTTTGTAGTCTGGGAAAGTAACTTCGTCGAAGTCGTAGTTCTCAACTTTCACGCATTCGCCGTAAACATTCGTGATGCCCGGGAAAATTGAATTGTCAGTTTCGTTGAGGCAGAAATTTCGTGCGAATTTCGGCTTGTCGAGAGAGATTTCTTCCTTTTCAAAATATGTGTCCTTCAACTGCCATGAATCAACGCCTTTCCCGGAAATATCCTTGAGATCGGCAAGAATGATTTTTCCGCCGAATTCAAAAGGTTTGATGAAAGAATCATACTCTGAATCAAGGTGTGCGATTTCAACAAAACTGTTTGACTCATCCCAACTGTAAAATGCTGTCTCGCCTTCTGCGTTCGGAGCAGTGAAATAAAGTATATTGTCTTTGATAAAAGTGTTGTTAAGCGAAAATACCTGTCCGAAATTAAAAGTGTTCAACGTTGTCCAGGAGTTGCTGTCGTAGGAATATTCCAGTATGCTTGTTTCACCGTTTGCATTCATCATCATTGCATGAATCCTGTCATTCGTTTTGAAAAGCGTAATGTATTCAGGTGTCCACGGCAGTTCGGCCAGTTCTTCCATTACGGCTTCACCGCGAGTAAAATAAATTCTTGCGAATCTGCGGTTTCTTATAGGCTTTTCTTCCGCCGGATCAGCAGCATTGGAGGCATTCCTTTTTTGGCTGCCCGGCGTGACGGTCATGCCTGCCGCCATGTAGATTTCTCCTCCTTTCACTGCAGTGGCAGCAGATCTCATTTCAAAACCGTTATGAACAGTTCTTGCGTTTTCAAAAATTCCGTTTTCATTACTGAATGCCAATTTAAAAACGTCATTTTCCTGATAATAAATAGCGTCCTTCGCTGCAAAAGCAAAAATCTGGTTATAGTTTCTCGGGTATTCAACAGCTTTGACTTTTATATCTTCACCGTCGTATGAAACCCTTGAGAAGAGTGAGGGACGGGAAATTGATTCGTAAATACTTTCCTTAACAATATCATCAAACTGTCTTGCAAAAGGCAGGCTCTCCATCCACCAAGGTCTTTCACCAATGTAATCACGAAGCATTTCCCAATACCATTTTCCGAGCCCAGGAAGGGTAAGATAACCATGAAAAAAGATCTTGTTCTCAATAATTAAATCTAAATCTTCACTTTTGCTTGCCAATTCCAATTCTTCATTTTTACCGGTAATATGCTTTTGGTATTTTTCACCATTACTGAAAAACAATTTATTTATCTCTTCACCTTTAACATAGTCGTTTTTATCACTGAAAGCCGCTCCGTGGGAGATTTTCATCTTAGGATAATTACCCGATTGTATTATCCTTTCCTTTGCTTCATCATTTATAGC
>JAGCXM010000001.1 GCA_017961325.1 bacterium | reverse complement strand
TTTCCGAACGAGGCTTCAGTCGCCAGACTTGTAGGAGCATTGCTCATTGAAATGGATGAAGAATGGCTGACTGGTAAAAAATATGTGACTTTTACGAATTAGGAGAGCGTTGCTGAAATGGAGGCTCGGAATTTACAGAAAGAACTTGACTTAACCATCAGAAAAAATTGCCAACAAGTAAAGCAAAGCTAAAATCAACGGCTTTTTTGTGAGGAAATTTATGAAAAAACCTCTTGTTTCTGTGATTATTCCGACATTCAACCGCGCGAATGTGATAAAACGCGCCGTAATCTCTGTGCTGAATCAAACTTTCACCGACTTTGAATGCATCGTGGTCGATGACGGCTCAACTGATGAAACGGATTCTGTTCTGTCTGAATTCTCCGGTAAAATCAGAGCGGTAAAAAAAGAAAACAGGGGAGTCGCCGCAGCGAGAAATTCCGGCGCAGAACTTGCAGAAGGAAATTTCATAGCATTTTTGGACAGTGACGACGAATGGAAAAAGGAGAAGCTTTCACGCCAGATTTCTTACATGAATGAGAGCGGATTGAGAATTTCGCAGACAGACGAAATCTGGGTAAGAAACGGAAAATTCGTAAATAAATCAAGAAAATACATTCGTCCAAGCGGCGACATCTTTTACAAATGTCTTGAAGTCTGTGCTGTAACTCCGAGCAGTGTTATGATGGAAAGGAAGCTTTTTTACGACTACGGCGGCTTTGACGAGTCTTTTCCCGTTTGCGAAGATTTCGACTTGTGGCTGAGAATGTCACCGAAAGAAAAGTTCGGTCTGATTGACGAACCGCTTATTATAAAATACGGCGGCGCAGAAGACCAGCTTTCAAATGCAGTTGGCATGGATAAATACAGAATTATCAGTATTTATAATATGTTATCTAAAGACAAGGAATTGGATGAAAATCATAAAAGAGCACTTTTCGAAGCGTTGGTCAAGAAGGTAAAAATTTATGCCGAAGGGGCGAAAAAACATGAAAAATTTGACGAAGCCGCATGGGCAGAAAGTCTGCTTAGCGGTTTTTCCGGATTTTGATTATTTCCGTCCTGTTTCTCATCGAATCGAAAAATTCGTCGATCCACTGATTGCATTTCACGAAATCGCCGTTCTGGAGGGCTTCCTTGATTTCAGCTGGAGCATTTTTTTCGATTAAGGCACGCTGTTTGCCGGAAAGTTTGTTGTAGTCTTTTTTTATCGGATTTGAGTTCGTGTTCGTGTTGAAGACATAGTTGTTGCGCCTTATTTTCTCGAAGACTTTTTTGAGGAAAGTTTCAGTTTCAGCTATGATTTCAGCTTCGCTTTTCAATGCCTTTTTTTTAATAAATCCTGATAGTTCCTGCTCTAAATTCGCAGAAAAGTCGGGGATTGTGAGCTCTTCCGGAAGGATGTCGTAAAGTTTTATGCCGAGATCGGTCGGAATGTAGTTTCCTTCATTGGTTTTTATGATATAGCCGCGTTTCATGAGAAGCGGAGGGAAGGATGCCCGTGTTGCCGCAGTTCCGATGCCGTCAGCCTCTTTCAGTGCTTTTTTGAGCTGCGGATCCTTGATTTGCAGATGAGCTTTTTCCATGAGAGTCAGCAGCGAAGCATCCTTGAAAAGTTTCGGCGGCTTCGTCATGTCTTCTTTCATTTCGATGGAGCCTTCAACTGAGTCATTTTTCTTGTAACTGACTGAAATTATTTTGTCTTCTTCATCAGGAACAGATTTGTTCTCGTTGTTTAGTTCCGCATCTTCGCTAGCCTTCTTTTTATCCGATTTGATAAATTCAAGATAACCCAAATCTGTGTAATTTTTGAATTTTGCAAGAAAAAGGTAATCGTCGATTTTTCCGTGAAATTCTGTCGTGTCGCCTTTCGCCGGATTGAGAAGAGTCGCACAGAAACGCTTTACGATGAGATCAAAAATCAGTTTTTCGCCGCCTGAAAGCACCGGAACTGTGTTTTTGTCGTAGGAAAGAACAGGAATTATTGCATAGTGGCCTTCAAGTTTTCCGATGTATTTCGAATTAAGTTCAAGTGTCGGATTCTGAGCTTTTACAGCCATGACGAGCGGTTTGTAGTTGTCGAAGCGGTAAATCAGGTTCATAGCGTGGCGCAGTTCCTTTGCCTCCTGCTCGCTGAGAACGGAACAGTCGGTTCTCGGATAACTTATCAAATCATATTTTTCATAAAGATTCTGAGCATATTTAAGCGTGTCGTCAGGCGAGATCCCGTAACGTGTGGCGGCATCTTTTTGAAGTGCCTTGAGGTCATACAGGCTTGGCGCGTATTCGACGAATTTTTTCTTCTTAACACTTGTAATTACTAAATCTTTTCCTTCAAGTGAAGCTGCGATTTTATCAGCTTCGGCTAAGTCCGTCGTTTTGAAGATGCGGTCATCCTCATCGACCATCTGGAATGTTACGCCTTCTTTTGAAGCAAAGCTGAAAGTTCTGAATGGTTCGGGCTTGAAATCGCGGTTTTCAAAAAATCTCTTAATGATTTCAGCAAGTAACCAAGTTTGTACACGGCCTATGCTGACCGGTTTTCCGGGAGTTCCGTATTTCACGCTGTAAAGTATCGTTAGCTGGATTCCGATGAGCCAGTCAACGATTTCGCGCGTTTTTGCCGCCTTGTAGTAACCTTCGTATTCAGTGTAGCTTTTTCTCGCTTCGAACGCCTTTTTTATTTCGGGAGCAGTTTCGCTGTGAAGCCAGATCCTCGTGATTTTGTCGGTCGAAACGGAACCGTTTTCCGTAGCGATTTCAAGGATATTGCGGTGAATCAGTTCCCCTTCGCGGTCAGGGTCGGCGCCCAGAATGATTTCGGTCGCGTTTTTCAGAGCCCTTTCGATTTCGCCGAAGACCTGCTTGTTCGTCACCATGTGCCTGAAATCTTTCGGAATAAACGGCAGAAACTTGAGAAGTTCGCTCCAGAAGGGCTTTTTTCCGTTCTGGAAGTTGTCTTTCAGGTAAAATTCGAGATCCTGAAGAGATTCTATGTGACCGACGCTGGAAACGACCTTGACTTCGCTTCCGAGTGCGGCCTCCATTTTGCGTTTCATGGAGGGTTTTTCGACGATCATTACTCTCATTTGTTGCTTTTCCAAATGATTTCAAGATTTTTGTCCAGCTCGCTCATGGCAGAGTAGGGGTTTGTCCTTCCGTCAATGATTCCCTGAGTCCAGCCTTCGATTATTCCTTTCGAATTAAGCATGTTCATGATTTCATAGCCGATTCTGTCCATCGCCTTATGCTTGAACTGGTTGATGATTTTGTCTTTTTGGACGTCAAGACCTTTGCTTTTGAGCCAGGTGTTTCTGTCGCTTATCGAATCCATCAGGCGGCCGATCCCCTGATTTTCGGTGGCAATCGTTTCGACTACCGGCGGAACCCACAGAAAACGGTGTTTGTTGAGGTTGATTATCATGTTTATTTCGGCGAGAAGCTTTTCCTTTCCGTCCTTGTCGGCCTTGTTTACGACGAAAATGTCGGCAATTTCCATGATTCCCGCCTTTAAAGCCTGGATGTCGTCGCCGAGTCCCGGAACCAGAACCAGAAGAACGGTGTCCGCGATGCTCATGACGTCGATTTCGCTCTGTCCTACGCCTACCGTTTCGACGATGAGAACGTCAAATCCGACGCTTTTCATCAGATTGAGGACGTCGATCGTTGCCGGAGCAAGGCCTCCGAGACTTCCGCGGCTTCCCATCGAGCGGATGAAAACTCCGGGGTCGGATGCGTGATCCGACATTCTTATTCTGTCGCCCAGAATCGCGCCGCCTGAAAAAGGGGAGCTCGGGTCAACTGCAACGACACCGACCGTTTTGCCTAAGTTCCTGTATTCTTTGATTATTCTGTCGGTGAGCGAACTTTTCCCCGCTCCGGGAGGGCCAGTTATGCCGATTGTTACCGTTTCAGAGTTTTCTTTGTAGAGCGACATCAGATCGTCTTCAAAACCGGCTCTGTTGTTTTCGATCTTTGAAATGAGTTTTGCCAAAGATCTGAAATCCATCATCAAATCATTTGTCATTTTGACCTCGGAATATTATTTTTTTCTCTTAGAAGTTCTATGCTTGCGGCAATTTCAGCCATTTCGCCGTTAAGGTTGAAACTTTGAATAAGTTCCTGTTTTTTTTGAGAAATTTCTTCCTGCGAAAAATCTGAAAGAATGTCTTTTCGGGGTTTTGATTCACTTTTTTTCCTTTTAAACTGCGACGGATCAATAAAAAATCTGACGCCTAGCACGGTTTCTTCGTCAAATTTTGAATTTATTCTTTTAACCATCAGGCGTTCAAATTTTGAAACGGCTGAAATCACTATGTTATTCGGAACGGCGACCTTTAGGATTTTCTGCTTCAGTTCAGTTGGAATCATAAGTTTTGCGTTGCTTTTTCCGGTGACTTCCTCCCAAATCAGCAGAATTTTAAGAAAAATTCCCGATGTTTCCCACATTAAGTTTTTTATTGATTTAACGTCTGAATTTTTCTCTTTCACAATAATACCTTGAATTTATTGATTTTTCCTGCATTGAACAAGGTTGTGCAGCATCATCGCGTTAGTCACCGTGCCGACTCCGCCCGGAACCGGAGAGTAGTTGATTCTGTTTTCTTCGTTTTCCTGATCTATTATCATGTCTCCGACGACTTTTCCATCTTCCGTGACGTGGATTCCGACGTCGACGACGCTCGCTCCGTCCTTGATTTCGCTCGATTTCACTATTCCTCGGGTTCCTGCGCAAACCGCGACAATGTCGGCGTTCCGTATCAGATTTTTAAGGTTTGAAGTGCCTCTGTGAGCGACTGTCGGAGTGGCGTTTCTGTTTAAAAACAGCTTGAAAAGGGGAAGTCCGACGATGTAGCTTCTTCCGATAACGAGGACGTTTTTACCGGCAAAATCGATTCGATAATGTTCCAGCAGTTTTATCGAAGCGGCGGAAGTGCACGGAATCAGGTCTTCATTTTTTGAAGTGAAGATTTTTCCCTGATTGAAATATGTGATTGCATCAACGTCTTTGAACGGGTTTATTGAGGTCAGAAGCTCCTTCTCAGAAATTTTTATAGGCAGAGGAAGTTCGACCATGATTCCCGTTATCGAAGCATCTTTGTTGAGCTGATCGAGTCTGCGGAAAAATTCATCGTGCGTCATTTTTTCGTCAACGGGAACCACTTCGATTTTCGCGTTTATCTTTTTCAGCCATTTTTCCTTGGTTTTCAGATAGCTTTCGGCTGCTCCGTCGTTAAGCGGATGAAACACCGCAAGAGTGAGGTTTGAAATATCTTCCGATAAAATTTCCGAAACTAATACGTCAGCCGCATCCTTTCCTTTAAGTAACATTTCAACTCCTTGATTATTTTGACATTTTCATTATTTCTAATTCTTTTGCAATTGCATCCATAGCCGGTTTTTCTTCGGCAAGAACTCCGTCAAGCGTTGTTTTCAGATTATCGTTGGCTTTTTCCAAATCTTTAACGATTTCAGTCACTTCTTTTTTTTCAAAAGCCTTGTTCCTCGCTTCGTTCCAGTCGTTGTAGGCCTGCTGCATGCCGAGTGAAAGTCTGTGGATGTCCTGGACCTTTTTTCTGTCTTTTGAAAAAGTGGTCTCCTTCCACTCCTCATCCATGCTTGCATAGTGCGGTTTGGACCATTTTTTCTTAAGCATTTCAATAAGTTTCGTGTTTATATCGTAGTATCTTTTGCATTTGTTCTGAATCGTTTTGACCAGAGCCGCAGCCTGAGAAAAGGTCTTGTTCTTGTGTCTGGAAGCGAGAACTTCCATGTCGCGGACGGTATTCTTATAGGTGTTGTCGTTCGGCCGGAACTCCTGAAACAGTGCATAGCCGTCGTTGTGCAGAATCGCTACCTGAACCGGTTCCTTTGCCGAAACGAATAGAGGGAAAATAAGAAAAAAGAGATAGAAAATGCGGAAATTTTTCATTTTTGACCTCCTGAAAAACATGCTGCCGAATTATAGCTGTTTGAAATTAAATTCAAGAAAAACGGGAGAGAATGGTTTTGTATACTTTTTCGTATTGTTTTGCGGAATTTTTCCAGCTGAAATCGCATTTCATTGCAGCTTTCCGCATAACGCTGAAGTGTTTCGGACGGTCGAAATAGGTGCTTACGGCCCAACCGACGGTGTCAAAAATCGCATCGGGAGAAAGGTAGTCGAATTTGAAACCCGTTCCGCTTCCGTCCGATTCGCAGTACTGCTGAACAGTGTCGGCGAGTCCGCCTGTGTTTCTGACAATCGGAAGGGTGCCGTATTTGAGCGAATAAATCTGGTTGAGTCCGCACGGCTCGTAACGCGACGGCATTATGAAAAAGTCGCTTCCTGCTTCGACCAGATGCGATATTTCGTCGCTGTAACCTATGAAACAGCCTATTTTTCCCGCTCTTTCGGCAGAAATACGCCTGAAAAAGTTCTCAAGCTCACTTTCTCCGGAACCCATGACAGCAAACTGAACGATCATCGAATCAACGATTCGTCCGACTGTTTTAGCAAGAATATCAAGCCCTTTCTGATATGCGAAGCGGCTGACGACGCCGATTACGGGAATGTTTTCGTCTTCATGAAGTCCGAAACGCCGCTGCAGTTCGCGTTTACATGCAGCTTTTCCCTTGAAACTGCGCGCCGAAAAGTTTTCAGGAATCATTTTGTCGCCTTTCGGATCCCATACCGAGTAGTCTACACCGTTAAGTATGCCGATATACTGGTCTTTTTTCTCTCTGAGATAAGGAGCCAGACCGTAACCCTGCGTTCCGTTCAGTGTCTCTTCTGCGTATTTCGGGCTCACTGTCGTTACGAAATCGGCAAAGTGGATGCCGCCTTTGAGAAAGTTAACTCTTCCGTAATCTTCAAAAATGCTGCTTGTAAAGAATTTCCAGTCGAAACCGCAGTAATCTAAACAGTCGGCACTGTAAATTCCCTGATAACCGATGTTGTGAATCGTGAGCACCGACGCTGCTCTGTCAATTCCGCTTTCTCCCCAATCCCATGTTTTCATGTAGGCGCAGACGGAAGCAGTCTGCCAGTCGTGGGCGTGAACTGCATCAGGTCTGAAGTCAGTATCGCGCAGAAGCTGCAGGGCAGCGCGGCTGAAAAATGCGAAACGGTAGGGATTATCCTGAAAATCGTTGTTGAATTGATCGCAGTAAAGTCCGTCGCGGAGAAAATATTTATTGGATTCTATAAAGAAAACGCGGACTTTTTTGTCAAGTACTGCTGTTTTTACAGAACACCACTCTTCGATTCCGCAGCCCATATGAACGCACATTGACTCAAAAAACGTAGTTATTTCAATGTCTTTTGAATTAATCTCTTTGTAGTACGGCAGAATCACTACAACTTCGTGTCCGAGTTCGGCAAGCGTCTGCGAAAGCGAGCTCACGACATCGGCGAGTCCGCCTGTTTTTACCAGAGGGTAACATTCAGATGCGACGAAAGCGATTTTCATTTTATTCTCCTTAATCAACACAAAACGGAAAATGATAGGTGTAGAGGGAAATATGTCAAGCGAACCTTGTATTTACGGAATTTATTGAGCGTTTCTGCCGAATATTGGATTTTTTCATGCCGCTGATATAATTTCAGCAGTCTGCGTTTTTGAAAGTTTTTTCAATCCGGAGTCGGAATGCAGTTTACCGTGTCAGGAAGAACAGTTGAGATTTTTTCAAATACGGAAGGCAAAGCGCCTCTTGTCATTCTGAACACGATCCGGAATGAAGGTGAAAAAATATTCGGGAAATGTCTTGAATCCGACTGCAAGAACTTTACTCTTGCCGCAATCAGCGGACTCAACTGGAATTACGACCTTTCGCCGTGGCCGACTCCTGCGATAAGAAACAACAAATACGGTTTCGGCGGTGCCGACGGATACATTTCGGAACTAACGGCTTCAATCATTCCCGGAATCTGTGCAAAACTTCCCGAAAAACCTGAATACACAGCTATTGCAGGATATTCGCTTGCCGGACTTTTCGCGCTTTATTCTGCATACAGAACAGATGTTTTCAGCAGAATTGCAAGTGTTTCAGGCTCTCTCTGGTTCCCGGGTTTCACCGAATTCGTGCAGTCGCATGATTTCGAAAAACAACCTGAAATTATCTTCCTTTCTTTGGGTGAAAGCGAGGCGAAAACGCGCGACAAAATACTTGCTCCGGTCAGGAAAAATACCGAATTTCTTGCAGATTTCTACAAATCATGCGGTATCCAGACCGTTTTTGAACTGAATCCGGGAAATCACTTCAATGATACGATCGGACGCACGGCAAACGGGATATCGAAGATGATCGGGAAGGGGAGTTGAATGACTTACCGGTTAAGATACGGCACCCCTGATGGTTTTGACGACATTCTGATGTTTTCAGACGGCTTTTTTCTTACGGAACTCAGGTTTGAGCAAACGCACAAAAAATATGAACAAAAAGAGTTTTGCGAAGAAAAAAATCTGCCGGTTTTTAATGATGTCCGCCGCTGGCTCGACATCTATTTTTCAGGCAGAGATCCTGATTTCACGCCGGATTACCGCATAAACGGTCTGACGCCTTTCCGAAAAGATGTTTTTGAAATACTGCTCAAAATCCCGTTCGGAAAAACTGTAACTTACGGCGAAATTGCGGCAGAAACCGCAAAAAAGCGCGGCATTGCGAAAATGTCGGCTCAGGCTGTAGGCGGCGCAGTCGGCTGGAACCCGGTCTGCATCATAGTGCCGTGTCACCGCGTCATCGGAGCAGACGGAAGCCTTACCGGGTACGGCGGCGGAATCAAAAACAAAAGCGCATTGCTTGAGCTGGAAAAAGCGCTTTGAAATGATCTTAAACGAAAGCTTTACGCTTTTTTTGTTCCGATGATTTTATTCGTAGCAACGCAGATTACCATCGTTATGAGCATATCGGGAAGGGTGTTCCCGAGAACGAAATCAACAGTCATGAGGTAGCGGTAGATGACAAAACCGACGACCCAGACAACGAGATTCGTCCAGACGAAGTTTTTTTCGATCGCGCGGCGTTTCAGGATGAAGAAATCAGCGATGAGTACAGCTGTCATCGGGGCAAAAACCGAGCCGATGAGATATAAGAAATCGGTGATGTCATCCATGTTGAAAAGTATCGCACCGATCGTTCCGAGAACCGCCGCCGCGACTGCGACTGCCTTGGATTTGAGTTTCGTTGAAACAGATTCAGCCGAAATCCCTGCCGAATATGCGTCAAGGAATGTCGTCGTGACTGTCGAGAAGATGATGATGACAAGTCCTGCGCCGAGTCCCGCTTTGATCATTATCTGCGCGAGGTCGTTTTCTCCCGTAAATATCGCGGCTCCCATGCCGATCGTGTACATCCAGCAGCTTACAATGCCGTAGATGACCGCGCTGACTGCTGAAGCGATGAGCGGTTTTTCAGCTTTGCTCGTGTAGTCGCTGATAAGCGGCAGCCACGAAAGGGGCATCGCCGCCGAAAGCTCTACTGCCGCGCCGAAACTCATCGCCTCTTCAGCCGATACCGCGGCACCTTCGCCCGTGAATATCTTGACGCTCAAAATGACGGTCAGAACAAGAAGTGCAGTCACCGCAACACTGTTTATTTTGGAGACATTGACTATACCGAACATTACCCAGAGAACAATGAGAATGCCGATCACGAGTGCCCACACCCAGTTTCCGGCCTGAAGAAGCCCGTTCGCCGAAAGGGCGCCGTCATAGATCATTATCCCGGTCCAGCCCAAAAGCTGCATGATGTTGAGAACCGCGAATAAAATCCCGCCTTTGTCTCCGAAACTCATTTTGACTGAATCCATCGCGCTGAGACGCACTTTGCCGCCGACAACGCCTGCAAGAAAGAGCATGCAGCAGCCGATGATGTGACCCAGAATTATTGCCAGAAATCCGTTTTTGAAGCCGAGCGGCGCGAAGTAGGTACCGGTCAGGATTTCTGCGATAGAGACCGCCGCACCGAACCAGATGAAGCTGTTTTCAAGCAAACTTGTTCTTTTTTCTTCCATATCAGGCCTCCTTCGCAAATTCGCCCGTCAGATTGAAATTGTGCTGCATCGGGCCTCGTCCTCTGCCGAGATCGAGCATAGTCTCAAGTGCGCCCGAAATGTAATCTTTCGCCCGCTGTATCGAAGTTTCAAGGTCAAAACCTTTCGCCAGATTTGCCGCGATCGCGGAAGAAAGGGTGCAGCCTGTCCCGTGAGTGTTCGGATTATCGATCCTTCTGCCCATGAACCACTTTTCACCTTTTTCGGAGACAAGGAGATCGTTCGCGTCGTTTACGCTGTGACCGCCTTTGAGAAGGACTGCGCAGCCGAATTTTTCGTGGATCGCGTGAGCCGCTTTGATCATGTCAGTTTCGTTTTTAACTGACATTCCCGAAAGGATTTCTGCTTCGGGGATATTGGGTGTGGCGACTGTCGCAATGCTTAAAAGCTCGGTTTCAAGAGCTTCGACCGCATCGTTTTTAAGAAGCGCGGAACCGCTCGTTGCCACCATAACGGGATCGACCACGATGTTTTTCGCTTTGTAGAAAATAAGCCTTTCCGAAATGACCTCGATAAGCTGAGACGACGAGACCATCCCGATCTTTACGGCATCAGGAAAGATGTCCGTGAATACCGCATCGATCTGTTGTTTGAGAAAATCGGGAGTTACCTCCGAAATACCTGTTACGCCGGTGGTGTTCTGTGCCGTGAGAGCCGTTATCGCGCTCATCGCATAGACTCCGTTCATGGTCATCGTTTTCAGATCGGCCTGGATACCGGCGCCTCCGCTGCAGTCACTGCCAGCGATCGATAATGCTGTTTTCATTTCTCCTCCTTTTTCAGCACTACTTTTATAAAGCGACGCAGAGTGGTGCCCCCGGTGCGCCGCAACTCACTCGTTCTGTTTTCTGCATAAAAGCGCTGAAGCTGACAAAAAGATTTCAAAAAGACTCCCTACGGCGGCATTACCCGCATCAGGTCAAAGGGTCAAAGCCTAACTTCCTCTCAGCCTGCCTCAGCACGCTCCCCTGCAAAAGACGAACATCAAAAAAACACGAAACAGCCTGAATGTAGCGTTAAAAAAGAGTTTGTCAAATAGGATAAGAATTTTCACAAAAATTCCGCTTCCCTCTCAATACTTAAAAAACACCGGATTTTTTAGCTAATAAAAAGCTCAAACGAAAAATTGAAAAAAAAAAAAACGGAGTAAAAGCAATTCGATTTTGCTCTTTCAGCAAAAGAATCGGTTAAAAAAACAAGGTAACCTCTAATATTTTTCATGGGGAATTTTTAGAGGTTGCCACAATTTTTTCCAGGAGGAAAAGATGAAAAAACAAGTTCTTACTATCATGTCTGTTATTTTTTGTATGCTTCTTGCATCATGCGCATCAAGACAATTTGCACCAGTCAGCAGAGTGACACTTCCGGCAGTCGAGAGATCGGATCGCGCAGATGAGTATCAAGTTCTCAATGCGGTAGATGGCGAAGTTGTTGTTTCAATGACTCAAAAAGGCAAGAAACGTATAGTCAAACCAGATTCAGGCGAAGATTTCGTTAATGTTTGCTATCAGGACAAAAATGATCCTGAAAAATACAATTACAGCACTGCTGATTCAAAAGGAACATTGCGTTACGGCATTATAGAAAATTTTAATAACGGTGGAGAACCTGACAGATGTGACGGAGAATCCATGGCGCGTTATCTGGCGGCTTACAGGCTCATCAACGAGGCTAAAAGTGTCCAGGCTGACGGTATCCTTGCTCCGTCGGTTCGAGTTGATACAGAAGAAATTAAAAACGGTATTTTGTACAGAGTTAAAATTTCAGCCAAGTTGATAAAGCTCAACACAGCGAACTAAGAGGAACCATGAGAAAAATCAGTATAATATCCATTATTTTTGCATTGATTTTTTCAGTAAGCTGCACAACATCACGACGCAATGAACCTGTTCAACCAAAAATGATAAGCCTTGAACTCGTCAAAGAGGCTCCGGCAAACAAGTATATCAATCTTGATTACGGTATTCGTCTCAACATAAAGGATAGTCGTGCAAACAAGAAAATGATTCAACTTTACGATGCAAGCTATTCGGCAGATTACCGCGTTGACCCTGAAGTAAAAGATTTTGTTGACGACAGCCTTCGCAAATATATCCGTGACATGGGTTTTGCGCTTGAAGCTGATGTGTCAACGGATTATATGCTTCAGATAATAATCAAAGAATTCCATGTTGACTATCTCAGCGGCAAAGGCTGGACAGGAACGGTAATGCTTGATGTCGAAATCTATGACCACGACCGTAAAATCGTCTATCCGAGAACAGGTGCGACGGGCAGATTCAGCGATTCAAGCGGAGCTCCGAACAATTTTGCCGCTGCTTCCAGAGTTATAAACGAAGCTTATGGCCGTGCTCTCGAAGCAATTGACTGGGACAGGGTCGCTTTCTTCCTTCACCGCGCGTCTTCCCCGAAAAACGAGGCTAACAAGCAGGTATCAGGCAAAGGCGATACGGCATTGGAACACCTCACGATCCATTGGGCAATCAATTCACGCCCGCAGGGTGCCGATTGCTCATGGCGTGTAAAATCATCGACTCCAGATGTCAAAAACCAGAATGAAAGATACCTCGCACCGACTCCTTATGAATCAACTGAAACCTTTGATATCAAAGGATTGACCTACAACAATGCCGGAAATATTCAGGTCGAAGTAAAATGCACAAAAGCCGGATATTATGAGCAAAAGAAGGTTTTTGAGATACTTTCGGTAATTGACGAAAAAGAAATTTCGGCAATGTTCATTCTTGTAAAGGAAGAATAGTTTTTTCTTTTTGGACTTATTTCACTTCAAATTCAAGAGCTTTTTGTTCCAAAAGCAGAAAATCGTTACAACGTTTGGCAAGTGGTGTGAAATTGCCGTTTTCTATTTTATATCGATAAAGCGTTTCAGCATTTTCGCATATTTTTTGTTCCAGCGATGTGATTACACGATGTTCCCTCTGTAAAAGGGCTTTGTATTTTTGATCCTGAACTGTTTTGATGTCAAAATTCACTATTCGTGACGGCGGAACAGGGAACATGTTATTCAGATTGATAACTGCCATATGCTTTATTTTTATCAAATCCAATCCTTCGCTCATGAAATTGTGTTTTGTTTTGAACGAGGAAAGCGGCGCAAAATATTTTTGATTATGCACTTCAAGCACTATTCCTATATATTTGCGCTCGTTTTGCTGATCCGGTTTTTTGTTGCGGAACAAATGCGGAATGAAAGAAGCGAGATAGTCGATATATCCGGATTGATCTCATATATTCTCAAGTTTCCCATAACGGCCTAATAAAAAAGAAGCGGCTGCAATTTCTTGAGCCGCTTGTTACGTTTACATTCTTGATTCACGACCAAGAGTAGTCACGTATAAATACTCTTCAGGGTAGAGCGTTACCACTGAGTAGAATATTAGTCACTTGTTTTAAAAAGTCAATTCTAAATTTGATTTTTTGCAAGAGAGTTTTTTAATGAGTTATCCTTTAGCAACCTTTTCCGCCAACCTTTTCAGCGTTCTGCACTCGGTTTCGATATCGATTGATCCGAAAATTGCGCTCACGAGGGCGACTCCGTTGATCCCGCTTCCTGCAAGACGTGAGATGTTGTCCTTGTTGATGCCGCCGATTGCGACAACAGGTATTTTAACGCTTGAACAGATGTTTTTCAGCGTTTCAAGCGGCAGAAGACGGACGTTCGATTTTGTGGCACTTCCGAAGACTGCGCCGCTTCCCAAATAATCTGCTCCGGCTTTTTCAGCGGCCAAAGCCTCTTCTACATTGTGCGCCGAAACGCCGACAATCAGCCTGTTCCCCACGATCTTTCTGACTTCGGCTACGCTGCCGTCATCCTGTCCGATGTGGACTCCGTCGGCTCCGCATGAAAGTGCGACTTCGACATTGTCGTTTATGATAAGAGGCACTGAATACTTTTCACAAAGCCCTTTGACGATGCGGGCTTCCTCAATAAATTCTGATTGCCGGAGATGCTTTTCCCTAAGCTGCAGGCAAGTCACACCGCCTTTTAAAGCTGATTCTATCTGAGCAAAAAAATCGCGCCCCGGATATCTTTCCGTGACCGCGTAAAGCAAAAGATCTTTTCCTGTAAAATACACAAAAAACTCCTAAAGCGAAATCACTGAAACAGCGCGAATTTAATATCAAAAAACGGTTTGTCAAGATTGATAAAAATTGAATTTCGGAAACTTTTTGAAAGGGTGGGGTAATTTGATTAGAGGATTATTTTATTCGCCTTATTATTCAGCGGTGTAGGTGAAAGTGGTGTTTTGTACAGAGAGACACTTTCCACCAGTAACAGGTGCAGTGAAGTAGGTGCTATCCTCTACTGTAACTTCTTGCAATTTGATATCCTTGAATTCAGCGGTGATACTCATGGTCTCCTCGTCATAAGCGGTGATTATTACCTGTCCTTTTTTCTGGAAGTAGGTTTTGTAATCATCGCTTTCAGTTTCGTCGTAAAGGAAAATGAAAATTCCGCTGTCATCAGCATAATTCGTTCCTGCAAGTTCGTGTGTTCCTACTACAGGATCGACATAGTAAAGTTGAAGTGAAAATTCATCATATGCACCGCCGGCACTCGGTGTGTACGGCATATAATATGAACCATAATAGGAATCATAGTATGCATTCTCTGTATCGAGAACAATAGTCGTGCAGGCATCAGCAACGCACTGATATTCTGCATTGCAGCTTTCGTCATCACCGCATCCTCCGCAGGTTCCGCCGCAGCCGTCGTCACCGCACTGTTTGCCTTCACAGTTAGGAATGCAGATTGTATCCCACGTCATGTTTTCGATGTTGTAGCATTTTCCGCCTGCAACCTGAACCAGATTTGTATCAACTTCCATAAGTCTGACAGAGCCGTTTCCTTTTGATTCAAGTGTTCCTTCTTTTACTTCCGTGAAATTGAGAGTTCCGCTTTCATGAACAAAGTATTTCGAGCCTCTTTCTTCTTCTTCGTTGTAGTCTTCATACATAAGAATTGCAGTTTCATCATTTTCGTAATCTGCAAGAGTTTCGGAACCGACAAAAAGTTCTGTTTTATGGGACCATTCGTCTTCTTCTGCATCGTAGGTGTAGAAAGTCATGGTGAACCGGTCCGGAACATTGGTGTCGCCGGCTGCGTTGTTTTTTACATAAGCTTCATACATTTTGTATGAGCCGTACAGTGAAAATTCTGTAACAAGCTCGAATTCGCCGAGTTCAAGTGAATCACAGCTGAACGGAACGCACTGACCTTCAGCGCTGCATGCCTGACCGTCACATGTGCCGCATATACCGCCGCAGCCGTCGTAGCCGCACTGTTTGCCGTCGCACTGAGGAACGCAGATTGTATCCCATGTCATGTTTTCAACATTGTAGCATTTTCCGCCTGCAACAGGTGTCGATGTATAGTCATTACCGATTTCGACTTCGACAAGTCTGAGGTGTGCGTGACCTTTTGATTCGTAGGTTTCTTCTTTTACGTCTTCAATAATGAGTTCACCGCTTTCCTGGAAATAAATTTTTGTAGGATTACCGTCTTCGTCAAGGTCTTCAAGAAGAAGAATACATTCGTCACAGGTTTTGTAGTTTGCGTTTGTCTCGGAAGCAAGGTCGATCGTACCGACGGAAGGTTTATCACCGAAGAACGACATTTTGAGAGTGTCTTCAAGAGTTGTATCTCCTGCAGCATTGCCGGTAACTTTTGCTAAATAGGTTATACCGGAAAGAGTTCCTTCATCAAGAGTAATAGTTTCGCATGAAAAAGCGACACATTTGTGATCTTCACTGCACTGCTGTCCGTTACAACCGTCGCCGCAGGTTCCGCCGCAGCCGTCACTGCCGCACTCCCAGTCTGCTTCGCACTGAGGAACGCACGGTTCTTCGTAGCCGCTGTCGAAATTAGCTGTTTCGATTTCAAGACATGATCCGTTTTCAACAAAAAGTGTTTCGTAGGTTTCGGTATCAATTGTTGCTTCTGCGAAAACAGCTGAGATTGTTCCTTTAATTTCGTTGCTGTCGTCAACAGCATCGATTTTCAATTCTCCGCTTTTCTGATAGTAGATCTTGGAATATTCGGCATTTGCGTCTTCTCCGACTAAATCAGCCTGAATAAATACACATTCGGTACATGTTTCATAGGTAGAGTTGATCTCGCTGCCGAGGTCGTAAGTTCCGGCAGTGATTGCGCCGGTTTGCATATCCTGATAGAACTGCATTTGGAGAACAGGATCATAATCTTCGTTGGTTACATAAAACGTGTTTTTTTGGTAATGAGTAAATGCGCTCCAGTCAACCGAAAGACCGGTGCAGGTTGCCGGAACATCAGTGTCTGAGTCGTCAGGTGTTTCCGTGTCAGATGTGTCTGGATCGTCAGGCGTTTCCGTGTCGGACGTGTCTGCATTGTCAGGTGTTTCCGTGTCAGATGTGTCTGGATCGTCAGGTGTTTCCGTGTCAGATGTGTCTGCATCGTCAGGTGTTTCCGTGTCAGACGTGTCTGTCGTGTCCTCATCGTTTGTCGTGTCTGAGTTGTTTTTGTCTTTTTTGCTGCTGCCTCCGCATGCAACAAAAACCATCATCGAAAGAATGATGAGCGTGATCGTGAGAAATTTCTTCATATAAACCTCCAAAATTAAAAAAAACAAAACGGAATATTATAACAGAATATTTTATTATAGGAATTTTTTTTATCGCCGGCCGGCGGCGAAAAAAATATTCTTAATGTTGCTTTTTCACTGCTTTCTTGTAAAATACTGCAATTTGGTCGAAGTAAATTCGGTGTGCTTTTTATATTTTAGGTAGGAGGAATTATGAAAAACGCTAGATTTTTAGTTTTTCTTTTTGTGCTTTTTGCTTCTGCGGCAATTTTTGCTGATGATGACCTGGGCGTTGTCCACGGTAATATGATCGGCGGCGAACCGACGGAAAGTTGGGAAGACGGCGGTCAGGATTTCTTCGTTATGTTTAACTCGAACATTGACAACAAAATCAAGCTTGCAGGTGAAGATGATAGCAACCCGCAGGGCGATACATGCGTAGAATCGAGTTCTTTTACGCTCGACAAATTCCATATTCCGGAAGATGCCATCATTGAAAAGGCTTACCTCGTATGGATGGGCGCTGTCGACCCGGAAAAACTTGAGGAACCGACAGACAACAAGGTTCACCTTGCTTTTAAACAGACTGCCGACCATAATGTCGAATACGCGAGTGATATTCTTGCAGGCGAAGAGGGAAAAGGAAAAAAACTTACGGATGCCCCGTCCTTTGAATTTGAAGGAATCACTTATCCGTATGCCGTTACTCTTGGCTGCACCGAAACGGATGAAGGTACGCCGCAGGCTGACTTCAATATCGGTTACTTCACTTACCGCGTCGATATTACCGATTTCTTCAATCAGATTTATGAAATCAACAAAGCTGCTGAACATCAGGAAGGAACTGGCGAATACTACGGAACCTACACTTTCAGCGGTCTCGACTGCACCGATCACGATGCTTACAAATGCCAGACTACAATGGTCAGCGCATGGTCGATTTTCTTCATTTACAGATCGAAAAACATCAAACCGAAAAAGATTTACTTCTATAATGGTCTTTCTTTTGTTTACGGTACTCAGTCGGTTGCAAAAGTCAGCGGCTTCGAGTTCGGCCAGTATCCGACAGTCCGTATAACCACGATGGTTGCGGAAGGCGACCCCGGTCTTAAAGAAAGCACTCTTCCGGATGAAGAAATCACGCTTCGCGGTGAAAACGGAGGAAAACCCTACAAACTTAAAAACAAATGCAACACCTTTGCTTCTGACGGTCATCTTGAAGTTTACAACTCGATTTCTTCAATCATAACTTGGGATCCGAATGCTGAAGGCGACGAACAGATCAAATGCGTTTCGGGTATTGAAGACGAAAATGTAAATTACGGTATCGACGTCGACACTTTCCTGCTTGACAGTGAAAAGGAGATCAATCTGCAGGAACATCTTACGCATGTTGATGATCCGGACAATCCTGACAAAAAAGACTCGATAGACATTACGCTTTCGGTAAACCAGGATGCTATTTTCACGAACTTCATGGTTCTTTCGCTCGACATCAAAGGTTCCTCTTTCGATATTCCCGGTGAAGACGAAAAATATTCCTGTTCCTGCCCGGCAGAAGAAGAAAATGCTGAATATTACTACTGTCCGTATGTCAACAGCAGCAAGGAATTCTACTACCTTGTCAAAGTCCAGAACTGGGGCGGTGAAGAAACCGGCACAGTTACGATTTCCGACGAACTTGACGGTTCGCTTGACTATGTTGCAGGAACAACCGAATACGCAACCAAATTCAACGATAAAGGCGACGGAATAGACTGGACTGCAATTCCGGATAAGGACGGCGGAGTTTTCCCGCTTTCCGGCAGCGGAGCCGAACTTGCTGAAAAAATGCAGGCTTGCCGTGAAGAAGCCGGGAAGAAAATCTGTCAGGACAAAATTCTGGTAAGATACAAAGTACGCCCGAAAAAAGGTATCGCAAAGAACTATGTTTTCTCGAACATCGCGGTTCTGAAAGATTCGAAAAGCAAAGATGATGCAGGTTACAAAACCAACAGTTCATATCCGCTTAAGCTGAAACCTGTAACGTGTGTTCCTGATGCCCAGTGCGTATCGCCGACTCCTGAAATGTGCGGCGGCATAAGAGACGAAAGAGAATGCGGCGAAGGTCTTCCGGAATGTCAGACCGGACTTGTCTGCAAAGATTACAAATGTGTCGACGATCCTGCCAGTATGTGCAGCAACGCAGCGGTAGAAATCGCTATCGGCAAAAACTCGCCGCAGTCAGAAAACTCGACAATCATTTCGAAAGACAACAACGGTCAGCCGCTCGTAGTCGGTCAGTTTACGCTTCAGGCTTTGAATTGTGAAGACGGAAAAGTTTTCAACTTCAACGATCTCAGGGTTCACTATGACACCAAAAACGATTCTAATTTCGAGTTCACTGATTATGAGCTTATTTATGATGTTGACGGAAACGGCGTTTACGATGAAGCCATAGATTCAGTTGTAAGCGATCCGAGTGCTACGACTGAAAACCAGAAATATATTTATTTTTCTCTCAAATCCAACGTGAAGAAATTTTACGGAAAGAGCCTTAATTACTTCATCATTCGCACAAAGGTCAGTTACAAGGGCACTTACATAACCTCGGGAACCTCATTCTATTTCTATCTTGAAAACAGTGCTGCAACGGTAAGCAGCAGCGGTCAAGCTACGATTAAGGACTCGGATATTAAATTTGCAAAATTCCACCTCGAACCGACAGGCGATTACTTCATCGCAACGATCGGTCCGAAAGATCCCTCCGTTCCGCCGATTGCAGAAATAAACAACGATATTCCGGTTATGCAGCTCAGAACGAAATCCATCGGAAGAGCCAATTCAATTGACAGAATCAAAATCAAAGTTCCTAAGAGTTCGGTCAAATTCGGTGAAAGTAACGGAATTACCGGCATTTCCATTTGGGTTGACACCAACAATGACGGTAAAGGCGATATCAAAGTTGCTGAAAAAACAACTTTCAAAGCAGGGGAAGCCGACTCGATTTCCTTTGAAAAGACGGACTTTATCCAGCCTGTCAGCTATGCTGCCGACGAGCAGAAATATCTTGTAATCAATGTTGATTTCAATATGGCGAAAGCCGAACCGCCTATGTCGGGAAAAATCATCGTTTCCAACATCAAACTGTCCGATTCGTCGGCAACCGTTTACGACGGAAATGCAATTTATTCGAAAACTTTCACTTACGTTTGTCAGGAAGGAGATGCCAGCTGTCAGGAAGTAGAGGATAACAAAAAGAGCGGCGGCTGCGCAGTTCTCGAAGTTGAATCGAACAATGCGAATCTTATCGTTGTGGCAGCTGTTCTTTCTGCTGTTGCAATGCTCGGTTTCGCGCTTCTCAGAAAAAAACTCTTCTAAAACCTATAAAAATTTAATTTAAACTCATCTTTCAGTTTACTTTTCTTTCTTTTTGTGCTACTCATCAACGGCGGTTTTTGTGTTCAGTTACACTTTGATTTGACGGTTAAATCTTTTACGCTGACTTTTTCGGCGGTAAAGAGATTGTTTTATAATGTTCAATTCTGCGGTTTCGCAAGGGGGAAACATGAATTCAGTTAATGTTCAGGAACTTTTGAAAAGGCTTGGTATCAAGAAGAAAAACTACGGTGCGACTACCGGTTCTTCAAAAGGTTGGCTCAAAACGACGGGAAAAGAGCTCGACAGCATTTCCCCGATTGACGGCAAGGTGATCGCAACAGTCGTTCAGGCAACGAAAAAAGAGTATGAAGTAGTTGCTGCTAAGGCTAAGGAAGCTTTCGAAAAATTCAAAATGATGCCTGCTCCGAAACGCGGACTCATCGTTCGCGAGATCGGTGACGCTCTCAGAAAGTACAAGAGCGACCTCGGTGCTCTCGTTACTCTTGAAATGGGAAAGATCGCCGTTGAAGGAAAAGGTGAAGTTCAGGAAATGATCGACGTTTCCGATTTCGCACTCGGCCTCAGCCGCCAGCTTTACGGCTACACGATGCACAGCGAAAGGGAAAACCACAGAATGTACGACCAGTATCATCCGCTCGGTGTTGTCGGCGTTATCACCGCTTACAACTTCCCGGTAGCAGTATGGTCCTGGAACTCTCTTCTTGCAGCAGTATGCGGCGACGCAGTCATCTGGAAACCGAGTTCAAAGACTCCTCTTACCGCAATCGCAGTTCAGAACATCATTGCTCCGATCGTTGACAAATACGACATCGACGGCATTTTCTCGCTCGTCATCGGCAAGGGCAGCGATGTCGGCGACACGCTCGTAAACGACCCGCGCATTCCGCTTGTCAGCATGACCGGAAGCACGAAGATGGGCAGACAGATCGGCGAAGCAGTTGCAAAGAGATTCGGCAGATCGCTTCTCGAGCTCGGCGGCAACAATGCTGTAGTCATCGACGAAACGGCTGACCTCGACATGGCTTTGAGAGCTGTCGTTTTCGGTTCTGTCGGAACTGCAGGACAGAGATGCACAACGACGAGAAGAGTCATCATCCAGAAGTCGGTAAAGGCGAAATTCGTAAAATCGCTTATCAACGCATACAAACAGGTAAAGATCGGCAACCCGCTTGACGACGACAACATCATGGGACCGGTTGTAGACGAACAGACCGTCAACGACCTCATGGAATCGATCAGACAGGTAAAGGCGCAGGGCGGCAAGATCCTTTTCGGCGGCAAGAAAGTCACCGTCAAAGGCTGCGAAGGCGGTTTCTACGTTGAGCCGACGATCGCCGAAGTAAAACACGACCTTCCGATCGTTATGCACGAGACATTCGCACCTCTTCTTTACATAATCGAATTCGACAAGATCGAAGACGCTATCGCTTACAACAACGAAGTTCCGCAGGGACTCAGCTCGGCACTCTTCTCGACATCGCTTCCCAACACTGAACTCTGGCTTTCACACGCAGGTTCAGACTGCGGTATCGCAAACGTCAACATCGGAACAAGCGGCGCAGAGATCGGCGGCGCATTCGGCGGTGAGAAAGAGACGGGCGGCGGCAGAGAATCTGGCAGCGATGCTTGGAAAGTCTACATGCGCCGTCAGACCAACACGATCAACTGGGGCAAAACGCTTCCGCTGGCACAGGGCATTGATTTCAAAATTTAATTTATAGGAGAAGAAAATGACAAACGCTATCTATTCGATTCCGCGTCCGCAGAATGAACCTGTTTACGCTTATGCTCCGGGTTCTGCTGAAAAGAAACTTCTGAAAGACGAACTTGCAAAACAGCTCAAGGAAGAGATCGAGATCCCGCTCATCATCGGCGGCAAAGAGATCAAAACCGGAAAAACGATGAAAGTCGTTGCTCCGCACGATCACAAACACGTTCTCGGCGTATGCCACCTCGGCGGCGAAAAGGAAGTCCAGAAAGCCATCAAATGTGCTCTTGAAGCAAAAAGAGAGTGGGAGAACATGGACTGGCACCAGAGAGCTGCCATTTTCATGAAGGCTGGCGAGCTTATTTCGCAGAGATACCGCTACAAAATGAACGCAGCTACGATGCTCAACCAGAGCAAGACCTGTCACCAGGCAGAAATCGACTCGACCTGCGAACTCATTGACTTCTGCCGCTTCAATTCGCACTATATGCAGGAGATCTACCGCAGACAGGATCTTCACAACGATAAGGGAACATGGAACCGCGTCGTGTTCAGAGCTCTCG
>JAGCXM010000006.1 GCA_017961325.1 bacterium | reverse complement strand
GCGTATACCTCGGCTGCAAGAACGGTGTTTTCAAGATTGAAGAAAACGGCCTGAAATCAATCAGCGGCTCGAAGAACTATCTGCGTGAAGGTTATGTCTTCGACGGAATCCTTTATCAGGTTTTCAGCGGAACACTGCACGAATCCAAGGTAGAACCTGAAGAAACTGAAGAAGACGGCTGGTTGTAATTTTTAGCAGCATACGAGGTTTTTATGTTCGCATCAGCGCAGTCATACATTGATTTTTTGAAGTCGCTTCCGATTGATTTTTCAGACTATGAAAAAATCCGCGACAGAGAGCAGAATGTAGTAATAAGTGTAGGAAAATCAGCCGATTACATGTATGGCCGTTTTATAAAAACGTTCCCGGAAGCGGCTTCCCTGCCCTCTTTTGCCGTTCTTCCGCAGGGTTCCGGCTTCAAGTCTCTGAAAGCTGAAAACGTTGTTTTTTCGACTCATCCGCATATGTCGGAAGCGAGTTTCGCGGCATGCGAAAGGCTCATAAATTTCATAAAAGTTCAAAATCCTGAAAACGCAGTCGTTCTTTTGAGCGGCGGAAGTTCCGCACTGATTGAAAAAAGCGCCGATATGCATAAAACGGTTTCGCTGAACGAAAAAATTCTGAAAAGCGGTCTGCCGATTACCGAAATGAACAGACTAAGAAGCGGAAACTCTCTTATCAAAAACGGCAAACTGGCGGAATTGTTTTCAAAAACCGGCTTTTATGTTTTTGTTGCAAGCGATATTCCGTATTCCGGCGGTGAAAAATTTGTCGGGAGCATGCCTTTCTACAGAGAAAATCTTGAAAACACACGGCTTTTCAAGTGCGCAGATTCAGATCTGCTGCACGATGCACTTTTAAGACAACTGCCTGAAAACACTGTATCAATCCGCCGTTTTACAGGAAAAACCGGAGAGCTGGCCGGAATCATTCTGCATCACATTGAAGCCGGAACTGAAAACCTTCTCGTTACTGGAGAACCGCTTTTGAAAATAGAGTCAGAAAATCCGGGATGCGGCGGCAGAATGAGCCATCTGGCACTTATGATGCTTCCCCATCTGAAAGCCGGAATGAAACTTTTTGCACTTTCCTCCGACGGAATCGACGGAAATTCGCCTTTTGCAGGAGCAATAGTCGAAGGCGGCAAAAATTATGTATCCGAAAGCGAAGCCGGAAACTCATTAAAAACCTACAACTCGGCAGAATTGTTAAATAAATTTAACTGCATGATTGAAAGCGGATACACAGGAATAAATTTGAACGATTTCGTTGTTTTTCAAAGAAATTCTTAATTTCACAGCTTTTTGACGAAGCGCTTATCTTCTTGAAGAAAACCCATTTTTTTAAGATACGACTTATGGTTTTCGGAAACATTTTCGGTAAAAAGTTCGCTGATTTGCTGCGAAGCAAGATAGCTGTAAAGATATTTCCCTACCGAACAGTCACGGTAAACCGGAGTCGCATAGTCGATTTTTACATCTATCGAAGCACCGGATTTCGTTCCCAGAAGGATTCCCGCCGCTTCAGTTCCGCGGCAGACTAGATAGACGCAGTCGCACTCTTCGGTTCTGACGAATTCCGGGAAAAACTTCTCTATGTCGGCTTTGTACAAATTCAGAAAATAAGTAATGAACGCATCATCGGGCTGGAGTGTAACTATTGAGTATTCTTTCTTGTTTTTAAGTAGCTTCGCTAGATTGTAAATATTGATGAGCGCCAGGCTGAAATTCATCGCTGCAGTCGGATAAGATTGTATTGCAAGCGCGTAACCGGTGAAAATAAGGCTTCCGGTAGTGTTTATCGCCCGAAGCCGCACGGCAGAAGTCATCAGCATTGAAATCAGAACCAGCGCCGATCCGACATATCCGATCGCTCCAACGATATAAGTTTCATTCATTTCTGCCTCCGAAAATTATCTTTCACAGCCCTGAGTGATGTGGTTCGCGTCCAGGTACTCCTCGAATTTGCGAAGCGCTTCCTGAGTTCCCAGATTCCACTTCGGAGCGATGAGGTATTCCGCCGGGGCTGTCGTGAAAAGCCTGAAAAGAACTAAGTCTTTCGGCAGTTTAGCGATGATAGCGGCCGTGATCTCAATATATTTTTCAACAGAAAGAAGCGGAAACGGATTTTCAGAATAGATTTTTTCAAGCGGCGTGCAGTTGTGGATCTGAAGGTGATGGAGCTTTAAGCCTTTAACGACGGGGCTTTGCGTGCTCTGCAGCACTGTATTCAGCATATCTTTTTCGGTTTCGCCGGGAAGTCCAAGAATGATGTGCGGAGCGACTTTGATCTTTCCTTGTCCGTATTTTTCAACGTTTTCTATTGCCTTGAAGTAGCACGCCGCATCGTGACCGCGGTTTATCCACTTCAAAGAGCTGTCGTTCGTTGACTGCAGACCGAGTTCGATCCAGATTTCATCGATGTTTTCCGGTACTGAATCGAGGATCAGACAGATCTCATCTTTTCCAAGATAATCGGGGCGCGTCGAAAAGATCATTGCCACGACACCTTCTATCGATGCGGCTTCGCGGTACATTTTACGCAAAATTTCCCTGTCTCCGAAAGTGGATGTTCCGCTCTGGAAGTATGCTGCAAAAAATTTGTTGCCGTAGCGGTTTTTGAGAAATGTCATGCTCCTTTTCAGCATCTCAAGCCGGTTTTCATCCGACATGTCGACCGAAACATTGGGAGAAAACGACTCCTTGCGGCAGAAAATACACTTGTTCCACGGGCAGTCAAATCCCGTGCTCATCGAGATGCGGGCAACTCTGCCGCCGAATTTCTGCTTCATGTAACTGTTGAAAGTGAAGATCCTGTCGTCAAGCATATTAAAGGCTTCTGAGAATGAGTTTTGTCTTTTCAGCCTGCTTTTCCGTGACGGAAACGGCATTCTTCAAGTGTTCTTCCGCGCTTTTGAGCTTCTCTTCTTCATCGTAATGAATTGTGTAGAGGAGATCTCCCGCTTTTACAGAATCTCCGACTTTTTTCTCGAAAACGAAGCCGACCGCCTTATTTACGCTGTCTTCCTGGCGTAGTCTGCCGCCGCCGAGACGGATGAGCGCCTTACCGAAATCTAGCGCGTTGATTCTGCTGATAAATCCGCAATCAGCAGCCCTGACCTCTTTTCTGAAGCGGCTTTCGGGAAGAAGCGACTGGTTTTCGGCAACTTTCGGATCTCCGCCCTGAAGTTCGATAGTCTTAGCAAATCTTTCGAGAACCCTGCCGGTCCGGAGCATTGCTTCGGCCTTTTCTTCGCCTTCTCCGACGGATTCTGTCATTTTGAAGGTTTTCATTAGAACCGCAGCCATTCTGAGAGTGAGTTCCGTTACCTGCGGCACGTACTTCCCCTGCATTACGTCTAAGGATTCCTTTATTTCAAGCGCATTTCCTGTAGCATAGCCAAGCGGCTCGTCCATATTTGTGAAAAGAACGTCGACACTTCTTCCGAAGCGCTTTCCGATAGCCTGCATCGTCTTAGCCAGACGCGTTCCGGAAGCGAGATCCTTCATGAAGGCGCCTTCTCCGATCTTTATGTCGAGAATGAGTCCGTTTATCCCTTCAGCCAGCTTTTTGCTCATGATAGAAGAGGCTATCAGCGGCACCGATTCGACCGTTCCCGTCACGTCACGGAGTGCGTAAAGCCTCTTGTCAAGCGGTGCTATCTCAGGAGTCTGACCGATGAGAGCCATTCTGTTTAATCTGACGCTCTTTTTAAAACTTTCCTTGTCGATATTCACCGAAAAACCGGGGATCGATTCAAGTTTGTCGAGCGTTCCGCCAGTGTGACCGAGCCCGCGGCCTGAAATCATAGGCACGTAAAAGCCTAGTTCTGCAAGAAGCGGAGCCAGAGGAATCGAAATCTTGTCGCCTACCCCGCCCGTTGAATGTTTGTCGACCACAACGCCGTCAATATCCGAAAAATCGAGGACTTCGCCGCTGTAAAGCATCTTTTCGGTCCAAGTTTCAAGCTCTTCGCTGTCAAGAGAGTTGAAGAACACCGCCATGAGCATGGCTGACATCTGATAATCCTTCAAAGTTCCGTCAAGATAGCTCTGAAGAAAATCAGAAATATCCTCTTTCGAAAGAGCCTTTTTGTCTCTTTTGTCAGCGATAATGTCGTAAAACAGGCGCATGATATTCTCCTTTCAAAATAAAAAACCATAAATTATAGAAAAAACGGAAAAAACATCAAATTAGCTCCAGTATCAGCCGGTACAACGCTAAAAACTTGACATTGAAATTTTTCCGGCTATGATTTCTGCGTCTTTTAGGTTGCGGGGTAGAGCAGCTGGTAGCTCGTCGGGCTCATAACCCGAAGGTCATTGGTTCAAATCCAATCCCCGCGACCATTTTTTTTGCCTTTTTTCGACGTTTTTCAACCAAGTTTCTTGATTTTTGAGCGGAGAACAGAATGAACAAAGAAGAAGTCCTCAGTTATCACAAGAACCCTAAACCCGGCAAACTTGAAGTCGTTCCGTCAAAAGTCTGCGCCACACAGACCGACCTGTCAAAAGCCTACACGCCGGGAGTCGCCCTTCCATGCCTTGAAATAAAGGAAAATCCCGAAACTGTTTACGACTACACCGGAAAAGGCAATCTCGTCGGAGTAATCAGCGACGGAAGCGCGGTTCTGGGTTTAGGCAACATCGGCGCGCTCGCCGGGAAACCGGTAATGGAGGGTAAGGCTCTTCTTTTCAAGCGTTTCGCTGGAATCGACGCCTTCGACATCGAAATCAACGAACACGACCCCGACAGATTCGTCGAAATAGTGAAGTCACTCGAACCCACTTTCGGCGGCATAAATCTTGAGGACATCTCTTCTCCGAGGTGTTTTGAAATAGAAGAAAAGCTCAAGAAAATCATGAACATACCTGTTTTCCACGATGATCAGCACGGAACGGCCGTAATATGCGCGGCCGGAGTTCTCAACGGTCTTGAAATTTCGGGGAAAAAATCCGAAAACTGCAAAGTCGTCATCACAGGAGCGGGCGCGGCCGGAGTCGCGATCGCAAAACATCTCATAAACTGCGGCGTGAAGAAGGAAAACGTCTTCGCCTACGACAAGGACGGCGTTCTGTTCGAAGGGCGCAAGGACGGACTTTCGGAATATCACAGATTTTTATACAGAAACACAGCCGCAAGGACTCTTGAAGAGCTTTTCGACGGTGCAGACGTTTATGTCGGAGTGAGTGTCAAAGGGCTTGTCAGCGCGGAAATGCTCAAAAAAATGGCGGCCGATCCCGTAATTTTCCCGATGGCGAACCCGGACCCGGAAATAACGTACGAAGAAGTGAGAACCGCACGTCCGGATGCGATAGTCGGTACCGGAAGAACCGATTTTCCGAATCAGGTCAACAATCTTCTGGGATTTCCGGCTATTTTCAGGGGTGCACTCGATGCAAGAGCGCGTCAGATAACAGAAAAAATGAAAATGGCGGCAACTCAGGCACTCATAAAAGTGACGAAAATGCCCGTTCTGCCCGAGGTTCTCAAAGTTTACGGTCTTGATTCGCTCGAATACGGCAGAAACTACATAATCCCGAAACCTTTCGACCCGCGCGTTCTCGTCGAAGTCGCATTTACAGTCGCGAAAACGGCCGTCGAAGAAGGAGTCAACCGGATAGATCTCGATCTTGACGAATACAGAAGGAATTTGGAAACAAAATTGCAACTTTCGCGGAAATTGTAAATCTTTTTTACAACTATTTCAAATCAAATTCCAGCAATTTCAATTACTTATTCTGGCATATTTTTTGCTTGTTTTTGCCGATTTCTTGTTTTTTAACTTGGGAAAAAAGATGAAAGAGAATGCTTATTGTAAAAAAGCCGAAAGACATTTTGCTTCCGATTTTATAGAAAGTCTGGAACCTTATTCGCCGATTTCGAGCCGCGACAAAATCGTTTCGGGACTTGCGAACTGCGATCTTCCGCCGCTCAAGCTCGACTGGAACGAATCGACTCTTCCGCCGTCGGTTGCCGTTAAAAACGCGATAATAAACGCTCTTGCATGCAACGACAATCTGCTCAACTGGTATCCGGAGCTTTCGAGCAAGGAACTCCGCCGCAAACTCGCAGCCTATTCCGGACGTGCGATGGAGGAGATTCTGGTAACGAACGGAAGCGACGACGCTCTTGACCTGATATGCAAAGTTTTTCTCGATCCGAAAGACGAAGTCGTCGTACCCTACCCGACCTACACCCACTTTCTGACCTACATCCACACGCGCGGCGCAGTCGTCAGAAAGGTTGAAATACCCGATCCTTTCAAACCGGACATCGCTTCGGTGCTTGAAAACGTCACTCCGGCGACCAAGATGATTTACATCGTCAATCCGAACAATCCGACGGGCGTTCTGCTTTCAAAACAGCAGATCGCGACGCTCTGCTCGATTGCGAGCCACTGCGTCGTTATCGTTGACGAGGCTTACTACGAATTTGCGGGTGAAACGGTTCTTGACCTCATCGATACTTACCCGAACCTGATCGTAACGAGAACTTTCTCGAAAGCGTGGGCCCTTGCGGGACTCAGAGTCGGTTACCTCCTCACGAATCTTTCGCTAATCGCACAGCTTTCGAAAGTCCTCAATCCGAAAAGCGTCAGCGTTCTTGCCCAGATCGCGGCGACTGCGGCACTTGACGACAAGCAGTACATGGAAAAATACGTCACCGACGTCAGAAACAGCAAGATAGCGATGCTCGATTTCTTCCGCAAACGCGGTCTTACCGCTTTCGACAGCAAGGCGAACTACATCATGGTTCAGCATCCGCATCTGCCGAAACTCCTTGAAGAAATGGAAAAGGAAAATATTTTCGTCCGCGACAGAAGCTCATTCAAAATGCTTCCCGGCTTCTTCAGAGTCACTCTCGGCGACCATCTCCAGACCGAAGACTTCCTTGCCAGAATGGACAAAGTCCTCGAAAGAGTGTAATCAATATATTTCTCTTCCGTTTATGGAGAAAGAGATGAAAAAGTATGTTCTTCTGCTTTGTTTGGTATTTTCCGCTGTGTTTTTGACTGCAGGCTGCAGCCAAGAAGGGTGCGAATGCCAGAACGGGACCTCCATGCACTGGACGGGAGATCCCGATTACGACGGAGTTAAAACCCGTTATATACTGATGGACATCGAACATTGCGAAGAACGCGGCTGCAATGAATCGACAGGAAAATGCAATATCTGGAAAGATCCCGTTACAGGGTTGACATGGTCGTCGGTATCCGAATGGCGCAAAGAATGGGACGATGCCGTGTCGTATTGCAAAAAACTTTCCGAAGGGGGATACAGCGACTGGAGACTGCCCACTATTGATGAGCTCAAAACCTTGTCTGAAACAGATCTGGAATCCGATCCTGACTGGGAATGCAATGTTTCCGACAGTTGCACGTCCTATGACTGCTGGAACAGAGAAAACTGCCTGCCGGAATTGTTTCAAGGGGCAAAAATCAGAAGTATGGTAAACGATCTGTGGTCTTCCAATGAAGTAGACAGCATGCATGCATGGTATCTCTATTTCTACGAAGGCATTGAATATTCCGGTAAAGAATGGATCCGTGATGTCCGCTGCGTAAGGTGATCCCGTTCTGAATCCGCCCGCCTGTCGACATAAAACAATTGACTTTCCGGAATCCGTGTTTATTTACTTAGCCGTTTTGTGAAACCAATGAGGTTAAAATGAGTTCTGAAAATTTTATGATGACTGAAATTCCGGCGACCTTACCAGTTTTCGTGATCAAGGAAGGGGTGCTTTTTCCGTTTATGCTGATGGGGATTGCTGCTCCGAACGAGAAAATGTTTGCAAATCTGCTGCGTGCGGCCGAATCGACCGGAAACTATATCGTCGTAGTTGCGGAAAAAAAGCCGGGTGAAGACAAAAGTTTGCTTCCGAAAATCGTAAGTATGGAAAATATTTACCCGATCGGAACAGTTGCGGCAGTCGTGCGCGAAAATGGCGGAGAAAACGGACGCGGCAACATTCTGCTGAAAGGTCTGAAAAAAGTCGCGATAAAAGGTGTTCTTTTCAATCCGGTTTTTGACATGAGTTTCGCACGTGTCGAAGTGGTCGAGGAAAACAATTTCCTCGAAGCGAAAGACGAAATGCTTCTCCGCACCGCCGTGATCGACACACGTGAGCTTTTCAACGCGATAGGCTCGCTCAACGCCTTTCCTCCGGCCGTCGTAAAAGATTTCAAAAACATCAGCGATCCTGCAAGGCTTGCAGAGTTCATCGCCTCCAATTTCCTGCGCAATACGGAAGAGCTGCAGAAAGTCCTTGAAGAAAATTCGCCGCTTAAAAAGCTGAATCTTGTGCATAAGGCGCTTGAGGACGCCCTTGCTTTCATGCAGGTGAAGAACGACATCAAGCGCAAGACGATGGCCAAAATCGACAAAGGGCAGAAGGACATGATCCTGCGCGAGCAGATGAAGCAGATCCAGAGCGAACTCGGTGAAAGCGACCCGTTTTCGGCAAGTATTCAGGATTATGAAAAGAAGCTGGCTCAAAATATTTTGCCTGAATATGCGGCAGTCGAAGTCAAAAAGCAGATCGACAGGCTTAAAAGCATGAGTCCTTTTTCGCAGGATTCTTCGATGCTTTCGTCGTGGATCGACTCTGTTTTCGACCTGCCGTGGAAAGATTCGACAGAGGACAACAAGGATATAAACGAGGCTGAAAAAGTGCTTCAGGCCGATCACTACGGGCTTGAAGACGTCAAAGAAAGGATCCTGGAGTTTCTGGCAGTGCGTCAGATAAAGGGCGACCAGAACTCGAAATCCCCGATCCTCTGTTTCGTGGGGCCTCCCGGAGTCGGCAAAACCTCGCTCGGCAAGTCGATAGCACGCGCTTTGAAACGCAAATTCTACCGTCTGAGTCTCGGCGGTCTGCACGACGAAGCAGAGATCCGCGGCCACAGACGGACTTATGTCGGCGCGATGCAGGGAAAAATCCTTAAAGGACTTACAACCTGCAAATCGAACAACCCGGTTTTCATGCTCGACGAAATCGATAAACTCGGCAAGGATTTCCGCGGAGATCCTTCGTCGGCACTGCTCGAAGTGCTCGACCCGGAACAGAATTTTTCGTTCTTGGACAATTACATCGGGCTTCCGTTCGATCTCAGCAAAGTCTTTTTCATTGCGACGGCGAACTGGGAGGACACGATCCCCGAGCCTTTGAAAGACAGAATGGAAGTAATTCATCTTTCGGGCTATACCGACCTTGAACGCATTGAGATCGCCAAGAAATATCTTATTCCGCGTCAGCTTGAAAACAACGGTCTCGCACAGAAGGAGATCCAGTTCACGAAAGAAACTCTTCTTTTCATTTCGAGAAGATACACCCGTGAAGCGGGTGTCAGGAACCTTGAAAGGTGCATCGGCTCGATCTGCCGCAAAACCGTGACGCTCAAAGTTCAGAAAAAGGAGTTTGCAAAGAAAATTACTCCGGCCGTCGTCGAAAAGTATCTCAAGCTTCCGCCTTTTTCCGACAGCGATTTCGACAACAAAAACAGGATCGGCGTAATCACAGGACTTGCGTGGACGCAGTACGGCGGCGCGACTTTGAAAATAGAGACAAATTCAATGAAAGGCAGCGGAAACCTGCTTCTCACCGGCAAACTCGGCGAAGTCATGCAGGAATCTGCGCGGATCGCCCTTTCGTTCATCCGCAGCAACGCCGGAAAATTCGGGCTCGGAAACGATTTTACGATAAGCGACAAGGACATTCACATCCACTTTCCTGCCGGAGCGACCCCGAAAGACGGTCCGAGTGCCGGAATAGCGATAACTTCCGCGCTGCTCAGCCTTTTCCTCGGCAGAGCAGTCGATTCAAAAACCGCGATGACCGGAGAAATCAGCCTTACCGGCGAAGTCCTTCCTATCGGCGGCCTCAAGGAAAAACTTCTTGCCGCGAAACGCAACGAAATTACCAAAGTCCTTATTCCGGAGCAGAACAGAGCCCTTTACGAAAGCATTGAAGACGAGATAAAATCTGGAATAAAAGTCGTTTTCGTCAAGGAATACAACGACGTTTTCAAGGTTTTGTTCGGGTAAATTTCACTCAATATTCCTGACGCATTTGACTAAACCGAAATCTTTCTTTATATTACGGAATTCAAGAACATAATAATAGCTGTAAAGCATGATGACTTTGTCAGTATCGTCTGATTTGAAAGATGAAGACCATAGAGCGTTATAGGGATAAACACCGTCATTTTCGAGATCGGTTTTACATCTGCACTGCGATATGCATTCTTCAGAAAGGCAACAGTTTTTTTCGCTCGCTTCGCATGATTCTTTCGGAATGTTGTTGCATGATTTCGCGAAAGTCCACAGTTCTTCAACTTTCGGTAGTCTCCAGTCGGTGTATCCCGCTTCCTCCAGATTTTCGCAGTATTTTTTTGCTTCAGACCATCTCAGAAGCTGGATAGAAGTGGATGTGAGAGGGTCGATGGGGGAGGAAGTTGAAGACCACATTATGCCGGCGACATCGTTGACGCATGCATTGTCGCTATAATCGATGAAGCAGTTGTTTGAATTGACGGCAACACATTGGTTTGATTTGGGATAGTATCCTTTTTTGCATCCGCATGTGAAACTGGAAACTCCTGTCGGAGCACAAGATCCGTCCGAATTTTCTCTTTCTAAGCAAGGAGCGGCGTCGCACGGGTTCACGCACTCGAAATTTTCATTCAGGAAATAGTTTTCCTCGCACTGGCATGAGACATTTTCTATTCCGTCTTTTTCCTGCACGTTAAGGCAAAGTCCTGTCGAATGTGTTTTGTCTTTGCATAAATCATCGTCACATATTTTAACACACTGCGATTTTTCCAAGGCATAACCGGCACTGCAGCCGCATTCTCCCTCTTTAATGACAATTTTTTCGGTTGAAATGCATTCTGTTCCGTTCCATATTTCACTTTCTGGACATGGATCAAATGCGACGCACATTACATTTCCTGTTTCTGTTTTCAGGTTGGCACTTATGGAGTTATTACTTAAATAAAAATATCTTATAGCTTTTGTAGGATCATCAACATAAGAGGTTGCTGTCCACCACGGACGGAAATATTCCGCATCCCAGGAATTTAAGACATCAATGAACTCAGCAGTTGCCGATACTGAAAAATAAGCTTCGTTTCTGTTGGGAAGCCGCCAGTCTGAAATGCCTGCATAAGTCAGATTTTCGCAGTATTCAAGAGACTCTTCCCAGTTTTTACCTAATTCCGGAACGCTGACAAGAAGCCTTTGCGGAAAAAATGTGACAATTTTGTGCTCATCCGATTGCAGCGCGATGAAGCATGTGCCGGTTTTTTCCGAAGTATCTCTTACTGTGTATAAGTTCACTTCTGCCGGCATTGTATTTCCATTTTCACCGTAAGTGTTTGAGAATGTGAGCCCAGTACTGAAATCAATTCCTGATATATAATAGCAGAAATCATATTGTCCTGGCGGTGGTCCTGCCGGCGGTGACTTGTAACCATAACACTGATACAAACCATAGCCAGTAGTGATTTCTATAGGAGATGCATCTTGGAAATATGCCTCGTTTATAGTCGGAGCAAATGTTCCGCTGTCGATTATTGAATTCAAATCCCAGCTGTTTGCGTTTCTCCAGTCTAAATATTCTTCAAAAGCGGGATTGTCAATGTAGGCCTGAGGGGATGATGTTTGACTTTTTACAATTTCCGGAAGCCATTCCAGTCCGGAATTGTTATCAATGACTGTTCTGCCGGTTCCGTAGTTTTTTATTGTGAAATTCTGCGGAAAACACAGTCTTTTTTCAGCATAGTTCGCATCCTGACCGAAGAAAGGTTCGCCCTCTTCGGGGCAGGGGATCTCTTTTTCGTTGTCGTAGCATTTTGTCTGACCGGTGCACGACAAACCTTTAAAAGAGTTTTCCGGCTCGCAGATTTTTTTGTTCGGAAACCAGACATAATTTTCATTACAAACGCAGAGATATTCACCTTTTCTGCCTTTTGTCAGGCATTCTCCGGTGGAATTTTCGACATTTTTGCATGGTTCTTCAAGACAGGGATCTATGAAAGGTTTAATATCTTCATCTTCAGTATTTTCCTCGTCTTCGTCAGGTTTTTGGTCGTCTTCATCAGTGATTTCTGTATCCTCATCATGTTCTATATCGTCGTCGTTTTCGATGGTTTCAATATCCTTATCAGATTCCAAGCCTGTGTCATAATCCGCATTCTCAATATCGTCAGTGTCGTCAGTATCAGGATTTTCAGCCGAAGGATCGTTGTCTGTAATGTGTTTTGCGTTGGTGTTGCAAGAGATAAAGAGAAAAATAAGAAATGCTGTAAAAATTATTTTCATATCAGCCTCCTATCTCACACACTTTGCATAATAAAATATATCTTTGTTTTCTGAAATCACTGCAGCTGTATAAAATAAAACAGTCCAGGCAACATGGCCGCTGTATGAATACTCACTTGTTGTCATTTTTGTTGTGGAAGACCAGAAATACTCCAGGGGTATATCAGGAAAATCGGATGCCGGGCTGTATTTGTCGTAATTTGAAAGAGATACAAGTTCGTTTATGTTCGGAAGTCTCCAGTCAGAGTATCCTGCGTAAGTCAGATTTTCGCAGTATTCGAGAGCTTCTTTCCATCTTTTTCCGGCAGCATGTTCTTTCTGCCAGATTAAGCCTGTAGCAGTGTCGGTTACGATTTCATCACCGTCCAGTGTTGAAACAACAAAAATGTCTTCCTGAATTGTTTCTCCGCGGACACAGCGGACTTCGCGTTTTTTGCTTACTGCATCATAGAACATGTCTCCTGAACCGAAATTCCCGTGCCATACCTGATTCGGATTGCCGGCATAAAGTTTCGAAGTCCAGAAAGTTTTTGGTTCCTTGAAATAGTTTCCGGTGATTTCAGGATCGCAGCGTCCATAGTCAATGTTGGCGAAAAGTTCTTTCGGTGTCGGAAGTCTCCAGTCATCGTATCCTCCGTATTCAAGGTTTTCGCAGTAATAGACAGCGTCCTTCCAAGTGTATATTTCTGTAGGTATTGTCTGCTGCCACTCAAGTTTCAGATTTTTGTCAATAATGATGTTTTCGTTTTCGATACCGGTTTCCTTTATTGAATAATTTTTGCGGACACAGGTTCCTAAAGCGGCATTTATGGCATCCTGTCCGAAAAAATTAAAACCTTCGGCGGGACAACGTGCACTCTCTTTCTGGGCAACATCCGTGTAACATTCCGACTGGCAGGAGCAGATGTTGCCAAGGCTAAGTTTTGAGGTGATTTCTTTGCACTTTTCTTCATTCCAAGTGTATCCGTCATCGCATCCGCAGGAATAAATATATGGAGTTGTAGTAGTGCAGGTGCCGTCTGAATGTCCGACTGCAGCGCAAGGATCAGAATCACAGAGGTTTTTACACTCTTCACCGTCCCAGAAATAATTTTTTATACATATAAAGTGGCAAGCTCCTGTTTCCTCGTTGTATTCAGTTGCTATAGGTTCGCTCCATTCACCTTTTTCGTAGTACTGGTAATAATATATAGCTGTATTCCAGAGGGAATTTTCAGGTTTTTCGTTACACTGAACTCGTTTGTAGCATTTTTTGTCAGATTCGTCCCATGTTCCGCCAACCTTGCGGCATTCTGTGCGTGTAGGTTTGCCTGAATCGTTGTCGGCATCGGAATCGGTATCTGCTTTTTCCGAGTCAGTATCTTTGTCAGGTTTAGAATCTGCTTCCGTATCGTTTTCTTCCTCGTCTTCTATTTCTTCATCTTCGTCACTATCTTCCTCATCCATGTCACAGTCCGCATCGGTCGAATCTTCATCGGTATTGGAAACAGGTTCAGGTTTTGTGCTGCCGCCGCAGCCTGAAAAAAGAAAAATTATTGCAAAAAAGAGAAGAAAAAATAAAAATTTAGTGCTGAAAACGGTGGAAAACGGCATGGTTTTTGTCATTTTGAACCTCTTCGATTCGCAAAACGGAATATTGTATTTAAAATTAAAATAAAAAACAGAAAATCAGATATTATTTGACATCTTTGAAAACAAGTGTCGAATTCTGCCCGCCGAAACCGAAAGAATTCGCCAGAACGGTTTTGATTTCAGCCTTTCTGGCAAAATTCGGAACATAGTCAAGATCACATTCCGGATCGGGTGTTTCAAGGTTTATTGTCGGCGGGATAATACCTGAAATTATTGAAGAAACAGCAGAAACCGCCTCAATAGCCGCGGCAGCTCCCAAGGCATGTCCAGTCATCGATTTTATAGCAGTGACCGGAATTTTATACGAATTTTCACCGAAAACCGCCTTTACAGCCTTGGTTTCAGCAGCATCGTTCGCCGAAGTTCCGGTTCCGTGGGCATAAATAAGATTCACTTCAGAGACATCGGTTCCGGAATCACAAAGTGCCGATTTCATTGAATTTACCGCACCAGACCCGTCGGGATTCGGCGAAGTTATGTGAAAAGCGTCGGCTGAGCTTCCCGTTCCCGCTATCTCGGCATAAATAGCGGCTTTTCTTGATAGGGCGTGTTCAAATGATTCAAGAATAAGGATGCCGCTCCCCTCGCCAAGAACGAATCCGTCACGGTTTTTGTCAAACGGCCTGCACGCCTTTTCCGGTTCGTCATTGCGTCTGGAAAGGGCGTTCATCGAAGAAAACGCCGCAAGAACGAGTGGATTAATGGCAGCTTCACTTCCGCCGCATATCATGACATCGGCCTTTCCGCTTCTGATGAGCCCTGTCGCTGCTGCAATCGCATGTGATGAAGAGGCGCAGGCGGTCGAAACGGTCTCGTTCGGTCCTTCAGCGCCGAAAAGAATTGAAAGGAATCCGGCCGTCATATTAGGAATCATCATCGGAACGCAGAAGGGCGAAACCCGTCTTGCACCGCGTTCAATCAGCACCTTATGCTGTTCAAGAGTCGTCGAAATTCCGCCGAAACCGACTCCGAGAACGATTCCGAAACGGCTCCTGTCGAGCGTTTCGAGTTTTATACCGGAATCAAGAATAGCATCTTTTGCCGCCACAGCCGCAAGCTGCGTAACGCGGTCCATTTTGCGCGTTTCACTTTTAGGAAAATAGGAAACGGGATCGAAATTTTTTATTTCAGCCGCGATTTTCGTCTTAAAATCAGAGGTGTCGAAAGAAGAAATCAAAGAGACAGCCGACTTTCCGGCAAGCAGACTGTCAAACAAAACGCCTCTGCCGACTCCGAAAGGGGTAACGCACCCGGCACCGGTGACGGCGACGCGCCTTTTTCCGGAAAAATCCTGCATCAAGACTCTTTTACCGATTTCACATATTCCGCGATGTCGCCCAGATTACGGAACTCCTTCAGCTTCTCGTCAGGAATCTCGATATCGAAGCAGTCTTCTATTTTCATAATGATTTCAACGACATCTAAAGAATCGATCTTCATGTTTTTAAGTGAAGTTTCAGGCGTGATCTGAACACTTTCATCCAAAGCCAGATGGTTTCTGACAACATCGGCAATCTTTTCAAAATACATGATTTTCTCCTATAAATTCAAGTTCTTAAATGTTTCCATATTTTCGACGTTCTGAATATTGACGCCTCTATTCATAGCGGCTGCGGTCTTTCTCACCAAACCCGAAAGCGATGTTCCGGGACCGATTTCAACAAAACTATCGACTCCGTTTTCTATCATGAATTCGACGGAAGGCTTCCACAAAACAGTGCTGTAGAACTGCCTTACCAGACACGGTTTTACCTCAGAAATATCGGTATAAGGCTGAGCCGTAACATTTGAAACGACCGTTTTTCCAAGAGACAGCATGTCATAATCATTGAGAATTTTCTCGAATTCAAGTGAAGCTTCACGAAGCAGCGACGTGTGAAAAGGCGCACTTACCGGCAGAAAAACGGCACGTACCCTGCGGCTTTTTTTGATTAAATCGACCGCCGCCCGGACAGCTTCAGTATTTCCGGAAAGGACAACCTGCGCCGGCGAATTGAAATTAGAGATTTCGACCACGCCGAGACCTTTGATTTCCTTAATAAATTCGGCAGCTTCATCATATTCCAAGCCGACTACAGGAGCCATCGCGCCGACACCTTCCGGAACAGCCTTCTGCATTATTCTGCCGCGTTCCTTCGCAATGATTACTCCGTCGGCAAAATTCAAGGCTCCGGCATAGACAAGCGCTGTGTATTCGCCTAAACTCAAGCCGGCCGCAAAATCACCCGTCAGTCCGGTTTCCTGCGAAATGACTTCAAGAATCGCCTTTGAAACGGTGAGAAGAGCGGGCTGGGTCACTTCCGTCCGCATCAGATCTTCATCGCTTCCATCCATTACTATTTTAAGCAAATCAAAACCCAAACGGTCTGATGCTTCTTCAAAAACTTGTGAAAATATTGGAAAATTCCCGACGAAATCACGTCCCATTCCGGGATATTGCGAACCCTGACCGGGAAAAATGAAAGCCGTTTTTGTCATTCAGCCTCGAACATAACACACAAAAAACTTTTTGATTCAAAGAAAAACGAGGAGATTTGTCAAGATTTTCGCGCCGCACCATTGCCGCGATACCGGAATTTCCGAATAACGGCACGCCTGCGGCGCGATAACTGAATAACAAAAAATTACTTGTTGACCTGGAATCTTACGTCGCCTTTTTCGAAGAAGTTGACGATCTCCGTTGCAGCAGCTTCAGCGGCGTTGTCGTTCGCTTCGCTTGTCTGAGCGCCCATTTTCTTCGGGGTGAAGAAAACTCTGCCTTCGAATTTCGCTTTGAGTTCTTCAGCGTTGTCCGGAGCTACGTCCGCGACGTATTTGAAATCGGGTCTTGCTTCAAGAACAGCCGCGAGATCTTCCTCGTTGATGATCTCTTTTCTTGCGGTGTTGATGAGGGTAGCCGGTTTCGGCATATCCATCATGAACTCTTTCGTGATCGATTTTTTGGTCTCGTCGTTAGCCGGAATATGGAGCGATACATAGTTGCAGGTCTTGTAGAGCTCTTCTTTGGTAGCGATGTATTTTACGCCTTCGGATTCGATCTTCTCTTTGGTGAGGAACGGGTCGAACGCATAAACTTCCATGCCGAGTCCTTTTGCGATCCTTGCAACGTTCCTTCCGACGTTTCCGTAAGCCTGAAGACCGAGTTTTTTGCCTTTAAGTTCGGTTCCTGTCGTCGGGGTGAAGCAGGTACGAGCGGTGTAGATAGCCATACCGATTGCAAGTTCCGCAACAGCGTTTGCGTTTACGCCGGGGGTATTCATAACGACGATGCCTTTCTCTTTTGCAGCTGCACAGTCAACGTTGTCGAAACCTGCGCCGCCTCTGACTACGATCTTGAGTTCCGGAGCTGCGTCCATGATCTCTTTCGTGATTTTGTCGCTTCTGATGATGATAGCGTTTACGTCTGCAACGGCAGCTTTGAGCTCGTCAACCGACGTGTACTTTTCAAGTTTGCGGAATTCGTAACCTGCACCCTTGCAGATCTCTTCGATTTTTGCAACAGCCTTCGCTGCAAAAGGTTTTTCGGTAGCAAGAAGAACTTTTTTCATATCAACCTCCATAAAAAGTTTAAAAAAGAACAGCACGGCTATCTAATATTTTAAAAACGGCTTTGTCAAATATAATCTGTTATTTTTCAAAAGAGTTTGACTTGTGGAAAAATATTTGTATAATAGTACAATTTATCGATTTTTTTGACTTTTTGAGGTTTTACAATGAAAAGAGCAACAATTTTGGCAATTTCTTTCGTTTTTTTCCTTGCTGCCTGCAACGAAACCCTTGAAAGAATCGCAGACAAGGATTCTTTCACGGAGGAAAGCGAGACAAAAGACGACATTTCAGGAACAGACGATTCAGAAACGGCCGGCGACAGCGACGGTGAAAATGAAGACGTAGATGATGAAAGACCGGAACGCCCCGACAACGGCAATGAAAACGACGGAGAAGAAGACGGATGGGGTGGAGAAGACGAGGAAGATCCCGAAAATAACGAGCGTCCAGACCGCGACGGAGATCGTCCGGACAGAGACAACGAGGAAGATGAGGAAAACGAAAACGACGAAGATATTCCTATAGACAGAGACGGCGACGGCGTAATTGACGAAGAAGACGGCTGCCCCGAAGATCCAGACAAGGCTGAACCCGGAATCTGCGGCTGCGGAATTGCGGAAAGCGAACTTGACACCGATAAGGATACGATTCCCGACTGTATTGACAACTGTCCTCTCGATGCAAACAAGGATCAGACCGATTCGGACGGCAACGGCCAAGGCGATGCATGCGACGACGATATTGACGGAGACGGAGTGAAAAACGTTGAAGACAACTGCCCGAATATCGCCAATCCGAAAGAAGGAGCTTCTATTTTTTCGTCCGGCAGACAGCCTGACCTTGACAGCGACGGAATCGGCGACGCGTGCGACGAAGACTTGGACGGCGACGGAGTTAAAAACAACGAAGACAACTGTCCGAATGATACCAATCCGCTTCAGGAAGATGCTGACGGTGACGGTGTCGGCGATCTCTGCGACATTTGTCCGGATGATGCCGGCAAAACAATTTCTGAAGGAATATGCGGCTGCGGAGTTGCAGAAACCGACAATGACGGTGACGGAGTTCCTAATTGCGTTGACAACTGTCAGGAAATATACAATGTTTCACAACTCGATACCGACGGTGACGGAATCGGCGATGCGTGTGACGAAAATCCTTATGTAAAAGATGAAAATGATTCAGGTGATTCCGCTGATTCAGATGATGATTCAGGAGATTCTGGCGATGATTACGGAGATGATGATGAAGTTCCCGATAATGGAGATTCAGATAATGAAGATTTCGAAGATTCCGGAGACACCGAAATTTCCGATGATTCATGTTATTCAAGAGATGGTTCATGTATTAATTTGATTTAATGATGGAGGAAGGTATGAAAAAAAGATTCGTTTGCAAGGTTTGCGGTTACGTTTACGAAGGTGAAGCGGCTCCCGAAAAATGTCCGGTATGCAAAGCTCCTGCCAAAATGTTTGAAGAGATCAAGGACGAGCTCAAACTTGCCGCTGAACACGAGTTCGGCGTTTACGGCAAAACTGTAGAAAACAATGAAAACATTTCCGAAGAAGACAAAAAATTCATCCTTGAGCAGCTCAAGGCGAACTTCACCGGTGAATGTTCGGAAGTCGGAATGTATCTCTGCATGGCGAGAATCGCTCACAGGGAAGGCTATCCGGAAATCGGTCTCTACTGGGAAAAGGCTGCTTTCGAAGAAGCTGAGCACGCTGCAAAATTCGCTGAACTTCTGGGTGAAACGCTTGAACCCAACATGAAGGCTTCGACCGAAGCAAACCTCAAATGGCGCGTTGACTGCGAATTCGGTGCAACTGCAGGCAAAGTAGAGCTTGCAAAATGCGCCAAACAGAACGGTCTTGACGCAATCCACGACACAGTTCACGAGATGGCCCGCGATGAAGCCCGTCACGGAAAGGCTCTTAAAGGTCTTCTTGAAAGATACTTCGGAAAATAGTCAGAAATTCATCACTCTTTAATCAACTTTTTTCATAACGGCTCCGAACATCAGATCACGTTCATGTAAAGGTTGTATTTTCAAAAAATCTCCTTCCGTAACTTCATCCAAGCTCTCTTCGCAACCGATATTCTCAAAAAGACGTTGTTTTGCCGGCACAAGAGTAAAACATTTGTTTTTATTAAGAAAATTCCGAACGGCTTCTTCGTTTTCACTTTCAAGGAAGCTGCATGTCACATAAATCAGCTCGCCGCCCTTCTTCACTTTTTCAGAAAACTTCTGAATAAGCTCTTTCTGCAGCAGACTCAGTTCGGAAACACTTTTTTCGTCAATTTTCCAACGGTCGCCTGGATTACGCCTGAGAACGCCGCTTCCGCTGCACGGCGCATCAATGAAAACGGTATCGAATTTGTCACTTATATCACTAAAAGAGGCTGTTTTTATATTCGTTCCCGCCCTTCCGGCGCGTTCCTCTATCTCTTTGAAAAGGTAGGTTCGCGAATCGCTTGCCGTGATTTCAATATTTTTGAAAAAAGAGGCAATGGCAAGGGATTTTCCTCCGCCGCCTGCACACGGTTCAAGAAGATTTCTGCTGTTTTTATTTACTAAAAGCGAGGCAAGCTGGCTCGATTCATCTTGAAATTCGAAGAAGCCTTTCTCAAAAAGTTCAATATTTTTAAGACTTTTCTCCGTAGGTTCAAGGACTATTCCGGTGGGCGTTATTTCTGTAGGAAAATTGCCGAAACCTTCGTTTTCAAGCATTCCTGAAAGCTCAGCACGTGAAATTTTTACCAAATTGGCACGCAAAACCGTTTTAGCTTTGGAATTGAACCAAAGAAAAGCATTTTTACCATATAACACACTGATTTTACTAATTAAAAAATCAGAAAAAGATTCATTGAAAAGAGAATCGAATCTCCCGTTTTTCCGCAAAAATTCTATTTTTGATGCCAGAGTTTCATCCGGTTCGTCTTCAAAAAACATTGCCGTATTTTTCGCAAGTTCTCCAATGCTTTCCGACACTTCGTCAAATAGAAGCCTGTGCCTCAGATAAAAGAAGAATCTGTCCCTGACCCAGATTCTGTCACGTTTGCCGATCTTGTTTTCTTTGAACAGATTATTCAATAAAATATCACACTTATCCTGAGAATCGACTAACAATAACGCTTTGACAAGCATTTCTTCAAGAAATCGGTTGTATCTCATTTACGTCTGCCAAGTTCAATATAAGTTGTTGATTTAACTGAGCTTCTGCGTGAAGTTTCACAATTCGTGCAAAATCTTCCGCCGGAAGCGTTTTTCCGAACCACCTTTTCGCCCCGAGCCAGCCTTGGAATGCGAGCATCATTTCGGCATCTGTCGAAATTCTTCCGCAAGAATATCCGATAGTTACGACATTTTTACCTTGAACTTCAAACGGAAGAGTGCTGATTGTCGGGAAATCGTTTTTCCAATCGGAAAGCTGACGGAAACTGCCGAACTTTGTTTCCCAACCTTTTTCGGTTCTGCCGAAAATCGTGATGCTGCATTTTTCCTCAAAAAGTGCAGCTGCAATCGATCTGGCACTTCCTCCGTTGCCCAGAATCGCACATTCTTCAAGGCTTTCGCCCTTGATTTTAAGCCATTTCACCAGACCTGCGCCGTCGGTGTGGTCACCGACAATCCTGCCGCCTGATTTGAAAATCGTGTTTACACTGCCGGCATTGCGTGCCTTCCCAGTCAGATCGTCACAAAGTTCCAGCGCATGGATTTTATGCGGGATCGTAACGTTTGCGCCGATACACCGTTCATTCTTTAAAAGTTCTAAAAACTCCTCCCTTCCGCCGCGGAATATTTTGTAAAGTATGCGATTTCCCGATAAAATCGCGCAATGTTCCTGAAAAAATGGAGAAAGTGAAAAATCGAGCGGATCGCCCCAGATATAGATGATTTCTGTCTGTTCCGGAAGAGTCAATTTTTAAAAATCTATGACGTCGTCTGAAAGCATGTCGAATTTTTGTCCGTCGGAAATAATGCCCAAATCTATGTATTTTGTGATTTCAGCAAGAAGAATCATGTCGTCGTTGTCGGCAAAAGAATTGAGATAGGGAATTACTTCAATTGAATTTATCATAAACTGGAGAGAATCGAGTTCCACCTTTGAAAGATTGGAAAGTTTGCCTTTGAGCGGAACCGCAAACTCCAGTTTCCCGTAATTTACGATTTTCCTGTATTTCATGAGCGCGTTGCTCTGATTTGCAATGTCCATAAACAAATCTTCAAGCTGTCTGTTAGGAGTTTCATTTTTCGGAGCCGCGTCAACTTTGAACACATATTCGCCGTCTCTAGCCAGAAGTGCTCTGGAAAGAGCCTTTTCCTGCGAGAAATTCTTGTTCGTCACAGATTCACATGCAACAATGCCGGCAGAACCGATCGTCACTTCGATCTGTTCCTCAAACGGAGAGGTGATGTTGAGTTTCAGATAGCCTGACGAAGAAGCCGACCGAGCAATTACTTTCAAGAGATCTGTAATATCCATCGCCGAAAGACTGCCTGTCGATGAAGTCTTCGAATTAGCCAGATTGTCTTTTGCAATATCCAGTTTTGAAGTTTTATTCAAAGAAAGCTGTCCTACTTTCACCTTCGGCTGTTCAAAATAGAAAGACGATGAAGGATCAGGAGCTATAATATGAGCTTCGTCGCCGAGGCTGAAACTGCTATCCGGCTGATCCTCGACCTGAAGCGATTCGTCAAGCGTGAAAGATTCCTCTTCGTCATCGCCGGCAACCGTAGCCTGAGCAACAGGAATTGTCGTCTCTTGTATTTTTCTCGCGTTCGTAAAAGAGAGCTCTATAGCGTTTTCGTCCGCCTCTTTCTCGTCGCCGACCAAAATCGTCGAATCACCTATTGAGAATTTAGATCCCATCTTAAGCTCGGTTTCAATCGACGGACTGAGCTTTTCACCGTTGACATATGTTCCGTTCGTGCTGTTGTGGTCTTCGATAAAAAGTTTTCCGTCGTGAGCCGTTATCGAAGCGTGATTTCTGCTTACTTTCGAATCAACAATGGCGACATCGGAAGAAATATCACGTCCTATTGAAAGTTTCTGACCGTCACGGATTGAAAATTCACCGCCTGAATACTTTCCGTTTATAAACAAAAACTTTACCTTTCCGTCATCGTTAGCAACGTTTTTTACCAAATTGCTGTATTTCCCCATCGGATTCTCCTTTTTTAATGGTTCAAAAAACGACGTAATATATAGTTATTAAAAAACTCTTTTCAAGAAAATCTGTCGTTTTATATCATAAAAACTGATTTTTTTGCATTTTTTTCCGAAATTCCTAGAATTATCCGTTTTTGTTTTTTAACTTTTTCAGGGAGATAAAAATGTCAGAAGCAGCTTGGAAAGAAAAGGTAAAGGAAGTTCTTGAAGATGTCAGACCCGCTCTGCAGCGTGACGGCGGAGATGTAGAACTTCTGGAAATAACCGATGACGGCATTGTAAAAGTAGCCCTTCAGGGTCACTGCGCCGGCTGTCCGATGAGCCAGATGACGCTCAAAATGGGAATCGAACAGCATCTCAAAAGACTTGTTCCTGAAGTCAAAGAAGTCGTAAACATGTAGCGGATTTTCTTATTTTCCATCAAAAATGAACAGACAAATCATAGTAAACAACACTTACGGCGAAAAAAGAATAGCCATCCTTGAAGACAGAAAACTCGTCGAACTACATGTTATGCACTCGGAGGAAGGCAGCTGTCTTTCGAATATATACTCCGGCATAATCCGAAGGGTACTGCCAGGAATGCAGTCGGCTTTCGTCGAATTCGGCGGCACGAGAACGGGATTCATCCACGCGAACGATCTTAGACTCGATATAACTTACGAAGAGTATCAGAAAAATCTTGAAAGTGACGAGGATGAAGATTCCGGTCACGAAGACCAGTCGTCTGAAACGCAGAGCGAGCCGCGCAGATTCACCGACATCACCGAATACGCAAAAGAGGGCAACCGCATTCTCGTTCAGGTCGTAAAAGAACCGATCGGACAGAAAGGGGCCAAGCTCACGACACACATTTCGCTTGCAGGAAGATACTGCGTGCTGCTGCCGACAATCACACACATCGGAGTGAGCCGCAAAATCAGCGACCGCGAAAAACGTGAAGAACTCAAGGAATTCGGTCTGAAAGTGCAGAAAAAGGGGTTCGGCATAATTCTGAGAACACTCGCCGCGGAAACAGACATCAAAACGATCGAAAAAGAGGTCGTTTTTCTTATAAAAAAGTGGATTTCCATTCAAAACACATTCCAGAAAGGCAAGGGAACGGCGCTTATAGAACCCGCACTTGATCCGATGCTCGAATTCGTTCAGAACACGGGCATGGATGAACTTTCCGAAATCGTCGTCGACAACAGAAACGATGAACTGGCGGTGCGCAACTACTTTGCATTCTACGGCGAAAATCCCGACGACAAGGTGAAATTCTACGATCTCCCCTACCCGATTTTCGACTACTATTCGATCGAACCTGAAGTCGCAAAACTCGTCAAGAAGAAAATCTGGCTCAAAAGCGGCGGCTTTCTCATCATCGAACAGACCGAAGCGCTCACCGTCATTGATGTCAACACCGGCAAATTCGTCGGAAAAGGAGATCTTGAAAGCACCGTCGTCAAAACGAACTGCGAAGCTGCCGAAGAGATAGCATACCATCTGAGGCTCAGGAATTTAGCGGGAATCATCGTCGTCGACTTCATCGACATGCGCAATCAGGCGAATAAGAAAAAGGTTATTGCCAAACTCGAAAAAGAGCTTGAAAAAGATTCCGCAAAATGCACTGTTTTCTACTTCACGCGCCTCGGACTCATCCAAATAACGCGCAAAAGAACGACCGAAAGCAACATCTCGTCGCTCACCGAGCCGTGCCCGTACTGCAGCGGAAACGGCATAATCCGCTCGAAAGAAACCGTAACTTTCCAGATTTTCCGAGAAATCAAAAAATATGTCCGCCTTTACGGCAGCAAGGTTCTGACGGTAAAAGCCCATCCCGACACTTTGTTCGCAATGGGACACATTTACGCCGACGAACTTGAAAAACTCAAAAAAGAACTCAAAATTTCGATAAACACCGAATCAGACAACAATCTTCACAGAGAATCTTTCACGGTCGAAGGGAAATAACCGTAGAGACATTTCATGAAATGTCTCTACATTTCACGATTGAAAATATTGACCTGATCGCGGCCGTGTTCCTTAGAATAGTAAAGGGCAGTATCGGCGTCTTTGACGAGTTCGCCGGCACTCATCGAAGGCTCCGGGAACGAAGAAACGCCGAATGAAGCAGTCACAGAAAGAATGATTCCGTCGGCATTTACGGAAGCGTCGCGCACCAGATTTCTGATTTTTTCGGCTATTTTTGCAGCCGATTCAACGGTAGTGTTGTTGAGCAGGATAACGAATTCCTCACCGCCGTAACGCGCCGCGAAATCGACTTTTCTGATCGAATTCCGTATCGTTTTAGAAATAAAGCGGATAACGTCGTCACCAGCCTTGTGACCGTAGACATCGTTGACTTTCTTGAAATGGTCAATGTCGAGCATGATCATCGAAAGCGGAACCTTCATCCTGCCGGCTTCGCTCGTCTTACGCTCGATCATATTGTTGAAACAGCGTCTGTTGTAAAGTCCTGTTAATCCGTCAACATTGGACAACTCTTCCATTTTCTTGAACAATTCTATGTTGTTAAGAGCTGATGTCACGACTTTTGAAATCATTCTTATTGAATCGGAATGGTCTTTAAGCAGCTCAAAATCCTTCTGCGTATCAGTGAGGACCGAAATCGTTCCCTTCACGTCGTTTTTAAAAGTCAGAAGGCGGATGGAAATGCAGCTTTTTCTGTTGAAATCGTCGAATTCTGACTGAAACAGCGGCTCGTTTTTCCGTTTGTTCACGTCGGTCGCCTCGAAATAATCATCCATTTTTCCGCATACCATCATCGCATGAACCGACTGCTGATCCTTAATTTCAGCTTTCGCGATCTCTTTTATATCGGTCATTTCAAGAGGCCACTTTCCCTTTGACGCTTCAGCTATCCCGAAAGCGTAGCCGTTGAAAGCCTCTCCGCCGCTTTTCTCCGCGACGAAAACACCGCTCGATTCGGGCGCAAGATTGAAAATCGCAAGCGCCGCAGCTTTTAGCAGTTCGTCGTGCTCGAATGAATCAACGATGTTCGAAGTTTCGCGGTATAAAGCGGCGTTGCGCTGTTTTTCGACCGAAATGTGACTGAATGTTTCAGACTGTTTGAGCTGTTCCGCGACATCGGTTCTTATCTCGGCAAATTCGGCAATAAGCTCGTCCTTATCGACAGATTTTTCCTTCATGGCGATATCGACTACCAGAACGTATTCAGGCTCGAAAAATGAAGAATCTCCGTTTTCAAGCAGCGAAAGCGGATAATAAATCCTGAAATTGTATTCCGGCATCATCGGAATGTTTTCGATTTCGGCAAGAAGCGTCTTGGCCGCGACCGGAGTTTTGTCGTGAACGACTCTGTAGAGCAGACCTTCCTGCCGGAATTCGCTTTCGGTTTCGTATATTTTTGCCATTCCGCCAGGCAGAAGCTCGACGAGACGCAGCGAAACCGGCTTTCCGTTGAAATTTTTAGTCCTGCTCAGATACTTTTTCAGCGGCCGGAAAGGATCCTCGACCAGAGAAGAACTTACTTTCGGAGTAATTTTCAGCGGTGTTGCAGGAACAGGCTCCATAAAAAACGAAAAATTCTTCTTTTCGATGAAAAACCAGACCGCGACAGCTGAAAAAACGAACAGAACGTAGCTTGCAAATGCCGCTTCGTCAGAAATATTTCCTGAACATATCATCAGAACGAAAACTGAAACGGCAAAAATCACATAAGAAAAAAGCCCGTATTTTTTAAGAAAATAAGGAAGCAGGAGAAAAAGAACAGGCGTAACCGGTCCGCCTACGCCGCCAGTAAGAACGAAAGCCGGAAAAAACAAAAACGGAAAAGGAAACTTTTTCTTTTCGACAAACCAGCTGTATATGACGAAAACTGCAAAAACGCTCCATAAAAAAATCTGAAGCGGCACGCTTTGACCGACATAAACCGAAATCAGCGAAAAAACAAGCGTGACAAAATGCCAAAAAAAGCGGAATTCAAATAAAGCTGTCATTTTTCCGGAACATACCTGAATTGATCTTTACGCAACATTTTATATTTCAATCTCAAAATTTCCTCCGCAGCCCTCGGATCGTTAGAAATTCTGTCTATTTTGCGGCGGATTCTGACATTTTCGCGGCTTATATCGCGCTGTTTTGCCTCGATTTTTTCAATTTTCATACGATTCCGGCGTATTTCGCCGTAAGACGAAACCGTGTCGTAAATCAGAAAAACTGATACAATCAGAAAAACAGCACCGAAAACGAACAGAACATGCTTTCTTTTCATTCTTTCGACCTCGTCGCAACCGCGATATTCTCGAATTTCAAAGACTTCAGTATGTCAAGAACCTCAGTAACCTTGCCGTGAGGCGTAGTCACGTCGGCCTTGATGACCATAACATATTTTAAACGCATATCGGTGTCAAATTTTGAAAGGAATTTCCTGATTTCTTCAGTTGACGAAACTTCGGTTCCGCCCAAAGCGACTCTGCCGTCCGAACTTATGGCGATTTCAAACTTTTCAGCTGAAACGAGCGGAGTGTCGGAACTCGCTTTCGGAAGATCGACCTTCAGACCAGATTCCTTAACGAAAGTGCTTGTAAGCGAAAAGAAAATGAGAAGCGTGAAAAGAACATCGACAAGCGAACTTATGTCGATGGAAAAATCCCTGCTTGCCCGCTTTTTGAGTTCCATCAGCCCCTCTCGTCATAAAAACACGGTGCAAAAATAAAGTATGCGAAGGGAAGAAAACCGGTCAGCCATTCGGGCAGAACAAAAACTGCAACCGAGTAAACCATCCAGAAAAGCGACGGTGCAAGAAGCGTCTGTGACAAAGATTCGTCAACATCAGGAAGTTCGGCACGCTGTGACATCAGAAAATCCAAGAAACCCAGATGCTTCGCCAGAGCAACCGCAAACATCACAACGACAAGCGGCAAACCGACAAAAACCGTACCGCAAGCCGCAAGAACAGCCGGCAGCGTCGAAAGTATGAAACCGAATTTCCACGAAAGAATGAAATTTTCGTTTTTCAGGCAGGTTATCCTGACATTTTTTCTGATTTTATCGATATAGGACATAAAAGTCGTGAAAAAAAGCGGCAGAACAGAAAGCTGAATCAAATCTTCAAAAAGTGCAACCGCCGTAATTATCAGCGAAACGACAAAAACAGCAGTGTGAAAAAACTCCCAGTCGAAATGTTCCTTCTTAAACAGCGCAAGAACCGTCTCTTTAGCGATTTTTATAAAAAACCGGTTTGAAAAAAAGTGCGTCGAGCGGTTTTTTTCAATATAGTCGTCAACCAGACGCTCTTCCGCTTCGTTTTTCATTGACGGCGTGTCTACATCCTGCCAGAGATGCCCGGTCATTTCCGCGCATGCAAACATTCTGTCGGCGGCGACACTTCCCATCACATTGGAAATCGAAACATCCCCTGTTTCGTCGTAAACACTCTGAAGTCGCGCAAAGATATCGGGTTTGCAGAGGAAAAGTCCGGTATCAACCGCATCATAAGAGGGCAGATCTTTGCCGATTGCCGTGATTTCACCGTTTTCCGTGACGACTTTCGTCGCATCGTCGAGATCAAAAACTCCTTCGATATTTCTGTCGATAGAAAGGACAACTTCATATTTTTCAAGTTTCGGCTCTGCCTTTTCCAAAAAATCGGCAAAAAAATTTTCCGAAAAAATATGATCCGACATCGACAGCATAAACGGGGCATCGTCAAGAAAATCACGAGCGCGGAGCAGCGAAATGCCGTTTTTCTTGTTGTATTCGGGATTTTCGGCGAAAACAACGCCGCGAATATTGTTTTTATTTATGTATTCCCTGATCTGATCGCCGCGGTAGCCGACGACAACGACAATTTTCTCAATGCCGACATTCTGCATCAAAGTGATAACGCGCTCGATCAAAGCCATTCCGCCGACCGGCATAAGCGGCTTCGGCTCGTTACGGCCTTCACTGTTAAGCCTGCTGCCAAGTCCGCTTGCAAGGATAACGCCTTGTTTCATCATAAACCCTACCCTTTAGGTTGCATATCTTTTGCGATTTCCGCTTTTTTCGCCTTTACGTAATCTTCGTAACCGTCAAGATCACCCGGATCAAAACAGACCGGCGTAAAGAAAGTATAAACCAACATGTGGAAAAGAAGACAGTCGAGAAGCCACGGCTCTCCGGTGACAGCCGTCGCAATACCGCTCAAAACAAGCATGACAACGGCAATGCTCATAAAGAATTTAAGTTTTTTGTTGAATTTGCGCCCGTGATGGCTGAGGAACGGTCTGAACGAAAGATTGTTCCAGCCTATCCATATGAAAAGCGGAATAAGAAAATATTTATAGGTCGGATTATATTCCTGAGGGATATACTTGCTGAGGTGCATTCCGGCTCCGATAAGGCTCATAAGATAAAAAGCAGATACCGGACGCGGAGTTCCGAGGAAAAAGCGGGGAAAATCAATGTCGTAGACTTCGTTTCTCGCGTGCCTGATGCAGCCGAAAACAAGCGGAACCATACCCATGCAGTAAGCGATGAAAGCGTTCAGAAAACTGCCGTCTTCAACTCTGTAAAAAGCATAGACGACAAACGCCGGACAAACTGCATAAGTAACATGGTCTGCTATAAGATCGAGTTCCTTGCCGAATTCATTGCTCATTTTCGTGATTCTTGCCACGATTCCGTCGCAAAAATCGAGAACATAAGCCACCATCACCAGATAACATGCCTGCTGAATATCACCTTCTATCGCCAGAACGGCGGAAAAAAAACCGATGGCGACATTCCCCAAAGTTACAACATCCTTAAGATGAATAAGTCCCATTCTTTTCTCCATCAAAAACAAAAAAACGGAGCATTATAAGAATTTTTATAAAAAAATCATTATTAAGAGTGTTTTTTTTAATTTTTCCATTTCATTCCGTATTTCAGAGAAAACTGAATTGATAAATCCAACCCGCCTTACTGAGAAGAAGTCTGAAGTAAGATCCGTTTTAAGATAAAAAAAACCTCACCCCTTTATTCCCCTATCAAGAATGAAGAAAGGGAAAGTGCCTTAATAATCCCTCCCGCTTCGGGAGGTGGCAGGGGTGAGATCTAAGAAACTATTCGCCGCTCTCAGGCGCCGTAGTAGTAGCGCCGTTTTCATCTTCTTCCGGTTTTTCCGGTTCTTCCATAGCCTTACCGGGACAACACTTGAAGTATACATCTTCATCTTTATCTTTAGGTACTTTCTTATACTGGTTGTAAATCATTTCAACTACGTCAGCAGCAGCATATCCGGTATAATTTGACTCTCCGTATGTATCTGCGATATATCTTTCCCATTCAGTATCTCCGGCATAGCAGTTTACACTGGAATAATCCTGACCGTAATAGCAACCGTTCATCACCGGGTCGTTGTAAGCACAGGACTTCGTGGTAACATCATACAAAGCTTTTTGACACTCATAAGACTCAATGTCGTCACATTTATCAGCAGGATAAGGATATACCGAACCCATCTGAACCGTTGTTCCGAAAGTCGGAATAATGCTGAAATACAACCTGTTCGTTTTAACTTCCGTACCGTCAGAGAGGTATCCGATAATTCTGACTGTTATTTGAAGGGGACTTGCAATCCAGTCGAAGTCAGGAACTGCTAAATAAACACCCAGCAGGTTTTCAATCTGAGCCCTCTCGAAAAGATGGATGTAACCGGCAGCCTGACCGCCGTCAGGATCAACGACTATGTCCTGAGACATCTCTCTTGTTTTTTTATCCCAAAGTTTACGATTCATACACTTCGTACTCTCATCATCTATCTTATCACATCTAATAGTATTGCCGTTCTGTTGAGTGTTCGGATCCCACTCATACTTTATTTCCGCTTTCCTTACATAAAAATAGTTGGCATTGGAAGTTGCAAGATCCGTGCCGCCTCCGTCACTAGACGGAATACGGTTCGTAATCTGGAAAGCAAGTTTGTAATCATCGGTGAACGCAAGGTCCATCACACCTTCCGTGTAGTACTTGTCACCGCCGACCTTGATTTCACAGCTGTCATCAACCGGAATAAATTTGTCAAGGATGACTTGATTACGCCTTTCGACGCAAGAAACCATCATCAAAGAAGCTACCATCAGGGTAAGAATGAAAAACTTTCTCATCTTAATTCCTCCAAATCTTTCAATATGTCATTAGAATGCCTGCATATTATCCCCGGAACACCCGTTTTTTTCAGGTAAACCATCGAAATTCCGTCCAAATTCCTTTTTTTATCCAACATTATAAATCTACGCCATTTTTTTTCAGTTTTATATTTTTTCAAATTGTTGTTCACTCCGTGTTTCTGCAACAATTTTTCAAGTTCCGCCGCCGGAAAGACCTCGTCCGCCCCCGCGATTTCAGCCCATTCCTGCGCAAGAACCATACCGGCGGCAACAGCCAGACCGTGCGGCAGAGAGTAATAAAACTCTATCGCGTGGCCGAATGTATGCCCCCAGTTTAAAACGATTCTTTTTTCAAGGGTATCCGTAAAATCGGCACTTACAATCTCGTATTTACCGAGTATCGCAAGCGTCAGCGCCTCTTCCGAAAGCAAGTCTTCAGCCGCGAAAACCATATCGGCAAGCCGGCCGCCTTTTACCAAAGCGAGCTTGATGATTTCTGCCTTTCCAGATGCAATCTGCTGTGAAGAAAGAGTTTTGAAAAAATCCTCTATGATCACGACTTCATGCGCCGGATAGAAAGTACCGATCGTGTTTTTCGCAACGAAATTCACCGCCGTTTTCCCGCCTATTGAACTGTCGACAGCCGAAAGAAGCGTTGTCGGAAGAAGCACTAGTCTCATCCCGCGGTTGTAAATCGAAGCCGTAAAAGCGGCGAAATCGGTCGTAGCACCGCCGCCAACTGCAACAAGCGTCGTTTTACGCCCCGCGTTAAGATCTATCAGCCATTCAAGACAGCTTTCAACGTGGTTCAGATCCTTCTCCTTTTCGCCGTCAATGCGGAAAACACGAACATCAGGAAGCGATTCAGCCAAATTTTCGAGCGATCTGTCAATCACGAAACAGCAGTCACCACCGACGGATCCGGCAAAATCCGCAAAAGACTTCGCAAATCCGACTTTCGTCACGTGCGTTACCGAAAAAGTGAGTTCCATATTTCCTCAATCTCCGACCAGATTTCATCCAAACCGCGCCTGTCGGTATCGACGACAAACGCCGCAGCCTTCTCGTAAAGTTCACGTCTTGCCAGAAAGAGCTTTTCGTAACCATCACGTCCCAGCTTCCTATAGAGAGGTCTGTCTTCAAATCTCCCGACGAGATTTTCAAAAGAACTTCTCAGATAAATCAGCTTGAGACCAATTTGGTAGATCTCTTTCCAAGCAGGGTGAGCGTAGTTCACTCCGCCGCCGAAAGCCGCAAAATCGAAACCGGACTTCAGAATTCCGCTTATCACCGAAGTTTCAAGCATTCTGAAATCCTCTTCCCTGCCGGTTCCCAGCATATTTTCAGCAGCATCCGGACACTGCCTTTCAATCAAAGCATCCGAATCAACCGCCGCAAAACCGCTTTTCGCAGCAAGAGTAACAAGCGAACTTTTTCCGCTTCCCGAAAACCCTATCAGAGCGAGCCGCTTCATAGCAGTTTCTCCAGATAAGCCGCGTAAGCCGACCTGATATCACTCAAATTGTCCGACCCGAACTTTTCGCAGAAAGCATCCGACACAATCAATGCCGCCATGCTTTCGGCAATAACTCCAGCACGTTCGATACACCAGAGATCGTTCATTCCGGGAAGACACTTTCCTGCCTTGCCGGTAAGCGGCGAAACTGACTCGACCTCAAAAGGCTGAGTCGGAATCGGCTTGAAATAGAGCGTTGCAACCAAAGGCATACCGTTCGATATACCTCCTTCGATCCCGCCGCATCTGTTTGTTGCGCGCTCGCCGTGCCTTCCGCAGAAAGCATCCGCTGCGTTGATTCCTCTCATCCTGTGAAGTTCCGTGTCACCGAAATAGACTCCTTTCACCGACGGTATCGACACGAAAGCCGCCGCGAGCCGTGAATCCAAGTGATCCGACCACTGGACATTCGAACCTAACCCGGCAGGAATTCCTGAAACAACAACTTTCAGAACTCCGCCGTAAGTGCCTCTTTCCTTGTCGGCAAGCGCCTTTTCAGCATCAAATCCACTGTAAGGAACTCCGCCGATCTCAAGAACTTCGGATTTGACCATAACATTCATCTCGGCAAGGAACATCCTGCACAAAGCACCGGCAGCAACTCTCAAAGCCGTCTCTCTGGCACTTGAGCGTTCAGCACCCAGCGAAATGTTTTCATATCCGAATTTCCTGAACGAGCTGTAATCTGCATGCCCCGGTCTCGGAAACCCTTTATCAATTACTCCGTTTTCAAAGAACCTGCTTTCCGCCGCATTTTTCAGCAGAAAAGCTATCGGAGCGCCTGTCGTGACATAAGCTGCAACACCGGAAACGACCCTGACATCGTCTTGTTCGACATCAAGTCTTGCCGAGCGTCCAAGCCCCAAACGGCGCCGCTTTAAATCCTCTTCAAAAAGAACATTGTCAAACCTGACACCCGCCGGAAATCCGCTGAGAACGGCAACGAGCTCCGAACCGTGGGACTCTCCGGCAGAAACAAACTGCATTACTCTTCGCTTTGCTTCAAAGGAATCGACGATTTTACCTTATTCATGATTCTCGGAGTAAGGAAAATCAACAATTCGCTTCTTTCGACTCTGCTTTCACGCGATTTGAAAAGCCATCCCAAAACAGGAATTTTTCCCAAAAGCGGAACATATCTTTTCGTTACAGAAGTCAGATTGGTGTAAACACCGCCGATAACAACAGTGTCACCGCTCTTTATCAAAATCTCGGTTTTTGCCTCTTTCTTTATGATTGAAGGCTCACCCAAGTAGTTTGAATTTGACCAGTCAGGTTCACTCTTGTTGATTTCGATGTTCAAAAGAATCGAACCGTCAGCCGTGATGTGCGGAGTAGTCTTGAGAACAAGGGTAGCATCAACGTACTTCGTCGAAACGTCACCGCCAGTACCTCTCGTGGTTATAGGAATACTGGTACCTTGCTGGATCATAGCCTCTTTGTTGTCAAGAGTCGCAACTTTCGGAGAACTTACGATCTTGATTTTTCCGTCAGATTCCATTGCGTTCAAGGTAAGGTTAAGGTCGTTGATCATACCGACACTGCCGAACGTGAAACCAAGCACACCCGTCGGATCGGCAGGACCTGGAACAGCAACATTCGCACCGACACCCAAGTTATACGGGAAAACCGCATTCGTCGGATGACCGTTTGCATCGGTGTAAGTATGAGTTGATCCCCACTGAATACCAAGACCAAGAGCAGCCGTTGAAGTAGCTTCAACGATTCTTGCCTCGATGAGAACCTGAGGTGTCTGCGTATCCAAGTAATCAACCAGCTGTTCCGATTTATCAAGAATTTCCTCTACATCCTTAACGATAAGAACATTTGTTCTCTGGTCGTAGCTTACCGTACCTCTGTCGGTAAGAAGCTCTTTAATCTGAGGAACAAGTTTGTCAGCCATCGCATAATTTACGGGAACGAGTCTGACTTTTACAGGTTCAAGTTTCTTCTGAGCGTTTTTCTTTGCAAGTTCCTCTTCTTTTTCCCTCTGCATCGTTCTGACCGTAGCAACTCTGATGATGTTGCCGTATCTTTCTTTGCCGAGTGATTTACTCTTCAAAATAACGTCAAGCGCTTCATCCCAGGGAATATCAACAAGTCTTACCGTAACGGTTCCTTTTACGTCATCGCCGGCAATGATGTTGAGCTTGCTGATATCTGACATAAGACGCAGAACATCAAGAATATCTACTTCCTTGAAATCGAGGTTGATCTTTTTTCCGGTATATTGAACAGGCTCGTCTTCCATATTGATTGCGCCGCCTTTTTCATCCGCACCGCCTTCTTCCTGAGCAACTGCAGCCTGAGGAAGTCTGACGATCTGCGCTTCGGAATAACCCGCTACGCCCTGAACCTTTTCATTCTTGAAATTGAAAACGAAGTCGCTTCCGTGAGCCGACTCTTCTATTACTAGATCATGCTTTGCAGTTTTCATCTTTGCAAGGATCTTAACACTGTCTTTTGCATTGTAAACAGCGATTTCAGAAACAGGACCGTTAAGGGAAGCCGCATCGATAACCTGCTCTTTTTCTTTTGCTATGAACGCATTTTTAATAGTAATTTCAATGTCATTACCGGAAACCTGCTTGCTGATTTCAAGTTTTCTGTCAGCCTTTACTTTAAGTATTTCCGATTCTTCGCCGATAAACGCAAGACCCGAAATTTCGGTTTTGTCTGCAACTGCCTGAACAGCTTCGTTTGCTGCGGGTTTAGCTTCTGCAACAGCGGTTTCTGCCGTCTGGTTTTTGAAAGATGCGAACAACTTTCTGCCTTCCGTTCCGAAAGCATAGACATTCGAGCGGCTGATCGTGAAGTACTGCGGAAGCTCCTTTTCCACAACAACACGGTAACCTGCAGGATGATTTGCACTGCGGACACCGTCTGCCTGTTTCATCGAACCTTTGATACCGATAAAATCAAAAACAAGTCTGTCGGGACCTTTCAGCGTGAAAAATCTGACTTTTTCAGGCTGTACGGTGAAAGCAAAACTGATATTTCCCGACTTTGAACTCATCGTGACGCGGCTGTTCTTAAGCTCTTTTTCTTCTGCCATCGAAACAAGGCTGTCAAAATCGCCGGTTTTTACGGAAGTCATACCGGTCGAAAGTGATTCAAAAAGAACATTGCCTTCGTTAGCATTGATTTTAAGATGAGCAGCCTTCCTGCCGTTGACTGTTCCATGCTCGGCAGTTCCTTCAACCGCATCTCCGAAGCCGATCACTTCAACGCTGTCGGAATTGAGTTTAAAGTAAGTTCCGTCAAAATTCTCGGAAACTACAACGTTGCTTCCGTTCTGTTCGACGGACAACGAATCATTCTTGTTCTGCGCAACAGCGAAAACCGTTACAACCGAAAAAACCAAAACAAGAATAAATGATAACCTGAGACTTTTCATTCCAATCTCCGTTCCGTTAGTTATTCAAATCTTCTTTTACTTTATTATTCTCGCCGTTATTATCGCCGCCGTTGTCAAATTCAGCAGCATCCTCCGGCTCATCCGACTCTTTGAGAGGCGATTTTACAGGAAGTTCAAGATACAACTTGTTTATAACCTTTCTTCCGAGCGGATCTTTATAAGTTTCCACAATTTCAATCTTGTCCGGCAGAATTCTGTTGACTTTTCCCCAGTTTTTGCCGATAAAGCTACCGTTTCTAATAATGTAGCTTTTTCTGTCCGGAGCAACGACAACGGCTCTCGGATCGGTAATTCCGTAAACGACTGCCGTAAGTCTGAGGTCGGTGACATCGAAATTCTGCAATTCGCTGACTATCTTCTTCTCTTTGTTGAGACTTGCCATGTCACCGAAATAATTTCTGAACGGATCCTTTTTGCCGACTGCGGAATAACGGTAATTCGATCTTCTCTGTGCAATGTCGGTAATATCAATTTCTTTCGTCTTGTTTTCACTGGACTTCGCCTTGCTGACCCTTTCGTATTCAGCTTTGTAGTCGTAAGGCTCAATCTGATATTCGTTTGCACAGCCTGTGAGAAGCGAGCAAAGAATCAAGCAAGAAATCAAAATCATGAAACGCATGTTATTTTTTTGCATTCTGACCTCCATCCATTTCAGCAGATGAAAGGAAACGGTAAGTCGTGGCTCTGAAAGCTATATCGAGCGCAGTTTTGTTCGGCTGGAAACCGCCGAAAGACGTCGTAACCTTACTCTTTTTATCTTTATTTGCCGCCGCATTGTTGCCGCCAACGACTTTCATGTCAAGATCGCTGACATTTACTATTCTCGCCAGTTTGTTAACACTGTCGAAGAAACCCAAAACTTCGTGGAAACTTCCTTTTACCTTCATTGACACAGGAACTTCCGCATAAAAGTCTCTCTTACGTTCCGCCAAAGGCTCGAAGTAGTAGACTTCAAGACCGAACTTTTCAGCTTCATCCGAGAGTTTTTTCAGAAGAGAAGGAATCTCTTTCTTATCAGGAAGCATACTGATTGCAACCTTCAGGTCTCTGTCGAGAGCTTCAACTTCTTCCATAAACTGTCCTCTGTCACGAACCAGCACGACCATTTTGGAAAATTCCGCTTTTTTGGAATTGAACTCGCGGTAAAGCGACTCCATCGTCTCAACATGCGGCATATAAACGGTAACGTAATAAACCACAACGATGGCGACAATAATCAAAAGCAGCGCTCCGTATCTGTATGCTGGCTTTAATTTTCCGATATTTACTAATAGGGATTTCATATTACTCCTCCATTAATTAGCACTCGGTTGAGCCGCTGCGGGTTGTTGCTGGCCTTCAGGTTTCGGCTGAGCCGGCTGTTCCTGCCTTCCACCGAAGTGAACATTTGTGTTCAAACCGTAGGTAAGCACCGTAACCCCTTGAACCGCATTGCCTTTCGTAACTTTTTTCAAGTTGATGTTTGAAAAGTAAAGCGAATTTTCAAGCTGCTTCATAAAGTTCGCGACTTCCTGATTTTCCAAGGTTTTTCCGTCAAGTTCAAGCTTTTCGCCTTTGATCGAAATCTTGTCGACCCAAATTTTGTTCGACGGAATTTTCAATGAAAGTTCATCAAGAACTCTGACCGGACCGATGTTCTGCTCCTGCAGCTTGATGATCATATCCATTTTTTCCTGAAGTTTAGCTTTTTTGTCCTTCAGGTTTTTGATTTCGCCCATAATCGATTTGAGTTTCGCGATTTCCTCGTCGGCTTCGGCAATTCTTGCCCTGCTTTCTACTTCTCGCTCGGCAAGAAGGGAACTGTTCAAAACAACGAGAACAACGACAACGACGATGGAAATGACAAAAAGAGCGATAAAACCTTTCGCTTCTGCGATAAGCTTGTCTTCCTTTACGGGTAACAGATTGATTTTTATCATTGTTCGTCCATCCTCCGTAATGCCAATCCGAGACTTAATGCAGCGACATGGCTGTAATCCTCAACCTCTTCCCTTGAAAGAACCTGTCCGGGAACGATTATCTCTTTGAACGGATTCATTCTTTCTACCGGGATCGTCAGAGTGGACTGCAGAGTCTGCATAAAGGTGAAACTTTTCGTCGTTCCGCCCGTTACAAAAACCTTTGCAACGCTGTCTTCTGGATTCGTGTTTGTATAGTAATCAAAAACTCTCATAATGTCGGAAACCATGTTCTTTGCGACATCCGCGATAATTTCCTCGACCTGATTCGGCAGAATCGAATCGCCAGTCGCATGAGCTCCCGATTTAAGGCTTTCAGCCTGCTGGAAGCTGACTTTGAGCCTTCTCGTGATCTCTTCAGTGATAAAGTTTCCGCCCGTCAGAACATCCCTGAAGAATCTGACGTTTCCGTTCGACATAACGACGATATTCGTCTTTGACGCGCCGATATTGAGAACAGCGACTGTTTTGTCCTTTTCTTCAGGATAGTTAAGTTCAAAAATGTTGGCGAGCGCGGTAGCATCGATCTCGACCGACATAGGTTTAACGCCGGCGTCGCTTACTACCTGAATGAAGTCACCGATAAGATCCTTTCTCGCCGCGATAAGAATGACTCTGTCGCGTCCGTCCTCGACGATGTCGGTTTTGATACCGTCGAAATAAATTTCCTTAATGTCGTGCGGGATATGCGTCTCGGCCTCAACTTTGAGCGCATCGTAAAATTCCTGCTGCGAAACTTTGGGAACATTAATGACTCTGTTGATGATTCCGTGACCCGCGACTGCAATCGAGCAGTATTTGTCGCGAAATTTTTCTTTCGCGAGAAGCGTCTTGACGGCATCATTCATCTCATAAGTGTTCATAATGCTTCCGTCTACCATCGTGTTTACGGGAATCGGAATAAATCCGAACTTTTTAAGCTGATACTTCCCCTTCCCTTTTTTCTGGAGCTGCGCAGCTTTGATCAGATAAGACCCGAGGTCAAGTCCCATCAGTTGCTTGTTATAAAACATCTCCGCCTCCCTGGCTATTCTTCATCATCTGAAAAAACTTTGTGTTTTTCATCAAGAGAAAGCCCCAGAGCAAGAAGAATCTTTCTCTTCGTCTCCATGCGGCATTTACCGTTCTTTTCGATCCTGTCGATCGTAAGAACCGAAACGCCGGCTTTTCTAGCAAGTTCCGACTTGCTCATAAGCAGCCTTTCCCTCATTTTTTTAAGATTGTTTTCCGCCATCGCATACTCCTTCGCAAATAGAACAAACAACAAAAATCTGTGCGACATTAGCAGAAAAAAATCGGAAGTCAAGAATTTTTGTAAAAAAATACATCATATTCATATAATTATATAAAATTTCGCAAAACTTTCAGCAATTTTAGCCATCTTTACGTTCAATTGATATTCCTATTTTTAATAATTTATCCTCTATTGCTTCATATCCGCGGTCAATTTGACGGACGTTAAAGATCCTGCTGGGCCCTTTTGCCGCGATTGCAGCCATTAGCATTGCCATTCCGGCGCGTATGTCGGGCGAATCGAGGTTCGCACCGTGAAGCTGTGAGGCGCCTGAAACGACTACGCGGTGAGGATCGCACAAAATTATCTGCGCTCCCATTCCGACAAGCCTGTCGACAAAAAAGAGGCGGCTTTCAAACATTTTTTCAAAGAAAAGCATCGTTCCCTCCGCCTGCGTCGCCGCGACAATCGCGATTGACATCAGATCAGACGGGAAAGAAGGCCATATTCCGTCGTCAATCTTGGCTATTGCGTTGTTCATCTCTTTTGCGACAACCATTTTCTGAGACGGAACAAAAATATCGTTTCCACGCTTTTCGGTCTTGATTCCGAGTTTTCCGAAAGTGTGAAGAACCATTCTCAAAGTGTCGTCACGAGCGGAATCTTTAACAGTAAGCTCGCCGCCCGTCATTGCCGCAAGAGCGATATAGCTTCCGGCTTCGATATAGTCGAAACCGATCGTGTGCGTGCATCCCGAAAGCGACGAAACACCTTCGATTGAAAGAAGACTGGTTCCGATTCCGCTGATCTTAGCCCCCATTTTTTTCAGGAAAGTACAAAGTCCCTGAACATGCGGTTCCGTCGCGGCATTTCTTATCAGCGTGGTTCCTTCGGCCAGAACCGCCGCCATCACGACATTTTCGGTTCCCGTGACACTCGCTTCGTCAAGAAAAATATCGGATCCGACAAGTTTTTCAGCGTGGATTTCGTAACCTTCGCCTTCGACAGAATATTCCGCTCCGAGCTGTTTGAAACCGATGAAATGAGTGTCAAGCCTTCTTCTGCCGATGACGTCTCCGCCCGGAGGAGGCAGAATCACCTCGCCGTTTCTCGCAAGAAGCGGACCGGCAAAAAGCACCGAAGTCCTCACCTTTCCGCAAAGCTCGCGGTCAAGCGGCTTATTTCTCAGATTCGCGGCATTGATTTCGATTTTGTTTTTTGAAATCCTTGTAACCGAAGCGCCCAAATCTTCAGCGATTTCAAGCATGTTTCTTACATCAAGAATATCAGGCACGTTGTCGAGAATGACAGTTTCAGAGGAAAGCAGTGAAGCTGCAATAACAGGGAGGGCTTCGTTTTTATTCCCGGAAGTTATAATCTCGCCGTTTGCGGCATCCCCGCCTTTTATATAAAAGTATTCCACGTCATTCCTCAAACAAAAACGCAGGGCACTCTACAACAAAAAAAATTTTTTTCCACTTTTTAGAGCGATTTTTAAAAAAATTATGAAATTTTTTCAGAAATTCCGGCAGACCAGCAAAAACACGAAAAATCAAAAAAGTGTTGATAAAAAAACTCCAGGAAACTATCTGAAACTACTCTTTATCGTCTTTGATCCCGAGTTTGCTCATCCGGTATCTAAGCATTCTTTCGGTAAGATTGAGAAGGACGCAGGTGTCATGACGGTTATAATTCGTCTTTTTAAGCGCCTGAATTATATAGCGTTTTTCAATACCGGCCAAAATTTCGTCAAGATCCACATTGTGTGAGAGATCGACCTCGAAATGATTTGCCGTTTCGTTATGATTCTGAATTTTCGGCTCAGACGATGTTCTTTCAAAATTAGTCAGAGAGACAAGACCGTCATGGGCGAAGATAGTTCCTCGCTCGACAATGTTTTTGAGCTCCCTGACATTGCCGGGAAATGTGTAAGTCTTGAAAAAATCAAGGATTTCATCTGAAAATTTAAATTCCGTCCCGGCCTTTTCGGAAAACTGTTTAAGAAACATTTCAGCGAGCGGCATGATGTCTTCGCGCCTTTCTGCAAGCGGCGGAATGTAAAGTTCGATCACGTTGAGACGAAAGTAAAGGTCTTCTCTGAACTTACCTTTTTTTATCTGCTCCTGCAGATTTTTGTTTGTCGCAGCGATCAAACGGACTCCGGTCGGAATCTTGTCAGTGCCGCCGACCCTCGTGAATACGCGTTCCTGAAGAACACGAAGCAGCTTCACCTGCATAGTTTCACCGAGTTCGCCGATTTCATCGAGAAAAAGAGTTCCGTTTCCGGCAACTTCAAAATACCCCTTTTTGGTCTGATACGCTCCCGTGAACGAGCCCTTTTCGTGTCCGAACAGTTCACTTTCCAAAAGATTTTCAGGGATTGCACCGCAGTTTATCGGATACCACGGAAGATCATTCCTACCGCTGTTTTTATGTATGAAATTAGCCAAAACCTCTTTTCCTGTACCGCTGTCGCCTGTTATCAGAACAGTGCTGTCAGTCGGCGCTATCCGCTTAGCAAGCTCAAAAATTTTCTGCATCTGCGGGCTTTTGACAACAAAATCAAGTGATTCGGCACTCTTCTTAGAATCGTTTGCGGCGGTTTTCGGTAAAACAGACTTTGTCGCTTCGGTTTTGGTCTGCAGTTGCTCAGCCGTTGTGACACATCTTTTTACGATGTCGCGGATTTCAGCCACATTGAACGGTTTGCTGACATAGTCGACCGCACCGAGCTCTATTGCTTTTATAGCCTGTTCGGTTGAAGCGTAGGCGGTGATTACGACTACCTGCGATTTCGGACTTACGTGAAGCATTTCATTCAACAAATCTATACCGTCTATCGCGTCAGGCATATTATAATCCATCAGAATTACAGGAAATTTTTCTGTTTTAAGTTTATTCAGAGCAATTTCGCCGTTTTTAGCAGTCGTAACGTCGTATCCGTCTTTTTTAAGCAGAATTTGCAGAAACTGACGCATACTGATTTCGTCATCGATAACAAGAATTTTTACTTTTTCCTCAGTGTCCATTATTCAGCCTTATTTCCGAAATCAATAATGATTCTCGCACCTTTTTCTGTGTTCATAGCTTTGATTTTACCACCGTGCTTTGTAATTATCCTATAAACAAGAGCGAGTCCGAGACCTGTCCCGCGCTTTTTTGTCGAAAAAAACGGGTCAAAAATTTTGTCAAGATTTTTTTCAATGAATCCTGGACCGGTGTCATCGAAATATATCTTGAACGAATCGCCTGTATGTTCCGAAAATATATTGATTTCACCTTCTTCATTCATCTCTTCCGCACTGTTCGTCATAATATTCCAGAAAACCTGTTTCAGTTTTTCCGCATCGCCCAAAACGTGAAATGTCTCGACATTACACGAGATTCTTACTTTCGGATGTCCGACTTTGAAAAGTGTCACCACATCAGTCAAAATCAAACTCGGATTGCACTCCATAATCGTGTAGGAAGTATCCTCGGTGTATCTGAAAAGCGAGTCGAGCAGCGTTTTTACGCGGGTCCCCTCTCGGCGGACGATGTCGATAAGTTCCTCCATTTCAGATTCCGGCTGAATCTCCTTTATTTCTGAAAACATAAGCTCGCTCGCCCCGATAAGACTCGTAAGCGGATTTTTTATTTCGTGGGCTATCGTCGCCGTAAGTTTGCCGATTGAAGCCAGTTTTTCCTGAAGCTCGAAGCTCTCCTCCTGCTTCCTTGTAGCCGTAAGATCTGAAAATATCACGACTTTCTGATTGTCAATATACGGCATTACAGTGTATGAAAGCCAGTTTTCATTAAATTTTTTCTCTGACCATGCTCCGTTTGAAGCGGCGTCTTTCGCAGCTTCCGCCAAAAATTTGTCGAGAATGCTTTCAAACTGGGCTGCATAGCGGTTAACATAGAATTTTCTTGTTTCGTCAAAAATAACGATTCCGATGTTTATCTGCGAAAAAATCGCAAAGAAGTGCTTCTGCATCTCCTTACCTATCCGTGTTGATTCTACAAGAGACATGTTTGTCTGCTGAAAACTGCGGGTTATTCTGCTCGCAACAAAACCAGTAAACGAGAAGAAAAGAAGATAGGTAAAAAGTCTTGAAAAGTAGGATTCCCACGAAGCTGTGTAAATTTTCACAAGTTCGGAAGTGATGAGCGGAAGAAAACCGAATTTAACGCAAACACCTTGAAAAAGCATCAGAGAAAACGAGTAAAGCGTTGTAATCACCACGCCTTTTTCATGCATCAGAATTCCGGCATAAATAATGTTTATGATGATTACATAAAGATAAGGAGACGTTATGCCGCCGCTTATGTAAGAAATCAAAACCCAGAACAGAATCTCTACAAAAAACTGAAGATAGGCAAAAAAAGTGAGATATCTGTCGTTTATGAAGTGACTCGTTATCAAAGAAGCAATATTGAGAACAAGCATAATAAACGTAGTTACAAGGAAGAACTTGTTCGAAAACGAAAAAATATCAGTATTTTCGCGGATAAACGGAAACAGAAAAAACGAAAATATAACCGTAAAAATGAAGAAAAAACGGATTACGAGATAGTAATTCAGGTGGTTACGGAATTCATCCGTCGAGATTGGACTCATCCGACAGCTTTACCCATGCTGAACATCGGCAGATACATTGCAACCATCATCGTTCCGACGATGCCGCCGATTACGACCATGAGGATAGGCTCGATCATCGAGGTCAGACCGTCGACTGCGACATCGACTTCTTCTTCGTAAAAATCAGCAATTTTGTTAAGCATCGTATCCATTGCACCGGTTGCTTCACCGACACCGATCATCTGAACGACCATCGACGGGAAAACACCCGCTTCGGTAAGCGGAGTCGTCATGTCGCTACCTTCGATAACCTTTTGTCTGACAAAGATAATCGCTTTTTCGATCATCAGGTTACCTGAAGTTCTCGAAACGACTTCAAGACCGTCGACAAGCGGAACACCCGAACTGACGAGCGTTCCCAAAGTTCTCGTGAACCTCGCAACAGCCGATTTGCGTATAAGGTCGCCGACTATCGGAGCGTTAAGGGCATATCTGTGAACACCGAAACGGAATTTCGGGTTTTTCATAGCCATTTTCATAGCGAAAACAAGACCGGCAAGTCCGATTATGATGAACAGAATGTTATCCTGAACCCACTGGCTCATGTCAACGATGACCTGTGTAAGGCCGGGAAGCTGCTGACCGTTGCTCATGAACATTGTCGCAAAGGTCGGAACAACATAGTAAAGAAGAACGATGGTAATCAAAACCGTTGCCGTCAAAACTACTGTCGGGTATTTCATCGCGCTCTTGATTTTTGCAGTCGTTGCCGCATTCTTTTCAAGGAATATTGCAAGTCTGTCAAGAATCGTATCCAAGATACCGCCGACTTCGCCTGCCGCAACGAGGTTGACGTAAAGATCGGAAAAAACCTTGTGGTCTTTGAGCGAATCGCTGAGCGACTTACCTTCTTCAACCGAATTTTTGACTTTTCTCAGAATGCTTCTGAAATAAGGCGTCTCTGACTGAGCCGCCAGAATTTCCAGACCTTGAATAATTGAAAGACCGGCATTGATCATCGTTGCAAACTGACGCGTGAAAATAACGAGCTCCTTCGGTTTCATTCCGCCGCCGCCGAGCTCGATCTTAGTCCAGTCTTTCTTCAGGGAATCAATTCTTATTCCCTGCGCCAACAGGGCCTGTTTTGCTCCTTTTTCGTCATCGGCATCAATCGACCCTCTGACTTTTTCTCCTTTTTTGTTGACACCGGCGTATTTGTAAAAAGGCATGTTTTACCTCCTTGGTTGGGTGGTTCTTGCCAGAATAGCCTGAAATTCGTCCATATTCGGAACGAGATTCATAGCCTCTTCCATGCTGATGATATCTTTTTTTACCAGTCTTGCGAGATCCTGCGTCATAGTCTGCATTCCGGTATCATTCTGGCCGGACTGCATACTGGAATATATCTGCTGAAGCTTTTCTTCACGGATGAGATTTCGTATAGCCGGATTAGGTACCATGACTTCACACACGACTGCACGTCCTCCGCCGTATTTTTTCGGGACGAGAATCTGTGCAACTATTCCCTGCAGAACGAAACTGAGCTGCGCCCTTACCTGATTCTGCTGAGATTCAGGGAACATGTCGATAATTCGGTTAAGAGTCTCGATGGCACTGTTCGTGTGGAGCGTCGCAAAAGTCAAGTGACCAGTTTCAGATACGCGGAGAGCTGTCGACATTGTTTCAAGGTCTCGGATCTCACCGATGAGAACCACGTCGGGGTCCTGCCTCAAAACAACGCGGAGAGCTGCAGCGAAAGAAGTTGTATCGGCTCCGACTTCACGCTGGTTGACAATGCAGTTTTTATGCATGTGGATGAACTCGATAGGATCTTCAATCGTTACGATGTGCCCGTGACGGTTGCGGTTGATGTAGTCGACCATCGAAGCAAGCGTCGTCGATTTTCCGCTTCCGGTAGGCCCGGTGACAAGAATCAGACCTTTCGGTTTTTTCGCCAGTTCTTCGACTATCGGCGGAAGACCGAGCTGCTTGAAATCGAGTATTTTATAAGGAATAACACGGAGTGCTGCACTGACCGCGCCTCTCTGCATGAAGACATTCGCTCTGAAACGGCTCAAATTTTTGACACCGAAGCTGAGGTCGAGTTCATTCTTTTCCTCAAAAATCTTTTTCTGCTTTTCAGTCAAAATACTGTAAGCCAATTTTTTTGTTTCAACCGGAGTCAGCGGCGGAACATTTACCGGACGCAGACTGCCGTCGATTCTAAGCTGGGGCGGCGAACCGCTCGTAATGTGAAGGTCGGACGCTCCCTGTTCGATCATCAGAGAGAGCAGATCCTGCAAAGATAGGGAAGCATTGGGATTTTCCATTTTTATACCTCTTATGAGTTTTCGTCAGGTGCCGTATTTCTCAAAACTTCAGCTATGCTGGTTGTTCCTTCGAGAAGTCTCAAATTTGCACTCATTCTCATTGTTTTCATACCGAGTTTTATAGCAAGTTCTTTAAGTTCCATCGAGCTTGCGCCGTTCAGAATCGCATCTTTAATCGGGTCAGTCATTTTCATAACTTCGTAAAACGCGATACGGCCTTTGTAACCTGTGCCGTTGCATACTTCGCAACCCTTGCCCTGATAAATCTGGTAACCGTCGGCAATCTGCTCTTCCTTGATCCCGAGCTTCAGAAGTTCAGACTTCGGAACATCTATCGGCTCCTTGCAGTTGTAGCATATCTTTCTGCCGAGTCTCTGTGCCATGATGCAGTTTACCGAAGATGTAACAAGGAAACTTTCAACACCCATGTTGATGAGACGGGTGATCGTCGAAGGTGCATCGTTCGTGTGGAGTGTACTCAGAACCATGTGACCCGTGATAGCAGCTTTTACCGCGATATCGGCAGTTTCAAAGTCACGGATTTCACCGACCATCATGATATCTGGGTCCTGACGAAGGAAAGAACGGAGCGCCGAAGCGAATGTGAGACCGACCTGCTCACGGATTGCAACCTGATTGATTCCTTCGAGGTTGAACTCGACAGGGTCTTCAGCCGTCGAAATGTTGACGTCCTCTTTGTTGAGGTCGGAAAGCGCGGAGTAGAGCGTCGTCGTTTTTCCGGAACCGGTAGGACCGGTAACGAGCATCATGCCGTAAGGCTTGTAAATCGCCTCCTTGAAAATTTCGAGCTGGTCCGGAAAAAAGCCGAGCTTGGTCATATCGAGCTGAAGGTTGCTCTTGTCGAGAAGACGGAGAACGACTTTCTCGCCGAAAATTACAGGACAGACCGAAACACGGAAGTCCATATCCTCGCCCTGACCGATTTTGATTTTGATACGACCGTCCTGCGGGATACGTTTTTCTGCGATATCGAGGTTCGCCATGACTTTAAGTCTTGCGACGATCGCATCCATCGTGTTTCTAGGCGGATGAACGATATCATACAACACACCGTCCATTCTGAGACGGATTCTGAAACTTTTTTCGTAAGGTTCGACGTGAATATCTGACGCTTTCTTCTTGATTGCGTCGAGCAGAACCATGTTGACGAAACGGATGACGGGCGCCTCTTCCGAGTTGCGGATCATGTCTTCGAGAGAGGTGCTCTCGTCGAAGTTAGATTCGCTCAGTTTGACGTCGTCGGCCTCGCTGAGAAGCGCCTCCATATCGAAACTGATGTCGCCGTATTTTTTCTCATCCTGCTTTGCCTGCTCGCCGTAATATTTCGTGATAGCCGCTTCGATGTCGCTTGCCGAAGCGATGACGACTTCAACATTGTAGTCGGTCAAAAACTTGATGTCGTCCTGTGCGTTCATATTCGACGGATCGGCCATTGCAACTGTGAGCGTATTGCCGATTCTCGAAATCGGAATCACGTTGTAACGCGTTACGATCTGCTCGTTCAGAAGAGCTATGACTTCAGGCTGGATCTCAAGCTCGGAAAGATCGATTTTCGGGACATTGTACTGTTCGCTGAGAATGTCAACGAGCTGGTTTTCGTTGAGTCTGTTCTCCTTGAAGAGTATATCCTTTATACTTTCGCCGGATTCGATCGAAAGTTCTTCAAGCGATTTAAGCTCAGGAAGAGAGATAATTCCTCTCTTTATCAGCATTCCTGTCAACTGTCGGTTGTTCAAAAGCGACTCCACAAGCGGTTAGCAATTCAACGGCGGCATTATATTGTAATAATTTTCATCGTCAAGAATATCCGTTTTTATTGTGATTCTGCGATAAAAAATCACATGACGCTTACAGTCGTCACCATTTTTCCCAAAATTCTGAAATCATCACGGCAGGTAACGTTTATCGGCGAATACTTGTCGTTTTCCGGCAGCAGAAGCACCTCGCCGTTGTTCAGAGAAAGGCGTTTCAGAGTTGCGTCGCTGTCAATCAGTGCGGCGATAATGTCGCCGTTTTCAGCCAGAGGCTGGCGTCTGATTATAACCAGGTCACCGTTCATGATTCCGGCGTTTATCATACTGTCGCCGCGGACACGGAGTGCGAAAAAGCGTCCTTTCCCGATGTTGCTTTCGTCGACCAGAATCTCCCCATCCATATTTTCATCGGCAAAAATCGGAACTCCGGCGGCGATCGTTCCTAGAACCGGAACTTTGACAAGCTTCAGAGATTCGTTTTTTACAGGTTTTTCCTGAAAATCATCCATAATGCCGATAGTTCTCGCAGCACCTTTCTGGCGTGTTATATACCTCTTTTTTTCAAGCCTGGAAAGCTGTTCGAAAACCGAAGTCTGCGTGATGTGCAGGATTTCTGCGATCTCCTTTGCAGTCGGAGAATAGCCGTTTTCCGCAATAAAATCAGAAATTGTTTTTAAAACTCTTGCCTGGGATTCCGTAAGTTCATTTTTCTTCGGGACATTCATTATTCACCTCATAAAAAAGCATTAACCGCGGCATTATATGCCTTGAATTTAAAAGGTCAAGAAAAAATATAAACTGCAACAAAAACACTATTTAATATCAAAAGATAAATGTGTTTGGATTATTACGGTTTCCGGTCGTTATTCACACTGACCTGTAGGGTTCTCGTCATAATACTGGCTACCGCCGGTCATTGTATAACCGGATGCGCATTTGCAGTAGACCTTATGAGTTCCTTTTTCAGTGTAACAGCTGCCCTGTCCGTTTGCAGTATCCGTGCCGTTACAGAAATTTGCATAGCAGTCTGCCGGGCAACCTGTTGACGCATAGTTTGACGGAGGATTGTCGACATCACACACGGTGCATAGAACGTTCGCACGGCTGTCAAGCGGAACACCGAATGCAACATCAGTGCAGTAAACAGTCTCTCCCTCTCCGTAAGCCGAAGTTGCCGTTTTCCATCCCTGATCGCATTCACAAGTCGAAATGTTGCAGTGACCTGATGTGATGTATTCAAGACCGTAGTCACCGAACAATACACTTTTACATTTAAATTCCTTGAAACACTGCTCTGCGGTACAACTTTTTACGCAAACACCGTTTTTAGGCATGTATCCGGATGCGCAATCTTTGCAATCGACACCTGCATAAGCGGCTTCGCATGCGCATTTCGGCGAGCTGCCTTCAACAATACAAGCCGTAGCATGTCCGCCGCAGAAGTAACCGGCATCACAGCTCTTGCAGTCTGCGCCGGAATAGTGTTCGTCGGAACAAGAGTTGCAGGCTGCTTCGTTTGTCGCGTAGTCGACACCGCACTTTTTCGGTGCTTCGCAAGTGATTCCGGAACAATCGGGCTTGCACTCCCCGTCAACGGCACTTTTCAGATAACCTTGCTCGCATGCATCGCAAAGAACTCCTGCCGTGTGATTCAAGCATTCGCATTTGACCGTGTTTTCCTTAGCGGTGCATCTGCCTCCGTTGCACGGATCCGGATCGCAAGTTACATTGTACACACAGGATCGGATATTCGGATCTCCGTCTTCATCCATATCTTCCGATTCCAGATGATAGCCTTCTGCACATTCCGAACAGTCTTCACCGCCGTGATTCTGCGTGCATGTGCAGATTTTCGTTTCAAAATCACAATCACCGAAACCGCTGCATGCGTTAGGACAGCCTTCTAATTCACCGTTTTCGCCGTTTTCGCCGCTTTCATCGCCTTCGCCGCCTTCATCGCCGTTTGTCGGAATTCCGACATCCTCAGGGTCGGATTTTCCTTCCGAACTTTCATCCGTTGCAGTACTTTTCGGCTGGCATGTTGAATTTTTACAGATATAGCCGTCACCGCAATCCTTGGCCGTAATGCACGATGCAGTCTCTTCTTCGTCTTCGTCAACACCGCACGAAATCATCACAAAACAAAGACAAAAAACTGAAAACCAGACGGAAAACTTCATTATTTCCTCCAAAGACAAAAACAAAAAAATCTAAGGATTTTAGCACAATCAGTTCAAAAAGCAACTTGAAGCAGAATATCTCGAAACAAGAGATTTCAGGCAAACAGGTTTTCCTGAGAAATTTCGTTTCTGATTTCGGCATTCCTCTTATCTTGAAGCAACGAAAACAGTTTTTCAGAATAATTTCCTGATATTACGATTTTCGAAGGTTTGGTTCCCGCAACAAAATCCTCTATTTTAAAAAAATCGCTTTCCGAAAAATATTCCGAATCAGCTGGAAGAAGAAGCGTGCTCCCTTCTCGGAAAGGGAAAAAAATTTCAGGCAGAAAAGTTAAAAAATAAGCCGAATCATTTATAAAAATGTTGTATTTGTCTTTGTCCGGCGCGACTTCCGCCATTTTTATTTCGAAACTGCCGACTTTTATCGAAGTTTTTTCGGAAAATTTCAGAAATTTGCGCAGATCGGCCGATTTCGCGATTTCTTCGGTCGTGATTCTCGTTTTTTCCTTAATGCTGAATGACGGATTTGTTTTTTTCGTAAGAATCAGGATTTCTTCGGGCTTCGGAAACCGTGACGGAAAATTTATCCGGAGCGTTCTTCCCAGATAAGTGACGCTGTTTGCCGAATGGAACAGCATTCTTCAATAATTCTCCCAGATTTCATTCATTATTCTGTCACGCAGAGCCCACATCGGCTTGAAACTTTTTGAAGGGAATCCGTTTATCGCGAAGGCAAAAAGATAAAGCTTGCCGCTTTTTGCCTTCATGATTCCAGAAAGTGCCGCGACACCTGTGAGAGAACCGGTTTTTCCGCGGACAAGCCCCGAATTTTCGCTGCTTGTGCTGGCACGCTTCAAAGTTCCGTCTTCCCCCATCACGGGAAGCGACGAAAAAAAGTCTATGCTGTTGTAATAATCTGCGAAAACCAGCTTCAGAAGTTTGATATAAAAATTGCCGGTAAGATAATTCCTGTCGTTTCCGAGACCGCTTCCGTTGACGATGTCTATTTCTTCGCCAAGCTCCTTTTTTGCAAATTCTTTAAGAATTTCAACGCCCTGCTTTACATCTCCGCGCATGGTTGCACCCAAATAGAACTGAAGACTGTCGGCAATGAAATTCGACGAATAGAGGTTCATCGTCCGGATTATGTCGCGCAGCGGATTACTTTTGTACGTCAAGTTTATCCGCTCTTTAGAAGAAAAAAAGGCTTCGTTCAAACGCTCGCGGGTAACAGGCGTCTCTTCGTTCTCGCCCATCAGATTGAGCAGCGTGACGACAAAATAGCGCGACGGATTTGCGACCCTCTTGAAAACCACGTCGTGCTTCGTTCTCCTGGCGCCGAGCGAGCCTTTGACGACGATTTCGGTTTTACCTTTAACACCCTGCGCTCCGACGACAAGCTGATTGTTGCCGTCAGCCGTTGCGACAGCCGTATTCTTTACCGAAAAATAGCTGCTCGGAGCAGACAGATCAACTTCCAGCGGCTGACCTGCTTCCCGCCCTTTAACAAAAACTGCAACCGCATTGTAATTCAGGCTGAGCGGTGAGATGAATGCAAGATATCCGCTGTCGCCCCTGTCTCCGCTTTCAGCCGAATATGCCCCTTTCTGACCGTAAAGAAAATCGTCGACGACGACTTTTTTCACGTTTTTTATGCCGAGCCTCTTCAGATCCGTAGCGACGACCCAGAGTTTTTCAATGACCATTTCAGGATCTCCGCCGGCCTTGATGTAAAGCGTACCGTCATTCTGATCAAACGAAAAACGGGTCAGAAACTTGAATCCGCCGCCCAGATGCCTCAAAGCAACCGCAGAAGTCAGGAGTTTAAGATTCGACGCGTAGGAAAAAGGGGTTTCGGCGTTTATGCTTATCACGTTTCTGCGGGTTTCGGTATCGTAAAGAACGAGCGAAATGTCGTTTTCCGAAACAGGCGAAAAATCAAAAGCCGGATTTCCGGCATAAAGAAAAGTTGAAGAAAATAAAAGAAAAACAACGAATAACTTACTCATATTATTCAGCATTTTGTTTCGGTTTCCTGCGGGGCCGCCTTTTTTCCGGTGCCGGTTCATTATGCTGAGACGTTTCATGGGACGCCTCTACGGGTTTAGGTTTGGATTCCGGTTCCGGTGCAGGTTTTGTCTCATCTGCAGGTTTCTTTGAATCTGTTTTCCGGGTTCGTCTTCCCGGTTTCGCTTCAGATTTCGTTTCAGGCTTACGTGCCGCCGGAGCGTTTTCTTGGGACATCTCTACAGGTTTGGATTCCGGTTCAGGTTCAGGTTTTGACACAGGTTTCGGCTCAGGTTCGGTTTTCGGAGCAGGCTTCGGCTCTGGTTTTGTGTCTGCCTGAGATGTTCCGGCCGGTTGTAACGTTTCGAGAGACGTTTCAGGCAATGTTTCTACAGGTTTCTGACCGTTTCTGTTGCGGCCGTGTCTGCGCCTTCTGCGTCTTCCGCCGCCCTGCTCGCCGTTCTGCGGCTGGCCTGCATTCGCCTGTTGTTCACGGATCCCTGCCTTCTGAGTTGCGGAAGCGGGATTGACATCGGGAATGTCGTCAAGATCGGAAAAATCGTTTTCGCTTACAAGTTTTGCAAGCAGAGGTTCCAGCAGAGAATGTGTTTTCGTCTTCGCCATATCGTAAAGAAGTTTGACAGAAGCCGGAAGTTTGGACGACTTCCCTATCATTTCGTCAATCGACCTGAACGTCTGAACCAAAAACTCCTTTTTAGCCTTTGTTTTCTCGTTTCCGTCAATGATACTGTTCAAAAAATTAACCCCTCTGGCGATTTCTTCGGTAAGTGCGACAATCTGTTCGCGTGTGAGGAATTTGCCTAAAATTTTCTCAAGCATTGACATGTCATTCATTCGTGACTCCTGAGATTATTGAATAAAATAAGGAAATTAAACTTCTAAACAAGTTTTGCGAGCGATTTGTACAGAGCGTTTATAAGGTTTACCGGCGCATCAATGGTCCTCAGATATTCGACTTTCTCTTCGATTGAATCCCTGAGAAGATCGGTATAGACATCGTTGCCCAGAAATTTGTTCGGATCATAGACCGCATCGAAATCCTTCTGAACATTTTTGAAGACGCCTTTGTCGGGAACATAGAAGCCGGAAAGAACTTTCCATTCTTTCCATACCATATCGTTCTTAGCGATTTTCATGTAAACGGAGAGAATGACATCGTCTTCGATAGCTTTTGCATTTTTGGCATAAGGCGTCGTATTTATTAAGACAACTTTGAATTTGCCTTTTTTGAAAGCCTTTGAGAAAAGTTCGTATTCCTTCTCTACCTCCCAGGTTGCATCCGCATTTCCTCCGGGAATGACTTCGGAATCGGAACAGCACTCGCATTCCGTAGAGTATGAGAACCACATAGCCTGAACGAGATCGGAATCCTTGACCATCGTTACCGGCGGAAGAGCAGGGTCTCGGACGATCAGAAATACGTATTCGGGCATCGGAAGATCTTTTTCCTCCTGTTCGAAAACGGTGTGGATTTTAGCGCACGGCGAAAGAAGCGGATTCGTCGCGAACTCTTTCTTGCCGGCAGCGGTTTTCAACAGAGCCATGTTTTCAGCCGAAACGGGAGCTGCCGCGCCTTTCGTGAATGCCGAAGCTACACCCATCGTGCTGAAACGGTTTCTTCCGAAACTTATCAGCGATTTTTTCCTGTTCTGACCGCTTACGGACATAAGCATGCCAGAATCTCCGCTTGTCGAAACGGCGAATTTCTCTCCTTTGCCGGTATTTTCGCCGGCATGGATGTTGAGACCGAAGAATCCCCTTTCGCTGCCGTCAGTCGAGATCGTAAGGAAAGTCGTTGAAATCGTTTCACTTTTTTTATCGACTGTTTTCGTAAAATCGATCGTTTTCGCAGTTCCGCTTACAGGAAGGAAATCACCTTTCCCCGCTTCGACAGCCGTGTTCCATGCGAGCACGCGGACAGCTTTTTCGATTTCGGCAAACGTCTTTGCACCGAGGAGCATTGCGGAATTCGTCTCAACGTCGTAAATCATCATAAATCTCTGGGGCTCGTCTTCCGTTTCGTTGTGAGCCTTCGATTTCCAGTAAAGCCACTCTTCATTTTCCCACTCCGGATAGCAGACGATTCTTATCGACGGCATGTCAAGTTTGCGGCTTTTCGAGTAATTTTTTGATGTTTTGTCATCTATCGGATAATAGTGGATAGCAGTGTCAAGCAGGAGTTTCGGGAACTGTATCGGTGCCGCGATGTCGATTTTGCAGTTGAAATCGGCACTGTCGGTAAGATAGACCGAATGAACCGTCATTTCGCGCTGAATGAGATCCGTTGCAGCCTTTCTTGCGATTTCAAGAAGTTCTTCGCGTTCGTCGGCGGAATCCGGATTGGACATTGCCTCTTCAATCGTCGGAACTATTTTTACAAACGAATCAATTTCCGTGTCTTCACCGGTAAAATTTGAAATCAGTGTTGAATTTTCCGGCAGAACGCCTTCGATTTTCGGTGTCTCCTGATCGGAAATCACTACCGTAGTCTGCTGCTGCGCCATCGAATAAAGCTCTTCGGCGGAAACGGCGGAAGTCGCAGGTGCATTCATGATCGTTGAAACCAGCGCCTGAAATTCGGAAACGTTCTTTTTTGCGTCCATTGCGATAAAATCGACTGTACTCATTTCTAACTCCTTAATATATCTGACAAAATACAACAAAAACGGGGGATTATACGAAAAAATTCAAGAATATCAAATATCGGGAGGTTATTTTTTATTTTTTTTCAGTTTTTTTTCTTTTGCGTCCTTTCCGCGGAACTTTAACGGATCCGGTTTTTTAACATTTTCCACATTTTGGAATTCCTGCAGGGATTTTACCATTTTGTCCTGAATGAAATAGAAATCGCGTCCGCTTACTACTTCGCTTTTCAAATCCAGAGCCGTAGTCATGAAAGCCAGATAGATAAATGCCGCGAGCGAGACAACGAGAAGGATTCTGAAAGTATAGACTGCGGCGGAATTCAGGATCCTGTCCTTCTTGAAAAAACTCTGAAAAGACCACTTCTTTTCGACGAAATCAGTCACGGCGGCCACGAAAAACTTCAGGAAATCGGTTTCCGCAGCAATTGCACAGTGAAGGAACGAACTTTTCGGAATGAGATAGACGACCTTAGACTTTTCGTCGATCGTAGAATAAAAAGAATCGGCAACGAATTTGGCTGCATTCCGATTTTCGGCAATCAACGCGTCAACCGACTTCAAATATGTGATGGTAACGGGTCTGACTCCCTGAACGGAATCGATCCTCGGCCTGATTTCAAAACTGTAATCGCCTTCATTTTCCAACATCGCGTTGATGATATTGATTCTCATCGCCGTGCTTATGACTTTTGAATAGAGCATCATCGAAATATAACCTTCGTCGATAAGCATTTCGAGAACCGTTTTCATCATGCTGCTTTTCTGTCTTTCACAGAAAATCAGCTTTTCGCGCGAGATGAAGCCGGAAGACTTTATGATGTCAAAAACCATTTTTTCTATCGGCTTTTTTCCGTCCGTAGCGTAAACCAGAGAACCTTTTTCAAAATAAAGGCAGTATTCGTCCCCGCGGACTTTCAATCTGAGAAATCCGGTCAGCGACCCGATGGCGGCTTCCGTAATGACGTCCAGAAATTTTTTATCCCGCACATTGCCTGCAAAAGCGATTTTATTGCTCTGTTTTTCAATTATAGTAACAGCCATCAGTCTTTCCTCGCTGCAAAAAGAGCCCGGATCAAAGAAATGAAGTAGAAAAGCAGAAGTGCTGAAATTATTACGATTTTCACCACGTGTCTGTCTGATGAATCTACAACAAGCTCCATCGAATTAAAATGGTACATCAAAGCTATCACAAGCGGGACGGCAAGATAAACGGAACCTTCGACAACTCTGTCTACAAACATCAGACCGCCGCCTGGGAGCAAAAATGTCATGATATTCATCAAAATCGAGCGTCTTCTGAAGAAGGTTGCCCGCTTAAATTCATAAATTTCGCGCTCTCCGCGTTTGAAAAGCGTGTAATCGACCTTCATAAGCTTGCATACAGCACAGACATCGCCGCCGCCCGGCGTGCATTGTGAACACAAAATAGAGCCGCATTCCGGACATCTCGTGATTTTAAGCGAATTGAGATATACATATTTTACAAGGATTATGAAAAGGTAGAAGAAAATCGAAAATGCGAGATAAAACAAACATGTCGTTCTGTTTTTATTGCCGTAACCGGCATTACCGTAGCAGAGATATTTCCAAATTCCAGCGAAATCGGCGAAATAAAGGTAGGGGTACGGAAAAACATCCAAAGAATCGGATGACAGAATTTTACGTTCCAGCGCCTCGCTTGCCGTAACCTCGCCGTTTTCGTCCAGAATCTTAGCCAAATTGTATCCGATTCTGTTGTCACCGCTTGCCGCATAAGCCTCCTTCAAGTAAGAAATGGCCTCTTTGTGCTTTCCGTTCGATGCGAGAGCGACTCCGAGAGCGTTTAAAAGCATGATTTTGATTTCAGGGACTTCAACAGAGGCGAGCTCCTTTTTCAAATTCGAAGCGGCGCGGCTGAAATTGTGATTGTATAAAAACAGAAAACCTTTCGCCATATATGCTCCCGGTTGATCCATATCGATATTTTCATCCGGAAGCGTCTCGGGAGAGACAACCGCAAGAAGATGATTGTATGCAACATCCTGATCATGCTTTGAATTCATATCTTTTTCCGAAAGCATTGAAAACGCTTCGCAGAGCATGAACAAAATGACGGCAATGTGGAGAATCGCCTTTTCGCTGCGTGTCCCGACATCTCCGAAAAAAATCAAAAGCGGAATGATTACAAATGTAATGTTGTGAAAATCACCGGAAACAATCCATGCAGAAGCTGAAAAAGTTATGAGAAACGCAATGGCGTAAAAATGGGAAAAGCCGACAAGATGCTTATATTTGTGGCCTATTATTCCGGGATATTTCATGAACATCACAAAAATGAAAAGCGCGAAAAAGACAAGAGAGATCTTAGACAGGCTTTTCAATAAAAGAAAACTGGTCGAATCCCTGAAAACAAAGTTATGAGAAGTTTTCACAGCCGCCAGCAACTGTACCAGAATTTTGTCGGCCTGCAAAGGCGTAAAACGGATAAGCCGCGAAAAATACTGATAATGCGCTTCAGGAAGATCGTTCGAAAACTTTACGGCTAGATCTGCTGCGGTAAGCTGCATCCCAGGTTCGGCATTTTCGGTTATTTTTATGATATAAAGCGAACATGCGAAACAGTTGGGAACATTCGCTTCGTGCATTTTCGTGAGATAAATTGCAGCAGCCTTAACCAAAGCTTCTGCAGATTCGCTTGTCAACGCACTGTTTATATCTGAAATGAATTCGCTTCTGTCGAGATAAGTCGAATGAAGAGTTTCTGCGGAAAGTGCGAAAGAAAAAAGAAGCACGAAAACAATAAAAGAGAACATTTTTTTCATAACCGTCTCCAAAAAAACTCAGTTAATATACACAAGAATTTTTTCTTATCAATTTTAATAAAGTTTTGACGGAAATGAGACAGTCACGGTACAAATGAAACACATGTTACGGCGTCTCCACAATTCTTGACTTAAATCAGTGCGTAAATATCATTGCGCAGGTCATTTAAAAATCGGTTTTTAGGTTTTAATAACTAATTTCAATGGAGCGGATCATGACGAAATCAATCAAAGGAACAAGAACGGAAAAAAATCTTCTCACCTCTTTTGCAGGCGAATCGCAGGCAAGAATGCGCTACAACTACTTCGCAAGCAAGGCTAAAAAGGACGGTTTCGAGAAAGTAGCCGTTATTTTTGAAGAAACTGCAAATCAGGAAAAGGAACACGCAAAGAGAATGTTCAAATTCCTTGAAGGCGGAAACACCGAGATAACCGCGACATACCCGGCAGGAATGATCTCCGACACGCTCGCGAACCTCAAGGCTGCAGCTGCAGGCGAGCATGAAGAGTGGACCGAAGCATATCCCGAATTCGCCCGCATCGCTGACGAAGAAGGTTTCCACGACATCGCCGAAATGTACAGAAAGATCGCCGTTGCCGAAAAACATCACGAAGAAAGATACAACGCTTTCATAAAAGACCTTGAAAACAGCGGAATGTTCGCGAAAGACCGCGAAGTTACGTGGCGCTGCCTCAACTGCGGATACATCCACACAGGCAAGGAGGCTCCCGAAAAATGCCCCGCCTGCGAGCATCCTCAGGCTTACTTCGAAGTTCTCAACACGAACTGGTAGGAGCCGAAGATGACGAAAATGAACGAAGTCTACAAGTGTCCTGTCTGCGGAAACATCGTCACCGTCTCGCACGAAGCCGGAGGAACGCTTGTCTGCTGCGGCATAGAGATGGATCTCATGCCGCTTAAAACTGCGGATCATACCATCGAAAAGCACGTTCCCGTAGTCGAAAAAACGGAAAACGGGATAAAAGTAACTGTAGGCTCGGCTCCTCATCCGATGATGGACAACCACTACATCGAATGGATCGAAGTTTTCAAAGACGGCCTCGTCATGAGAAAGTATCTCAAACCGGGGGAAGCACCGAGCGCAGAATTCCCGATGGAATTTTCGGAAGACATAATTGCCCGCGAATACTGCAACATCCACGGACTCTGGGCAAATAGAAAATAGGAGATAAAATGTCCAATCTCAATGCAATAAAAATCAGCGAATCGGTCTACTGGGTAGGCGCGATCGACTGGAATATCCGTTATTTTCACGGCTATGCGACGCTGAAGGGAACGACCTACAACGCATATCTGGTCATGGCGGACAAGATCACCCTCATCGACGGAGTGAAAAAGGGATTTGAGTGCGAACTTCTGGAAAGAGTCGCTTCAGTCGTAGATCCGCAGAAGATAGACTACATCGTTTCAAACCACGCTGAACCCGATCACAGCGGCGGAATAGCAAAGATCGCGGAAATCGTCACACCTGAAAAGATCTTCGCTTCAAAAGGCGGCGTCAGGGCACTTGCGGCATACTATCCGGAACTTCAGGTCGAAGCAGTCGCTGACGGCGGAGAACTCAGCCTCGGCAACAGGACGCTGAAATTCATGGAAACGAAGATGCTCCACTGGCCAGACAGCATGTTTTCATACCTTGCCGAAGAAGAAGTCCTTTTCAGTCAGGACGCTTTCGGAATGCACTTGGCAACGAGCGAGCGCTTCGACGACGAACTTCCGTGGCCGCTTCTGCTTGAGATGTCAACGGGATACTACGCAAACATCATTACGCTCTACAGCCCCTTCGTTCAGAACCTGCTGAAGAAGGTCGCTGCAAGCGGACTCACCTTCAAAGTCGTCGCTCCCGACCACGGCCCGGTCTGGAGAAACATGGACAACTTCGTGAGAATGCTTGGTTTTTACGACAAATGGTCAGCAAGGAGAACGGATAAAAAAGCTGTCATCGTCTACGATTCGATGTGGCATTCGACTGAAAAAATGGCGAGATATATCGAAGACGGTCTTGCAACGCAGGGAATCAAGGTCAAATCACTTTTCATGCAGTCTTCCGACAGAAGCGAAGCTGCCGCTGAACTCCTTGACGCATCGGCTCTCATCGTCGGTTCGCCCACGATAAACAACGAGCTTTTCCCGTCAGTCGCGGACGTTATGTGCTACCTCAAAGGGCTCAAGTTCAAAACTCCGTTCACTGCGGCGTTCGGCTCTTACGGCTGGAGCGGCGAAAGCGTGAAATACCTCACCCAGATGCTTACCGAGATGGGCGGTGAAGTCGTCGGAAGCGTGAAAGCGCTCTACAACCCGACGGAAGAAATCAAAAAACAGTGCTTCGAACTCGGGCGCGAGATCGGAGAAAAGATCAACAATAAAAATTAGGAGGAAACCATGGACAAGTATGTATGCGGAATTTGCGGTCACGTTTATGATCCGGCAGTCGGCGATCCTGACAGCGGAATCGCTCCGGGAACACCTTTTGAAGCTCTTCCTGAAGACTGGGTATGCCCGATCTGCGGCGTAAGCAAGGACAACTTCACGAAAGAATAATCTTAAAAAATGTTTGATCCCAAAAAATCTTCTTTTCTTATCCTCAACAAGCATAAAGGCTTTTCTTCAAACGGCGAACTTAACTACCTGAAAAGACTACTTAAAATCAAAAAAGCCGGTTTCTGCGGAACTCTTGATCCTCTTGCTCAGGGCGTTCTTGTGGTCGCTATTGAAAAGGCGACAAAGCTGATCTCGCTTGCAACAGATTTCGACAAGGTCTATTCGGGAAAGATCAGGCTCGGCTTCACCAGCGACAGCCTTGATCTCGGAACAGAACTCGTGAGCTCCGGCACCGTTCCTCAGAATATTGACTGTGCAGGAATTGAGAAAAGATTTCAGGGAGTTATCTCTCAGATTCCTCCGGCTTACAGCGCACTTAAAATAGACGGAAAGAGGGCTTACAAGTTGGCCCGCGAAGGCAAGACTCCCGAAATGAAGGCGAGGAACGTCGAAATAAAATCGCTCGAAATCACGCAGACCAGCGAAGATGAACTTTCGTTTCGGGTAAAATGCTCGAAAGGGACTTACATCCGCACTTTGGCCAGCGATATCGGAAAATTTTTAGGCTGCGGCGCAGTTCTGACAGAGCTCACCAGGCGCGAAGTCGGCCCATTCAAACTCGAAAACGCCGTCTCGATAGACGAACTCAGGGAAAATCCGGTGAGCATCGAAAAGGCTCTTCTTTCAGTTCCCGAATTTCTGTCTGGAAGCAACAGCTGCGAAGTCGATGAAACGGGCTTCAATTATTTAAAAAACGGCAATAAAATCGAAGAGTTGCATTTAGATCTCGAAAACGGGCTCAACCTTATAAAATTTAACGGCGAAGTCTTTCTGATAGTCGAAAAAACAGAAGACAAAGCGTCATATTTCGCGTTTGTGTAATACAAATAAATCTTGACTTTTCTCTTTTATGGAATAGAATCCTCCGTTTTTTTGAAGCACCTCCGTGCGGTTGTCCCGTGCCTGTCTCTTGTTTGAGAGTGAGCGGGATGCGGAGGGAAGATTATGAACAGGTAATTCTTGGAGGAAAAAATGCCTGAATTAAGAGAAATGCTCAAAGCCGGTGCTCACTTCGGACACCAGAAACAGAAATGGAATCCCAAAATGGCTCCCTACATCTTCACGGAGCGCAACAACATCCACATCATCAACCTTCAGAAGACAATGGAACTCATCGAAGACGCAAAGAAGTTCGTAAAGGAACTCGGTATGCAGGGTGAGACGATTTTCCTCGTCGGAACGAAAAGACAGGCTCAGGAAGTCATTAAGGAAGAAGCTGAAAGAGCTGACGTTCCTTACGTAAACTACCGCTGGCTCGGCGGAATGCTCACCAATTTCGTAACGATCAACCAGTCGGTCAAGAAGTTCCAGAAATTCGAAGAGATTCTTACCACCGAAAAAAGAAGAATGTATAAGAAAAAAGAGCTTGCAGACATCGAAAAGAGAAAAGACAAACTCGAAAAGAACCTTGCAGGCGTTATGAAAATGGAAAAAATGCCGGGCGCAATCTTCATCGTTGATCCGATGAAAGAGCATCTTGCAGTTCACGAAGCTCAGAAACTCGGTATTCCGATAATCGCAATCATTGATACGAACGGCAACCCCGACGGCATCAACTACCTCATTCCGGCAAACGACGACGGAATGCGCTGCATTTCGCTTGTAACTTCCGACATCGTTGACGCTTACATGGAAGGTCTCGACATTTACAAGCAGAAAATCGCTACCGAGCAGAAAGACAAGAAAGAAAGACCTGCAAGAGGCGAAACGAGAAGCGTTGCCGGCAGAAAAGTCCGCGTTAAAAGAATCCAGACTGCCGAAACTGAAGAAGAAGCAGTTGAAGAAGCAGCAGAAAAAGAATAGGAGGAAACTATGGAAATCACTGCAGGATTGGTCAAAGAACTCAGAGAGAAAAGCGGCGTAGGAATGATGGACTGCAAAAAAGCCCTCATGGAAGCTAACGGCGATATTGATGCGGCTATGCAGATTCTTAAAGATAAAGGTATTGCGAAAGCGGCTAAAAAGGCTGACAGAGTAGCTTCGGAAGGAGCTGTTCTCATTTCCATCGAAGGAAACAAGGGCCTTATGCTCGAGCTCAACTGCGAAACCGACTTCGCTGCAAAAAGCGACGGTTTCAAAGCTCTTTCAAAGACGATGCTCGACTACTTCGCAAAAAATGCGAAAGAGGAAAATCAGGTCGTTTCCATGGAAGAAAACTTCTACAATGCAGAAGTCGAGACCATGACTAAAGAAGCTGTCGCAGTCATCGGCGAGAACATCAAACCGAGAAGATTCGTCAAGTACGAAGCAGGCGAAAAATCACTCCTTCACTCTTATGTCCACATGGGCGGAAAGATCGGTGTCATGCTTGAGATCGAAGCATGCTGCGCTGAATGTGCAAACAAACCTGAAGTAGTCGAGATGGCTGACGGTATCGCTATGCAGATCGCTTCGATGCGTCCTGACTGCATTGATGTAGAATCTTTCCCGCAGGACAAGCTCGCTTCAGAAAAGCATGCTTTCTTGGCTCAGGTTCTCGAAATGGGAAAACCGCAGGCTGTTGCTGAAAAGATCGTTGAAGGAAAAATCCAGAAGTTCGTATCGGAAAACACTCTTCTCGAGCAGGTTTTCGTTATGAACAGCGAACTCAAGATCAAGGACTACATCAAAGAAACAGGAAAGAAAGTCGGCTGTGAACTCAAAGTTGTCCGCTTCAACCGTTTTGAACTCGGTGAAGGCATTGAAAAGAAAGTAGAAAATTTCGCGGAAGAAGTTGCAGCTCAGATGAAATAAATTTTTAATGGGCAAATTTTCTGATTTTACATTTTCGGGAGCGTCTTTCAAAAGGACGCTCCTTTCTTTTTTTATAATATTCTTTTCATCTCTATACCTGCAAGCCGATCCCGTGGTTTACACGAAAGACGAATTTATTGAGAAATTCATAGAAAAAACGGGGCTGCGGGACGCTTCAAAATATAAAGTGCAGATGGCTGAGGCCGATTACGATTCTGTTATTGCCCAGATGTTCCCGACATTAAAAATTGTTACAGGAATAGGTCCTTTTCCGAAGTATGTTTATGAGCCGTCAGAGATACTTCAGGATGCCGACGGAAACGGTGTTCCTGAGTTTAAAGAGGGAAAGTGGCATAAATACTACAGTGATATTACGGAATGGGGTATCGCGGTAAGAACCAAAATCGAATTTGTTCTTCCTATCTACACTTTCGGCAAGATTTATGCAGGAAAGCATGCGGCGAAGGCACAGGTCGAACTCAGAAAGGCAGAATCGAAAATTACCGATCTCAAAATAAAAAAAGAGGCTGCCACGATCTACTGGTCTTGGGTTATGGCACAAAGCTATCTTGACGTGATGGAACCTGCAATGAAGGAGATCGACAAAGTTGAAGAAAAACTCCGCGATATGCTTTACGAAGAAAAAGAAGGTGTAACGCAGAAAGACCTTAACAAACTCCTGATTGAAAAAGAAAAAATTCAATATTTATACGACCGTCTTCTTCTGCAGACAGACACGCTTAAATCGCTTATTACCGAAATTTTGGGCGAGAACTGGGCTTTTGCCGACAAGGAGATGAAAAAGCAGGAATTTTCCAAAGAAATTCCTGAACTTGTCGATTTTATGAAGCAGAACAGCCCTTATTCGACGTATCTGCAGAAAGGACTTTATATTTACGAAAAACTTTACAGGCTTGAAGTTAGACGCACTTTGCCGGATTTCGGAATGACCGGTTCATATTCATACAGATACACAAGTTCCGTTGATGAAAGAAATTACCCGAAAACAAACAGTCCCTACAACGGTTACGACGGCGAAATCGGAATAGGGCTGATTTTTAATTTGAACATAATGGAACAGGTGAGAAAAATCCAGAAAGCGAAGGCTGAGTTCAACTACATGAAAGCGCAGGCGTTTTTCGCCGAACAGAACGTAACGCTTCAGATTCAGAAAAAATACAATGATCTCAAAGCGCTGGATTCGCACATTTTGCACCTTAAAACGATCCGTAAGACAGCAAAAGGTATGATGACAGCTGAATATGCCAACTACGAATCAGGTATGACGACCGACACGAAAGACCTGATTGACGCGGTAAAGGCGTTTTTCGAGAACGAGCAGGAATATATCAAGGCGGTTTACGATTACAATATGAAAATTGAAGATATTATCGAATTTACGGGGGCGACAGAGTAAAATGAAAAAAAGTTTAACAATTATCATCATTTGCTGGTGCTTTTCCATTTTTGCACAGACAGATAAGACCTCCGAAAACAAGCAGGCAGCCGACAATTCAGGGCTTGATGTCGCGGCAGCGATGAAATTTCTTGAAACCAAAGAGCAGGCTTTTGAGAAACTGGCAAACATAAATCCGAAAAAGGGAACTCCGAAATATGCCGCAAAAGACAAGGAAATAAAGGAAATCGTTGAAGAAATCATCGATTACCGCTTTATTGCCGAATATGTAATCGGTAAAAAATGGAGCGAAACGCCAGAATCAAAAAAGGAAGAATTGTTTAATAAAATCAAAGAGTTGTTCTCTGACGTATATCTTGACAAGCTCTTCTACAACAAAAGTTATGAGAAAAAATATCTTGAGAAGGGAACCGAGAAAAAATATCTGAAAGGTGTTCCCGAAAGTATTTTCATAACATCTGAGATCCAGGGAATTTTCAAAGGAAAAACAGTTGGTTACGAACTTGTTTACCACATCAGGAAAGTTGACGGCAAATACAAGGTTTTCGATGTCGAGCTTGATACCGTCAGCCTTGCCAGAAACTACAGAGAGCAGTTTGAAAAAAGTTTGAAAGAAAAAAGTGTTGACGAACTTATCGCCAATATCGACAAAAAGATAAAGTCTTCGAAATCGGAAAAACAGGAAAAGAAAGAGACTAAACCTGCTGCCAAGTAGCCGGAATGAGTGAAAAAATTCTTCTTCATGCCTGCTGTGCACCATGCACGACGGCGACTCTTGAAAAAATTCTTGCAGACAATCAGTATTCCGAAATTTCAGTTTTTTACTACAACCCGAACATTTCTCCTGCCGAAGAAGAGGAAAAGCGCTGGTCCGAGCTTGTGAGATACATCGGTACGCGTTACGGAAACGCGGTCAAAGTTCTGCGCGGAAAATACGACTATGATGAATGGAATTCGCTTATCGGGCCCGTTTCGCTGAGCGGAGAAGGCGGTTTCAGATGCCGGATCTGCTACTATCTGCGCCTTCTCGAAACTTTTAAAAAGGCGGCAGAACTCGGATGCGGCGCGGTGAGTACGACTCTGGCGATAAGTCCTTATAAAAATTTCGAATGGCTTGACGAGATAGGAAAACTTCTTTCCGCAAAATTCGGAATACGCTGGTTTTTGGAAAGGTGGGATTACAGACGTTCGATCGAACTTTCGAAAGAGTACGGCTTATACCGGCAGAAATACTGCGGATGTGATTATAGCAAAAAGCGTTAGGAGATAAAAATGGAAGAAGAAAAGATCCTTTTTTATGAAAGACAGCGTTTGACGCAGTGGTGGCTTTGGCTGATCGTTATTTTGGTGCAGCTGATTCCAATGTTTCTCAATTTTCAGAAACTTTACAATTCCGGCTTGGTTGAAAGACCTGAGATTCTCCTCAGTACGGTCGGATCTTCTGCTGCCATTTTTGTCCTTTCCCTCCTTTTGATTTATTCGATAAAACTGGAAACAAGAATTACCGAGCATGGTGTTTATGTAAGGATGTTTCCTTTGGGATTTTCTTTCAAATTCTATCCTTTCAGCAACATGACGGCATACTATGTCAGGAAGTATCATCCTGTGCGTGAATACGGCGGCTGGGGCTACAAGGGAAGGTTCAACAACAGATCTCTCAGCATCAGCGGCGACAGAGGTCTGCAGATGGAGTTCCCGAACGGAAACAAGCTTCTTGTCGGGACGCGCAGACCTCAGGAAATAATTGAGATTTTAAAATCACTTCAAAGTAATAAACAATGAAAAAACTAACTATCTTTTTATCGGTTTTACTCCTTGTTTTTTCTCTTTTTGCCGAGAGAAAGACCGTAACGATCTGGCATTCATACCGCGGCGACGAGCAGACAGCCCTTGAAAAACTGCGCAGCGAATTCAATGAGCTGCAGTCTGAATACAAAGTAGACCTTCTTAATGTTCCGTATGACGCCTTTGCAAACAAGCTGACGAGTGCTATCCCGCGCGGAAACGGTCCGGACGCATTCATTTTCGCTCATGAACGTGTCGGTGACTGGGCAGAAAGCGGAATAATTTCAGACATTTCCGGATTTTTGAGCGACGAAGTGAAAAACGACATCATTCCGTCAACTATAGATGCTCTGAAATATAACGGAAAATACTGGGGATTTCCGCTTTCATTCAAAAGCGCAGTTCTGTTCTACCGCACCGATATGGTTGAAAAAGTGCCTGAAACGACTGACGAGCTTCTTGAGGCTGCGAAAAAGCTGACCGATGCGAAAAACGGAAAATACGGACTTGCTTTCGAAGCGACTTCGGCTTATTTCGCGGCTTCTTTCATCTACGGTTTCGGCGGCAGATTCTGCTTTGAAAACGGCTCGGAGCGCGAAGACGGCCTTGCATGCCTCAACGACAAAGGAAATGTGAAAGCACTTGAATTTATTAATGATTTAGTCAAAGGCTCAAAGGTCACTCCGCAGGAAGCTACTGCCGCGCTTGTCACGCAGATGTTCAATGAAGGAAATTCGGCTTTCGTTATCAACGGCCCGTGGTTTCTTGGCGAGATCGACAAAAACGTTCCTTTTTCGGCGGCGGTTCTTCCGAAAGTAACGTCTACAGGCGAAGTTATGAAACCGTTTCTTACGGTCGAAGCATACCTCATTTCAAACCACGAAACGACCGATAAAACCGGTGCGGCGGAATTCGGAAAATTCCTGCTTTCGCGTGATGCGGCAAAAGTCCGCGCAATAACAGGCAGACAGTCGGTCGCAACGGTTTCAGTCTATGAAGACGAGGAAGTCGCGAACGATCCGCTTCTCAACGTTTTCAAAAAACAGGCCGAAGTCGCCGTTCCGATGAGCAACAATCCCGGAATGAGAATGGTCTGGGAGCCTCTTGCAGGTGCGCTCCGCAAGGTTCTGAGAGGTGCAGATACGGCTGAAAACGCTCTCGAAGGAGCGCAGCAGCAGTTCAGAATCTTCGCAAAACCCCGTCCGGCGGCGCAGAGTCCGGTGGTTTTCGTTATAATTCTCATTGTTGCGGCTTTAGTCGGGCTTGTTTTCACGGTCAGACAGATAAAAAAATATAAATTTTTCGAGAAGCTGGCTTCGTCGCCGACACCTTACATCTATCTTTTCCCGGCTATGTTTTCTATGCTCGTCCTTGTTTTCGTGCCGTTTGCGGTCGGAACTGCGGTAGCATTTTTCGCTCACAAAAGCGGAGAATACGAGTTCGTCGGCTTCACAAACTTCATATCGATCCTTCTTTCGCAGGATTTCCCGATAACCGATCCGCTTTCCTTCTATTTCACCCTCGCAGTCACGATTTTGTGGACGGCTGTGAACGTTTTCCTGCATGTTTCGATCGGTCTCGCGCTCGCTCTGATGCTGCGTGAACCGTGGCTCAAGCTCAAAGGCGTCTACAGAATGCTTCTCATAATCCCGTGGGCTGTTCCGAACTATATCACGGCACTTATCTGGAAAGGAATGTTCAACAGACAGTTCGGCGCGATAAATGGCATTCTGCAGGCTGTAGGGCTTGAACCTGTCAGCTGGTTCAGCGGCTTCTGGACTTCGTTCGCGGCAAATGTCACGACAAATACGTGGCTCGGATTCCCGTTCATGATGGTCACGGCTCTCGGCGCACTGCAGGCGATCCCGCGCGAACTTGAAGATGCTGCAAGCGTTGACGGAGCCAACGGAATACAACGGTTCAGACACGTTATCCTGCCGCTTCTCAAACCGGCGCTCCTTCCTGCTGTTATTTTGGGCAGCGTCTGGACGTTCAACATGTTCAACATCATATACCTCGTTTCGGGCGGCGAACCTGACGGTGCGACCGAAATTCTCATAAGCGAAGCCTACAAGTGGGCATTCCAGCGTCAGGAACGCTACGGCTACGCTGCGGCATATTCGACTTTAATCTTCATCGTCCTTCTTCTTTACTCCAAGGCAACAGAGAAGATAGGGAAGGAAAATTAGAATTAAAACGGAGAAACAGATGAAGAGGATTGTAGAAATTATTATGTCAGCATTTTTGGCTTTTATTCTCGCTGCCTGCACTGGAACGGCGTCAAACCAGACCGAGAAAAACGAACAGAAGGGTGAGCAGAATCCGTCTCCTGTGGCTGAAACGGCTGAAACCAAGCCTGCAGAAACCGCCAAGGCGAAACTTCTTTACATGGGACACGCAAGTTTGCGCATCACAACGGCGGAAGGAAAGGTGATCTACATCGATCCTTTCGTAGGAGAAGGTTATAATAAAGCGGCTGATTTGGTTTTAATCACTCATGCCCATCACGACCACAACAATCCGGACATGGTGAAAAACCGCAACAGCGGCTTCAGGATAATCACATGGAAAGAGGCTCTCGCTGACGGAAAGCACCAGAGTTTCGATCTCGGTTATGTCAAGATCGAGGCAGTTGAGGCGGGATACAACAAAAATCACGACGTTAAGGAATGTGTCGGCTATATTCTGACGCTTTCAGACGGCGTAACCGTCTATGTTTCGGGCGATACGAGCAAAACTCAGCAGATGCCCGCTCTTGCTGAAAAGAAGCTTGATTACGCTTTCTACTGCTGCGACGGCGTTTACAACATGGATCTTCCAGAAGCGGCTGAGTGCGCGAAACTTGTCGGTGCCAAGCACGATATCCCGTATCATGTGATCGCGGCTAAAGACGGCAAGTATTTCGACCGTGAGAGAGCTGAGCAGTTTGATTCCCCGAACCGCCTTGTGATCGGAGAAGGCGAGGAAATTGAACTGGTTAAGTAACTTCCTGATTTCTTTAAGATATTATCGTCTTATTGTTTCAACGACTTCACCGATGAAGATCCTGTGTGGTGCTTCGTCGCCGTAAAAATCTTTCGCCTCTTTGGGCATATTTTCTTTGTTCATATCCTGAAAATAGATTTTTTTGCAGAGAAGGGTGACTTCGGCTTCTTCGTAGCTGACCGCTTTTCCGAGGTCTTTCACTGTGAGTCCGCTCGCCACGTCTTTGTCGATGTCGCGACCTGACTTGCTTCCCATCAGCGTGAGCGCATTTCTGTATTCCTCAGGATAGAAACTGACCGTGAAGTAGTCGTTTTCATTCATAAAACTGTATGTGTGCCTGTTCGGTCTGACATAGACCGTGACGACCGGTTTGTTCCAAAACGTTCCCATGCCGCCCCAGCTTATGGTCATGGAATTGTGCTTATCCTTCGTTCCCGCGCTGAGAAGCGCCCACTTGTCGTTGAAGAGAGAAAAGATCTCGTTCATGTGTCCCCCGTTTCAGTTAAAAACAATAAAAACAGGAAAATATAGAAAGAGTGCCTGGAAAGGCAAATTTTAATATGAATCTTAGTTAAAGCGCACAAAACAATCTCGGCTTTTTAAATTTTATTGGCATTAAAGCAAAGAAAAAACTTTGGATTGAAGGCGAAACCAAAGAAGTCAAGGATCGGATCGCCCGTTCCGGATACGCGGAAAAGATAAAACGGAATATGGTTTTGATTTATGACAGCTTTGGAACGGAGATTTTCGGCAATTCCCAGATTGTTCAAGTCCTTCACTGTTCGGAAGTTACCGCAACAACTTATATCAGGCGGCTTCATGATGAATTGCAGCTGATTGCCCCGGTTTCAGGGCAGGGAAAGGGAAAATACAAATTTTTGTAGAGGGATAAAACATCTTGCTTTTTTTACGGACTTACAATATAACATCTGCCTAAGATTTGTTTGGAAGGTCATTATGAAAGCGATGGATCAAGATACAATATATTTAAATTCCGTTCCGGGAATGACAGAGTCTCTACTTCAGGGAAAAGCAACACCGCTTGAAGAATGTCTCTCTGAATCTGAAGTTGAATGGTAAAGAATGTAAATCAACAGGCTGTTAAGAATATTTAGGTGAGGAGATAAAATGGAAAAGAAAATGTACGCTTTTTATGATTTGATAATTGATGTTTTTAAACATGCTAAAATTCCAATGTCTGCTGATGAAATCTGGAAAAAAGCAGTTGAAATGAATTTTGACAAGAAATTAAGAAGTTTTGGCAAAACGCCATCTCAAACTGTTGGGGCAAAATTGTATACGGATATTAAAGAAAATGGTGATTCCAGCATGTTTGTTCAGGTATCAAAAAGACCTGCAAGGTTTTTTCTTAGAGATTTATGGAATCAAAATACTCAAAAGACACAATCCGATATTATTGAAAAAATAGTAGAAAAAGATGACAAAGAAGCAGAAAAAAAAGATGCTGGTTTTAATGAAAGAGCTTTGCATCCTCTTCTTGTAAAATATGCTAAAGAAAATTCTCATTTTGGCTGCTATACAAAAACTATTTATCACGAAAAATCTACTCGGAAACAAAAAGGTGAGAATCAATGGCTTCATCCTGATTTAGTTGGAGTCCATTTTTCATTTGACGATTATAGAAAAGAAACAACGGGGCTTCAAACATATATGAATGCTGCTCGAATAAAATTGTTTTCTTTTGAAATGAAAAAGCTTTTGGACTTTGGCTGTTTGAGACAATATTTTTTCCAAGCAGTTTCTAACTCGAGTTGGGCAAATGAAGGATATTTGGTTTGTTTAGATATTGACGAAGATCTTAAGAATGAATTGCAAAGACTTTCAAATGCTTTTGGAATAGGTGTCATAAAATTAAATCCTGAAGATATAAACAATTCTGAAATAGTCTGTCCCGCTAGATTCAATGAAAATATTGATTGGGATACACTTGACAGACTTGCAGAAGAATCAGAAGATTTTCGTACTTTTCTATCTAACTTGCAGGAAGATCTGAGTCTCAAAAGAGTGAAAAGTAAAGATGATTATGATAAGGTTCTGTCCGATGAAGATTACGAAAAGTATCTGATAGAAAAGAGAATCATCTAATAAATAAACTAAAAAAAATCGTTATTTATTTCCAATAAAATAGCCTACTTCTGAATTTTATCGGATTTGTTGATCTCGTTTTCAATCAGATCTTCGGCAAGATTTTTGTAATCCAGATTTTCGATCCCGTATAAACCTTGTTCTATCTGGGTGCTGAGTTTGCTTGTGTAGTAAAGATCCATCGCTTTGCGCAAGTCGATTCCGAGTTTTTCGGCGAGATAACCGATGATTTTTGTTTCAAGTTCCTGTTTATAGAATTTGGCGAGTTTTTCCTGATCAACCATTGGAAATTACCTTGTAAAAATTTTTGAATTTCAGGATTTCGGCAAGAACATCCGCATTTACGATGCAGATCTGGTCGTTTGCCTTACTGTATCTGAGTTCCTCCAGAGCCCGCGGCTTGTCCCAAAATCCTTGAAAATACATGTTTACTGTTTTGAAAACATCGTCGTTGGCAACTTTGCCGGCTATTATGT
>JAGCXM010000005.1 GCA_017961325.1 bacterium | reverse complement strand
CAGGAAGAGATATTGACTCTCACGCTTGTTGACACTGGAACTCATTCAGATTTATTTAGAAAATAGATTCCAACAAAAAAATCAAACTCGAATTATTTTTGCGGATTCCGCAGTTTTTGTTCGAGTTTGTATTTTTTGCCAAATTGAAAATTTCTGAAAATTATTTTTTGCTATCCACACATTCAAAAAAAGTGCGGACGATTTTAAGTGCGCTTTCGATATCTTTTTGAGGTCTTTCCTTTATAAGAGATGTCCATTCCTTGAGCATGAGATTATCTTCTTCTGAAATTTTGCCGCTTAAGAGATAGTCAACGGAGACATGAAATTCGTTTGCCAAAGTAGAGATTATATCCATTCCCGGTTTTCGTTTGTCTGCTTCTATCAACGCGATATAGCTTTCGCTGATATTTACCCGGCATGCGAGGTCAAGCTGTGTTATTCCGGCTTTACGCCTTAATGCTTTCACCCGTTTGCCAAGTGTTTTTTCATCCATACTCAATACCTCCTTTTTTAAATATAGCACATACGGAAAAATAATTTTTGACTATTGATAAAGTGAATATTGACTATTAGTAATTATGACGCTAAAATACTTTCAGAATCCTGCGTTTTTCGTAGTCGGGAGATGGATATGTTGGTAAAATTGTTATGATTTTTTGGCAAAATATTTCGTCAACTTTTTTGAGGTGAAACCATGAAACAATTCTGTCTGATTTTTGTCATTTTTTTGCTTTTCGTTCTCGTCAGCTGTGGCAATAGTTCGAAAAACGATAACAACGACAAGCCTGATTCCGGTGAAACTGTGACTGAGGAAGACACTGATAGCACAGAACCAAGTGGCGACACGGGTTTTGAAGAGAATGATGGTGATAAAACAGATACCGGTACAGTTGAAGATTCTGACACGATGCCGGACAGCGGCGATTCCAGCGATGATTACGACACAACTGATTCGAGCAATGATTCCAACAATTCGCAGGATGATTCGGATGCCGATCAAGGCAGAAAACAAGGTGAACTTTATGGCGAATGTTACCCTAACGAAACTTGTAACCAAGGTTTGATTTGCGATATTGAAAACAATATCTGTATAAAAGACACAAGCAACACAGGAGAAGATTCTGACAGTGACGTTTCTGACTCAACATCCGATGATGATTCTATTAATGATGCGGATTTGTCTGATTCCGGTGATGATGAAAATGTAACAGATTCTGACAACGATTCGAGTGATTCAATTCCAGACAATGACGCGGATACAGAATTGCCAAATCCATGCGAACCGAACCCTTGTCTTAATATCACAAATTCGCCTGAAATTTGTATTGTTTTTGGCAATACCTATCGATGTGAATGTAATCAGGATTACTATTGGAACGGCAATAATTGCGGAACAGTTCAAACTCAAACTGTTGCATGTGTTGGTTTACCAAACAACGCAGAGTGGAACAGTGTTTCTGAAATAATTCAGAAATGGGATGACTATCTCAGTACTTGGATTCCGCTAAATGAAGGTTCATACAATGAAGATCCAAGCACCAATCAATGTCGGTTTAAATGTGAAGAAAATTATGTCTGGAGCAATAATTCAGCCTGTCTTTATAATATGGATAACGATCCGTTAATGTGGTCGTCTTTTCAGGAAAAGTCGACAGTTTTTAATGAGACTTCAGCATGTAGCACAGTGACTGATGGGGGTTTCAATGATTGGAGATTGCCGACAATTGGTGAACTTAGAACATTGATTCAAAATTGTGACAGTACCAAAACAGGCGGGACCTGCGGTGTTAACAACGAGTGTTTGTCTTGGGATGAATGCAGAGATGAGAGTTGTAATGGTTGCGATCAAGATCTTAATGGTAAATACAGTAAACTGGGAGACAACAAGTGGCTTTATTCAATTTCCAAACAACCTGATAATGAACATAATTATGTCGTGGACTTCAGTAAAGGTCAGATAACAGACATCAATAATGTAATTTCAGTAATAAATATTAAGTTCTATTATCGTTGCGTCAGAAACGCTGAATAAAATTCGATGTTCACCGGACTCATCGCAGTGCTGTGGTAAATTCGCATCATCAATTTCTATAATTTCCTCTCGCATTTTTCCAAAATTTGACTATAATATACTGGTTTTTACGGAATGGAGGTGAAAATGAGCTTCGAGGTTTTCGAAAAAGCGTTGAGTGCACTAACTACAGAGCAGCAGACGATAATCTACAATTTAGTTGTTTCGCTCGGAAACATGAATGAAAACAAGCATGAAGAAAAAGGCGGAATGTCTAAAGAAGAAACGATGAGGTTGTTCGAAAAATTCAATGGTTGCATCAAAAGTGACAAACAGATCGATGCACGGCAGGAATATCTTGAATACCTTGACGAGAGGTATGGGGTATGAAGAATATCTTTGTTGATACGAATATTATTCTTTATTATCTCACGCCGAATAATCCGTTTCACGAGAAAGCTTCGCTGCTTGTAAAAAAGTGTCTTGCCAAAAAACTTAACGGTTTTGTTTCCGCACACTCGCTGACAGATATTTTTTATATCACGAGAAAGTTTTTTTCGGTTGCAGACAGAAGAGAGTTTTTACTTTTGATAGTTTCAAACTTTCAAGTAATTGCTGAAGATCAGGAAGATTTTTTTGAAGTTCTTAACGATCCGGCATTTTTCGATCTCGAAGACGGATTACAGATGAAATGTGCTGAGAATGCTGATCTTGATTACATCGTTACCGAAAATCTCAAAGATTTCAAAAACTCTAAAATTCCGGCAATCAGTATTGGTGAAGCTCTGAAAAAACTTTGAAAACCCACGAATTTAACTCGAAAACTGATAGCCTGAACTCTTGCATTTTTTCTAAAAATCCTTAAAATGCCGCGGCTTTTGAAGAGCAGAGGCTTAATGGAGGAAAAAATGGCTGAAAACAAAGCACAGGAACAGAAAACGGTTCCGCAGATGGACGAAAACGAGATCATCGCCCGCAAAAAAGAGAAAGTAAATACACTGAGAGCTGAAGGGATCCATCCTTATGCGAACACTTTCGCTCCCGATTCCACTGTTGAAAAGGTAATCGAATACTGCAAGACACAGACCAAAGAAGAGCTTGAGCAGACCGGAAAGCCGCTTGAATTCGCAGTTGCAGGCAGGATCATGTTCCTGCGCATCATGGGAAAACTTGCTTTTGCAAACCTCAAGGACGAGACAGGTTCGATACAGATACTTTTTGCGAAAGATTTTCTTGGTGAAGACTTCGCGAAATTCAAAAAGGCGTTCGATGTCGGCGATATAGTCTGGGTAAAAGGCGAAGTTTTCGTTACGAGAACAGGCGAATACTCGATCTTGGCTCACAAAACTGAGCTCCTCACAAAAAATATCAGACCGCTTCCCGAGAAATTTCACGGACTTACCGATAAAGAGCTCCGCTACAGGCAGCGTTACCTTGACCTCATTATGAATGACGATGTCAGAGAGACTTTCAAAAAGAGAGTGAAAATCATCAATTTCATCAGAAACTACATGAACAACGCGGGTTTCATGGAAGTCGAGACTCCGATGATGCACCCCTTGGTAAGCGGCGCTGCTGCAAAACCTTTCATCACCCACCACAACGCGCTCGACATCCCGCTTTACATGAGAATAGCTCCCGAGTGCTACCTCAAAAGGCTTCTTGTCGGCGGATTGGGAAAAGTTTACGAGATCAACCGCAGCTTCAGGAATGAGGGAATGGACCTCAAGCACAATCCCGAATTCACGATGATGGAGTTCTACTGGCCGTATGCGACTTACGAAGACCAGATCCGCTTCACCCAGGAGATGATAAGCAGGCTCTGCGTCGAGATAAACGGAACGACAGAAGTCGAATACGACGGCATGAAGATCGATTTCAAAGCTCCGTGGAACAGAATGACGGTCGAAGAAAGTATAGTAAAATCAGGCGTCTGCACCGAAGAAGATCTCAAAGACAGAGAAAAACTCATTGAGATCGGCGTTAAAAACGGTCTCGACAAGGCAGCGCTTGAAGGAATGTCACGCTACAAAATCATCATGGAATTCTTTGACAATTTCGTCGAAGGAAACCTCATTCAGCCCACTTTCATCACGAAATATCCGACCGAAGTGAGCCCGCTCGCCCGCAGAAACGACGAAAATCAGGAATACACCGACAGATTCGAACTTTTCGTAGCAGGAAGAGAGCTTTCCAACGCGTTCAGCGAACTCAACGACCCGAAACAGCAGTATGACTCATTCGCAGCTCAGGTCGAAGCTAAGAAAGCAGGCGACGACGAAACGATCGACATGGACAGCGACTACATCCGCGCTCTTGAATACGGAATGCCGCCGGCAGCAGGACAGGGAATCGGCATCGACAGACTTGTCATGCTTTTGACCAATTCGCCGAGCATCCGCGACGTCATTCTTTTCCCGACGATGAAACCGGAAAAGTAGGAATCAAAGCCTACATATTATCAGCTAAAATCTTGCCCTTTTCCCAAAAGCACTTAAAATCTCCCGTTTTCTGCTAATTCAGATTTGTGAGTATGTAGTTTTTTTCAGGAGATAAAAATGAAGAAATTTTTTGTCGTCTTAGCTTTTTCATGTGCATTTTTCCTTGTTTCATGTGATAACGGTTCAAAAATGGTCAATCATGGCAGCACGAATGAAGATGCTGATTTCATTGATGATTCTGACGAAACTGACACGACCACGCAGAGTGATGACGACAAAACGCACAGTGACGATGATTTTACCGACACTGTAATAAACGACGGAGATTCATCTGATCCTGCCGATGATGCCGATTCAAATGATGAAGATGCTAAAACTGATGACGACACGTCTGACACTCAGACACATGACAATGATTCGGAAGAGATTGACGACAACAACAATGACGCTGATACCGCACCGGATGACGATCCCGTCGTTATTGTCGAAGGTCTCGACTATGAATCGGGTTTCATCGATCTGGAGGAAAACAGCTATACTCTCAGCAACAGCAGCACAAACAGCGGCCGGGCTAAAATGTGGTACGACTTCCAGCCTGCGGACGAAAATCCTGAGAGTAAACCGCTTTTCGTTCTGTACAACGGCGGTCCAGGTTCCTCTTCTTCGCTTATTTTTCTTTACAACACTTCCAAAAAAACGGCGGATCAGGCATTCGCCGGTGAAGGTGTTGCTGACAACCAGTGGAACTGGAACAAGCTCGGCAACCTTCTTTACATCGATGCGAGACAAACGGGATTTTCCTACGGCATAGTTGACAATCCTTCCAACAGAAGTGCCCGTTCCAACTATTTCTCGACCGCGAATTTCAACGTTTTCGTAGATGCGGCGGACTTCATCCGCGTAATTCTCCGCTTTCTGGAAGCCCATCCGCAGATAAAGTCGAATCCTGTTATCCTTGCAGGCGAGAGCTACGGCGGAACAAGAACGACTGCGGTGCTCAACATTCTGCTTAATGTAGCCGACTATGCTCAGAAAAACAGGGTTTTCTACGATCAGGCGCTTTTCAACGAGATTGCCGCCCACTTTCAGGGAATCGATCAGTCGGTCAGCGGAATGCCATCGAAAGAAGCGGTTGCAAAACAGTTCGGCAGACAGATCATGATCCAGCCGCTCGCCATGGGGCAGCAGCAGCTTGATGCAGTCGGTGAAGTCCTTGAAAAAAGCGGCAGCCCGCTTTATGAAATTCAGCAGGAAACAGGCAAAAAATATACGCCCTGCGGTTCTTCGTGGAACTGCGACAAATACAACAGAGCGGTAAATTACGTACGAAACGCCGGACGCGACATCTATTCCTACCGCAGAGAATACAACTGGCTTTTCGACTACACCGACTACGGAATCGCGAAAATGCTTCAGTTCACGATGTTCAAACAGTTCATAATGAATGATCCGGCCAAAATCGACGCCCTTTACGCGGCAAACAGAACCGGTGCTTTCAGATACGCGAGCGGAAACGGATATTCCAGAAACATTGCAGACTTGGACAAACTCGAAAATGTTCCCGAAAGCATAAAGATCATTTTGAATGCACGCATTGAGCAGCGCAACGTGCATCCGCTTTCAAGCGGCGACCTGGAGAGCGTTTTCGGTACTCTTCCGAGTTACGATGAATACTATGTCGATACCAACGACACTGTACTTTCAACATTTTACAATGCTTCAGTCGATCCTTACGATGATGTCAACGGCGAAATGTTCCTCGAAAACATAAGAACCGCAAAAACTTTCATCACCAAGGCGGAAGAAGACATTATTCTTTATGCGGAAGCAACTCCCGAAGCTGCTAAAAAGTTCAACAGCGTTTCAAGCGTTGAGACCGGTGAAGAATCGTTCACCGTTCATTTCAAGGACGGGCAGTCTGCGACCGTAACCTTCCCGTTCTATCCCGAAAGCTCCCACAGCGTTTCGGTAAATCAGCCTGAAAAATTCTTCAACGACGTCAAAAACTGGATGAATTAGAATAAGTCGGCGCGGAATGCGCCGTATTCCTGTTACCCAATTAAGGCAATAAATTCAGACTCTTATCCTTTTTATGCCGACGCAGCGGCTCGGATTCAGTTCGAAATCGGCAACGATCCCTTCGATTCTGATATCGTTTTTCGCCGGAACGAAATGCTGAGGGATGTTCGAGAGATAGCCTGTGATGCTCTCTTTTTCGTTGAAACCGATGACTGAGAAGAATGAACCGCAGCGGCCGAGATCGGTGATGTAGCCCATTTTTTCGCTGATTATTTTCTCGTCGGAAGTCTGGACGTGGGTGTGGGTACCGAAGAAAAGTTCGATTTTATCGGAAAGATAGAAACCGAAAGCCTCTTTTTCGGCAGTTGCTTCGGCGTGAAAGTCGAGAACTATTATGTCTGCACCGTCCGAACGCAGTTTTTCGATTTCGGTCAGCGCTTTTTTGAAAGGAGAGTCTATCGGCGGCATGAAAACCGTTCCCAAAAGATTGAGAACGCCGACTTTCATCCCCGTTTTTTCGTGTGTTACGACGACTGAACCTTTTCCCGGAAGATCGTCAGGATAGTTTGCCGGGCGCAGAACGTAAGGCATTCTGTCGATGAATGAATAGATCTCGTTTCTGTTCCAGATGTGGTTTCCCGAAGTGATGACGTCTACTCCGCAAGAATGCAGAAGAGTCGCATGCTTTTCAAGAAGTCCCATTCCGCCGGAGGTGTTTTCGCCGTTTGCAATGACGAAATCCACTGAATTTTCTTCAATAATTTTAGGAAGCTGCTCTTTAACGAAATTCCTTGCGTGTCTGCCGACGATGTCGCCTAAAGCGAGGATTCTGAAAGTCATTTTACTGCGCGGTAGCTATAACTCTTGTTTCTCTGATAACGATGACTTTTATCTGACCCGGATATGAAAGGTCGGTTTCGATTTTCTTCGCGATGTCGTTTGCCAGCGTGTAAGCGTCTTCATCGTTGACTTTCGCGGTGTCAACCATGACGCGGAGTTCTCTTCCTGCCTGGATCGCGAACGATTTGTCAACGCCGTTGAAGGAGTTCGCAATATTTTCAAGGTCGGTAAGTCTCTGGACGTAAGCCTCGGCCATTTCTCTTCTTGCGCCGGGCCTTGCGCCGCTCAGGGCGTCGGCCGCTGAAACGATGAAGTCGAGAACTGTTTCGGGCTTGACTTCGCCGTGGTGAGCCGCGATCGCAGCGACGATTCTGTGCTGCTCGCCGTATTTTTCTGCAAGTTTCGCGCCTATTGAAGCATGGCTTCCCTCGATTTCGTGGTCAACAGCCTTGCCTATATCGTGAAGAAGTCCGGCACGTTTCGCGTTTTTGATGCTGTTTGCGCTGCAACCGAGCTCAGCCGCGATCTCACCTGCAAGGAAAGCTGCCTCAACGGAGTGTTTCCAGACGTTCTGACCGTAGCTTGTTCTGTATCTCAGACGACCGACAAGAAGAACGAGTTCGGGATGGAGTTTGTGGATTCCGAGGTCGAAAACAGCCTGATCGCCGGCCTCTTTGATCGCTTTCCAGACCTCTTTCGTGCAGGCATCGAAAACTTCTTCGATTCTGCCGGGATGGATTCTGCCGTCGGCGATGAGTTTCTGAAGCGTAAGAGAGGCAATCTGCCTTCTTATCGGGTTGAAATTGCTGATTACGACTGCTTCGGGAGTATCGTCAATGATGAGATCAACGCCGGTAATCGACTCAATGGCGCGGATGTTTCTTCCTTCGCGGCCGATGATTCTGCCTTTCATCTCGTCATTCGGAAGGCTGACTGTCGTGACGGTATTTTCAACGACATATTCGCCTGCATAGCGCTGGATGGCGGTCGAAAGAATCTCCTTGCTCTTCTTTTCGGCGTCTTCGACCATCGCGTCTTCAATGGCTTTGATCTTTTTCGCGGCATCGTGTTTCGCTTCGTCTTCGATTTTCTGAATCAGTACTTCCTTCGCCTCTTCCTGAGTCATTCCTGCGATTCTTTCAAGCTCGCTGTTGGCTTCGGCAAGTTTTTCGTCAAGCTGGACGCGCTGGTTGTCGAGGAAAATCTCGTCATCCTTCTGCTTTTTCTCGATAGCTTTCAGTTCCTTCTCCTTGACGATGTTGAGTTCGTCGCGCTGTGTAAGCTGTTCTTCGCGCTTGTTGAGCCTTTTTTCGCGTTCCTTGAACTCCTTCAGAAGTTCGTTCTTTGAATTTTCAGTCTCTTTTTTGCCTTCGAGAATGATCTCCTGAGCTTTGATTTCCGCTTCCTTCACAACCTTTGCGGCATCATCTTTCGCGTTGCTGAGTTCTTTCTGGGCTTTTTCCATTTTCTCTTTGAAAACTAGCGATCTTGACATCGCCCAAAGTGCGGCACCGAGCAAAATTCCAATAATAAGAAAAATTATTGAATTAAGCATTTTGTTCTCCTTGTTTAACTGTTTATAATAATCCTCTCATCCGTCGCAACTGCGTCAAGCCGTTCGTCAAAAGGCTCCGAAAAGCCAGAATCCACGATCTGAAAATCAAAAGCGACACCAAGAGTCCGTGCATTTTTGCTTTTATATTTAAGCGTGGCGTCGTAAAAACCGCCGCCGTAACCGATTCTTTCGCATTTTTCCGAAAAAGCGACACCGGGAACAAGAAAAAGATCAATATTTTCAACGTCAACCTTGTTGAGAGTCGTTTTAGGTTCAGGAATGTTGAAACTTCCTTTTTCAAAGTCGTCTGAAGATGAAGCTTCGTAAAAAGAGAGCTTTTTCGTTCCGTTTTCGACCCGCGGAAAAACGAAACGCTTTCCTTTTTCCGGGAAAAGGCTCATAAGATCGACTTCGTTTTTTATCGGAACATAGAGTGCAACGACGTTTGATCTCTTGAAAACATCCAATGAAATCAAGCTGTTCACGATTTTTTTACTTGATATTTCAAGTTCTGCAGCACCCAGCTTTTTCCTGAGTGACAGAACATTTCTGCGCAAATCAGATTTTTCCAATTATATAAAAACCTTACGGCTCCTCCGGGAAAAATATATATAAACATTCGAACAACCGCCGAATGAACTTGGCGTGAAAGGTATTAAAATAATATAAAAATGTCAAATTTTATTAAATTGATGTAAAACTTTTCACTCAATTTCAAGTTTTACCCGCAGAGCCGCAGGTCCGGAATCCAGAAGAACCGTTTCAGATTCAGCAGTTTTTGTATCAAAACATTTCAAATACGTATCAGATCCGATATCGACAAAATAATAAATTCTTCCGGTCATCGGACTGAAATCTATCGGATTCGCAGCAAAAGCGTTTATATTCGAGTCGATTTTTGAAACTATGCCGTCACCCGGAAGATATTTAAGCAGATTATTCTCCCATTTTGACGAATTGTTCGAAAAAATGATGTAAAATTCGCCGTTATCGGCTATCGTCACGTCGACGAAATCACCGTCAAGGATGTTGTTTTCTTCTTCGGATTCACTCAAAACCACCTTCGTTTCATATGTTTCCAAATCCATTTGAAGAAGTGCGCCGTCCCGTTTCTGCCATTCGCCGGTCGCAACGAAATAAATATGTTTTGTATCAAAAGCTGCATTGTACTCTATCTTTCCTGTAGGATTCTTTTTAGGAAGACTTACCAGTTTTACCGAATAATCTTCAAGGTTTACGACAGCAACTTCACCTTTGTCCGGCAAATTGCGTTCATCCAGATTCTGCAGCGCGACAAAAAGTCTGCCGCCTATAATCCGCATTTTCGCAGGGCTTGCAAGTTCATTCTTGCTGAGTTCAAGCTCGGAAATATCGGCGTTAACAAAATCATTTTTCAAAAGAATCAGTTTATTCGAACTAAGCGCCGAAATTATGAACTCATCCTTGAAGGAATTGTATACGACATCCTGCATGTTTATGTAAATATCTGATTTTATTTTGATTTCCTTATTGAATTCAAAATCGTTGCCGAAAAAATAAAGAGACGACGAATCATGCCTTCCGATAGAAACGAAACCACCCTGCCACACTGCAAGGTTGAGATCTGCGCCGGTCGGACTTCCCATACCGTTTTCTACCGGAACTTCCCTGAAATCATTAAGATTTTCGTTCTCGGCATAAAAAACTTTCCCGCTCATCGGCACATCGTATCCGCCGACCTCAGCCACAATAACGTGAGAGGCCTTTATTTGAGGTTCCGCCGAATCTTCATCTTCGACGGCGTCTTCATCCTGATTTGCCTCCGCATCTTTGACTTCATCTTCGTCTCCGATTTCAAAAATATCGACATCCATCGATTCTTCCATTTCGGGCAGATCAGGAAGCGAAGCCTCGCATCCTGCGGAAAACACCAATAAAATCAGCACTAAAAGTAAGAAAAGACCGTTTCTCATATTTTTGTCCGCTGAAGCGAATCTGCTATTTCGGTTTTTACGAAATCATGCATTGCGGGATTTGAAGCTATGATCGTTTTTCCCAGAATATAGTCGTTTCCGCCTGAAAAGTCGGTAACGATTCCGCCGGCCTCCTTTACAATCAAAGAGCCGGCAGCGACATCCCACGGAGAGAGGCCTGCTTCATAAAAAAAGGCAAATTTGCCGCACGCAGTATAGACCAGATCGGTCACGGCGGAGCCCAGTCTTCTCATTGCACGGGTTTTCTGGACCATGCTGCAGAAAACAGGCAAGGTTCCTGTGCCGCCGTGCTGGGTTATGTCGGCAAAACCAGTTGCACCGACGCAGTTTATCGGGTCATCATCCCGGTTTACCGAAATTCTTTCACCGTTCAAAAAGGCCCCCCTGCCCTTTTCAGCTGAAAACATTTCATTTGTCACGGGAAGAAAACAGACCGCCAGATCTACGCCGCATCCGTCGTAACGGGCGATTGAAATTGCAAAAGGGGCTATTCCGGCAACGAAATTCGTCGTTCCGTCAATCGGATCCACTATCCAGCAGGGTGCGGCAAGACTGGTCCCCGGATTGAACTCTTCGCTTAAAAACTCAATATCATCTACAGTTTTTAGCGATTCAATAAGCATTTTCTCGATAGTCAGGTCAGCTTCAGAAACCAAATCACACTTAGATTTGAACGATTTTTTAAGCTCGTGGGAACAAAAAAACCTTTTTGCTATAATGCCGGCTTTTTCAGCTATTTCGATAACTTGCGAAAGCCTGTCAGAGCGAATGTTCACGCAGTTTTTCCACAGAATTTAAAATTACGCCCTGAAGATAGGAATTCTCCTCGTCGGTAAGGTTTCCCTTCGTTTTTTCTTCAAGCATTTTGAGAAGTCCGATGTTGAACTTGGCAATTTCGATATTTTCGTTCATTCCGCCGACGCCTTTGACTTTGATTTCGCCAAGATTCAGGAGAACAGCCGAATAAACAGATGAAACAAGGCTTTCAAACGACGGACTGACTATTGACGAAAGTTCGGAATTCGTTTCTTTATCCATTTTTCACCTAGTAGTTTCTTTTTATGCCGGCTTCTTTGATGAGAGCGTTTTCGTCAATTGTGTCGTAATCAGAGCATTCTTCAAGGCCGTCGAGATATTTTTTGTATTCTTCTTCAGTAATTTCACCGCTTTTGAGCTTTCTTTCGAGTGTTCTGGTATCGATTTCGATCTGTTTTGCTTCATTTTTTTCGCTCATTTCTTCCCCCTACTTATTAAAATTGATCTTTAACGTTGCCCCGTCACCGCCGTCACTGCCGCTTTTGTCTGCAGTCAGCGCAAAATAAGTTCCGACACCGGCTCCGGCAAGAACAACAACACCGACTACGGTCCAAAGCCACCACTCCTTGTAAACCGGCTTTCCTCTTTTTTTATCTTTCGCCGCATCGGCATTATCACTGTCGGAGACAAGAAGACTGACCTCGGCGGCAAAAGCATCCGAAATAGATTTGTATTCATAAGGATCTTCGATCAAAGCCTTGTTGAATTCCTTTAAGGAAGCAGACCTTGCAGCAGATCCCTTTTCCGGAACATCAAAAACCGCCTCAGACTTTTTATATTCCCTCTTTCTCACATCAACCATGTATCCTGTATAGTTAAGCCTTTCGTCGGCACCAAGCTTTGCATTGATGACAAGAATATTGTCAAGTTCCAAATCCTTAGCAATTTCAATTGATTTGCTCAGCATTGAAACCTGCCCGAATTCAGATTTCATCTCTCTTTCGGCTTCGAACATCGGGGCAGCCTGAGAATATTTCGTAACTGTTTCGCTTATCGAAGCTGTCCTGCCGCCGCTTACGACCACGGTTCCGGCTGCATCGCGATAACCGTTCTTATGAATACGGTAATAGTGTTTCCCGCTGTTTATTCCGCGCAGGATAATTGGAGTGATTCCTGCAATTTTTCCGTCAATCAGAACAAGCGCGCCGTCAGGATTGCTTGAAACCCTGATCGAACCCTTGAAAGCCTTGCCATGATTTTTTTTAACGTTGTTGAACGCCGAAACAACTTCGCGCGAGAACTTCGATTCATCCGGTTTTGCGTCCGGATTTATCGAAATATAGTCCGAAAAATAAGATTCAGCCTCTTTATCCTCGTCACTCAGCTTGTAACTTGCTCCGAGATAAAATATAACTTCGCTCAAAAACTTCATATCCGGAATCTTATCCATATTGTTCTCGATGTATTTAAGTGCCGACTTAAATTTATCGACAGCGTCTTCAGGATTGTCGTCGTTATAAAGCGCCACACCTTCATTGAAATCCCTTTTTGCCTTTTTCATGTCGGAAGAGGATGAAAGGGAAAACAGCAAAGCCTCAGTTCCGACATAATCGTAATCTTCCGACGCTTCGAGCTGTTTTGCCGTTTCAGCAGCAACATGCGAAACACTTTTGAGCGTATGGGAATCTTCGAAAAAATAGAAAGCGGCTATTTTTTTGCCTGTCGGCATATAAGCATCATCCTCTGGTTCCTCCGGTTCCTCGGCTTCCTCCGATTTAGCCGACTTTCTGGAAAAAGCAGTATCTTCTTCCTCGTCTTCTTCATCTTCCGAATCCTTTTCCTCGTCTTTTGCAGATTCCTCCTCGTCCTCCTCGTCGTCTTCCGAGGATCTGCTTCTTTTTGCTTTCTTTTTATAAGATTCGTCTTCTTCTTCGTCTTCATCCTCGTTCAAATCCAGTTCATCAAGATCCAAATCGTCATCGGCACGAAGTTCGGCTAACGATACTCCTGCTGGAGTTAAGGAAAGGAACGAAAAAGCAATCAGCACGGAATAAACAATAAAAACTCTCATTTCAATCTCCGCAAACATCAAAAAAACTGATTTTCTATACTTAAAAATTTTTAACAGTCAAATAAAGGGGCCATTTTTTCGCGGCAGAACGGATACTTTTCCGATTTTCAATTTTTCATTGCATTTTTCTCTGCCGGGACTATTCTTTTGTGCTTTTTTGCGGAGGATATTATGAATCAGTGGTATCAGATAGCTCTTCCGAAGGATTGTCCGACCGACAAATTCCTCGGAATCGACGGTTTTTTGGGAAGCGAGGAAAAGGAAAACGCAGTAATTCTCTATTTCGAGAAGACCGAAAGCGTTAAAAATCAGCTGCAGGAATACAATGTTTCGGTGATTTCCGACGGCGACTGGAAGGAGCTCTGGCGTGAGTATTTCGTTCCGGTCAAAATCGGCTCCCTCACCGTCGTTCCGCCGTGGAAAAAGGAGGAAGGCGACATCATCATAAACCCTGCGCGCGGCTTCGGAACAGGTCACCACGAAACAACGAAACTAGCCCTCGGATTCGTCGAAGAGCTGCTTAAAAAAGATAATGGAATCGGCACATTACTTGATGTAGGCACCGGTTCGGGAATACTTGCGATAGCGGCCGGGAAACTTAAAAACGGAATCAGGGCAACTGCCATAGACAATGACCCCGACGCACTTGAAAACGCCGCTGAAAACATCGGACTCAACAATGTTTCCGGCATCGAACTGAGCGGCGAACCGCTTTACAAGTTTACGGGAAAATACGACCTCGTAATTGCAAACATAATTTCCTCTGTCCTCTACTTTCTTTCGGACGACCTCAAACGCCTCACTTCAAAATGGCTCATACTTTCAGGCGTTCTGACGAGCGAATCGCCCGTTTTCATGGAAAGGATGGGGCTCGGCGACTTTGAACTTGTCGCAAAAACCGACGAAAACGAATGGTCTGCATATCTTTTGAAAAGGAGAGACAAATGAAAGAATTTTTTAAGAATTTAAAAGGTGTTTTTGACGCTTTGACAAAATTTCAGTTTATGCGTTTCTGCTTCACGGGAAGCCTCGGAGTCATCACCGACGCCGTTATCTATCACGTTTTTCTGTGGCTTCTGAATGTAAACGCAGGCAAGGACAGGACAACGGTTGACACGATTCTTCTTTTCATTCTCCCGGTTTTCGGCTATCTTGCGGCCGTAATTCAGAATTACCTCATAAACCACTTCTGGACATTCGGCAAAGAAACTGAAAATCACAGGGCATCACTTAAACTTTTCGGCAAATTCTTCGCAGTCAGCCTTTTCTCGCTCATTCCGAGATACGCTTTCTATACTTTTCTGCTCATTTTCAACAACATAACCCCCGATCTTGCAAACCTCGGCGGTATCGCGGCAGGAATGTTCACCAACTTCTTCGGCAGCAAATTCGTCGTTTTCAGATTCAAGGAAAGCCGCAAGGCAATCGAGGATAAGTAACCGTAAATGTTCAAGTTCTTCAAATATGTCGCAGCAGGCAACGATTTTGTAATCATTCGTGAAAGCGATCTTTGCGGCTTAGAACTGACTAAAGAAAACATCGTCAGGCTATGCGACCGCAGATTCGGAATCGGTGCGGACGGAATTCTGCTCCATTCAGAGCCTGAAAACAAAAACGCACATGCGAAAATGACGATTTTCAACAGCGACGGATCACTAGCCGAAATGTGCGGCAACGGGATACGCTGTTTCGCGCTTTATCTCATCACCGACTGCGGTTTTTCCTTCAATCCGCTGAAAATCGAAACCGGAAACGGTCTGCTTGAAGCACGCTGCGAAAAAGCGGAGAACTCCTGCAAAATCAGTGCCTTGCTCGGAAAGGCAAAAATCATCGACGAAACAAAAACAGTGAAAATCGGCGGATGCGACTTCATCAGAACAGGCGTTTCGACCGGCAATCCGCATCTGGTCTACATTGCCGGAAACGGCACGAATACTGACGTTGAAGAGCTTTGGAAACTGCGTGAACTCGGCTACGAAACGAATGTGGAACTCGTGACCAGTATCGACCCTGTTAAAAACTGTGCGAAAGTCGAAGTCTTCGAGCGCGGCGCAGGAAGAACTCTTGCCTGCGGAACCGGCGGAGCGGCAGTAGTGAACACGCTTTTAAAAATAGGAAAAATTCAAAAAAATCAGACATTTACAGTCAAATATCCCGGCGGAGACATTGACTATACGATAAACGATGAAGGTCAGACTTTCATTTCCGGAGTTCCGCTCAGAATTTTTTCCGGCACATTCGAAGGATGATGGACAGCAGCAGAAATCTTTTCAAAGACAGACCGCTTAAAAACTGCATCGAACATCTTGAAGAACTTCTGGCTTCTTCGGAAGACAAAGAGAATGTTCTGCCCGCTTTAAACGCGCTGATTGAAAATCTTATCGAATCAAACAGGATGTTCGACATAGCGTCGATCTACATTTTCCTCAAAAGTGCTGCGGCAAACGGCAAGGAAATCGGCTTCTGTTTCGAACATGCCAACAGGATTCTGAAACAGAACATCAATGATTTGTTTACGAAATCAATAACTTACAACAACACCGAACTTCGCGAGACATTTTCCGACATTCTAGGTAACGACACCGGAAGGCTGATGGAACTCGTCAGCTTCATCTTCAGAAAATACCGCCTTTTCGAAATGAAATTTTCTGACAACATCCACAAACAGCTGATAAAAGTCGCCGAAAAGGACATTCACAGTTTCATCGAGCATGCAGACAGCAATTTTCTGGCGTTCTACCTTTCGACTCTGCCGGAACTCAGCTTCGTTTCGCGCGACCACATCGAGCGCTGGATACACATAATTCTCTATCAGATCGACGGTGCCGGATATACGCAGAAGATTCTCGACGCGATGGGAATACACCCGTCATTCAACTTTCTGCTCATATTCATGCTTTCACCGCGCGAACACGACAGGTTCCGTGCACTTTCGACAATGAAAGAGGCACTTTCGCTGAAACGGCGCGACAACGGCTTCAGGAATCTGTTTGTAAAAAATTCGCCATATTTCATCAGAAAAGCGGTTATTGAAAGCGCCTTTTACGATTTTCACGAAATTCCGATAGCACACAAGGAACTTTTTTCGCAGCTTATCTGCTTTACCGACGGAAAACCAGTAAAAGACGTGATTATTCCGCTTCTTAAAACGGAAAATGCCGGGAAATACCGGAAAATAACGGAATCGAAACTCGCCTTTGTTCCGGCAATCGGAAACTTTGCAGACGAAATTCCCGACCTCAAACCCCTGCTCACGCTGATTTTAAGGGATCCCGGTGTCGAAATCGAAGTAAAAGAGGCGGTAAGAAAAATAGTTTACGGAAAAAATGAAAGATAAAACACTTAAAAACATTGCTATTTTCGGCGGCAAGTTCGATCCGCCGCACCTCGGGCACCAGCTCTGCATCTTTCTTGCACTTGAAAAATACGGTTTCGATGAAGTCTGGATAATTCCGAGTTTTTCGCATCCTTTCGGCTTTCATCCGTCAGACTTCGAAACAAGGCTTGAAATGTGCCGTATCATGGCTGAACCATTCGGAAACCGGGCAAGAGTCCTCGAAACCGAAAGGGAAACCGGGCTTGAAACTGTCTACACTGTCGACCTGATTGAATATCTGAAAAAACGGTTCCCCGGGAACGATTTTTCGCTCCTCATCGGCTCCGACAACTGGAATGTGCGTGAAAAATGGAAGGATTTCGGTAAGATAGAAGAATTGTGCAGAGAAGTAGTCGTCATCGGCAGAGGCAAAAACGGCAGCGCAGATTTTTACCTGCCCGACATTTCAAGCACAACTATAAAAACGATGATACAAAACGGCGAAAATCCCGAGAACCTGCTTCCGGCAGGAATTTACGAATACATAAAAAACCACAGGCTCTACTGATTATCTGCACACATTTGAAGACGGCGTATACATTCTCGCCATCGCGCTCACTATCGGAAGATGGAAGTTGAAGTCGAGCGATGCATAAAGACCGTGGACGAAACTTGAATATCTGCTTGAAACATCACGCGAATCCTCGTATTCCGCCTTTGTGAGAAATCCGATATTCCAGCCCGCCTTGATGATGAAGTCAAAGCTCGGTGTCGCGCTGAACCCGAAGTGCAGCTGCGGCGTAATGACGAAACGCTGGAAATCCCAGTCGTCGTTCAGCGTGCCGTGGTACGCCGCATCAATAGCCGGAGCGATGAAAAATCCGGCAGAATCGGTGTAAAACCTTTTAGCAATGCCGACACCGCCGCCGAACCAAGCAAGAAATTCTCCTAAATCAGAACCACCTTCAGCCGGGTCGTAGTCCTGCGTCAGACCTAAATTCAAATCTAAAAAGGCTCTAAAATAGAATTCGCTTAAAGCAGATCTGTTCAACACATAACCTAAATCGACATCCACTCCCAAATGCAGACCCGGACTGATAAAAATATGTCCCGCATCTTCTTTCCAATCCCTCTCCTCAGTCTTCACTCCGTTTATCCGCAAACCGTTATCTTCCAAACCCAGATTAAAATAAAGTCCCGTCCACGGATATTCGCGGAGCTGGTCGCCCTCCTCGGAATTGCCGTTCGTCACTTTGATAATCGTCGGTTCAGCACAATCCTTGCAGTTGAGTGCGACTTTGCGGGCACGGGCAAAACCTTTTCGCCTGGTTTTGCCGTCAACCGTTTCAAAAATCGAAAAAGGATGGTCGATTCTGATATCCTCCATAACTCCGAACTCGCTTTCGATTTTTTTGCCGTCAGTATTTTTTACCGGCATGAAAATCGCGAAGTTGTCGTCCTGTTTCAGCTGATAGTTGGCATTTATCGAAGCAGCCTTTATCGCGGTGCGGAAAACATCGTTGAAAACAGCCATAACCTGCGCCGGAGTCGGTATTATCTGAAACGCGGTATCGGTGGAGCCAGAAATTGAGCCTGAGTGCCCGACGATATCACCGTAATGCTCGAAACGTTTCGTTTCAAAATTATAGTGATAAATCATAAATACGACATTTACCGCAAGTTCGATTTCGACATCGAAAGAGTAATACGGCAAGCCGGTTACGGCGGATTTGTGTTTCGAGCGGACAACTTTTCCTGAACCGCCGATAGGAGAAACATGAGCCGCAAAAATGTATGATGAATTAAGTAATTTTTTAACGAAATCAGCTGAAAGCCCAAGTTCTTTCGCCTTTGTCGCCATGAACGTCTCCTGCTCTTTCCCGGAAAGTTCAGAATATCTCTGCTCAACTGAAGCGTCCAGCAGGTTACCGAAAACGGTCTTCACGTCGGAATTGAGATAATGTTCAAGTTTGCGCCTGAAAGACACACTATCGGTCGTTCCCGAATGAAAAACGGGGATTTTTCCGCCTAAACCGAGCCTGACTTCGCCGTTTTTTGTAGACATGTAGGCTTCGTTTTCACCCAGAATTATCTTGTCGAAGCGGTTCGTAATCGTCCACTGGTAAAAAATCTTCGCAGCCTTGAGTTTTTCGTTCCGGTCAAGCGGATAATTCACCGAAAATGACCAGGGAATACATCTTCCCCTGCCCTCTTCGTCGATGTCGCAGTAGCGCATCGGAACTTTAACGGAATCCTGCATGAAACCTATATCGCCGAAGCCCATGACAGCCTTTCTTTCGTAGGTTTTCTGCGTCTCGTCAGCCTGAAGAAGCGCAGTATTCTCAACTGCAAAAAGGTTGTGAATCAAAAAAAATGCACATAGAAGAAATACAGATTTTTTCATGGTATCTCCATTATCAAAAGTCCCGGCATATTAAGAACAACGGATGAAAAGACAAATTTTTTATGCCTCTTCTCTCGCAATTTTATAAAAATTGAATACAATGCGGCGGTTTGACCTCACCCCGACGGAAAACCGTCTTCCCCTCTCCACAGTGGAGAGGGGATTGAGAGGTGAGGTGGAGGGAGAAAATGAAAAAAATAATCAGTTCACCTAACGCTCCGGCAGCAATCGGTCCCTACAGTCAGGCAGTCGAGGCAAACGGCACGATTTATGTTTCTGGTCAGCTTCCGATTGACGTAAAAACAGGCAGATTCGTCGAAGGCGGAATCAGGGAACAGACGGAACAGGCACTTAAAAACATCGGCGAAATTCTGAGAACCGCCGGCTGTTCCTATGAAAACGTGGTAAAAACGACGGTTCTGCTCAGCGACATGAACGATTTCAAGGAAATGAACGAAGTTTACGCGAAATTCTTTGTTTCCGAATGTCCAGCAAGAGCCGCATTTCAGGTTGTCAGACTGCCGCTCGGCGCAATGGTCGAAATAGAGTGCGTAGCCGTAAAATAGCAGGGATTCCGTCATGAAAAAATTTTTTCTTCTTCTGACGGCGCTTCTTCTCTTTTCCTGTTCGACAGTTCCGCATAAAACCGTGGATGAAAACGGAAATTATAACTGGAAAAGCGAAACTTTCGAGATGAATCCGCAGAATCAGGCTTTTTCCGCCGAGGGCGATGTCACGATGTGGGTCGATGTCGAGCAGTATAAAGGCAAATTTTCGGGCGACTACCAGATTCTTTCGGCATCACCTGAAAAATGGCGGATGATAATCACGGGACCTTTCAACATTTCAGTTGCGACTGTCGTGATAAACGGCGAAAACTCCTACATTTTTCACGAAGGAGTCTGGGACAGTGCACCGTGGCGCGAGATTTCGAAGCAGCTTTTCAACGCACCGGTCGACGGTGATGTCTTTTCTGTAATGCTGGGGGGAAGATTCAAGTTCGAAGGCGAGTGCGCCGCAATCGGAATCGGTTCGAAACTGTGCAGAAAAAACGGAATCTACTACAAAATTTCAAAAGGAAGGGTTGTTGAAATAATAAGCGGAGATCTGTACATCGTTTCTGAAACGACACTTGTTACGACCGGCAAAAAGAAAAAAAGAACAGGTACACCCAAAAAAAACCGCCCTACTCTCAAAAACGGCCTGCGCTGGACAGGTGTCGCCAACGGGAAAAATGCTTTCATTTTTGAAAACAGCTCCATAAATTCAAAAGCTGTTCTGGATGATTCTCTTTTTGCGCCGCCAGCCGCAGACGAAAAAGACGAATTTGACGAACTCTGACTTTTTTGACAATTTTTTCAAAATGACTATCCTATTTCGTTTTTTTTGCGAGGTCTTATGGCAAAAGGCGTTTTCGACAAAATACTCAATTTCCTGAAAAAGGATCTCGGCAATATTTTTTCCAACGAAACTCTGAAAGATATCGAGAAAATGGCCAACACCGACGTTTCCGATCTTCTGAGCGACGCAAAAGCGACAAAACTTCTTGCCGAAATCAAAAAAAATCCAGAAAAAGTCGAAAATTACATCCAGCTTGCCGAACTTTACCGCTATAAAAACAAAATCGACAAAGCCGTCGAAGTCTACCTGGGCCTGGCACAGCGTGAGATGGATGCAAAAAACTATCAGCTCGCCTCAAGTTATATCAATATGGGCCTGAATGCCGCACCGGACAACGGGCTTCTCAACAAATTCAGTGCCGACATCGACATCAGAATGGGAAAATTTTCTGACGCAGCCGACAAATACCGTGCAGCCGTCAACTATTACATCAAGAAAAACGACAGGATGACCGCGATTTATCTTTTTCACACGATAAACGAAATGAACAAGGCGACGGTTCGTGATCTGTTGAATCTCTCGAGCATTCTGATTCACGAAAACATAACCGACGAAGCCGAAAAGATCCTTATGTCGATCCGTGCAAGACATCAGAAAGGTGAAATAAGCAACACACGCGACCTTGAAGCGTGCCTTATGATGCTGTACTCCCTGAAAAAAGACGATCTTGTCATTCTCAGCGAACTTATCGAGGCGAGAATCGAAATAGGGCAGTACGACAGCGTCATGGTTCTGCTCAAGAAACTGATTGCGAAAGATCCGGAAAATGTCAACTACCTGAAGCGTCAGGCGTTCGTATACAAACAGATGAACGACATAGACAACTGCGTAAAAGTATTCAAAATCATTGCAAATATTTATGCAAAACAGAACAATCTCATTTACCGCAACATATATTATTACAAGGTTCTGAAATACGTTCCTGACGATGTAGAGGCACTGGCAATTCTCAAAATGGATGACCAGCTGCGCGAAAAACTCGACAGCAAGATCGAAAACACCGATTCAAAGATTAAAGTTATCGACCAGCTTTAGAGACGTTTTCTGACACGTTTCTACGGCTTAATTTCCGGATATTTCCTTAATTTTTGTCCGTTTCGCTTTCATAAGAAATACCGATTTTCTTGATTTAAAAAATTTAGAGAGAATAATTAGCCGCTTTTTAAGTTTATTGTTTTTCGGAGGTTAAAATGCTGCGCACGCACACTTGCGGAGAGCTCAGTCTCGACAATCTGGGAGAGCATGTCGTCATTTCGGGATGGCTTACCCAGAAAAGAGAAATGGGACCTATGGTTTTCTTAATACTTTCAGACCGTTACGGAATGACTCAGGTTTTCGTAAGCGATCCGGAACTTGCTGAATCAGCAAAAAAACTGACGCTTGAATCGGTCATTTCGGTAAGCGGAACGGTCATCGACCGAAAAGAAAACAGAACTGACAAATATCCGACCGGCGCGATTGAAGTCGAGGCTGAAAAAATCACCCTTCTCAACCCGTCGAAGCCGCTTCCCTTCGATTTCAGAAAGGATGCATCAGACACGATCAAGCTGAAATACCGCTACATAGACATCAGGAAATCGAACATACAGAAAAACCTTATTTCTCGTTCAAAAGTGAGCGCACTCGTTCACGCATACTTTGATTCGCTTGATTTCGTCGAAGTCGAAACTCCCTTCCTCATCAAGAGCAGCCCGGGCGGTGCAAGAGATTTCCTTGTTCCGAGCAGGCTCTGGCCTGGATCCTTCTACGCTCTGCCGCAGTCGCCGCAGGTCTTCAAGCAGATTCTCATGGTTGCCGGAATGGACAAATACTATCAGGTTGCGAAGTGCTTCAGGGACGAGGCTCTGCGCGCCGACAGACAGCCTGAATTCACGCAGATCGACTTCGAGATGAGCTTCGTCGAAGAGGAAGACGTCATGGGCGTCACCGAAGGGCTTCTCTGCAAAATTTTCAAGGAGACCAAAAACCTCGACATCAAGCGTCCTTTCAGAAAAATGTCGTTCAACGAGGCGATGGACAAATACGGAAGCGACAAGCCCGACCTCAGGTTCGGCATGGAACTCAGAACGCTTGATCCGATATTTGCAAATTCGGAATTCGCCGCTTTCAAAAATGCCGCAAACGACCCGAAAATGGTCGTAAAAGGTGTCGTTCTCGAAGGTCATGCGACGGAACTTTCGAAAAACCAGATCAAAAAGATCGAAAAGGACGTTCAGGGCGACGGTGCGAAGGCCCTGGCATGGATAAAAAAGGAAAACGGAGAGCTCGATTCTCCGCTTATGAAGTTCTTCAACGATAATGAGAAGGCGCAAATCTCTGAAATCATTTCTGAAAACGGAATCATTTTCATCGTTGCGGATAAAACCGGCGTTGCTCTTACGGCTCTCGGAAACCTCAGAAAGAGACTTGCTGCGGAATACGAACTTTACGACAAAAACTCCTACGAATTCGTATGGATCACCAACTTCCCGGCATTCGAAGTTGATGAAGAGACGGGAGAATGGGTTGCGAAACATCACGCCTTCACCGATTTCGATTTTGAAGCGGCAAAACGCGGCGACGACCTCGGCACGATAAATTCCCGCGCTTACGATATCGTCATCAACGGCTACGAGGCGGGCGGCGGCAGCATAAGGATCCACAACACCGACAAGCAGAAGGAAGTTTTCAAGTTCTTAGGAATCAGCGACGAAGAGGCAAAGGAGAATTTCGGATACCTCGTCGAAGCTCTCGAATTCGGTGCTCCGCCGCACGGCGGTCTGGCACTCGGCTTTGACAGGCTGATGATGCTCCTCAACAACACCGACGCAATCAGAGACGTCATCGCATTCCCGAAAACGACGAGTGCAACATGTCTCATGACGCAGGCTCCTGCTCCGGTCACCGAAAAACAGCTCAGGGAACTCTGCATCAAAACTGAAAAATAACTTCTGAATCTTAAAATTCACCACAAAATTCAAATAATTTGTTGAAAATTTCCTAAAAATATTTATTTTTCTATAGTTTGTTCTTCGGAGGCGCCCATGCTCGAAAAATTTGACAACTATCAGCTGCTTTCAAAAATCGCGACAGGCGGAATGGCTGAGATTTATCTTGCCAAGCATGTAAATTCGCCCATAAATTCAATGCCGATCGCAATCAAAAAGGTGTTGAAAAAATACAGCAACAATCCGACTCTCTTAAAAATGTTTCTTGCCGAAGCGAGGATAATCTGCAACATAAGTCACGAAAACATCGTAAAAATCTACGATTTCGGGAAATATGAAGAACAGTACTTCATTGCGATGGAGTATGTTTTCGGGCAGAATCTGGGAGCAATTCTTGAAAAATTGGGTGAAAAAAAACAGAAACTGCCTCTGAATCTAATCATCGAGATAATTTCAGCGGTTCTGTGCGGTCTGGATCACGCTCATAACGCTCAGGACAGAAACGGCACTTTTCTGAACATCGTACACCTCGATATGAATCCGAATAACATCCTGATTTCATATGAAGGAAAGATAAAAGTCGTCGATTTCGGCATTGCAAATGCGAATTACACCAGAAAACTGAGGAACGACAGCGGTATTCAGGGGACATATGCCTATCTTTCGCCAGAACAGTGCAGCGGTACCGCCGTTGACAGACGGAGCGATATTTTTTCAGTCGGCATAATTCTTTACGAAATGCTGACGGGACAGACTCTCTACAAACAACTCGACAGCGATATGGCTATAATGAACGCCATTATGAACGATGAAATCGAGCCTATAGACGAGCTTATGCCCGACATCGATCCGAAACTTGCCGAAATCGTGATGAAGGCTTTGGAAAAAGATCCGAACGACCGCTATGCCACGGCGATGGATATGCGCGAAGATCTGCTCCGTATCTACAATTCGCTTGAATTCGATCCGAACGGCGAAATGCTTCCCGCCTTGGTCAAAAAACTCTTTCCTTCGCACTTCATCAAGATGACAAAAATCATCGAACAGGCGCAAACCGAGTATTTGATGGATGAATTATTCAACAATATCGGTGAGTTGGAAGATATTGACATTAAATCGAAAAAGCGGGTCGAAGAGGAGAAAAAGAAAAAGGAAAATGAAGAAAAAAAGCGTCAACAACGCAAATCCATAATTTCAAAAACCTCTTTTGCGGCGGGGATCGCCGGAGGTATTTTCATAATAGGAATGATTCTGAAGTTTCTTTTTATCGATCCTGATGTAAAAGTTGACATGGTGACAGTTTTTTCAGAACCCGGAGGCGCACAGATTTTCGTAAACGGCGAAGATACCGGCAAAAAAACTCCTGCCTCCCTGCAGCTCGAACTTAACAAACAGTACATCATCGAATTCAGGAAAGACGATATGATCGGCGGACTTGAATTCGTCCCGACTTCTGACAACCGCTACATCAGAATGGTTCTGAAAAAGAGGTAAAAATGACGTCTGCAACTGTTAAATTCGGCGAAAAAGAGGGGGAAATATCGTTTTCCGAGGTCAATTCAGTCGATTTTATGGGTCTTTATCTCGATTTTTATGTCCAGAACCCAGTTGAAGCAGTTCCGAAAGAGTGTTTTCCGAATTTGAAAAAGCTGATTTCAATGGCGGCAGCCTATCTTCCGCTTATGCCTCCTGACTGGAGTTTCGCCTGGAACGTTTCAATGCCTCTGCAGAAACGCAGACTTTTCTGCTGCGTTGATTCCGAATACAACGTTTTCGTCGCAAGAACCCATTCTTGGAATCCTTCGCCTTTCGAAAAAAATCCGCGCATGACGGTTCAGATGGTTTCTGGCGTTTCGGGAATGGAAAGCACGACGACGGTCGACTGTGGAGAAAATGTTCCGAGCGATAAGATTCTGAACACGCTTTTTACAAAATTTTTTGCCGAAGAGTCGCAAAACGGTCTTGAAATTTACGAAAACGGAGAAACCTTCGGCATAAGAGACACGCTTCCGGAAGATTTTGACGAAAAGGACGAACAGATTAAAGAGGTTGAACTTAAATTCAAATGCGGCTGCACAAAAAGCAAAATCGCCGATATTTTTACCAGAATGTCTAAAAAGGACGTAGATTTTCTCTTTGAAACCGAATCTGTTTTAAGTATCGAGTGTCCGAGATGCGGGCAGAAATACAGGATAAAAAAAGATGATCTCCGATAAAATTTCAAAAGTTTTCCTTTTTTTCAGAAACGACGGAAGAAAGCTGCCCGAGCAGCACAGAATCAGAAATTCCATAACCGAAAAAAGCAAAAAATTCGGTGTTCAAATTATTGAAAACATTGAAGAGATAAACGGATCCGATTTGATAATCACGATCGGCGGAGACGGCACATTCCTTGCCGGAGCGACACTCGCCTTTGAAAGAAACGTTCCGATTGCGGGAATAAATGTCGGACAGCTCGGCTTTCTGGCGGAAATAAATCCCGACGAAGATACAATGATCGAAAATCTTCTGAGCGGGCAATTTGACGTGAAACAGCGAATGATGATGGATGTCAGACTCATCAGAAACGGCAGCGAAATCGCGACCTTCACCGCCCTCAACGAAGTAACGGTCATACGCGACATAAACATTTCACCGATGCTCTGCTTCGGAATCGAATACGACAGCGAAGAGATGCCGCAGTACAAGTGCGATGGACTTATCGTTGCGACTCCGACCGGTTCCACCGCATACAATCTTTCGTGCAACGGTCCGATTATTTATCCGGCAGATGAATCTTTCGTAATCAACGCAATTGCGCCGCACGCCCTTACGCACCGTCCGATCGTCCTTCCTGCGGCGGGAACGGTGAAGGCGACTTTGAAGGAATGTACTCTCGGATTTCTTACCTGCGACGGAAAAAACACGATCGAAGTCTGCGAAAACGACGTTGTGCTTGTCCGCAGAAACGAACGCTGCCTGAGCGTCGTTTCAAACCCGGAAAGGAGTTTTTTTGATATACTTTCGGAAAGGCTGCATTTGGGCAAGAGGTTGTAAAAATGAGTAAAAAATTCAATAAAAATAACGATGATTCGATGAATTTTGCCGAAATTTTTGCCGGCAAAGATACAAAAAAGGATCAGAAAACCGAAAGTTTCGCCGACCTTCTCGAAGAATATTCCGACATCGATTTCGAGATCCACAAACGCGAAAAGGAATCAAGCGCGGAAGAACAGAAAGAATTCTTCAGACCGCGAAGCGAAAATGTTCTTCCCGAATTTCAGATAGATCTCCACGGACTGACGCAGGACGAGGCAGAAAAAGTTGTCGAAACCAATGTCCGCGCCATGAAAAGCGGCAGAATCTACAAGATCCGTATCGTCACAGGCAAAGGACTCCATTCGAAAAATTCTCCCGTTCTCAGAAACGCGATCGACATCCTCCTCAGACAGCTCAAAAAAGAGGGCTGCTGTTCGAAAATCGAGTGGGACAAAAAAAGTGTCGAAGAGTCGGGACAGGTTGACGTTACGGTCTAGAAATCATTCACTGATCACGATTTCCTGTGAAAGATCGTTGTAGTTTTCTTCAGGATTGTAGTAGGGATGTACTGATGATTCGCCGGTCGCTCCTTTGATCGGATAATCGGCCACAAGTTCGAACTGGTAAGTCTGAGTCGAGTTCGCTTCGATATAGTTGAGATAAAGGATGATCTGGCGCGGAGTCGATTCGTATTTTCTGAGCGGGGTTCCGTTTTCGACGGCTGCGTCAAGCAGTGCCGGAATCAGCGTAAATCCGGGTGCTATACCTACGCTTGCAAGAACCATGTTCACTTTTTCTTCACTGACATTTTTGATAGTCACGGCCGCCTTTACAGTATCGTTTACGGCAAGGTTCGTTTTGTCGTAGGTCACGTCTATCGTGAGCGGACCTGTCGAAACTGCGCTGGATCCCGGCACATACCAGGTCGCAGTTGCCTGATAAAGCATGTTGGAATCTGAATTTGATTTTATTTCGATCGTGTTTTCTCCGTAAACCAGATGTTCTTTGAAGTCGATCAGGCGCATTACGTCGGAGTCATCAGGCGTTACTTTTATTGTGGTTTCAGGCGAACCGTTTGCGGAAATTTTCAGAGTCGCATTTGTATCCGGTGCTGCGGAAGCATACATTGATTCGACCATGAATTTGAGTGCGCGGATAGTTCCCTGTGTCGTTGACCAGTTGCCGAAAGAGTCTTTCTGCTTGACGATCCATTTGAGAATGCGGTCAGTAATGTTGGCGTATCCGCCTTTGTAGACGAGAAGCGAACCGACCAGAGCCGTTGTTTCGAGCTTTGCCCCTTCTCCGGAAGTGTATGTCTCTGTGCTCAGAGTCTGATTCCAGTAAATACTGCCCTCGGCGTCTTCCTGTTTAGCTTCCAGGATTTCGTTTACGAGCTGTTCGATTTTTGTCGCAGTACCGCCGTTTTTAATAAGCGCGATCGCGGCCATCGCTTTTGAATAGATGTCGTCGGCTTCCGAAAGATGCGATTCGATGTATTGAACAGCCTTCTGCCTTGCCGAAAGTTCTTTGTCGGTCTCAGCAAGAGCCCAGGCCGCGTAAGCCGTCGTTCTGAGAGCTGATGCGAGGAAATTGTTGATTGCTCCGTCCATGTATCCGTTCTCGGTGACGAACGAGCCGTCGGATTTCTGCTGCTGCGCGATCCATGCGGCAGTTCTGTCAATGAGGTTTGGATCAATCGTGTGGACTTTGCTCATGTCGTTGAATTCGAGAAGTCCGTAAGCCGTAAGCGTGAGGTGCGCTGGCGAATCGCCGAACCATTCAAAACCGCCGCCCTGAACTTCGTAGGTGAGCAGTCTCTGATAGCCCTGAGTTATGTAATCCCTTGCTTTAAGTTCGATTTCGGGAGTCAGCGTGTCAGCCGCAATCATGTATTGAAGAACTAAAACGTTCGGATAAGTCGTCGAAGAAGTCTGCTCGAAACAGCCGTAAGGCAGCTGAAGTATCGAATCGAGCCCTTCGACAGCCTGACTCATGAAACCGGGATAGATTTTTACGAAAAGTTCCGCGCTGTCGGGAATTGCGTTTTCGGGAATCGTAAGTTTTATCGTTTTGTTGCCGCTGAATACTGCGCTTTCAGACTTGTCCTCCATTATTCCGTCGGGTTTGACGGTGACTGTGCGCTTTATAGCGTCAGACATCTGCGAGCCGTGGGCGAAAATCGTCATGCTGTGCGTTCCTATTTTCAGCACTTTTATCGGGAAATACGCCGATGTTACCGAGTTTGCCGGGACGGTAACGTTTATCGCCGAGTCACCTGTCATTTCAAACCAGTCGTCGCTTTCCGCTTCTAAAGTTATGTTCTGTTCAACATTGAGATAGTTGTAAATTCCGACAGGAACGGAAATTTCGTCATTCTGGGTCAGAGAAACAGGGAAGTCGATATCTACAAAGAAGTCCTGAAAAACCCTTATGCTGTCAAGCGAACTTCCGATTGCACCGCCAAGAGTGTTTGCAAGAGCCGTGACGCGCCATGACGTTATGGAATCTGCCATCTGTATTTCGACTTCGGCTTTTCCGGAATCGTCGGTGATAAGCTGAGGATTGTAGTAGAGAGTCTCCGGAAACCATTCTCTGACCTTTATTTTTTTGCCGCTGTTTCCGGCCTCACCTGTATCATCACCGTCATAGCCAGCTTCTGAACCTGTGTCACCTCCATCCCAGTTTCCGGCTTCGGCATCAGCGTCTTCATCCCAATATTCCTCACACAATGTAACTTCTATCTTAATATCATCCTCCGTTTCAGCTGTTTCATCGGGACCTGCCGAGGCAATCACGGCATAAGTACCCCAATGATCTTGTTTGGCCGAGGCATTCATCACGTTGCCCCACGGGTCGGCATTTTCAGATTTTGCGAAAATCTTTTTGAGTTTTTCATTGATTTCATTGATGTCTTCGCAGTAGTTCCAATCTGTATCCGAAAGTGCTCCTGAGACTTTGTTTCCTACGGCACTTCTGGCCGCAGAATTGTGCTTTGATTCATACTGCGAGTAGTCTTCCTTTGCTATGTCATGCTGCAGATTTCCTGCATTGTCAGCAAAGAAAGCGCTCACCCTCTTTTCGGTTTCTTCTTCAAGTTCTTCATCTTTACTGCTTGAAACGATGTCCTGATAACTTGTTCCGTAAATCACAAAATTCGATTCCATAATCGCACTTTCGATGTTGAAATATGTCGCTTCCATTCCGGGAACGAAATCCATGACATGGAAAACGGCTTCATCAACCATTGCGACTCCTAGTGCAGCCGGTGCCGGTTTTCCTTCGACATCTTTAACGGTGAAACGCGCTTTTGCTGTCTCTCTCGGCTTGTATTCCTCTTTATCTGTTGAAAATTCAACTGAAAGCGAGCTTGCCTTTCGGACGTAAACCGCTTTTGACGAGCGGATGATGTTGCCTTCTTTCGTGAGATAGTATGCAAGAAACTCTACGACTCCGTGCATCGTTTCATCAAGCGGAAGCGATATTTTTCCCTTTCCTTCTTTCAGTTCAACCACTTTGGTAAGCCTTATCTGGTCTTCGACAACAACATCCAGATAAGCTCTGTCTGGAAGCATCGAAGGCTGTTCCGCATTCGGGTCGAAACCTGTGAAAACACTCACTTCAACATCTTCTCCGGCATCGTAAATCGGTGAATCGGTCGAAAGGAAGATGAATTCGGCGTTTCCGTCATTTTTAAAATATTTTACGCTTTCGTAAGTTTTTCCGTCATACTTGATTCCGACAGTAACCTTGCCGTCTTCGGGAAGAACCATTTTAAATTCCGCAAAACCGCTTTCGTCAACGTTCTGTTCGACGGATTCACCACTAGCTTTTATCGCGGCTTTGCCCGAAACAGGATTCCCCTGAGGATCTGTAAGGATGAGATACATCGTTTGTTCCGTTCCCGGAAGCATCTTGCCGGCTGCCGGAACGAGTGTAGCTATGACCGGAGACTGTGCGACAGTCAGATATTTGACGACAGACTGTGCATGGTCAGCCGTGTCCGTAACGGTTATTTCGAGTTTCACTTTGGCATTTCCCTGCTCAAGTGTGCTGCCTGTAAAATAATTCGGCAGTTTTATCGAAAATGTGTATTTGCCGTCCTGCGAAAGAGTTGCGTCAATCGTCTGAAAAGTCGTTTCCGAAACATCTGAGGTCTTTGCCTCGATGTGAATTATGCCATTGCTTACCGGTTTCCCGTAGAAATAGTTTGAAACAATTTCACCTTCCATCGTTTCGCCCGGCAGATAAAAACCTTTGTCAGCCGAAAATTCGATTCCGAACTTCGGAAGGACGTACTTTTCAACCGTGAGTGTTTTCTGCGCTGCGATTACGCCGTCTATCAATGCCGAGAGCTGATAATTTCCGAGACTTACAAGGTTCGCAAGCTTGAAATCGGCCGAAAATATGCCGTATCTGCTGGTTTTGCCCGTTTTTTTGAACACCTTGTTTCCTTTCGGATCGCTGAGTTCAAACGTTATATCGGTATTATCCATCGGTTTTTTGTCAGGAAGTCCAAGTGAAAGCGAGCGTATGTGTATAGTCTGTCCCGGCTGATAGAGGGGTTTGTCGGTTGTAAGCAGCGTTTTGTTGTAACTTTCCTGTGTCGCTGAGACCAGATTTGCCGAAAGAGTACGCTTCCCGTAAACGGTTTCGGTTGTTGCGACCATCGTAATATTTCCTGTAACGGAATCATCGAGAGAAACGGGAATTTCTGCCATTCCGCCCTTGTCTGTTTTTGCCGAAACTTTACCGACTAGCTCGTCTCCGCTGAAAAACTCGACCGTTATCTCTTTATTCATGAGAGGCGAACCGCTTGCTATCGGCTCTCCCGAAAGAACGTCACTTACAAAAATCCTGAAAATCGAGGTTCCTCCGCTGACAACCTCTTTGTTTCCGATTATGAACGTTCTCATTTTCGGTGAGATTCTGAACATTGAAACTTTGCCGCTGAGATTGTGGCTGTTCCATTTTATCGAATATTTCAAAATGAGATTTGTCAGTTCTTCAATGTCGGGCAGATAATCTGCGCCGAGATCTATTGCGAGCGTTTCGGTTTTGTCGCTGATTTGTTCTTTCTGCTGCTTTTCCGAGTCTTCTTTCGGCATTCCGTCAAGCCCTTCCGTGCTTACCGAACAGGTTGCAGCTATAGGATCGCTGCCTTTGTCAAGTTTGACCGGTATATTCAGAAAAAATTTACCGGATTTGTAGAAGATGAAAATCTTACTTTCATTTACTTCCAGATTTCCGACTTTTACGATTCGGTCTCCTTCGTTTTCAAAAGGATTTATGATTTCCGAACCTGAACCGGAATTGCTGCATGAACAGATAAAAACTGCAATAAATGCGGTAATTAACAACAAAATCGCTGATTTTCTCATAGATCTCTCCTTTGCAAAGTTAAAAAACAAAGACAACATCTATTTAGTAACATAAAGTGCCGGTTTTTCTGATAAAAATTTTAAAAAAATGATAAACATCTGATTTTATTAAAGAATAATTAACCTGGCGTTTTTTCTGTTTTTGAAAATTATCTTGTGCTAACATCCTGCGAACTGTTTTGACGGATATGCGATGTCTCGAAGTGACGGTTTTTACAGACGGGTTCTCGGAATAGCGGTTCCGATTGCGATACACAACCTGATGATTTCCGCGATAAACATGGCGGATGTCTTCATGGTCGGACAGCTCGGTGAAGAAGCGATCGCCGCTTTGGGGATAAGCAACCATCTGATGTTTCTCTTGATTCTCTTTCTTTTCGGAATGGGAAGCGGCGGACAGATTTTCGTTTCGCAGTTTTACGGCAAAAAAGACCTTCTAAATCTGCGGCGCGTCATGGGAGTCACTCTCGTTTTCGGAGTAGCCGTTTCACTTGCGGCGCTTATCGGGGCCAGCCTCTTTCCGAAAGAGCTTGTCGGACTTTTTTCTGAAGATCCGGAAGTCATCTCTCTGGCCTGCGAATATCTGGAAATCGTCTCCTTCAGCTATGTTTTTACCGCGGTTTCATTTATTTTTCAGGTAGTTCTCCGCTGCACCGACAGTCCGCGTCTTCCCGTCTATTCATGCGTTATATCATTGATTATAAACGTTTTTTTCAACTGGCTTCTTATTTTCGGGCATCTCGGTTTTCCCGAAATGGGCATTCGCGGCGCAGCGGCGGCGACACTCATTGCGCGAATAGCCGAACTTGTCCTTACGCTTGCCTACACATACATTAAAAATCTTGCGGCGGCAGCCAGATTCAGCGAGCTTTTCAGTGCTAAAAAAGACCTTCTAAATCAGCTGTTCAAGACGGCGATGCCAGTTTTCTTCAACGAAACGACGTGGGCTTTCGGAATTCTGGCGCTCAACTGGATTTACGCGAAACTAGGAACCGAATCGGTCGCAGCCATAAACATTTCAGACAGCGTGACGCAGCTCTTCTTCGCCGCTTTCATAGGTATCGGCAACGCCGGCGGCGTAGTTTTAGGGCACGATATCGGGGCATGCATCGATTCTGAAAAAGTTTGGTGCACCTCGGTAAGACTCGTCAAACTTTCGATATCGACCGGTATTTTTCTTTCACTTCTCGTTTTTCTCTTCACTAATCCGATACTTTCCGTTTACAACATATCGCAGAGTGTTTACGATCTCGCCTACAAAAGCACCCTCGTCTGGATATTCTTCCTGCCGGTAGTCGCGTTCAACAATCTCAATATTGTCGGCATCCTGCGCAGCGGAGGCGATACGAAGGCGGCATTTCTCATCGATGTCGGCGCACTCTGGATAATTGCGGTTCCGCTCTCGTTTGCCGGAGCCGTCTTTTTCGAACTGCCGCTTTACTGGGTTCTCGTTCTAGGCAAGTCGGAAGAGGCGATAAAATTCATCTGGGGATTCAAGCGCTACATTTCAAAAAAGTGGATAAAAAATCTTGTCAGTGAACTGAACTGAGTTCAGCTATTACCGTGATTTCCTATGTTTTCTCGGCGGAGCGGGGAAATGTCCGGGATTTTCGTCGATTACGCCGTTGCAGTTGTTGTCCAAACGGTCGAAATATTCGTAGGCGCCGGGATAGATTTCAGAATTGTTGTCGTTGCAGTCGCCCGTCCTGTCTGCCCTGAAAAGACCGGTAGGCTTGCATAAACACTTGCTGTCATCGCCGATTCCGAAACCGTCGCCGTCGGAATCGCGGTAGAACGGACGGCAGTTTGTGATATTTTCACCTTCATCCGCTTCGCCGTTGCAGTTGTCGTCCAAATCGTTGCATACTTCACGCGCTTCGGGATGGACCTTCGGATTCGAATCGTTGCAGTCGCCGCGTTCAAGAGCGCGGAAATCGCCTTCGGAAATGCACAGACAGCGGTATTCGTCGGTTCCGAAGCCGTCGTAATCAAGATCCTTGTAGTATCTGTTGCAGTCTCTGACATTCTGCGGATCGACGATTCCGTCGCAGTTGTCGTCAATTCCGTTGCAGAGTTCCTCGGCTTTCGGATTAATATAGCGGTTGGAATCGTTGCAGTCGCCGCCTTTTTTGGCATAACCCATCGGCGTATCATCGGGACAGTCGTAGTCAAAAACAGTTTTTTCACTGCCGAAACCGTCGCCGTCGCGGTCAAGAAAGACTACGCAGTCGGCATAAACTGCCATAACAGACAGAAAAACTAAGAAGAAAACTGAAATTGAGCAAAACTTTTTCATTGTTTTACCTCCTTGATTTTTTCCCAGTAATCCTTGATTTTTGCTTCGTAGCCGATGTTCTTCATTTTGTAGAATAGAGGTGGCTCGCCGTCGCCGGGGAAATAACGCTGATCGACCCAGTGATTTTCGTAATCGTGAGGATATTTGTAGTCCCCCTTCTCTTCGCCGGGAGCAAAAGAAGAATCGTTTATGAGATGTTTCGGAATTTCAAGTGACGGATTTTCCTTGAAAAAATCTTCGGCAGCGTGAAGCCCCATATAGCTTGCGTTACTTTTTGGAGCGGTAGCAAGATAGTTGACGATATGCGCTAAAATTATCTTTCCTTCGGGATATCCCACAGCCTGAAACGCGTGAAGTGCAGCGACGGCAAGTTCAAGAGCCCTCGGATCGGCATTTCCGACGTCTTCGGAAGCAAAAATTATCATTCTACGCAATAAAAACAAGGGGTTATCCCCAGATTCAATCATTTTGACAAGATAGTACAGCGCGGCATCGGGGTCGCTCCCGCGGAGACTTTTGATGAAAGCAGAGATCGTCCGGTAGTGAAAATCACCCGTTTTGTCGTATTGTGCCGGATTCTCAATCATCTCCATCACATTTTCGCGGGAAATTATGCTTTTATCGCTCAGATGGTATGCGCTTTCAAGTATCGAAACTGCGATCCTGACGTCTCCGTCTGCCTCTTTCGCAATAATTTCAAGGAGTTCTTCTTCAATTTCCGTTTTCAGATAGTCTGTTGCCCTGTGCAGCACTTTTACGATGTCCAGGACAGAAATTTTGGAAAAACGAACGCTTCTGGCTCTGGAAAGCAGCGCATTGTTGACGTAAAACGACGGATTTTCTGTTGTCGCACCGATAAAAACTATTCCTTCGTTTTCAATCATCGGCAGGAAAATATCCTGCTGAGCCTTGTTGAAACGGTGAATTTCGTCAATAAAAACAATCTGTTTGTTTATAAAAACCGATTCGCGGTCTTTGTATATCGTCTTTTTTATATCGGCCGAACTGTCTGTAACTGCCGAAAATTTGTAAAGTTTCGCTTTGTAAAGTTCAGCCGTTATTCTTGCGACGGTAGTTTTACCCGTTCCGGGCGGACCGTAAAAGACCATCGACGGCAAAAAACCTGATTTTAAGAATGATTTCAACAGCTTAATAACATTCTGCTGACCGACCACATCGTCAAAAGTCTGCGGACGCAGAACCGAATAGAGCGGAATATAAGCGGAATCGTTCATTTCTTTTTGGTCGGAACAGTACCGTCGGGATTAAGCCCTCTCGCCTTGTAGTCGGCTTTGATTCTGGCTTCCTTCACATCTTCGGGAGTCATAAAAAGCTCTTTGAATTTCTGCGGCACGAATACGGTCGAATCGCTTTTCAGAACAGCGAAAACCGTATCGGAAAAACCTTTTTCGTGATCAGCTAACCGCGCGTCGTCCGAGATGAAAAGCGAATAGGAAAGCATTCTCGCCCTAACCGGATCCTCTTCGTCGATTACGAGAGCAGCCAGATTGTTTTCAACCTGCAAAGCCGTCCGCCAGTCTACCGGAGTATCGTATTTGCGGAACATCGTCTTTTTGATCGGGTCGAAGAAGTAAAGTTTGCCGGGATAATCCTTTCTCAGCTGGATGAGATAGGCGTTTTTAGCGTCGTATTCCTTAATGGCATCAAGGTCTTTCCTGATTTTTTCGCTAACATCCTCAAGACGCGTCATTATCATGTCTTCATTGCGCCGCGTAATGACGAAATAACCTTCCTCAGGCATGAGCTTGACCGCGCCGCGGATTTTGTCGGTGACTGAAAACGGATCGTCGATAGAAACCGACCAGCGGACATATTCTTTCGGAAGTTTCCACATTCCGTGACGGTCGCCCAGGAAAATCAGGTAGTTGAATTTGACTTTCGGCAGTTTTTCCTTCAACTTTTTCAGGAAAAGGGCCTCTTTGAAAAAATTGATGTCGACACTTACGTTCGGACTCGTTATCCGGACGCTTTTCCTGTCGCCGTTCAGTTCTATTTTTTTCGGGTCTGCATACGGAATGAACGCCTTGACGCTCTCGAAATCCGGTGTTTTGTCGATTGTCGAATGAACTTTCATATTGCCCAGAATGTTGAGCAGAAGCGCTTTTTTCTCATTTTCGGAAATTGAAGAAGGCTTTGAAAGGGCATCTTTCAGCATTCCGGCGAAAGTTTTGTCGCTCATCGCGTAAATCTGGTTTGCCAGATCGTCGATTGAAGAAGCGGAATCGGTTTTTTCCTTCGTTAAAGTGTCGAGAAGTTTCTTTCTGTTCTGAATCTCTGTCGGGGACAGCATCGGATTATCGAAAAGATAGTTCAAAACGACTTCAGCTTTAGCATAAGCCGTTGATTTCTTTTTAAAATTCCGATACTGCCTTTCCCAGAACTCCGAAATTTCACCCGATGCCAGATTGTAGTATGAAATTTCGGACATTTTTTTACCAGTTTCAAGAAGTTCGTAAAGTGCAGGGAATGACGAAAGATTCTGCTCTTCCTTTACCGATTCGCCGTTCTGAGAATGACTCTCGTTAATCAGTTTTGCAACGCTCAGCATTTCGTTGACTTCGTTTTCAGACTGCCGGATCATTGCCGGGAACTCGTTGTTCCAAAATTCGGAACCAAGATTGATGGCCCTTATCACAAGTTTGTTTTCCTCAAAAACCGTGTATGTAAGCGGTTTTTCGACAAAAAAATCCTTGTAATATTCGGAATACTGCTTAGCAAGAGCGAATCTGTCGTATTCCTTGTCGCTTGTCCATTTGATCATGAAGTAAAGAAAAAGTCCGCCGATTATTATGAGGAGGATGAGGTAACGCCATTGAGAGTTGTTGTTTCTGCTTGCTGTAAGTTCTGATGCGCGTACTTTTCTTTTTGGGGACATTACTTGTTCTCTTCTATGATTTCCAATACGACTTTCTGATTCTGACGGCTTGCAACCGCGCTGACGAGCGTACGGAGCGCGTTTGCGGTACGACCGCTTTTTCCGATGATTTTACCGACATCTTCGGAAGCGACTCTGAGTTCGATTATCGCCGTGCTTTTGCCTTCGATGTAGCTGACATCGACTGAGTCCGGTGAATCGACAATTCTCTTCACAATAAATTCAACAAATTCTCTCATAACATCCTCCAAAAAAATCAAGTTAGAAAACTTTTCAACATGACACAAGCGCATCATTTTATAAATTTTAGATAAAATGCAATTTTTTTTAGGTAATATTTAGTATTGTCCGGTTCCGGGTGTGTATTCTACGACATCCCATTTGAAATTATCTATCAAGACAAGTGAATCCAGAGCATGATCTCCGAGATCCCAGATAGCAAGTCTCAGAGTAATGATTTCGCCTCCGACAACGTTTCCGCGCGTCGTGAGCCAGCCGGTTCCGCCGTTTGAGTCAAATCCTGTTCCCTTCAGTTCTTCCGTTCCGACACACGATTCCTGTGTAGCGGGATACGCGTAAACCGAAGAGCATTGCGTAAAAAGACCGCCGGCAGCGAGGTTTACTCCGACAGGATTTCCTTTTTCATCCATTGCCAAATTTTTGTCGGCAGGATTCTGCAAAGTCGGGTCGCTGCTTGTGTAGCCTGAATCAAGCAGTGCAATAAAGAAATCATTATACTTTGAGCATATCCAACTTGGATATTCTATGGTCAAAAAATAGATGTTGAAACTGAACGATTTCGCCGTTTTCGGAACCCTTATCCTCATTTCGAGCATTACGGCATCATTTACTGATCCTGTTCTGCCGGATGAAGAACACGAAGCTGCCGAAGGGAATTGACCGCCGTTTGCTGCCAGCCAGTCAGACGGGGCACCGCTTGTCGCACCCGAATAATTTGAGACGAAAGGATCTGAAACCGTCCCTGAACTAAGTCCGAGCATAAGACTGCCGGCTTTAGGTTTTATGACATTACCAAGTTTGGCAAGCAGACCGTTGCTGCCGGCATGAACTGTTGCACTGCCGTTCGGAGCAGATATTGTCGCCCTGATAAGTCCCCATTCATCAGAATCTTCGGTCGTCGTCTTACAGATACCGATTGCTTTTGCATAATCAATCGGTTCATTTGATGAAACATTGATATTGGTATCACAACCGTATACCATTTCTTCTCCGTATTCGCAGAGATGGTCAGGAATACTGTTATCATATGCCGACTTCGGATCTGGGCATTGTTTCGTCGTCTCACAGCAGTCGGTACATGCACCGTGACCGTCACCGTCAAAATCCGTGCCATCATCAATTATACCGTTACAGTCATCATCGATTCCGTTGCCGCAGAGTTCTCCTATTTCTGAAACGGGCTCGTATCCGCCTTCGCATTTTCCCCAAGTTCCGTCATCCTGACAGGTTCTTACAGCCGCCTTGCACGGACCGATGCCTTCAGTTCCGTCCGGGCCTTCATAGCCGCAGGTCTGCGTTTTACCCGGTTCGCAGTTTCCGGTTATCGGATCACCGTCACCGGTCTGCTGACCTGAATTTCCGCCGTCGCCCCCACTTTCACCGCCGTCTTCTCCGCCGTTTTCGCCGGAATTTCCCTTATCTCCGGAATCACTTTCATCAGAATTGCCGCCTTCTTCAGAATTGTCTGTATCGTTAACGCAGATTTTTTGTGTTGTGTCGCATACCCAACCGAGCCGGCAGTCGTAATTTGATTCACATCGCTGCGGTGCAGACGATTCAAATTCGTCGTCATCTTCCATGCACGAAACGAAAGAAAACGCACAAAGCGACAGAATAAGGAGTAAACGCACAGATTTCATATCAGCCTCCAAATAACGAATAAAAACAGTATATTTTATGAATTTTTGTCAGAGAATCAAGAGGGTTGCTTTTTTATTACTGCTGACCTGTTCCCGCTTTTGCAGGATTCGGAAGCCATCTGAAGCCGTCGAGAAGAACCGTAGAATCATAAGAATGATCCGAACCGTAATTAACTTCTCCCTGTTCCCAAAGCGCAAGTCTCAACGTTATGATTTCGCCTGGAACGACGTTTCCGCGTGTCGTGAGCCAGTTCGTTCCGCCCCCGTTATAACGTGGAAGATTGTCGAAACCAGTTCCGGCAAGCAGTGTTGTTCCGTCTTTACAGAATGAAGAATAGCTTCCGTTTGTGCCGCAAACCGTAAAAAGCCCGTCAGGAGCAAGATCAACTCCGACAAAGTTACCGTTTTCATTTATTGCCAGATTTTTGTCATAGGGATTCTGCTCGTCATTAGGATATTTCTCATTATTTTCTGAATCAAGTAACGCAATGAAGAAATCATTATAATTAAGGTCATTGCACACCATGTTCGGATATTCAGCCGAAAAAAAGAAAAGATTGAACTCAAATGCTCTTGCGTTCATCGGCGCTTTCACTTTGAGTGTGAGCATGATCGGATCTTGAACCGTGGGAATCTCTTTTCCTACACACTGATTGGAAAGACCTGTTTCGATAGGTTTATTGTCATTGCATGTCGGTGATTTCGGAACTACGCAGTCTTTCATCATGTTTATCCAGTCTTCGGGAATTTTGCTTGCCGTTTTCATGTCACCGTAATCAAGTTTTGCGCAAGTTGCATTCTGTGTCGGATGATTCCAAGCCCCGGTTGAGAGAATCGCCATTTTCGAACCTTCTTTCGGAAGAACATTGTTCCCGAATTTCGGTTCTGCTGCAAAAGTCTGATATTCGCTGGTGTAATACGGCAAGGGAAGACTTTGTCGTGGACCTCTGTTTCCGGTTCCTATGCTTACGCATTGTTCATCCGCAATTTGTTCAGTTGCGGCGGGTCCCGCGAGCGAAATTTCGGCAGAAACAAGCTGGTCGCCGCAGATTCCCATTGCGTGGGCGAGTTTTACCGCGTTGCCTGCGTAATCATCAAGTACAAGGGGCGAATCTTCGCCGTCGCATGAAGTGGCTTCATCTACTTCGCCGTTGCAGTTGTTGTCAATTTCATCACCCATCATTTCATAAGCACCGGGATGTATCGTTGCAGGATCGTAACCGTTGCAATTTGAAGCCGATTCGCAGCAGTCTGTGCATGCACCGTGACCGTCGCCGTCAATATCGGTTCCGTCGTCGACAACGCCGTTGCAGTCATCATCGATTCCGTTGCCGCAGAGTTCGCCTATTTCGGTAACAGGCTCGTATCCGTCTTCGCATTTTCCCCATGTTCCGTCTTCTTTGCAGGTTCTTACAGCTGCCTTGCACGGGCCGACATTTTCTGTTCCGTCAGGGCCTTCATAGCCGCAGGTCTGCTTTTTGCCGGGTTCGCATTTTCCGGTTATCGGATCTTCGTCACCGTCCTGCCTGCCTGAATCACCGCCGTCACCTGAATCGGAATTGTCACCGGAGCCTGAATCGGAATTGTCACCGGAGCCTGAGTCAGAGCTGCCTCCGTTTCCTGAATCTCCGGAATCACTCTGATTGCTGCTGCCCTGATAGCAGTTTCCTGTCTGAGTGTCGCAAGAGTAACCTATCGGGCAATCATTGTTTGACGAACAAACTTTTCCTGCTGCTGGAGCAGAAGATTCTTCGCCGCCGCACGAAACAAAACAAAAGGCACAGACAAACAAAACAAGAAATAAATGCCAATACTTCATCTTAGCCTCCGAAACAAAATATCTTACTAATCATCGAATGTCATTCTGACTACTGCCGGCCGGATGTTCCTGCTTTTGCAGGTTTGGGCAGCCACCTGAAGCCGTCAAGAAGAACCGTAGAATCGAATGAATGGTCCGGACCGTAAGTGACCGTTCCGTATTCCCAGATTGCGAATCTCAAAGTGATAATTTCACCCTCAATTACATTTCCGCGGGTCGTGAGCCAGCCGGTACCGCCTTTGAAATGTGTTCCAAGAAGAAGCTCCTTGCCCTGTACGCAGCTGGATGCATATTCCGATTTTTCGTCGTCCGGGTCACACACCTGAAAAAGCCCGTCCGGAGCAAGATCGACACCTACGAAATTGCCTTTTTCGTCTTTTGCGAGGTTTTTGTCGTAAGGATTCCTGAATTCGTCATCAGGATTTTCATTGTATTCCGAATCAAGCAGTGCAACAAAAAAGTCGTTGAACTTTCTATCGTCGCAAACCGTTCCCGGGTATTCTTTCGAAAAGAAGAATAGGTTGAACTCAAAAGCACGCGCATTTTCCGGAACTTTTACTTTAAGCGTGAGCATGACAGGATCCTGAACCGACGGGATATCCTTTCCGTCACACTGATTCTTGAGACCGTCTTCAACAACCGTTCCGCCGCACGAAGGCGATTTCGGAATCGTACAGTCAGGCATCATATTTATCCAGTCTTCGGGAACCGTACTCGCGGTTTTCATATCACCCTGTTCAAGTGTCGCGCAATCGACATCTTTTGTCGGATTTTTCCAGTGACCTGTCGAAAGGATTGCTATCTTTGAACCTTCAAGCGGAACAATTTTTGTGCCGAATCCCGGCTCAGCTGCAAAAGTCTGGTATTCATCGTTGTAATACGGCATACCCCGGCTCATTCTGTCGAATTTATGTTTCTCCAGTTCATCCATTTTTCTCGATTCCAATATGTCGGGATTGTTTATTATCTCGGATACGCAAAAATCATCGGCGATGTGTTCCACTACCGGTTTTCCAGCAAGCGAAATCTCTGCCGAAACAAGCTGGTCTCCGCAGATTCCAATCGCGCGGGCAAGTTTTACCGCATTTCCTTTATAATCACCGACTGCAAGCGGTTCTTCCTCAGCGTCGCACGAAGTAGGTTCATCGATCTGTCCGTCGCAGTTGTTGTCAATTTCATCACCGATCATTTCGTAAGCTCCGGGATGTATCATCGAAGGATCGAAACCTTTACAGACGAACTCTGATTCACAGCAGTCGGCACATTCACCGTAGCCGTCGCCGTCAATATCAACACCGTCATCAACGACTCCGTTGCAGTCGTCGTCGATTCCGTTGGCGCAGAGTTCTTCGCCCCTTTCATGAACAGGTTCGTATCCGTCTTCGCATATTCCCCAGGTTCCGTCTTCCTTGCAGATTCTTATCGGCGCTCTGCACGGACCGACGCCTTCCGTTCCGTCCGGACCGTTATAGTCACAAACCTGTATTTCGCCTGGATTACAGTCGCCATCCGTCCAACTTTCAGTAGAGTCATCTCCGTTTTCATTATTGGATATCTCTTCGATACACATTTTCTTTTCAATATCGCATGTCGTACCGATCGGGCAATTCAAGCAGGAGAATTTTTCCTTACTGCAGCCGCTGCAGGAAGATAAAAGAAAACAAGCCGCCAAAATAACTGAAACGACCAAAAAACGAACAATTTTCATAAAAGCCCCCTTTATCATCACAAAAGACGGAAAATTCTACGCAAAAACCATAAAAAATCAACAAAAATGAAAGTCGGGAAGCAAAGCTGCTCTTGACTTAAATCAATATTTGGTTTTAATACTGCGTTTTTTCCGGATTCGGAAAGTTGTTAATTTTATATTGGAGGAAGTTATGAAAAAAATGCTTTTAGTTGTGCTCGGCACAATTCTTATGTGTATTTCATGTTCTTGCGAAAAATCCGCGAACGTGCTTTATCCGAATGACGGCGGCAGCAAAACGATTGCAGAGTTCGGCGGAGTCCGTCTCAGCGACAAATACATCAAAAACTATATCGACAATCTCAACGATTATCTTAAAAGCCGTTACAATACGCCGGAAAGAAAGGAAGAGCTTATTACAAAAATCATCGAAGGCGAACTTATCGCAAGAAAAGCGATTCTCGACGGCGCGCTTGATGATCCTGTACTTCTTTCCCAGCTCAAAAACACGATTGCGAGATACTACAGCGGCACGAAACTGAAAGTCAAAATCGAAGAATCCCTCAAGATTACCGAAGACGAAATGAAAAAATACTACGAAGAGAAGAAAGATACCTTCAACACGCCGGAAAAGGTCAAAGCAAGCCACATTCTTATCAAGGTAGACGAAAATAAGGACAAGGAAGCTGCTAAAAAACTTGCTGAAAAAGTTGCTGAAGAGGCAAGAAAATCGGCAAAAGACATGGGAAGTTTCGCTAAACTTGCCGAAAAATACAGCGAAGACGAAGGTTCCAAGAAAAGAGGCGGCGACCTCGGTTACTTTGAAAGAACCGAAGAAGGAGGCAAAATGGTCAAAGAGTTCAGTGACGGCGCTTTCGCTCTTAAAGAAGTCGGCGACATCAGCGATCCGGTTGAATCGCAATTCGGCTTCCACATCATCAAACTGACCGGCAAAAAAGACAAAGTCGAAAAAACTTTTGAAGATGTTAAGAACTCCATCGAAAACACACTCAAAACCGAAAAGAGAAAAAGCGGTTATGAAAACACCGTTGAGGAAATCAAAAAGGAACTCGGCTACAAATTCGACAAGGATTCGGCTATGGCCATAGAGTTCTCGGTTTCGCAGCAGGCAAAGGACGCTTCCGAAAGTTTTGACAAAAATCAGCAGCAGGCGAGAAAGCTCCAGAAACCCCTGCTTACGAAAGAGCAGCTCGAACAGCTGAAACAACAGCAGAAAGAACTTAAAAATGACGAAAACAGCATAAAACTTCAACTTAAACCGAAAGAGAAAAAACAGTAGCTTCATGAAATTCAGATTCGTCATCTTATTTATTTTATTATCTTTTTTCTCTTTATTTGCAGAAGAACAGCTTGTCAACAAAACCGTTGTCCGCGTAAACGGAAAAGTTTACACTATTTACGACTGCAAAAAACTGCTGCGTTTCGACGATCCCGAAAGCGTCAGCACTCAGGCTGTACTTTCTAGGAAGGACAAACTGATCGACCAGCTGATAAACAACGCAATCGCGAAGCAGGAAGCGAAAAATCTGGACATTCAGGTTACGGACGAAGAGCTCGAATCTGCCGTGCAGTCGGTTCTTGCGCAGAATAAAATGACGCGCGAACAGTTCAACAGTGAACTTGCAAAGAACCGGATGTCGTTTGACACCTACCGCAACGAGGTTCTGCGCGAGCAGCTTCTGCTTCTGAAACTGAAAAAAAAGATAATCGTCACAATGGATGTGGACGAAAGGGCTTTGCACGACATTTACGAAAAAGAGTTCAGCCGCGAACCGGAACTTTATTTCACGGCTTCCCACATCATTCTCCAGTCAGACGAGAGCAAAGATGCCGAAGTCAAAGATGCCGTAACTGCAATTTACAAAGAAGTCACAAGCGGAAAAATGACATTCGCAAAGGCGGCAAAAACCTATTCGCAGGACGGTTCGGCTCCCAACGGCGGTTCTTTGGGAACTTTTTCGGCACACGACATGGTTCCGGAATTTTCAGAAAGACTTGCTGTAATGAAGGAAGGCGAAGTCAGCGAACCTTTCAGAACGCGTTACGGATGGCATATCGTCATGCTTGAAAAAGCCGAAAAACACGATCCGCCGACATACAGCGAAGCTTATGAAATGCTGAAAAACATCTACTATCAGCAAAACGTCGAAAAAATGTTCCAGACCTGGATCAAAAAGAAACGCAGCGAAAGCAAGATAGATATTCTTCTTTAATTGTACTGCTTATAAAAATCACCGGGCTGCGGCCCTTCGTCGTATTTTTTTATCCACTCCTGATACTGTGCCGTGTTGTCGAGAAGAGTAACAATCTCCTTCATCTGGGTTTTGAAACGCGGCATCCTTTTTGCATCGAGCTGGGGAGTCGCGATCATCTTGATTTTAAGAGGATTCAGCCAGCTTCCCTGCGGACTTTTTATGCCGAAATGCAGATGCGGGCCGGTGCTTCTTCCGGTGTTACCGACCGAAGCGATTCTCTGACGCGCCGAAACCGCCGTTCCGACACTGACATTGAAGCTGTTCAGGTGAAGATAGTAGGTTTTCGTATTGTCCGCATGATTTATCGTCACCTGCTTGCCGCCGAGCGGAGTCTGCTTGACTTCGATTACCTTGCCGGGAGCAACGGCATAAACTGGCGTCCCGACAGGGGCGCCGTAATCAACGCCGTGATGCTGCGTCATTTTTCCGGTTATCGGATGACGGCGGACGCCGAACGGACTCGTGATGCGTATCGTATCCAGCGGAAGCCTCATCGCGCTCGGAATAAGCGCCTTTCCTTTGTCCGTATAGTGAGCGTTGAAAGCCGATTTCGGATCTTCGTCCTCGTAACGGAAAGCCTCACTGAAACCGGCCTGCTTTCCGCGGTATGAAGCATAAAGCACCTTCGAACCAGGCACCATTTCACCTTTATAGTATCTGTCTTCGACAAGAATCCTGTATTCGTCCCCCTTTCTCGCATCGGTACTGAAACTGACGATACATTCGAGAATTCCGACCGTGACGGCGCGGATATTCCGGGTGACGTCCTCCCTCCTGACAAGCGATTCGTTGAGAGTTGAGTCGATGGTTCCTTCGATTATCCTGAATCTGCGCTCGGTCGGCAGAATTTTTGCGGTGTATTTCAGCTTTTTTTCGGTTGGATCGCGCTTTAAAACATGGAAAGTTACGATATCTGGATAGTAAACGAACTCTTCGACGTTTCCGTCCTTGTCAAATTTAACTTTGAAATCCTCGCCGGCTTTTATCTGCGTCAGATCGACGTCGTATCTTATAGCGTTGCTTATTTCCATCGCGTGCTTGAGCTGAAGTCCGGGAACTTTGAGCAGCGCCTCTTCCATTCCCTTTTTCGGCAGGATTTTGCCGTGAAGAAAGCCTTCCTGATCGACGGTAGAATCCTTGTCCTTCGCAACTTCGACATCGACTCCGCCTGCAATTTCGGCAGATTCAATGTCTTCGCTTTCTTTCTGAGGCGCAGGAGCCGATTCAGGTATTGTTTCGCCTACGGTCTCCTCGTTTTCCTTCATTTCCGCGGCTGTTTGATGTTGTAGAGACGTTTCATGGAACGTCTCTACGGCTGGTTTCGTTTTTTCCTGGGATGGTGCAGGTAAAGTTTTTTCTGCGGATTCCCTGTTTTTACCGGAAAAGATTACGATCAAGACAAGCAGGAGAACGACGAAAGCAAAAACCAAAAACGAAAGTATCTGTTTGTTGTCACTGTTCATTAAGACTCCGGAAACTCAAATTACATCAGACGGAATTTCCCGCACAGGGCTTTTTCGACATTGGGAGTGACGAAATGCGAAAGATAGGAAGTGTTTTTCGACGCAACTTCCTTCACGATGCTTGACGAAAGAAAAGAATACCTGTCGGAAGTCATAAAAAAGACCGACTCTATTTCCTGCTCCATCGCGCGGTTCGTCGAAGCCATAAGAAATTCATACTCGAAATCCGACACGGCACGCAGCCCTCTTATTACCGTAAAAACATTGACCTGGCGCGCGAAATCGACAAGCAGATCATCGAAAATCACCACCGTTATCGCCGGATTATCCTGAAAAATCTCCTCAATCTGCAGCTTGCGTTCCTTCGGAGTAAAAAGGTTCGTTTTGCTTCGGTTTTCACCGATTGCAATGTAGATTTTGTCAAAAATTTTCAAAGCCCGCTGGACGATATCGAGATGTCCGAGCGTGAAAGGATCGAAACTTCCGGGATAAATCGCCGATTTTGACATTATTTTTCCCCGGATTTTTCCTGTTTTTCATCAAGCTGGTTCAGAGCTTTAAGGGCTTTCTGGTAGTATTCGCTGTTTTTCGGAGCGATTTTCAGAACTTCCTGAAAAAAGCTCTTCGCCTCCTCAGGGTCTCCGTCCTTCAAATTCAGCCCTTCTTCGTAAAGCTCTTTCGCCTCCGAATTTACATCTGCCGATTCATCTTTCTCCGAATTTAAATCATCAGATTCGTTTTTATCCGAATTTACATCCGACGGTTCGTTTTTCTCCGGATCTTCCGGCGCCGCACCTTTTACAGTTTTTCCCTGCGGAAGATTCTGCTGAATGTAATAGACCTCGTTTTCTATCATCTTTCTTTCGTTGTAATCGGATACCTTTTTGAGATAAAGCTTGAAGTAGGAAAGCGCTTTCGTCAACTCTTCGCGTTCTTTATAAATGTAGCCAAGCTGTCTCATAACCTCGACGTCGTTTTTGTTATGACGGAGAACTTTCTTGAAATAACTTATCGCCTGATCGGTTTTACCGTTTTCGTAAAGAATGCTGGCGATGTGTTTTTCAGCGGCACGGTTGCCGGACCTTTCAGCTTTCCTTAAATATTCCAAAGCCTCTTTTCGTCTGCCCAGCTGGAGATAGCTTTCTCCGATTTCAAGATAGGCCTCTTTTTTCAGTGACTTGTTAGTGACTCTGTTGAAATACTTCAATGCGTTCCTGTAATCATCCAGATTTTTGTAGATGACGCCTTTCATAAGCAGAAGATCCTGATCATGCGGATCAAGTTTTTCCGCAGCTTCGATTTTCTCGACTGCTCCCTTGAAATCGCCGCGTTTCGAAAGAATTCTCGCATAAAGCATATAGTTGTCGAAATTTTTCATATCGAGAACGACAGCGGTGTCAATCTCTTTTTCAGCGTCGGCATAACGCCCCATCGTATAGAGAATTTTCGCTTTCAAATAGTAATTGGAACTGTTCTGCGAGCTGAGTTCAAGAGCATGATCGATGCTTGCAACGGCCTTATCGTATTCTTTGACGTGGAAATAGGCATTTGCAAGAGACGAATAGCTTCTGTATTTTCTCTTTTCAATAAAAGTTTTAGATTCAAGCAGCGAAATAATGTTTTTCCATTTTCCCTCCTTTTCAAGGCTGTCGACATACGACTGCATATAATCGTAATTCTCCGGATCGACTTTGTATGCGCGGTAAAGCATGGCCGACGCTTCGGCATACCTCTGCTGATCCTTCAAAAATTCACCGTAAAAGAAGTAGACTCTTTCGTCACCTGCGGAATTTTTCTCTTCCGCAAGTCTAAAATGTTCCGCCGCACTCTTGTAATCAGCGTTTTTGTGGTCGATAATAGCCTTAATCAAATGATACGGGTAACGGTCCTTCCCCAATTTTTCAAGAACGACCAGAATCTGATCAAGTTCTTTAACCTTATTGAAATCCATCAGTAAAATCTGAGACTTGGCTATATAAGACTCAAGATAGGACGAATCAGACTTTATCGCCAGATCGTAGAATTCCAGCGCCTTTGTCTTATCACCGATGTTGGAATAAATTTTCGCAACGCGCGCCAGAAGCTGCGGATTGGTCAGAGTTTTAAGGTCAAGTTTTGCAAGTTCGAGATAAATCTTTTCCTTTTGGGAAAGAAGAACATAAACTTCGGTTTTTCCGATGATCGCCGCAGAATATTTCGGATCAAGCTTCAAAGCCATGTCGTAATATTCCATCGCCTTCGTCGAATCTGAAATCTGAACGTAGAAATCGGCGATTTTCGTTATGGCATCGGTATCGTTCTGGTTGATTTCAACCGCTTTTTCATAATATTTTATCGCGTCCTTCATAAATCCGCGCCTGTTTGCTATAGATGCAAGCATCTGATAATATTCAGCTTTTTGGAAGTCTTCCGCCTTAGCGACGATGTTTGTATCGACTCCTTTCAAAAATCTGTCTGCTTCTTCAATGTCGCCGTTCATCAAAATTCTCGACTTCAGAAGATAAGCCTTCATGTAATTCGGCGCTTCGGAAATGATTCTGTTGATGAAAGCCATCGCAGACTGCGTATCGCCGTTCTGGAACTTCATATTTGCCAGAGCATACATGATTTTAACGCTTTTTCCGCCGCCCTGAATGAAACCGGTATTGAAGAAGTTCTCCGCCTTTTCAAGATCCTGTTTTCCGCTTGCAATCAAACCTAAAATATAGAAAACCTCCTGATCGCTCTTGTCGATGAGAGGCTGCAGAAGAGCCGCCGCTTCGTCGTATTGTTTCTGATCGTAGAGATAAAGTGCCTTTGCCTTGATGAGATCGGCATTTCCGGCCGCCTTTTTCATAGCGGTCGTGATTTTGTCGTCTATCGAAGCCGAAGATTCAATCCTTCTGTTGTATGAAATCAGAAGATTCATCTTGACCTGGCCGTCAAGACCGACCGCACTAGGAGCGGAATCATCAGGTTTTATGTACTGTTTCAGGATTCCGATACTGTTCATGTAGTCTTCCGGCGTATCTTTGTCCAAAGCTTCGCGGACATCGGCCAAAGTTCCCGTATTTACCGCAATCTGCTCGCTGATGTTGTCGAGAATATCCGCAGAATTGCTGCGTTTTGCGTAAAAATAGTAGGCTCCGCCGCCGATAATCGCAAGAATCGCGATAGTTGCAACTGTCGTTCCGGCATAAAAAAGAATCGAATTGCCGCGACCTTTGCCCTTCTTCGCCGCCTTTTTATGTTTTCCTGCACCGGATTCGCTGAATTCATCCGGAATGTAGACATGATCGACATTGTCACCTTCGTCCGAACCGCTCAAATCTATCTCTTCGGCATCGCCTTTGTGAATCATCGTTCCCTCTTCAAACAGAACGCTGCCGAAATTATCGTCTATTTTTTCATCTTCGAAATCAGATTTTTCCGCTCCTTTAGCGGAATCACTGTCCCAGTTAACGCCGTCATAGCTGATGTCGTCGTCCTCCGAAATTTCGCCGCTCATCATAAGCCGGTCTACCTGAGATTCTTCGACCGGACCCGTTATTTTGCCTGTTTTTCTGTTTTTAAAAAAAACAGTCTGAGATGCAACCGACGGCTCCGGATTTCCATCAAAAAGTTCTTTCAAAAAGTCTTCGGCATCATTCTTCTTTTTCTTTATGTCATCCGAAAGATCGCTGAACAAATCATCGCCTTCATCGTCATCAAAAAGGTTTTTCGCACTGTTGCCGGAAGTTTTCGCTGAAGTTCCGGAGGAAGCAGGAGCATCAGAAAACAGATCGTCGAAATCAAGTTTTTCATTAGAATTACTGGAAGCATCGTCGGCAAAAAGTTCGTCATCGGAATCAAAGCGGTCATTTGAAAAATCGATATCGGATTTTTCCTCTTTTTTATCTAACTGAGCTTCGCTGCCGGCACTGAAATCAACCGGTTTTTCCTGAATCTCTTCCTGAACAGACTCTTCCTTGATGCCGGATTCGGTCGATTCCTTCGGTTCGCTTTTTTCAGATTCAAGAAGATCCGGATCCTTCGAATCCCCTTCGTCTTCCTTTTCAAGAAAAACTCTGAATTTGTTCTGACAAGCCGAACATTTCACCAGAAGCCCCTTTTCGGGAATCCGTGAATCGTCTATCTGGTAGCTTGTGTTACATTTTGAACATACAATTTTCATTTCAACACCTCTGAATTGTTTATATATTTGTCTTATCGTCTAAAATGTTAAAACAGGAGAAAGTTCCGAGCCCCGTCTCTCCTCCGATTCCGGCAAAAACCTCCTTACGGTCGTAATCTTTCAAAAGGGAAACCAGTTTGTCCCTGCCGCATGAAAAAATCTGCCCGTCTGAGAACGCCGCATAGCCGAATTCTTTTGAAAGTTCGAACAGATTCAAGAGCTTGTCGTTTGAAAGTTCGAGCTGTGACGCCAGCGTTTCGAAATCTATTTCAGCTGCAAACTCAGGCTTTTCACCGTTTTTTTCAAGGACATAGGGCAGAATTCCGGCAACAAGTCTGATGTGCTGCGGACTCTGCGGCGTCAAAGGTTCTTCCGATTCATATGTCTTAGCGGCATTTTTAACAAAGAGTTTAAACGCCAACTGTCCGTTTTCATTAATGAATTGTTCAGCCTCGTCTTTTTCCATAAGCTGGAGCAGGGTTTCTTCACAGACCGCAGAAGTAAAATCTGCAGATTTTCCTAAGAAACATCCTTCCTCGCCGAAGAAATCATCTTCCGAAAGGAAAAAAGTCTCTTTTCCGTTGTCGAATTTAACGCGTCCGCGCTTTATCAGAAAAAAATACGGTGAAAAATCGCCTTTCATGAGTATGATGTCGCCCGGCAGAAAATCCTTATCCAGCAAATCAAGCCTCTTCTTTCTTTAACTTCAATGAATTCGGGCACTTGCCCTCGCATTCATCTGCACGTTTTATAAAAAGTCTGAACTTATTCAAAGCGTTTCCCGAAACCGTATGTTCGATTTTGCATGCGATTTCATCCGCTTCGTCTTCTTCCAGATTGAGAATGTCTCTGAAAAAATGTTTGAAAAGCTCGTGTCTCGCAAGAATATCCTGCGCAATGACCTTCCCTTCTTCGGTTAAAGTGACATATCCGTTCATCTCGTGGTTGACAAGCCCTTTCTGCGTCAGAAGTTTCAACGCTCTCGTGACTGTTGCGCGGCGGACGCCGAGTTTGCTCGAAAGCTCCATATTTCTGGCGACGGCTCTTTCAGCGGTAAGTTCAAGTATCGCTTCAAGATAATCTTCCTGCGTCGAAGTGAGATTTCTGTCACCTGTTCTTTCGTTCATTGTGTTTCACCTCATATGTTTTCAGAGCATATTCTACAATAATATCTGCAAGTTGAGTCTTTGTTATGTTTTCAAATTCTTCAATGCGGTCTGCAAAAACGATTCTGACGGAGTTGGTATCCGCCCCGAAAGGATTGAACTCCGAAGATACAAGATTTGCTACAACGAAATCGAGATTTTTCCTTTCGAGTTTTTTCCGCGCGTTTTCTTCGAGATTTTCAGTCTCGGCTGCGAAACCGATACGTACTGCATCCGGTTTCGTCCACTTCACCGATTCGGCAAGAATGTCCGAAGTCCTGAAAAATTCTACAGAAAGTGATTCTTCCCCTTTTTTGATTTTCTGTCCGCTTTTTTCCGGAGAATAGTCGGCAATCGCAGCACTCATAACGAAAATATCGGCATTTTTCACATATTTTTCAACGGTTCCGGCCGTTTCTGCAGCTGTAACCGTTTTGACGACCGAATATCCCGGATTAAACGAAGGTTCTGCGTTGACGCCGACGAAAGTAACATCCCCCCCGGTTTTGAAAGCAGCTTCCGAAACTGCGAAACCGGTTTTTCCCGAAGAACCGTTCGTAACGAACCTCACCGGATCAAGATATTCCCGTGTCGCACCGCCCGTAACAAGCCATTTCACGCCGCTTCGTTTCAGCGGGTAAAAAATTTCATCAAGTTTGAAAATAATCTCCTCAGGTTCGACCATTCTCCCCTTTCCGACCGTTCCGCATGCAAGGCAACCGCTTTCAGGCTCGGCGAAAAAAACGTTTTTCCGTTTTTTCAGCCGTTCGATATTTTCAAGATTTGCAGGGTTCCCGAACATGGCCGTATTCATCGCCGGAGCGAAAAGAACAGGCACGGTTGCCGCAGCAAGAATCGTCGAAGCAAGATCGTCCGCTATTCCGCATGATGCTTTTGCAATGATATTCGCCGTAGCAGGCGCGACGATAACGGCGTCAACATCCTGAGCAAGCGTGATGTGGGTTATTTTCGATGAATCGAAAGTTTCGAAAGAATCGAATAGCGGAGTTTTGCCGGAAAGCGCTTCCCAGGTAGATTTTCCTATAAAATTCAATGAGTTGGCAGTTCCAACAACCTGAACTGAAGCACCGGATTTAACAAGTTTCCTCAGAAGAAAAACCGATTTATAGGCCGCAATTCCGCCGGAAACTATGAGAAGAAGATTCTTATTTTCCAATCCCGCAGAAACCATGCAAAAAAAACCACTTCAAAAACAAACGCTTCATACTACTCAGCAATATTAAATACTCAAATTTTTTAAAAATATAAAGATAATTAGGAAAATTCGTAAAAAGACCTGCCGATTTCCGCCAGAAACCTGCTCGGCAAAACACCGGCATTGAATCTGCCGTACATGTTTCTCTGCTGCGGATAAGTGAGATAAAGCCTCGATTTCGCTCTAGAGCATGCGACGTAAAAAAGCCTCCGTTCCTCTTCCAGATCGTCGATTTTCGTGACCGATTTTTCAGCGGGGAAGGCTCCTTCGCAGAGATTTATCACGAAAACGCTGTCCCATTCAAGCCCTTTCGCGCTGTGAATCGTCGAAAGAACGACCTTGTTTCCGTTTTCAGCCGGATTTGCCGCGACTTTTGAGGAATTAAGCTGCGAATCGGGCGGATCGAGTGCGAAATCTGCAAGGAATTTTTCAAGTTCCGAATAAGCTGAGGCAAGTTGGACAAGAACCGAAAAATCCTTCATTCTGTCATCGCTGTCCTCTTCAAGTTCCTCAAGAACGGGCTTGTAAAAATCCATAACGATTTTAAGCACTTCACTTATTTTAAGTTCATCGTTTGAAGCCGATTCAAGCATATCGCAGAGTTTTTCCAGATCTTCATAATATTTCTTTTTGGCGTATTTTTTCAAAACTCCGGCGCCTTCTGCAGCGTAACCTTCAGCAATTTTTGCGGCAGTTGCAGCACCGACTCCGGGAACGAGCTTGAAAATCCTGTTGAGGGCAACGGAATCGCTTCTGTTCTGCACGACTTTGAGATAGCTCAGAACGTCCTTGATGTGCCGCCTTTCCATAAATTTCACTCCGCCGAAAACGGCAAACTCTATCCCTCTTTTCAAAAGTGCGGTCTGAATGAAATTCGCGTGAAAACTCGAACGGTAAAGCACTGCGATCTCTTCAGGTCTGATGCGGCTTTCAAGCAGTTTTTCGATTTCATCAGCAACGAATTCGCCCTCCTTTTCAGCTGATTCGAACCTTCTGACAACCGGTTTCACGCATGTCCGATCGATATTCGAGACGAGCGCTTTTTCGTATGAGACATAAAAATTATTAATGATTTCATTGGTGTAGTCAAGCAAAGCCCTTTCCGAACGGTAGTTTCTGAAAAGTTTGATAAGACGCGCATCCTCCCACTTCTGCGGAAAACGGAGAATGTTTTCGAAATTCGCTCCTCTGAAAGCGTAAATGCTCTGCGAATCGTCACCGACGACCATAATGTTACGGCTTTTTTGTGCAATGAGATCGGCGATCTTGCCCTGAAATACATTTGTATCCTGATATTCGTCAACCATCACGTATCTGTAGCGGTTCTGCAGCTTTTCCAAAACTTCGGGCGAACTTTCGAGCAGCTGCATGAATTTTTCCAGGAGATCGTCATAATCAAGTAGATTCCTTTCGGCCTTATACTGTGCGTAGAGCTCTGCAATCTGGTTTATTTCATCAATAAAATCAATATATTTGCAGTAATACCCTTCTATAACTTCGGATATAGGTTTGAGGTGGTTGCGCGAACGGCTGATGATCTCTGCAATAGTCCCTTTCTTAGGCATCGTCTTGCCGTTTTTCTTTATGTCGAGCTTGTTTTTTATGAGGTCCATCATATCGGCTGAATCGACGGTATCGCATATCGTGAAATTCGGCATGATACCGATGAAACGCCCGTATTTCCTGAGCTGAAGATTTGCAAAACTGTGGAATGTTCCGGCCGTGATCCTGTCGGCGAGTGCCGAACCTATGAGCTTGTTCACGCGGTCGGTCATCTCTCCTGCGGCGCGTCTCGTAAAAGTGAGAAGCAGAATCGATTCGGGGGAAATCCCCTTCTGCAGCATGTAAGCTGTCCGGTAAACAATCGTCCGCGTCTTTCCGCTTCCTGCTCCGGCAATAACCAAAACCGGACCTTCCGTTGCAAAAACGGCATCGGCCTGTGCCTGATTCAGCTGATTTTTATAAATCTGCTCGATTTCGCCGATTTTGAATTTTGAAACCGGCGTAACACGCTCTTCGATGCTTTTTATGACCGATTTCAGCTCGTTGTAACGTTCCCGCTCGGAACTGTCGAGTTCAGGAAAGTCGTATTCCGAAAAGTCGGAACTCAGCCCTAAGTCCTCAGGCTCGATTTCAAGAAAGCCTCCGTTTTCTGTGACAACGAATCTTGCCATTGTGAAAAATCACCTCCTTGCGAACAATAACCAAAAAATAAATTTATTTCACTTAAATCATAATCGTTTTCTTCGGCTTCTGCCGAAATTTTTATTCTTCCAACGGACAAATTCCTGTTTCTTTACAGTAACATTCCCAATCACGTTTGAGTATGAAGAGGAAACAAATAGGAGCAAAACCAAGAAAACCAAAAATAATTTTAAGCATCCGGACATGTGTATCTCCGAAGAATTAAAAACTGATTAGTTTATTTTTTATACATGCAGAGTCAAGGAGGGAAATCACCCGAAATTTTGCACAGAAATCTCTATTCAACATTAAATTGCTCTTTTTTTGCAAATCATTATAATCTTTCGTCAAAAATTTGGGTCTTTAAAGAGGTTGTTATGAAAAAACTGCTTTTGCTTTTTATCGTGTTTATTTCGGTCGTTCAGATTTCGTGCAGCGCAGACAAAAAAAAGGATAAGCCTTACCATCTTTCCGATTACAGAGAGTCGGCTATGCGCTATTTCCCGCTTGCCGTCGGCAACAGCTGGAAATACAAGGTCAACTATTTCGGTCAGAGCGGCGAAAACGAGATCAGCATCGTCGGAACTGACGGCGAATGGTTTCTTGACAACAAGGGCGGCAAACTCAAGGTCGACAGACACGGAATCCGCGACACTGAACGTTATCTTTTGATGTTCCCGCTCCAAAGGGAATCGTGGATTACGATCGTAAATCAGAAAACGCGCGAAATCAGAAAAACCGAAGGAGTCGACGAGACCGTTACGGTTCCCGCCGGAACTTTCGAGGGAACGATAAAAGTTCACTCGTCCGTGGAACTGCCGGATAAAAAAGTGCTGCACACATACCATTATTTCGCATTGAAAGTCGGTATCGTCAAAATAGTCACAGTTCTTGAAGACGTCCGCGAAGACAAGGTTTATCCTCAGACGACTACCGAGCTTATAAGCTATGCCGTGGAGTAAAGAATGATCTACGACAACAAAAAAATGATCATCTTCGACTGGAACGGCACTCTGATCGACGATGTCTGGCTTAATCTCAATGCGATAAACGGTGTTCTGGAAAAAAGAAGAATTAAACCGATAACCCTTGAATATTACAGGGAAAATTTTTTATTTCCCGTTTCTACGTTTTACAGGGAGTTAGGCTTGGACGTAAGCAACGAATGGGAAGAAATCACTAAAGAATTCGGGGAATTGTACATTTCCAACGTTGACAGGGTAAAACTTTTCCCGGATATCGTTCCGACTTTGGAAGAACTCCGGAAATCCGGAATCGAACTCGGGATTTTTTCGGCGATGGAACACGAAATGCTGAACAGACATGTCGAAATGCTGAGGATTTCCCAATATTTCCGTTTTATTGAAGGAATTGAAAACTATTACGCCGAAGGAAAAACCCATCTCTGCAAGAAAATTCTCGAAAAATCGGGATATTCTGAAAGAGAGATTCTCTTTGTAGGCGACACCTGTCACGACTATGAAACTGCAAAAGCTCTGTGCTGCGATGCGGCACTTGTCTCCAGAGGCCATAACAATGCGGAAATATTAAGAAATACCGGAGCTCCGGTTTTTGAATCTATAGGAGAACTTGTAAAAATAATCAGAGGTTGAATGAAACGTTTATTGATTGTTCTGTCAGTTTTCTGTGTCGTTTTTTCATTTTCCTGCTCGTCCGGCGGCACTTCCAAAAAGGCAAAATCGGAAAAAAGAGTAACTAATTCCGAAATCGGTTCAGCAGAAATGGAAGGCGGCGAAATGCTTCATCTTTACGGGTATTCGAAAGATTCCGAAGTCGTTCGCAAAATGAGGCTTCTCGACATTGATTTTATCGACTGTTACCGGAACACGGTCAAAATCGGCCGAGCGGAAGACATCGACATCGATTTTGAACTTGAAATTGACGACGACGGTTTTTTTGAAGATATCCGGATAGGGGAACTTCAATCAAAGGAAGCACTTAAAATTGCAGAATGCGTCGGAGAAGAGATCGAGTCGATAGGAGTTCGTCCAGGAAATCCTAGAAGTGCCGATTACCGGCTTTCGTATAAAGTCGTCAAGGACAAACCGAAACAAATGACAAAGCAGAATAAGGCAAAAGTTGCAAAAAACAATTTGCGTTCAAAAACGATTGCGTCTTTGGCAAAGATGAAGAAATTCCGCGAATGCTACGAGTCCCGGAAGGCTAAAAACCCTAGAATGAAGGGCAAATTCACTCTTAAATTCATGATTGCTCCCGACGGCGAAGTCTATGACATCAAACTCAGAAACAATACTTTCACGGATAAATACGTTGTGAACTGCACCATAGAAAAACTTGAAGATACCGTTTTTCCGCAAGGCGACAGCGACGATGAAGTCGAAGTCAATTTCGATTTTACTGCAACTTATGACAATCCGCGGCCTAACAAACCGAGACAGTCTTTAAGCCTCTAAACCGACAAAGCACCTGATTTTATTAAAACCTTTTAATTGATTCGTATTAAAGAAATTTTTTGAAAAGTGCTAAAATGCCCTGCGCCCATGCGATTCTGTGGGTCGTTCCGGTTCCTTTCGCAATCGAACCTTTATTGTCGATATACCACTGATAGCTTCTTATCAGAGCCTGAGATTCGTCGTATTTCGGTTCCCAGCCGAGAACTTTACGGGCCTTGTCGACGGAAACGAAACTGTCTGTGTGAGCAGTGCCGTAGACCCACTTGTAAAGCGGCGAAAGATGAAGTTTTTCAAAAATCGTGAGTGCCGGAATTACAAGCCAGACCGGAGTATGCATTACTCTTGAACCGCTTTTCGCATATTCGCAGAGTGCTCCGACATACTCGTTTTCGGTGAGCGTGCTGACCGCGCCGATGTTGAAAATGTCGTTCGCGTCGTCGCCTTCGTGCGAAAGTGCGAGATAAACCGCGTCGCAGAGATCGTCGACTTCAAGAAGCTGGTATCTGTTTTTGCCGTTTCCGATGAGCGGGATCTTGTGTCCTTCCTCGACCCAGTTGTAAAGGATCTGGAAAACGCCGAGGCGGTAAGTTCCGATGAAGGTTTTTGGTCTGATCGTCGAAATGTAGAGCCCTTTTTCGCGGAATTCGTTGCAGATCCCTTCAAGTGCGACCTTGCTTTCGCCGTAGTTGCCGACACCTTCAAGTTTGTCCGTTTCAAAAAGCGGATGATGGTCGGGAACGCCGTAAACCGCAGTAGATGAGATTACGGCTACTCTTTTTATCTTGTGCTTGTAGCAGAGCGAAAGAACGTTTCTGCTGCCGTCAACATTTGTCGAGAAAATCTCCTTTCTCGTTGCAAGAGGAAGAGCTGCCGCAGCGTGGATGACCCAGTCTGTCTGAGAAATGAGTTCGTCCATTTTCTTTTCATCGCGGACGTCTCCGTTTACAAGTTTGACCGATTTGTCGTAATCCTCGGCATGGTATTCGGCAATGTCGAGAAGCGTAACGTCACAACCCATTTCAACACATTTTTTTGTCATGTGAAGCGCGAAAAAACCTGCGCCGCCGGTGATAAGAACTCTCATTTTTTCCTCCTATTTAAATTCATTCGGATAAAGTGCAGCCTGTTCGGGGAAAAGTGCGGCACTGTTTTCTTTTACAGCCGTGCAGTCCCACGAAGAATCTATTCTCTTGAAAATAAAAACGCTTTCATTCGGATCGGCACCTGCCGGAGAAGTAGGTGCACCGTTTTCAAGCAGAAAAGTATCTGTCCAAAGAACGCTCTGGGCTTCGAACCATGTCGTAATACCGTGAATTTCACCGTTTTCGTTGAACTCTCCGTCAAGTATAGTACTTACCTTCTGCACGATTTCGGCTCTGCCGCTAGCTTTTCCGACCATTCCCATATAAAGTCCGTTCATTCCTGAGTTATCGGCATCAAAAACCCTTTCGTCGTTGATGTCGGTCGGAAGAGAATCGTTTTCAGGATCGTTAAGCGTACACGAGCGCACTTCCCACAACTTGTCCTGACGGAATCTGACTTCACCGTTTCCGCCGTACGAAAGATAAAATGTTTTATCCACGTTTCCGAGACTTTCAGCATAGCTGTCCGGCAAATACGGATAAACCAAATCAGTTGCCGTTCCAGCTTTAAGGCGGCACATTTCAGTGTGCGCTTTCAAAGTACCGTTTTCCTGCGAATATATGTCGACTTTTGAAACCATTACCGCCCAGGCAGGAAGGGTTGAACCAAGAAGAGGGACCTTTGCCGAACCTTTGAAAATCGTAAGATTAACCCAGGTTCCGGTCATATCGGGAAAATCCCTTCCGGAATAGTCATCTGCAAAAACATCGTCATCTGCAGCAATGCCATGATCATTGTCTTCCATATCGCTTTTTTCGTCAAAATCGGTGTCGTTTCCGGTTTCTGCCGCATCGAATCCGGCAATATCCTCATCATTTTCGCCGTAATCTTCGTCGATATCCTCGACTCCTTCCCTCTCTTCCGGGTCCTGATGTGAATTTTTGAGATTGCACGAACCTAAAATGCAGAGGAAAAGCAGGTAATAGTAAAGAAGGTAGTGATTTCTGAATCTGCGGACGACTTCCAATTGAATCTCCAATCAAATCAATAAGTTACTTATTCATAAAAAACTTTTTCAAATCGTTTTTCTTCAGCTCGGGATAAACCTTCGCCGCAATTTCACAGGCAGTTTTAGCCGAAATTCCGGATTTTGCAATCAAATCGATCAGTTCTTCATCGATTTCTGCAACTTTTTCCTCTTTTTTCAGAGGTTCTGCGACTATCGTGAATTCCCCTTTCTCCTTAATTTCACCGCCGGTATAGACGAAAATTTCTTCGAACTGCTTCGTAAGTTCGCGCCCGACAACTATTCTCGAACACTTTTCTTTAATCATTTCAAGCAGATCTTTTATTCTTGTCGGTGCTTCGTAAAAAACGACAGGAAGTCCGAAAGAGAGGAATCTTTCGCATTCGCTGACCCTTTCAGCCCCCTTTGAAGGGAGAAAACCTGCAAAAACGAACGAGTTTTCGATACTTCCGCAGCATGAAAATGCCGAAACCGCGGCACTTGCACCCGGAACCGGCACGACCGGAATATTTTCGTCAAGAGCCGCCCGGACTAAAAATTTTCCGGGGTCACTCACAGCAGGAGTTCCGGCATCACTGATGATAGCTATGTTTTTTCCGCTTTTGAGCTCTTCGATATGCTGCTCAAGAAACTTCTTTTCGGTAAATTTGTGGTATGAAAAAATCGGTTTTTTTATTCCGAGCCGGCTAAGTAGATTCCCTGAAACACGGCTGTCTTCGGCAAGCACGATGTCGCAGCTTTCGAGCACGGAAACCGCTCTGGACGTGATGTCACCCATGTTTCCGATAGGAGTCGCAGTTACAAAAAGAGTTCCCGCCATTTCAGTACCCCGTTGCATCGAAAGCGGCTTCGACATAGTTGATATCGAAAGTGCCGTCATCCTTTTTTATGAGTCCTGCAACATCGAATCGGATGTTGAAGTCCTGCATCCGGATTTTCCTGCTTTGAATATAATAAAGTGCTGTTTTTATTATATGTTTTATCTTTGCAGGGTGTATCGTTTCAAGCGGGGTTCCGCCGTCCCAGAACTGGCGTTCCCAGCTTCTCACTTCGACGAAAGCGAGAATGTCTCCCTTTTTTGCGATTATGTCGAGCTCTCCTCCTTTCATGCAGAAATTCCGGTCAAGAATTTCCCAGCCTTTTTTAAAAAGCCAGTCCGCTGCGAAAGTCTCGGCTTCATTTCCCGTTTCACGCGTGTTCATCTGTATTTTTCAGTAAATCTTTCGCTGTCTTTTCTGATTTCCCGTTCTTTCAGATCATCCTTTCTGTCGAATGAAGTCTTGCCGCGTGCAAGCCCGATCAGTATTTTCGCCTTTCCGTTTTTGATGTAAAGTTCGATCGGAACTACCGTAAAGCCTTTTTCACGCACTTTAGCATCCCATTTTCTGATTTCTTTTCTGTTGAGAAGCAGTTTTCTGCGCCTGTCGGAAGCGTGATTCCAGATGCTTCCGGCGGTGTAAGGCGCGATATAAAAGCCCGTGAGCCACATTTCACCGTTTACGATATCAATGAAGCTGTCTCTGAAAGAAATATTGCCGTCGCGGATCGATTTTATCTCCGTTCCCTGCAGAACGATGCCCGCTTCCAGTTTGTCAAGGATTTCATAAGCTCTGAAAGCTTTTTTGTTTTTTGCGACCGATACGATTCTGTCCATTTCAGTTACCAAAAAATCAAAAACCAAATATGATAAAGCGGAAAAAAACTATGTCAAGATGAGATAATCCTCAGACGATCCGTTTTCGGCAAGTTTTTTATGCCGAAATCGCCTATCGCCCCGAGGTGATCGACAGATGCGGCTTTAAGATCGTTTTCCGCCGTATCTTGCGGCGCGGAAAACCAATCTGTTTTCATTCTGTGAAAAAACGGTTGTTTCCGTCAATCACCGTAATTGCCATCATCCTCTTTTTTCGGTTTTTTGCACAATTCTTCACCAGTGAAAATCGAAGTGTTTTTGAAACAGTTGCTCCGTGTATAGCAGCAGCCGTATGCATTTGAGTTGCCGAGATTTTCACAGTGACATGCGATGCCGTCGCCGTTGCCGTCGTAGTCGGTCAGTGCACCGTTTGCACACTGAACAATGTAGCCCATTGTATGATAATGTTCATTGATGCAGATCTGAAGCGAATTGTGGCAGACACCGTAATAAGTTTTGTCAGCATTGCACGAAACATGTGCCCTTCCGTTTGTAAGATCAAGTTTGAAATTTTCCTCTCTATCCGAAGGGTCTGAAACTGACTCATGATTATTGAAGTTGTAGCCGAAAACTTCTTTCATGGTATTTGCAGCTTTGGTATAAGCGTTGCGTTCTATCAGCTTGAGAGAAGTATCGTAATCGCGGAAAGGCGGATAATCGGGGTCTTCTTCAGCAAGAATCTGTGCGCATCTCTCGTTGCTGTGGCACGGATTGTAATCACTCCAAGTCTCAGGATGTTCAATATCATCATCATCGCCTACTCCCACGCACGGATCACAGCTCAGGCATAAATCAGGATCTAGTCTGATTTTTTCTCTGCATCCTATGTCTTTATGTTCAGGAAGTGCATCTATGCGGCATTCTGCGGGACACTTGAAGTTTTCTATGTCGAGCGGATCGTATTTATTCACTAAGCGTTTCCACTTGCCGTCGACGCAGCGCCACATGATTGCGTTATTGTTGTTGTCCTCGGAACATTTGGTTGTGCCGTTTACACATTCTCCGCATGCAGGAAGGTCGGTTCTGCAGGAAACATTGACGCAGTCGGCAATCTGCTTGCCGGATTTTCCTTCCTGACATTCAAGGATCCTGCCTATCTCTTCGCCTTTATCGCTGAGCTTGTTCTCGCAGAACTGCTCGTAGTTTTTGCATTTTCCGCATTCACCCTGATTGCACGATGCGGAACACGATTTTTTGACTATTTTGCCGTTTTTGCATTCAGTTGTTTCTCCGATGAAAGACGGGTTGTTCGAGCAGGTCGTTCCCTGAGAATTCAGACATTCGCCGCATGAGTCGCCGGCTTCGCTGCATGAGACCGTCTGACAGCTGACATTGACTTTGTGACCGTTCTGGCACTCTTTGACGATGCCGATTCCTATTCCTGAGTTTGTGCATGTCGAAGGAGTGTCAACCGTGCAGTCACTGCCTGCTTCGCCTGCGTTTGCGCACTGTTTTGTTTCAAAGTTGCAGACAACGCCGACATCGCATATCGTTTTGCTGCATACACAGACGCCGTCCGTCGGTGTTCCGCCTGAAGCTTCGCACGACTTGTTGAAATCAAAAGCATTGCTGCCCGGAGCAGTGTCAGTTGTATCAGCGGGGTCGGTAGTATCGGAAGTATCTCCGGTATCTGGTTTGCCTGTGGACCCTGAATCACTCGAATCTGTGTCTGGTTTGTCTGATGATGAATCGGCAGTGTCAGGTTTTTCATCTTCAGCCCTTTTTTCCGAACCGCATCCTGTAAAAACAAAAATGGAAAAGATAATGCAGATTAAGCAAAGTTTTTTCATCATGTCACCTCCAAAAAATCAAAAAAGCTTGTAATTTTAGGGGAAAAACCAAAAAAAATCAAAAAATGACTAGAAAATGCACAGAAAAATCTCAGAGGATCCGTTTTCCTTTGACGAAAACCTTTTCGCAGTGGTTGTGTGCGAAGTGGTATATCGGATATGCGACGCTCGGCGAATCCATGATGACGAGATCTGCGTCCTTGCCTGCTTCGATGGAACCTTTGGTTTTGTCTCTTCTGAGCGATCTCGCACCGTTTATGGTGATCCCTTTGAGCGATTCTTCAACGCTGAGTTTGAGCTGAGTAGCACCCAGACTTGCCGCTAGCGGCAAAAATCGCACATGCAGCTTCCGGGGTTCATGTCGGTCGCAAGAGCTACCGTTACGCCGTTTTCAGCCATTTTGCGCGCCGGAATTTAGAGTTTTATTTCAATTTAGAGCGATATGTTGAAATAGATGCCGTATATAGCTGTTCTTTCTACAGGCAAGCAAGTGAGGAAAAAATCTTGTTTTATCAGCCTATTTGTTTTCAGAAATTGCAGAGTTGTTTTTGACGAAAGAGAGACCAATTAACTTTGTCATTTGTTCTTCAGTAAACTCAAAATTCCAACGCTTCTGCATGAACTTTAGGAGGCTTTCACTTCGATTGTATATCTCCGATGCAGTCCAATCCTGCAGCTTGGATACCTCTATCTCTGAATGAGAACCATTTTCATAACCACGTCGGCCTGAGGTCTTAGAATGTTTTTTGTCCTCAAAACTATCATTCTGCAACGCAGAGTTTATGCTCTTAGACAATGGCAGAAGGTTTCCAATGGCTCCAGAAAGCATCTTGATTTCAGAATCACTAAATTGCCGAAACATATTACGCCAATAATCTGTCAAAGTCTGCGGAAGAATATGCTCTATAGAAACCTTATCTTTCTCGGATTTTGTGAACATTGACCATCTGCAGAAGCGATCAATATTATGTTTCTCCGCCAACCATGTCTCATACTCATAGAAGAAGTATCTTAGACTACTCCAGTTGTAATAGCCGCTCCCTTTGCCTACGGAAAAACATTTTCCGATTCTGATAACAAAGTTGTTCTTGGCCTCCTCAAGGTATTTCATGATTCCGTTATCAATTTCATTGCAGAGTTCATCTATATCTTTTTCTTTTGAATAAAACAGCCGAGTAGTTCGGTAAAAATCGCTGCTTTTATAAGAGGCGTTGAAGTTGCCCAAACGGAATGAAATAAAGATGAAACGCTCGATAGCTTTAAAGATTTTCACTCTACTTTCCGGTAGAATATCCTGCCGACTGATGACTACAGCAACAAGCGGTCTAAAGTAACCAATTCCGATACGGTTAAGACTATCAACGTATTTTTTCTCATCTGTCGTTAGATTTGCGCTTTCAGACGGAAAAAATGTGTCATACCAATATTTAGCCATATCTTTGAGACTGTTGATATAATTCTCAATGTCCTGTGGTTGAAGTTTGGAAACTTCCATGGTCTCCATCTCCTCCATTTCAGCGACCTCGGAATCCTCGGCATCAGCAATGTCATCTATAATTGCTGGTTCGACTTCGGACTCGACCAAAACCGGTCTCTTTTCAAATATGCATTTGGGCGAGAACTTGTTCAGCAAAAAATTGATGTAGTCATCACCACGTTTACGGGAATAGCTGAAATATATAATCCAATGTGCACGCAGGAAATCATCATCAGAAAGCGGAATAGTCTTATTCCTTCCGAGCCGATAATAAACTTCTTTCCAAGCATCGTTTATTTTCTTGCGAAGAGAAGATTTCTCAATCTCGTCAAAAACATCACTATCATACAATGTGGTCAGATAGATTAACCTGTTCTTTAATAACTCGAGATTCGTCAGCTTCTTACCACGGTTATTCATGGTTTCAAATGCCACCAACACATTGTAATCATCGCTAATCTCATGAAGATTGAACATTAGGTTCTGGGTGAGTTTCTTGTATAGAGCAGTTACCGCCTCCAGACCACCTTCTCTGAACTCATCATACAGTCTTCTAATGTTCCTGGCAAAGAATTCTTTAGCGAATTCAAGATTCTTTGTATAATAACTCTCGCTTATCGTACCAGAATAAGGCTCTCCAAAAACCTTATATTTCATGTATTCCGCACTGGGATTATCTACCTCATATCCAAAAAAATACGTCGTGACCACACTATTCTGAGATCTCTTACGACAGATATATTTCGAGACAATTTCCTCAACCGTTTCATAGCCGAGAATGATTTCCTTGTCCGAATTAGCTCTATTTTTATCCAGACCGCGCACAAAACCTACGATTTCATTCAAAAGGATAAGAAATGTAGTAATGCGTTGTTGCCCATCAACTATATGGCACGGCTTATAACCATTCTTTACCAGCCAGAGATCTTCGCCCCAGCTAGCAAGCTCATCGCTTTTCAGCGGCTTAAGCGACAGGAGACCTGTATAGTGGTAGCGGTCGTCCTGAAGATTGACAAGATCATCCCAAAAATCGACCAGCTGTTGCTGCAACCATGCATAGCCTCGCTGATAGTCTGGTATTCTGAACAATCTTTGATTAAAAAGCTGCGATAGCGACTGCAATTCATTTGCCATAGTGTATTTCCTCCAATCAAAAAAAGACCCCTCTTAGAAACAACAACCCGACACCTTATATACCAAAAAAATCAATTTCATTATTTGACGACATATTGCTCCTTTATTTCCCAATGACCGAAACGTTTTCCGCCGACCCGCTCAACGACCTCAAAAACTTTTTCAGTTTTAAAAGCACTTCCTCTACCGGCATATCGAGCCAATTCTTCCTCGAAGTTGAAAGTCTGGCGACATACTTTGGATTTAAAAAGGTGTTTTCAACTCTGCGAACAACATCCTGCGTTGAATTTTCCCTCATTCCAGGATTCAGGAACACAAATGCCTCCAAACAGGTTTCAAGTCTTTTTCTATCAACTGAATCCGATAAATAGCATAAATCAAAAATATCTTTAAAGCGTGTAGAATTTGCACCGAACTTTAACAACGAACGCAGTTTTTCCACAAACATCTGCTCCCTGGAGTTAATCAAAAGGTTCGCTCCATCTTCAAAACAGGCGATGTCAAAACAAAACTCCTCCTGTGCAATATCCATGTGCTTATGCACACCGATATCGACCTTGCTTTCAATAGCCTTTCCGTTGCTATCTGATATTATTATGTGAACACGTTTTCCGAAATAATCCTCCTGCCTCAATTCTTCTATTTCTCCACTCTGTTCGATGCGAATATCGGGCAAGCAGTTGAGTTTATCTATAAATAGCCGGATTGAATCGTCATTCAGAGAGTAACGGATAAAGTCGATATCCATGTCCTGGGTGGCTCTCCGCGCACTTTTAGTGATACTTCTCATAACAACGCCGCCTTTTATAGTGACATTTCGGTTGAAGGAACTTTCTGCAAGTGCTTTTAAAACTATATCCTGACAAACCTTGGATTCAGCACTTTCATTGAAAAAGCCCTCTTCGTTGGCTGCGTGCAGCATTTCATCAATAACCGCCATCAAAAGACCTCCGAGTCCAATGCTTCGCTGATCATCTTGTGCCTCGGGAAAAACGATGCATATTCCTGAACGCGCTCAATATCCATTTCATAGATAATACGCCTGTAATTTCCGAGAATTTCCTTGTAATAATCATAGGGAAGCTTGTTTTTGAATCTCAAAAGTTCGATTAGCATACGCTCGCGGTCATACATTTTGAAAACAGCATCGCCGCGATTGGCCGTCATCACCCCTAAATTCAGAATGTCGGTATTGACAAAAAACTGCCGGATACGTTTGTCACGCAAGGCTCTTGATGACTCCGGTGTCGCAATGCAGTATTCATCGGGGACGACATCTGTCAGTCCGTGATAGAAAAACGCCGTATCCATCGTAATTATCACATCAGGATACTTCGCCGCTATCACCGCCAATACGGAAACATCTGGTTTGTCAGCGTAAATCCCCTTTTCTATCTGAAAAATCCGTCCGCTGCTGACAGCTTTTTTTATCTGATAATCCGATTTGTAAATTTTAATACAGTCGCTGTATGTGTATATCATTTGCGCTCCGTTTTAGACTAAATGTATGTTAATTTTACATTTCAACATACAACAGATCAAATCTTATACTCAAAAAAAAACATGTCAAGCTCGTTCATTCCGGATTTTATCAGACGATTCTTCTGCCTTTGACGAAAACCTTTTCGCAGTGGTTGTGTGCGAAGTGGTATATCGGATATGCGACGCTCGGAGAGTCCATGATGACTAAATCTGCGTCCTTGCCTGCTTCGATGGAGCCTTTGGTTTTGTCTCTTCTGAGCGATTTTGCACCGTTTATGGTTATTCCTTTGAGCGATTCTTCAACGCTGAGTTTGAGCTGAGTCGCTCCCAGACTTGCAGCGAGCGGGAGGAATCCGCACATGCAGCTTCCGGGGTTCATGTCGGTCGCAAGAGCTACCGTTACGCCGTTTTCAGCCATTTTGCGGGCCGGAGCAAACGGGAGTCTCGAAAAGACCGAAGTTATCGGCAGAACACCTGCTACAACGCCGTTTTCGGCAAGTTTTCTGATCCCTTCGTCGCTTATCGCCTCGAGATGATCGACCGACGCCGCTCCCATTTCGGCAGCAAGCTCGGTTCCGCCTAAAGAGTGGAATTCGTCAGCGTGGAGTTTGAGTCCAAAACCTAGTTCTTTCGCTCTCAGCATGAGTTTTTCGGTCTCTTTGAGCGAGAAGTAGCCTTCCTCGCAGAAGACATCGGCGAATTCGGCAAGATTTCTCGCCTTTATTTCAGGCAGCATCTCGTTGTTTATGAGGCTGATGTAACCTTCGTGGTCGTTTTTGAATTCGGGCGGATATGCGTGAGCGCCGAGAAACGTCGGAACTATCTCGATCGGAAAACGTTTCTTAAGCTCGGCGATCGCCGTCAGAAGTTTGAGCTCGCTTTCAGTGTCAAGTCCGTAACCCGACTTGATTTCGACAGTCGTAACACCGTAGGAAACGAGCTGGGACAAGCGTTTCGAAGCCTGTTCGACGATCTCTTCCAGAGTCGCTTTCTTCGTTTTGACAGTGCTGTTTATGATACCGCCGCCGGCTGCCGCGATCTCTTCGTAAGTCGCACCTCTCGATTTCATCGCGAATTCGTCTTCGCGGGTCGCAGCAAAAACAAGGTGCGTGTGACTGTCTACGAGTCCGGGAAAAACCGCTTTGTTCCCTGCATCAACGACAACTTCTTTGAAATTTCTCTCGAAAACGGGCTCTGTTTTTCTGAAATCTTCACTTCTGCCTACAAAAGAGATTCTGCCGTTTCCGTCAGCCGCGATCAGAAGATGCGGGCCTTTCAAAACGGGAGACAATTTTTCTGCGGTGAAAATTTCTGAAATGTTTTCTAGTATAAGAGAGTAATTCAAATCTTATTCGGAGAAAGATCTGTTGAATTTGCGTGCAAGTCTTGCAACTTTTCTTGCAGCGGTGTTTTTGTGAAGAACGCCTTTGCTTGCAGCTTTCTGGATCTCGCTTATAGCGGTATTAAGTTTTTTAGCAGCTTCTTCGCGGTTTTCAGCCGAGTCAGCGGCAGCTTCGAAGTAGTGCGAGAAAGTTTTTACTCTTGATTTTACAGCGCGGTTGTAAAGTCTTCTTTTTTCACTTGTTCTAATTCTTTTTTTTGCCGATTTGTGGTGAGCCAAAATATCCTCCATTCATAAAATTAGATCTCACTGAACAAAAAACCGCCCCTTTATACGCAGAAAAGTTCAAATGTCAAGTTTTAAACTGTTGCAAGAACGGAGAAATTCTAAACTTTTGATTTGCATTGCCGTTTTTATTTTAATTCTTGTTTTTTGGCTGAACTTCGGTAGCATAGCCATTATTTTTTGTGCTTTGGAGCGTGCTATGGAAAAAAATTCTTTGATTTTCGTCGCAGGTCACAAAGGACTTGTCGGAAGTGCAATCATCCGCGAACTGCAGTCAAAAGGTTACAACAATCTGATTTTTAAAAATTCTGCCGAACTTGATCTCAGAAATCAGGCTGAAACGGAGCGCTTTTTCGCTGAAAAAAGGCCTGAATATGTTTTTCTTGCAGCGGCGAGAGTAGGCGGGATCGGAGCAAACACCGTTCACCGCGCCGAAATGATTTACAATAACCTGATGATCGAATCGAACGTGATTCACAATTCATACAAATTCGACGTGAAAAAGCTCCTTTTTCTAGGCTCGAGCTGCATTTATCCCAAATTTGCGCCGCAGCCGATGAATGAAAACGTGCTCCTAACGAGTGAACTAGAATACACGAACGAACCTTACGCAATAGCGAAAATCGCCGGACTAAAAATGTGCGAATCATATAACATTCAGTACGGAACGGACTTCATTTCGGTCATGCCGACCAATCTTTACGGTGAAAACGATTCGTTCGACCTCGAAAACGGTCACGTTCTGCCCGTGATGATCAGAAAATTCCACGAGGCGAAGGTTCAGGGGCGCGATTTCGTCGAACTCTGGGGAAGCGGCAGGCCGAAACGCGAATTTCTTTATAGCGCCGATCTGGCGGAAGCAGCCGTCATGCTCATGGAAAAAGTGTCGTTTTCCGATTTGACCGGAGGGATGAAGGAGATCCGCAACACCCACATCAACATCGGAACCGGAGAAGACATTACGATTTACGAACTCGCCTACATAATCAAAGACATCGTAAGCTATGACGGCGACATAGTCTGGAACACCTCAAAACCGGACGGAACGCCGCGCAAACTCCTTGACATTTCAAAAATCAAAAGTTTCGGCTGGAAACCGCGAACCTCTCTTACTGACGGAATAGAAAAAGTTTACCGCTGGTATGTCAGAAACAACTCGAATCAGGAGTAATTTTAATGCTTCTCTATGCAGACAAACTCTTCTCTAAAGAGTGGTTTAAAAGCCTTTATCTTATAATCCAGGGTGCGCTTATCGCCGCTTTCGGATACAATTTTTTCCTCATTCCGCACAAAATCATCCCGGGCGGACTCATGGGCCTGAGCAGTGTTTTTTATCATCTGCTCGGAATTCCGGTCGGTCTGCTCACAATAATCCTCAACATCCCGCTGATTCTGCTCGGAATGAAGATTCTCGGCAACCGTTTCGGTTACAAGACGATTCTCGGGATGACGCTTCTTTCGGTTTTCAACGACGTGATGAACTATTTCTGGCACGATGTAAAGCTGACCGATGACATATTTTTGAGCGGAATAATCGGCGGAACCCTGGTAGGAGCAGGTGTGGCCTCGATTTTCAAGGCAAAGGCTACAACGGGCGGTACCGATATCATAGCTCAGCTTTTCCACGTCAAGTTCAAGTTTTCGACCGGTAAAGTCGTCCTTTTTACAAACATAATTTTTCTTTCGCTCGGTGCTTTTTCAATCCACATGAAAAATCAGGAAACAACTGAATTCTTCAGAATGATAGTTTACGCAATAATAACGCAGTACACCACGGCGAAAGTGATGGATGTCATCCTCGAGGGAAATTCATACTACAAAGGAATTTTCATCATTTCGAACAAATACGACGAGGTCAAGGAAAAGCTTCTCACCCAGATGCGGCGCGGCGGAACGATGATTTACGGACATGGAATGTTCAGGGACGACGAGCGCAAAATCATCTTCACCGCTGTCAGCAGACGCGAATCGGCCTTTCTCAAGGAATACATCAAATCAATAGATCCGCAGGCTTTCATCATCATTTTTCAGACAAACGAAATTTACGGACAGGGATTTCTGCCGGTCAAGGATATTGAATAGTTGCCGAGCCGCCGGATCCTGTCGTGATATCGAGGACGGCGGCTAAAGAGCGGCGCCAAGAAATTCCTGGATTTCATTCAGGCGTTTCATTGCAACAGCGCGTCCCTCTTCATAAACGCGCTTCAGTTCATTGGTGTCCTTTTCGGTTCTGCTTATTCCGAGAGCCTTTTCCGGGCAGATGACTAGCGCCTTTCCCTCCTTTTCGCGGGAAAAAATGAATTCGCGCTGTTTGTTGTATCTCAAATGACGCATTGTAACGGCTTCAATGATTTTAGGATACTTGCGGAGAATAATTTTCATAAGCGGAAGGATTTTCGGCGGTTGTTTGATGAAATCGCGGGGCTGCGTGAGAACGACGACGTTTCTGGCGTAGCCGATGCTTTCAAAATATTCGAGCGGAACAGAATCGGTTATTCCGCCGTCAAGAAATTTTCCGCCGTCGATTTCTACCGGTCGCGAAACTAACGGCATCGAGGCCGAAGCACGCATCCAGAGCATATCCTTTTCGCGGCAGTCCTCCAGTTTTTTGTAAAGGGTTTTACCTGTTTCGGCATCGGTAACGACGACGTAAAATTCCATCGGATTGCCGGCGTAAGCTTCATAATCGAACAGGTCAAGCCGGTTCGGCAGCACGTTGTAGCAGAAATCTGCGTTGTAAAGATTGCCCGAAGTAATAAGCGAATGGAAACTGCAGTACCTTTTGTCGTGAGCATACTTCAGATTGTAGCGGATGGCGCGTCCGATCTGTTTCGACTTGAAGTTGCAGCCGAAAGTCGCTCCGGCTGAAACACCGACAGCAGCGTCGAAAGTGATACCGTTCTCCATAAACACGTCAAGCACGCCCGAAGTGAACATTCCGCGCATTGCGCCGCCTTCGAGCACGATTCCGATTTTGTCAGACATGAAAACCTCAAACCGCAAAATTTTGTCAAAAAGCCAAAAATTATAAGGAATTTTTAGAAAAATGCAAAATTTTCCGGGCTATCTTTTCCTGATCCGGTTCAGTTTCTGGAACTCATTGACCAGGTCGTCCATGTAGTTTTCGCGGTTTCTTATCCACATTGATGAGATTCCGAGCCGGTCGAATCCGCTCTTTTTTTCGGCGATGAAGCGTTCTTCTCCGATTTTTGCCGCATTTGTGAAGTCAAGCAGTGCCGTTTCTCCGTTTTCGGGGTCAACCGTTCTGAGCGCGCCGTCCGTAAACGGTGAAAAAAGCATACCGTCGACAAGTCCGACTGAAACGATTTCGTGTTTCGCCGCAGTTGTTTTGATCGAATCCGGCAGTTTGTCGAAAAGCATGTCTGAAAGGAAAAAAACGAGCGCTTTCCGCTTCATCATTTTGTTGAGAAACGTGAAAGCAGCGTCGGGATCGGTGCCGCGCCCCGTCGGTTCAGCGGTGAGAAGCGAGCGGATCACTGTCAGCAGATGGTTTTTGCCCTTTCTCGGCGGAATGTACTCCTCGACTTTGTCTGAAAAAAGAAGAAGCCCGACTTTATCCGAATTTTTTATCGCGCTGAACGTGAGTGCCGCTGCGATCGTCGTCATCGCGTCGCGGATTCCGCTTCTCTGACCGTATATGCTGGAACCTGAAATGTCGGCTGTGACCATGACGGTGAGTTCGCGCTCCTCCTGATAGAGTTTGACGAAAGGCTTTCCCGTTCTCGCCGTGACGTTCCAGTCGATGAGTCTTGCATCATCGTTTTCGGTGTATTCGCGCACTTCCTGAAACTCCAGGCCGTGTCCTTTGAACAAAGTCTGGTATGAACCCTGGAAGCAGCTGTCAACCTTCTTTTTTACATTAAGCTCTATGTATCTGATTTTTTTAAGCAATTCTTCATTCAGCATCGCAAATCCCTGCAATCTCCAACAAAAAACGGTAAAAAAACAGCGGTAATATTAAAATTATTTCAAAATTCGGCAAATATTTGCCTGCGTTAATAAAAAAATCTCTTGAAACCTCAAGAACTTGTTTTTTGAAACCGTGCGCTAATCAGCGTTACGGATAAACGGATCTATTACTCATGATTTAGATATTTCTTTATATATATTCTTTATAGATTTTCTAATATGTAAAAATATAGCTTGATTTTTTATTAAAATTATTATTTTATTTATCTGCTTCTCTTCTTTAACATCTTTGGAGTTCGAAATGGACAATGAAATTTTGTCACCTGAAATAAAAATTGAAGATAAAATCCTGATAATTCGCGGAATACAAGTGATGCTCGACTGTGATTTGGCAGAACTTTATGGCGTGGGAACAAAAAGATTAAATGAGCAAGTGAGAAGAAATATAGAAAGATTCCCTGCCAATTTTATGTTCCAACTAAACCATGAGGAATTTGAGTTTTTGAGGTCGCAAATTGCGACCTCAAAAATAGAAACCAGAGGAGGTCGTCAGTATCTGCCTTATGTTTTTACCGAACAGGGGGTTGCTATGCTTGCTTCTGTTCAAAAGTAAAACTGCCGTTCAGGTAAGCATCAGAATAATGAACGCTTTTGTTGCAATGCGTCATTTTTTGCAGAAAAACTCTGCTCTTTTTCAGCGGTTGGAATTTGTTGAAAAAAGACAGGTAATTACCGAAGTTCATCTGATCAAATCCGACAAGCGTATTGATGAACTTTTCGACAAAATGGACAGGTACAAAATCGAAGACAAACAGGGAATCTTTTTCCAAGGTCAGATTTTTGATGCCTACGCAAAATTCGAGTCATTTATTCAGAGTGCAGGGCATGGAATCATTCTCATTGACAATTATGTCGATTTATCGGTTTTGGAAAGACTTTCAAAAAAGCAAAAAGACGTGAAAGTCACGATTTATACAGATCCCAAAGCAAAATTAAGCGAAGATGATGTTCAGAAATTTAACTAACAATATCCATTACTTACAACAAAACACACATCGAAAGTCCACGACCGCTTTTTGATAATTGACGATAAAACACTTTATCATATCGGCGCATCCTTAAAAGATCTCGGCAAAAAATGTTTTGCATTTGAGGTGCTTGATTCAGTCTGGATTGAAGAAATTTTGAAGAATTTGTGAAAAATCAGAACTTAAAGATATAAAACGAGCAGAAACATGGGAAATTTAAGATTTTAGAATTAAACAAGATTCGTATTCTTCTTGAGTGTAAGAAATCGGAACGATATCAAGCAAGTTATTTTTTATAGCCGGCCAGAAATCATTTTGCAACTTCGAAATGTCAAACTTTTCATCAAAATCCGGCTTGCCAATCAAACACACCATTTTTGCATTTGTATTTTTTGTGCTGCGATAGTTGAAGATTTTGCTTATTTTCACATAAATACGGTCGTGAGAAATCAAAAAACTAAAGGCTGAAGCTTGAAAAGTGTCAATAAACAACTCTTTTTCGTCATCTCTTATATATGCTTTAAACGCAACTGGTCTGTCACTGATAAATGTGTCAGAAATTTTCATGTCATATAATAGATTGTCAGACTGCTGGTTTTTGTCACAATATTTTCTTAATAATAATTTGGCGAATTTTTCTCTGTCTAATCGCTGACGGTGAGTTGGAGTCTCTTCCCTTTTCTCTTCTTCCTGCTGTTGCTCTTCCTCTTTTATTTTTTCTTTGTCGGCTGAATCCATACACTGAATTTCAAGACTGTCAGGATTGTTTACAAAACAGTTAGTATTGTTGAAAGACTGAAACATCAATTCTTGTTTCAGATCTTCTTCTTTCTCTTTTTCCTTTTCTGCTGGATCCATGTGCCAATATCTGTTTTAGTATCAAAGTTAAAGTTGTTGATATTCTGCGAACTCTGCAATGCCTGCAGATTATTGTTGACAGATTGAAACATCATCGTCTCTAATTTATCAATTTTTTCTTTGTTTTCCTTAACTTCACGGCGAAGATTGAAAACGCCGACTATTGAAAAACTGTCAAAAGACTTACTCAAAGCAACGATGATCAGGAGACACACAAGTATAACAATATAACTTGTAATGACGAATCTGTTTTCGGAGTAAATGAAATTTACCAGAATCAAACCCATGATCAGCAACACGGTGGAAATCAATAGTAGAACTTGCCACCAGCTTAATTTCTTAGGATTTTCTTCCGACATTTTGTTTTCCAAGTTTTTCACATTAATCTCTTTCAAAAAAATTTCTCTATCGCCAAAAATTCCACTTTTTTATCTTACGCACCTGATATTGTCAGAATCCTCCAGAAAAAAGCTCCGAAAATTATAGTCTGATTTTTTAGAAATGCGATTATTTTTGTGTGTATTTCCAAAAACCTTCTGCAGCAGACCAATGTTTATTGAAATCTTTCTGTTTTATTGCGGAGAAGAAAGGTTCAGACAAAAAATCACTTATTTTTGATAAAACTATTGCGTAGTCAAATGCTCCGATTGCCGATTTTCTTAGGAAAGCATCCCACTTTTTATTCATTGCGGCATCATCGCAGAAATTACAGATTTCTTTGAGCTGATTCGCTCTAAAAACATGCCCTCTGTTTGCAAAAGTTCTTTGCAGAGCTTCGGCAAGGATTTTTCCTTCAAAATCAAATTTCGAAGCGAGGTAGTAAATATCGTAATAATCTTTCATCCTGCTGGAAAATTCCATCAGATCAAGGATCGCGTCTATCTTTTCAGCTACAGTTGTCTCTATCGAATAGCTGTTTATGGTCGGTGCATGGAAATCGGGAAGCTGCGTAGGTATTCTAAGTTTCTGTTCTTTCGGTACGATCACGTCTCCGATGCCGATGTCAATCCCGAAAGGAGTCCGCGTATTTTTTATTTTTGCAATAAGCGATATTCCGATTCCTGCATATTTTTTTGTCAGAGCTATAGGGTTGATATCTTTGATTTCAAAAGTGATAAATTCATTTTCTGTAGAAATTCTGATTATTTCTTCGACGATAATTCTCAATTGCTCGGTAGTATTCGGTATTTTTCGAAGCAGAAAATCGACGTCAACAGTCACCCGGCTGTCAAATCCGGTCAGAGAATATAGAAACAATCCCCCTTTCAACACAAAATTTTCGGAATATCGGGATTTTTCCAAGCGGCGCAGAAATTCTTCCTGACAGAAAAGCTGAAGACAGAGCTGATAACTTTTGCCGGTTTCAGCAGCTTTGCTTTTCAGTCTTGCGAGGACGGATGCAGCGATGTCAGCCATTGAGCAGAACTCCCATTAAATCAGTTACTTTGTTGTATATACGCAGTTTTTTTGCGTATTCCGAAAGATTTCTGAGGTTTTTATTTTCGTCGTTCGCGTAGGCGTTGAGGGCTTTATTAAATATTTCGCTGTCCAGTTTTGATCTGTTTCTGAAACAATCACAGATGGTGCGTTCCCTGTCGTATATATGCATGGAAACGCCGTTTATTTTGAGTGTCGTTTTCCCGAGTTCATAAATATTTTCCTGCACATAGTAAACTTTCAGCGGTAGAGAGTCAATTTTTAGTTTTGCTCTTGAAACTGACCTGGGAACCGCGATCGACCATTCTCGCGGAGTAAAGTCGCTGTAGCCGTAGTAAAAAAGTGCTGATTCAAGGCAGATTATTCCTTCAGGAACGAGCTTGGCAAGTAGTTTTTCTTCCGAAACGGAAGTTTGTTCCGCAAGTTGATAATAGCCGTGGCGCACACGACAAAGATAATTCGCGTTACAGAGATTTACGACGTCAACGGCACTTATTCCGTTCTCTACAAAGTCAGAAGATTTTGCGATCCCGCCGTGTTTTTTAATCACATTTTTCACAACTTCCTGAATTTTCATGACAAAAACACCAAATATTTTAAAATAAATACACACTCAGCAATTGTTTGTGTGTGAATTTTATAATAATGCAAAAAATTACGAACGCAATATTTTTTAAAAATTCTTTTTTCCGTTTTTTATGCTATACACACTCGTTTTTTGTTTTATGAACTTGAATTGAGAGGGAATTATGAAAAAAGTTTTTCTTAACGGTGAAAATCTCACGATCGATGATGTCGTTTTGGTTGCCAAAGGTCAGGCTGAAGTAGCGATCAACGAAAAGACGAGGGCAAAAATGGCAAAATGCCGCAAATTTGTCGATTCGATCCTTAAAAATGACAAGGCGGTATACGGAATCAACACCGGTTTCGGCATTCTGAGCGATGTCAAAGTCGAGCACAAAGACCTTGAAACGCTTCAGATCAACCTTATCCGCAGCCACGCGATCGGTGTCGGCGCTCCTTTCAACAAAGAGACTGTCAGAGCGATCATGCTGCTCCGTGCAAACGTCCTCGCAAAAGGTTTCAGCGGAATTTCACTTGAGACTTTTGACAAACTTCTCGAACTCCTCAATAAAGACATAATTCCTTTTATCCCGTCACAGGGCAGTGTCGGCGCAAGCGGCGACCTTGCTCCTCTGGCTCATCTCGCGATAGTTCTCTGCGGAGAAGGCTTCGTAATGACCGATGACGGCAGAATGGTCGATACAGCTGAAGTTTTCAAAGCTAAAAAGATAAAACCCATCACGCTCAAGGCTAAGGAAGGTCTCGCTCTCATTAACGGAACGCAGGTCATGACGGCTCTCGGCGCTCTTGCAGTCCACAGAGTCCACAACCTTCTCAAACTTGCAGATATCGCGCTCACCTCTACTATCGAAGGCATCATGGGAACAGACCGTGCTTTTGACCAGAAAGTAAATATCGTTCGCGCTCACCCCGGACAGGCGGAAGTTTCTGAAAACGTTCTCAAACTTATCGCAAAATCGGAGATCAGAGAAAGCCACCGCAACTGCCCGAAAGTCCAGGATGCATACAGCCTCCGCTGCGCTCCGCAGGTTCACGGCGCAGTCCGTGACGCTCTTCGCCACGTTGAGAAAGTCATCACGACAGAGCTCAATTCTTCCACCGACAACCCGCTTATTTTCCCCGATGAAAAAGAGACGATCTCGGCAGGAAACTTCCACGGCGAGCCGATCGGACTCGTTATGGATTACCTCACTGCGGCTGTTTCTGAGCTTGGAAGCATTTCCGAAAGAAGAATCGAGCAGCTCATCAACCCGGTTTTCAACCAGGCTCCGGCATTTTTGGTTAAAAACAAAGGTCTCAACAGCGGCTTTATGATCGCTCACGTCGCGGCTGCAAGTCTGGCAAGCGAAAACAAAACGCAGTCTTTCCCCGCAACAGTCGATTCGATCCCGACATCTGCCGGAAAGGAAGACCACGTCAGCATGGGTACTACTGCTGCAAGAAAGTGCACCGCTGTTGTTGAAAACACCGTTAAAATCATCTGCATCGAGCTTCTCACTGCAATGCAGGCGATCGATTTCAGAAAACCGATGAAGGCAGGAATCGGAATCGAACCAGTTTACAAACTTATCCGCAAGGATGTTCCTTTCATGGAAAACGACGCGTTCCTTCACCCGATGTTCATGAATGTCCTCAAGAAGGAATACGAAATAGTCAAAACGGCTGAAAAGGCAGTCGGTGCTCTCAAATAATAAAGTTTATCGCGTTATGAATGCAGCTCAGGCGTCCGTTTCCCTTGTAATTCATTAAGATCCCGTCAGTCTCGACGATAATACTTTGTTCAGTTTCAATTTCGATTTCACTGCCTTTTATCGTGTGGATTACTGGCACATCGGTGAGATGACCGTTAAACAGATTCGGAAGCGCCTTGAAAAGTTGTCCGAGCGTCGGTTTTTCGACAAACATCGCGTTGAAAATGCCGTCACGCGGGTCTGCATCGGGGTTTTGGCGTATTCCGCCGCCTGAATAAGGCCCGTTTCCGACATTCATCGTGAAAAGTCCCGCTTTGAAGCACTCGGTCCCGTCAACTTTCAGCGTGACGGGAACAGGTTTTTGTTTGAAAAGTGCCGCGATCAGTCCGAAAAGATAGTTGAGATGGTGCGAGCCGATGAAGGGTTTCAGCTTGTCTGCATAGACACAAGTCAAAGGATCAACGCCGTAGCCGATAGAATTGATGAAGTATCTGTGCTTTTCAATGCCGTTTTCGAAATATGTAAGCCTTCCCACATCCAGAGGCTGAGGCCTGCCGTCAAAAAAGATGTCGAGTGATCTCCTGTAATTTTTTGTCAGACCCCAGAAACGTCCGAAATCGTTGCCCGTTCCGCGCGGAATAAGCCCTAGCCGGATGTTTTTCCGCTTTTCTTCGGGTATATCTGCCGTCATGATGCCGTTTACAGTTTCGCTTATGGTTCCGTCGCCGCCCCAGACAAGGATCGTGTCGCAGCCCGATTCGACAAAATCACGCGCAATTTCCGTGGCGTGCCCTTTGTACTCGGTATCTCTGGTCGTGAAAGCGGTACAGTGCTCTTCAAGCCGGAGCATCAGATAGTGGCGCTGACGCTTCAGATGTTTTTTACCCGATTTGGGATTTATAATGACTGCAAGCATAGATGCCCCGGTTTCAATCGTTCTCAGCAACAGACGCGGGATTATGCACTAATTCGTGATTATTTCAAATCTTAAAAAATATTTAGCACTGCTTGATGAGCAGCAAAATCGCAATACCGGTCTGTTTTTTTTACAAGGACTTCAAAATAATTATACTTTACCGCTTTTTTAGGAGGTGAAAATGAGTGATTTCAGCAGAATCAATGAAATTTTAAGCAGTGCAAGGACTATAATCGTTGCGGGACACGTCAATCCCGATCCCGACTGCATGGGAAGTGCACTCGCGGTCTGTTCGATTCTCAGGTCGATGGGAAAGGATGTTTATCTTTACCGCAGCGACAGATATCCCCACAACGGCGCTTTTCTGGAAAATTCAGGTTCAGCCAGCGAGACTGTTCCCGATTTCGAACCTGATCTTTACTTCATACTTGACAGTGCGGCTCCGGAAAGAACCGGCGAGGCGTTTTTTGCAAAAATGTCGGCTTCGGAAAGCGGAAAAATCCTTTTCGACCACCACAGACACAAGGAGACAGGTTTTTATGATGCCGAAGTTTCCGATGAAGATGCAAGCGCAACCGCAGCAATAGTATACCGCTGGGCAAAAAGTCTGGGACATGAACTTACGAAAGGCGAAGCCGAGGACATCTGTTTCGGAATTTTCGGTGATACCGGCGGACTTCGCTATGCAAGCACTGACAAAGAGGCGCTTTTCATCGTTTCGGAACTCGCCGGCATCATAAATTACGGTGATTTCTGCTCGCAGTTTTTCGAAACTTTGCCCGAAAACTGGTTCGCGATGTTCGCCGAAGTGATTCAGAGCATGGAAAAATACCGTGACGGCAAAGTCGTTTTCTTCGCCACCACCCTTGACCAGCTTGAAAGATTTAATCTTGCAATAGATGAAATCGATCCTTTCGTTGAGGAGATACGCAGAATAAAAACTGTCAAAATCATTTTCAGAATCCGCGAAGTCGAAGCCGGAAAAGTGTGGAAATTCAGCATCAGAAGCCGCGGAAACATCGACTGCATTCCGATAGCTCAGAAATTCGGCGGCGGCGGTCACAAAAATGCTGCAGGATTCACCTTTTACGGCACTTTGGATGAAGGAAGAAAAGCAGTTCTAGAAATCGCCGAAACGCTTGATTTGTAGGCGGAGTGCGAAAATGCGAAAATTGCTCAAGTTTTTGACAGTTTTCTTAATGATTTTCAGTTTTGTTTCCTGTTCGTCAGGCAACAAGGCAAAAAATGATTCCGACTCAATTCCTGATTCTGACAGTGACACGCAGGTTTCGGAAACGACGGATCATGATTTTAGCGCTCAAGATTCGGAAATTGTTGATGATTCTGATGAAAAACCCGAACAGGATTCGGATTCCGATTCTGAAAAATCCGATTCTGATGAATGTTATCCGCCGTTAAGTCAGGCAGCATTCCCTTATTACGACAAAGACGGCAAAATAACTTTCTGCCGACCTGACTGCGACGCGCCGACAGCGGACGATCCGATCTGCATCGGCAATCTTTGGGATGAGCAGAACGAAAAACTGTGTCACGAATATCCTGAATACGCCTGCTGCGGAACACCGTGTGTTCTTGAAAGTTTGAAACCGATGACAAAAGAAGAAGTCGATGAAATGTATACTACAAATATAGCCATGCACAAATGTGATTTAAAAATAAGTCCTTGGTCATGGAGTCATGACGGTTCTCACGGTGTAGTCAAATCATGGAATATGAGTGAAGGCAAAATTGGATTTAACCTCTATCCTGCTCAACTTAATCCCCAAAAATGGTCTGTTGGCAGAAAATACATTACCTATGATATTGCGACTCAAAAATATAATTTTATTATTCCTGCTTAT
>JAGCXM010000048.1 GCA_017961325.1 bacterium | reverse complement strand
CCGACCCAGTAGATACTGATGACGCGGACAGCGAAAACGATGACGATGCAGACACTGTAGATACCGATGACGCGGACCGCGAAAACGATGACGATGCAGACACGGTAGATACCGATGACGCGGACAGCGAAAACGATGATGATGCAGACACAGTAGATACTGATGACGCGGACAGCGAAAACGATGACGATGCAGACACGGTAGATACCGATGACGCGGACAGCGAAAACGATGACGATGCAGACACGGTAGATACCGATGACGCGGACAGCGAAAACGATGATGATGCAGACACTGTTGATACCGATGACGCGGACAGCGAAAACGATGACGATGCAGACACTGTAGACGACTGTACCTACATCCCGAATTATGATTTTTCGGAATGGAATGCTACCGCCAACAATTCTCCGACTGGTTGGATAACTAAGTCGACTGCTTCTTACGAAAAGATTGTTCGCGACGGAGAAGATTATGCTTTGCGAGTTTACAAAACAGCAATTACATCAAATAATCCTTATGTTCTGGATACACCATTTTTCATTCCCGAAGATTATGCTGCTATTCCGACAAAACTTACATTTGATCTTAAAACCAATATAACATCAAGAATCTCTATAAATTTAAGATGCGGAGCTGGTAACAATACCGACGATTTTTATGCTTACAATTGGGATAGCACTTCAGAATCTTTCGAATGGAATAATAAAACTAATGCCTATAACAAGGATATTAATTTGGGAAGTGATTTTAAAGAAATCGCCCTTATTATAAGTAGTAATGTCGAAGCAGATTTCTGGCGCGGTAAGCAATGCCGTTTCGAGTTTAAATTTGGTGGCAAAAACGAAGCTGATATAACTATCGACAACTTGGTTTTGCACACTGAAGAAGGTGCATGTATAAAAGACGACGAAGGGGATAACGACGACGATGATTCTGACGATAATGACGGAATCACTGATGAAGACGAAAACGACGACGATGACGGAATCACCGATGAAGACGAAAACGACGACGATGACGAAATCACCGACGAGGATGAAAATCCTGTATATGAAATCAGCGGTGCTTACATTGTTCGTCCTAAAATTCCTCAAACTGTATCTGTAGGTGAATCTGTGAATGTTGTTGTAGGTGCTGTTAAGGTTGTAGGAATTACAGATAAGACGTTGAATGAGAGTGATGATGCTGCCGGGGAATACATAGAAGCGCAGTTATGCACAAAAGAGGCATCTGCTGCAGATTATGCAGATGAAAATTGTGTAGAAGCAGGTATTTCGGACTATCCATGCGACCTTCATGATTCATATATGGCCAACACAAAAGTATTTGGAAGTGCAGGCGAGTACACCATGCAGTACAGATTCCGTGTTAAAAACGAAACGTGGAGTAAGTGGGAATATTCAGAAAATCAGATCACGGTAACTGTATCATATAAAATCAAAGAAGGAGAGGGAACTCCTTACATTGACCGTCCTACAGGTAGTAAAACCGTAAATCTAAACAATCCTTTGAAAAACGTTGTAGGCGGGGTTTATGTTGAAGGACTCACAAATATTACCTCCGGAGAACCTGATGATCCTGATGGTAATATTATAGAAGCAGAAGTGTGTATAAAAGACGCAGATGCTGCAAATTATGCGGATACGGACTGTGTTAAAGCAGTTGCTAATGATAAGGATCTCGGTACAGATGATGCATATATCGCCAACACAAAAGTATTTGAAAGCGTAGGCAAATACACTGTTCAGTACAGATTCCGTCTTAAAGGCAACCAAAAATGGGTATATTCAAAAAATCAGATAACGGTAACAGTGCCTCAACAGATCGCCAATGCTGATTTTTCAGAATGGGAAGATGAGTCTACGCCGAAAAGTTGGATTGAAGGTGGTATTACATCAGAAGAATCCCAAAATCCCGGCATATTTTCAAAAGAGTGCGATGAAACAGGGGATTGTGCTCTGAAAGTATCAGCAAAAAGGGGAAAAAATGAGGAGGTTAGCAGTCAGATTGTTTTTACATCCCCTGACTTTATTATTGATAATGATGTTCTTCCAGAGAAAATTAATTTTAATCTTAAAACGGATGATACAAAAACAATGGTACTTTTTATTAAGTGGCATTGCGACGGAGACGAATCGTATAGCAATTTATCTCTGTTTAAGTGGGAGATTGCTAATTCTACTCTTGATAGACCTGAAGGATTCTTTTTGCATCCTGAACCCGACGAATTTTATGCTTTATATGAACCTGAAGGCAAGAATGTCTCAGCTCTTTTTGTTATAGAAATGAATAGCAACAGAGAGGCATTCAGTGAATATTCGCTTGGAAAAACCTGTCGTTTGAAATTCTTATATTCCGACTCAAAAAGCAGGAAAGCAGTAGAACATTGGGCAATATTTGACGATTTCCAGATCGTTTATCCTGAACCTGAAGATTAATTCTCAATTTTTCACGACTTTTTCATAAAATAGCTTTTCAATTCAAATTCATGTATTAACCTACGATGTCTATTTTGCAGGTTTTTTATGCGTACGATTTTTGATCTGCTCTTAACATTCATGAAGATCGGGTTTTTCACTTTCGGCGGCGGTTACGCCATGCTAAGCGTCATCGAGGACAACTGCGTCGAAAAGAAAAAGTGGATAACCCACGACGACATGATGAATGTCACGGTTATAGCCGAATCAACTCCCGGGCCTATCGCCATAAACTGCGCTACCTTCATCGGCTACAGACAGGCTGGAATTTTGGGCTCAATTGCGGCGACAGTCGGAATCGTTCTGCCGTCTTTTGCCGTAATTCTTATCATTTCAGGATTTCTCGACAATTTTCTTGAAATGGAAGTCGTGAAAAGCGCTTTCCGCGGAATCAAATGCGCCGTCGGAATCCTTATCGTGAGCGCCGCCGTCACGATGATAAAAAAGATGAAGAAAAAGCCGTTTCCGATTGCCGTAATGGTTTTGTCAGCACTTGCGATGCTCGTGACCGATCTCTTTTCACTCGGATTCTCGGCGATCACCATAATTGTTTTCGCGGCTCTGCTCGGACTTTCGGTGTTTGCGGTGAAGAGGATCAGGGAGAGGCGTGCATGATCTACATTGACTTGTTTTTAGGTTTTCTCAAGGTCGGATGCTTTGCTTTCGGCGGGGCCTACGCCGCAATCCCGCTTATCCGCGACGTCGTGCTTTCATACGGCTGGGTGACGGATGAAACTCTGACCTACATGATTGCGGTGAGCGAAATGACACCGGGGCCGATCATGGTGAACCTTGCAACTTATGTCGGGCGCAGTCAGTCCGGTTTTTTGGGCGCATTCATCGCAACTTTCGCAGTTGTTTTTCCGGCTTTTCTCATCATGCTTCTCTGCATGTTCGTTTTCAGCGCTCTCATGAAAAACCGCTGCTTCAATTCGGTCATAAATACTTCGAAACCGTGCGTAATAGGGCTTATTTTAGCGGTCGGAATTTTCATGACCGCGGAAGCCTTTTTCGATCTGAAGGTGGATGGCGGCTTTGATCCGAAGGCGCTTTTCATCACGGTTTTACTTGCCGCGTCGGCATTTCTGCCGCCTGTTTTCGGAAAGAAGAAAATTTCACCGATAGCGCTGATTGTTGTGAGTGCTTTTCTTGGAATTGTTGTTTACAGCGTGTAACAGCTGATGCCACACGCTGTTTTGGCGCGCTTAAACAAAAATTGACAAAAATCGCGGAAAGTATAAAAAAATACAGTTTTTTTAGGTCGAGTCATGGCAAATTCCAGAGTTTCACACGAAGGCATGGTGATAAAGGTGGATGAAGGAAAAGTTTCGGTAAGGATCGAAGTCAAAAGCGCGTGCAGTGCCTGCCGCGCCAAAAGCATGTGCTCGGTTTCGGAACTTTCCGAGAAGGTTATCGAGGCAATTCCTGCCGAAAGCGTCTCTGTCGGAGACAGTGTGGTCGTCGAGATGGAGGAAAGGTTCGGCCTTAAAGCAGTTTTTTATGTTTTTTTCATACCTTTTGTTCTTATGGCTTCAACGCTTTTTGTTTCGTCGAATTTCGTGGCGGAAAGTTTGGCGGCGCTCTTTTCGTTACTGATTCTGGTGCCTTACTACTTTCTGCTGGCGCTTTTAAAGTCTTATTTCGCGAAACGGTTCGTGTTTGTATGCCGGAAACTTTAATTGGAGGTCTTTATGGACGGAGCTATCCTTTATTCGGTTGTAAGTCTGGGTGTTATCGCGGTTGTTTCCGCGGTCGTTCTTTTTGTCGTTGCAAAAAAATTCAAGGTTGAGGAAGATCCGAGAATTGACGAAGTTCTCGAATTCCTTCCCGGTGCGAACTGCGGCGGATGCGGTTTCCCCGGCTGCCGCGGACTTGCCGAAGGCATAGTCAAGGCTGCTGCTGCAGGTTCTTCAGACATTCCGTGCTGCCCGGGATGCAACGCCGAAAAGCGCAAGAAAATAGGCGAAGTGATAGGCCTTGCGATGCAGGAGGCGACTCCGAAAGTCGCAGTCGTGCGCTGCGGCGGAACTTGCGAAAAAACGACGAAAAAAAGTGATTATGACGGCCCTGCAAACTGTGCTGTCGCAGCTTCTCTCTTTGTCGGCGAAAAAGGCTGCCAGTTCGGCTGTCTAGGTCTCGGAGACTGCGTTTCAGCCTGTGCATTCGGTGCTCTTTCAATGGATAAGACGACCGGTCTTCCAGTCGTTGACGAAGAAAAATGCACCTCCTGCGGCGTCTGCGCGAAAAAATGCCCGAGAAAAATCATCGAGATCCGTCCGAAAGGCCGCAACAACAGGCGCGTTTACGTCGGCTGCCGCAATACCGACAAGGCTCCGGCAGCAATGAGCGTCTGCAAGGCGGCGTGCATCGGCTGCGGAAAGTGCACAAAAGAGTGCCCGGAAAAAGTTCAGGCAATCACCGTTGAAAATTTTCTGGCTTACATTGATCCTGCGAAGTGCATCGCTTGCGGAAAATGTGCCGCTGCGTGCCCGACCCATGCGATAAAGGCGACATTCGAAATCAAAGTTCCGGCTCCTGAAAAGACTGCTTAGGTGCCGGAATCTTTGCCGTGATGCCGATCATGATATATCGATATCTCGGACGGCGCTAAACACACCTAACAATAAAAAAATTTGTCAAAAATCAGATTTGTGACCGTAATATTTTGTCTTTGTCTTGCATCAAAAAAATCAGCAGCTGTTCTTAATTAAAATTTGACATTTAATAATTTTTAAATATAAAATTTTTCTGTAGTTTTGTTAATTGTTGTGTTGTTTTTAAACTTATGTTTACCATACTTAAAAGCGGAGCCGTTTCGGGAATAGACGGAAACGTGATAGACGTTGAAGTCGACATCTCCAAGGGAATGCCGGCGTTTTCGATCGTAGGTCTGCCCGACAACGCTGTGAAGGAGTCGAAGGAGCGGGTGAGAACTGCCATAATCAACAGCGGTCATCTCTTCCCGCAGAACAGAATCACGATAAATCTGGCCCCGGCCGGCATCAGAAAGGAGGGCGCCGGTTTCGATCTTCCGATTGCGATGGCTGTAATTTCTTCAATTTACAGCATGGGAACCGACAAGATCGACGGTTTTATGATTGTAGGCGAACTTGCCTTGAACGGAGAGATCCGTCCGGTGACCGGGGTTCTGAGTCTTGCGATAACAGCGAAGGAGAGCGGTCTCAAAGGAATTATCGTTCCTGTTGAAAACGGTGAAGAGGCCGCAGCTATAACTGAAATCAATGTCGTAACGGTGAAAAATCTGGAGGATGTCTTCTATCTTTTGAAGGACGGTCCGCAGGATTTTTATCATTCGGAAGTGAAACCTGAAGAGAAAAAATACATTGTGGATTTTGCTGAAGTTAGAGGTCACGAACAGGCGAAAAGGGCTATTGAAATTGCAGCAGCCGGCGGTCACAACATTCTGATGGTAGGTTCTCCCGGAAGCGGAAAAACGATGCTCGCACGGCGTATTCCGACTATTCTGCCCGAACTTGAACGCGAGGAAAGTATTGAAACTACTAAGATTTTCAGCGTTTCAAATCTGATGCCGGGTAACGGGCTCATCAACGAGCGTCCTTTCCGTTCGCCTCATTCGTCGTGTTCGCACATAGCGCTTGTCGGAGGCGGAAATCCGCCGAAACCGGGAGAGGTCAGCCTTGCCCACAACGGCGTTCTGTTTCTTGACGAACTTCCAGAGTTCAGCCGGAACGCCCTTGAAGTGCTGCGCCAGCCGATGGAGGACGGCGATGTTTCGATTTCAAGAGCGACCCACACTATACGCTATCCGGCGAATTTCATGCTTGTCGCGTCGATGAATCCGTGTCCCTGCGGATATCTTTTCGACAAAAAAAAGCCGTGTGTCTGTTCGCATCAGGCGGTTCAGCGCTATCAGCAGAAGATTTCAGGTCCTCTGCTTGACAGAATCGACATTTCGATCATCGTAAATTCGGTTTCATATGACGATCTGCGCAGCCGGAGCACGGGTGAAACGAGCGGACAGATCAGGGAACGCGTCGTCAGGGCGCGGTCGGTTCAGAGGGAACGCTTCAAGGATTCACCGTTTTTTACTAATTCAAAAATGCAGGCTTCAGAAATCGACAGATTCTGTCAGCTTGATACGGCGGCGGAGCTTCTTCTCAAAAACGCGATGGAAAAACTCGGAATTTCGACGCGCGGTTACTCGAGGATTTTGAAAGTGGCTAGAACCGTCGCCGATGTAGACGGAAAGGATCAGATTGCCGCATCCCACATTGCCGAGGCGATACAATACTACAACCGCACGATGTTCAACGAACCGAACGAGGCATGAAATCCGGCAAAACTTATAAAATAAATGTTTAATAAATAGACATTTCCGCCATTTTAGTGTAAAAAGCGGCGTTTTTATCGTTTGAATGTTTTTTACAGGAGAGAAAAATGAGCGAAAAAATCAGAGTTCTTATTGCAAAACCGGGGCTTGACGGTCACGACAGAGGCGCAAAATTCGTTGCGAGAGCATTGCGCGATGCCGGAATGGAGGTTATTTATACCGGACTCAGACAGACTCCCGAAGCAATCGCCAACGCTGCGATTCAGGAAGACGTCGATGCCGTCGGTCTTTCAATTTTAAGCGGTGCGCACAATACGCTTCTGCCGAAAGTAGCTGAACTTCTGAAAGAAAAGAACGCTCCCGATATTCTGGTTTTCGGCGGCGGAGTCATTCCTGAAAGCGATATCCCGTTTTTGAAAGAAAACGGCATAAAAGCTGTTTTCACGCCGGGAACAACATCGGAACAGATTGTTTCGTTTCTTCATGAAAATATCAAAAAATAGCTGATAAGTTCTGTCATGCTCTCTTTTTTGAGACGGTTCTTTGCCTGTAACGGAGTCCTTTTATGATTTCAAAAGTCCCTGGATTTATTGGCGAAAACGAAATTGAAGAGTATCTGCCGCATCGCGGGAAGATGCTTCTTCTCTCGCGAATCGTTTCTTACGATATGGAAAGGCACGTCATAACCGGCGAATACGACGTCACTGAAAATTGCATTTTTTACGAGCGTGAGGCTGACGGCATTCCGAGCTGGGCTGGTTTCGAGCTTATGGCTCAGACCGTGTGTGCTCTGACCGGAATCGCCCACAAACTTTTCGGCAGAAAAGTTCTTCCCGGAATGATTCTTTCGGTTACCGGTTTCAAAACGAAAAGAGAGTGGTTCAAAGCGGGCGAAACGGTCAGAATGCGGATGACTGAAGACTACTGCGATGCAGAATCGGCGCTTTACAACTACATCGGAGAACTTTTTGTTGCCGGAGAGGATGAAGAACCGGCGGTTAAAGCGAAAATTTCGGCAATAGAAATAGAAAGTCTTGAACAATTAAAGGAGATAAGGGGGCGTTATCTTGAGTAATTCCGACAAAACCATACTCGTAACTGGCGCAAGCGGCGGCATCGGAAGGGCGATAGCGGTAGATGCTGCGAAAGCGGGATATTTCGTAATCTGTCATTACAACAGAGGCATCGGGCGCGCTCAGGAGACTCTTAACCTCATCAAAGAGGCCGGCGGAAACGGTGAAATCGTGAAATTCGACGTGACGAACCGCGAAGAATGCCGTGAAATACTTAATAAAATCACTGAAGAGAAAGGTCCGCTCTGGGGAATAGTAAGCAATGCCGGAATTACCCGCGACAACGTTTTTGCAGCAATGAAGGGTGACGAATGGGATGACGTCATCAGAACCGACCTTGACAGTTTCTACAACGTGATACAGCCTCTTGTTCTGCCGATGGCGCGCAGAAACAACAAACGAGGCGGCAGGATAATCGTGATTTCTTCGATAACCGGCATCATCGGAAACCGCGGACAGGTCAACTATAGTGCGGCGAAAGCCGGAATTATAGGCGCGGCAAAGGCTCTTGCGCTCGAACTTGCATCCAGAAAAATCACGGTAAACTGCATAGCTCCGGGACTTATCGAAACTGACATGATCAAGGGAATAATCCCGGAAATGTATGAAAAGATAGTTGAAGGCATTCCGATGAACCGTGTTGGAAAACCTGAAGAAATTTCAGCTGTTGCACTGTTTTTACTTTCTGATGAAGCCGGCTACATAACAAAACAGGTGATCTCTGTAAACGGAGGAATGGAATGAACTTTGTAAGACATGACGGCAAACGCCGTGTCGTTGTAACCGGCGGCGGAATGCTTTCATCGCTCGGAAGAAGCTGGGATGAGGCTTTCGCAAACTTGCAGGCATGCAGGAACAGAATTTCGTATATGCCTGAGTGGGAGCGCTTCACGAAGATGAATACGCGTCTCGCTTCGCCTTACAAAGATGATCTTCCGGTCTATCCGCGCAAAAAGATCCGCGGAATGGGAAGAGTCGCGCTTCTTTCGCTCGTCGCTACCGAAGACGCGCTCAGAGTAGCAGGACTTCTCTCTGATTCGGGAGACGTCATCGAAGAGCTCAAGAACGGACGCACCGGAGTTGCCTACGGAACATGCATGGGCAGTCTGGATGCCGTAAACGCTCTGGCTACGATGATGACGACGGGCGATTCGTCTAAGTTCGACTCCCAGACATACATCAAGGCGATGCCTCAGACGAACGCCTGCAATCTTTCTGTTTTTTATCAAATCCGCGGAAGAATCATCGTCACCGACACGGCATGCACTTCAGGAAGTCAGGCTGTAGGATACGGATACGAAGCGATAGCAGACGGCAGACAGGATATTATGATCTGCGGCGGAGCGGAAGAGATGTCGGCTCCGAACGCCGCCATTTTTGATACTCTGGGACAGGCGAGCTTCAAAAACCAAAATCCGGAATCAACTCCGCGCTGCTTTGACAAAGACCGCGACGGCCTCGTTATCGGCGAAGGTGCCGGAACTCTGATTCTGGAAGACCTTGAACACGCGGTAAAACGCGGTGCGGAAATATTCTGCGAAGTCGCAGGTTTCGCGACGAACGCCGACGGATTCCACATCACGAGCCCGAATTACTACACTCAGGGAATCTGCATGGAAGCGGCGCTTGCAAATGCGAACATAAGATCGGACGATATCGGATATGTCAACGCTCACGGCACGGCGACCTACTACGGCGATATCTCCGAAACGACGGCAGTCCACAACGTTTTCAAGCGTCCGGTTCCCGTTTCATCGACCAAAAGCTATGTCGGTCACCTGCTCGGCGCATGCGGCGCGGTCGAAAGCTGGGTCACGATAAACATGATGAACGAAAACTGGTATCACCCGAACGTAAACCTTGACGAACTCGATCCGCAGTGCGCTCCGCTCGGCTACATCAAAGGTCAGGGCATGGAAACGGACTGCGAATATGTCATGTCGAACAACTTTGCTTTCGGCGGAGTAAATACCTCCCTCATTTTCAAAAAGTGGAAATAGTGATTGTTCTATAGGGGCTTTATCTTGCGAAAATTATTAATGTTTTTTTGTCTTTTAAATTTTTTTTCAGTTTCTTGTGAAAATTCTGTCCGCCCTGCAGCTGATGTTGATTTACCGGATGAAGATTCAGATTCAGAGCAGATTGAAGATTCTGATAATATTGATGATTCCGATTCAGGCGGAGAAAAAGAGCCGGTTTTTGATTTGAAAGTCGAGGTTAACGAGAAGAACTTCCTTTCGTGCAGACTTACTTTTTCGACTGCGGACAAGAAAAAAACTTTCGTGAAGTACTATTCCTCGACTCATTCAGGTTATAGAACAGATGAAGATTCCGCGAAAACGGAACATTATTTCTTCCTTTGGGGAATGCGCGAAAATCTTGATTACAAGATTGAAATATACAGCGATGAAGATACACCGGAACTTCTTGCAACTACGGAATTTCATTCTGGATTCGTGCCTTTATCGATTTATCCGGTAAACCTCGTAGCAAATGAAAAAGAGAGTGTCAGGCCCAGATTTCTTCTTATGACGCAGAATACATCGTACGAATACATTGACCAGCATCCTGCGATGTTAATGGTTGATACTGACGGTTTTATCGTCTGGTATTACGAATACGATGGTTTGGAAGGGGCGCTTCTATGCGATACCGAATACCGCGAAAATGCCAAAACGGTTGTTTCGGGAATCCAGAAGGAACTTTCTCTGGCCGAGATTCCCTACGAAGAAGGTTTTGAAATAGATCTTGAAGGGAACACTCTCTGGCAATCACCCAATATCGCAAGTTATTCCTACGGCGAAACTGGCTGGCATCATCAATATTCCGTTCTTGACGATGATACGGTGCTTTATATCGGTGCCAAATATCTTAATAACAATACGACTATTTCCGACAAAATCGTGAATGTTGACAAAAATTACAATGAACTTTGGTCATGGGCTTATTCAGATACTTTCGTTCCGCCGGAAGAATGTCCTCAGACCTCGATAGTTTATGACTACTTTTGTGACTGGACGCATACGAATTATGTCACCATGCTGAAAGATGAAGGTGTCGTCTATATCAATTCACCGAGACTCGGTTTTTACAAAATGGATCTGAATACGAAGAAAATTCTGTGGAAATTCGGCCATGACGGTGATTTTACCATGCTTTCGGACAATGAATTTCCGTGGACTGATTTCAATCATACGCCGCAGATAAAAAGGGAGGGTTCGCTTTTGCGCATCCTGTTTTTCGACAACGGACTGCATGAAAGACGCTATTCCAGAGTTATCGAATACGAAATCAATGAAGATACGATGACTGCCGGAATCACTTTCGAATATGACGGAAGAAATTCAGGACGTGGTTGGTTTGCCGAACATGGATGGGGAATGGTCCGTTATATGGAAAACGGTAATATTCTGGTCGGTACCGGGTTTGTCGATCCCCCTCAAAAGTCATCGATTTTTGAAATTACGCGGGACGGAAGGGTAATCTGGGAACTTGACAACTACCGGAATGAAGACTTTATGGTTGAAATATATAAATTTGACGAATTTATACCGCCGCTAGAGTTTTTAAATGAATAAAGTTGTTTGTAATATATTGATTTTATTAGCTTTTATTTGTGTATCGTGCGAAAACAAAATTGATGACAGGGATGTTGTGGAACCTGATGAAGATGCCGTTTCCGATGCTGAACAAATTGACGATTCTGACGAAACGGACAAAGAAAGAGAGCCTGTTTTTGATTTGAAAGTCGCGGCAAACGATAAAAACGTTCTTTCGTGCAGACTCACTTTTTCGACGGCGGATGAGAGAAAAACTTTCGTGAAATACTATTCAGAAATGCATTCAGGTTATAAAATCGGTGAAGATTCCGCAAAAACGGAACACTATTTCTTCCTTTGGGGAATGCGTGAGAATCTTGATTACAAAATTGAAATATACAGCGATGAAGAGACGCCTGAACTTCTTGCAGCTTCTGAATTTCATTCTGGAATTCTGCCGGAATACATTTATCCGCCTTATATTGTTAAAAATGAAAGGGAAAGCGTGCAGCCGGGATTTTTGATGCTGGCGCAGCAGTCATATCCGGATGATACGGAGATGGAGCCTGTGATTTTTATGATTGATACCGACGGTTTCGTTGTCTGGTATTTTGAGCATTATGTTCCGGGATTTGCACTTTTGGGCGATCCTTATTACCGCAGTAAGACAAATACAATATTTTTGGGCATACAGAAAGGTGCCACAATGGGCGATGTTGAGGCGGAAGAAGGTCTTGAGATCGATTTTGAGGGAAATATTCTCTGGAAATCGCCCGAACTTCCCGGATATTTATACAGTGAAACGACATGGCATCACATGTACAGGATTCTTGACGACGATACGATACTTTTTATCAGGGCGCAGTATCTCGATGGAAACAACGGAAAAATAGTATTAAGCGACAGAATAGTGAATGTTGATAAAAATTATAGCGAACTGTGGAACTGGGGTTATCTTGATTCCCCCTATTACTTCACGACAATTGAATGTTCGAATCCCGATGATTACTGGTGCGACTGGACTCACACTAATTCGGCTATGATGTTTAAAGATGACGGCGTTGCTTATTTTAATTCGCTCTGGTTAGGTTTTTTCAAAATTGACATGCAGACAGAAGAGATTGTGTGGAAATTCGGTAAAGACGGCGATTTTACGATGCTTTCCGATCATCAGTTTCCGTGGCCTGCCGCGACACACGACCCTAAATTCTCCGATTCTTCAAGAAAGCGTCTCCTTTTTTTCGATAACGGAATTACGGAGCGTTTTTATTCAAGGATTATTGAATACGAGATTGACGAAGAAGCTATGACCGCGGAAATAACTTTTGAATACGACGGACGTGATTCAGGGCACGGCTGGTTTGCGGCAATGGGCTGGGGTGATGTCGACTATCTTGAAAACGGCAACCTTCTTGTAACAAAAGGGCTTGTAGACAAAACGCAGAATTCATCTGTTTTCGAAGTCACGCGTGACGGCAGAGTCGTTTGGGAGATTTATACCGTGCAGAAAGAGGACTTTATGATAGAACTTTATAATGCGGAAAAATTCGTGCCGCCTCTGGAGTTTTTATCAAAATAAGAAATTCTGAAAATGCGGAAAAACGCTTTTTTTGACTATCGGTTTTTCACCGTTAAAATCAACCGGAAAAAGTTTTTTGAGGAAGGTTCTCATGGCAAAGTCATCTGTTGAATACGTTTACGGCATAAATTCGTGCTTTGAAGTGATTCGCGGCGGAAAAAGAAAGATTTATCAGGCATACCTCAACGAAAAATCGCAGAACAATGTCCGCATAAAGAAACTTGCCGAATTTATTGAGAAAAAAGGAATAAAACTTGAATGGGTGCCGCGCGAAAGACTCAATCAGCTTTCAGGTTCGACCGACAATCAGGGTGCCGTGATCAGGGCTTCGGTTTACAAATACGCCGAGCTTGACGAAATCATCGGCAGAAAAAAGATTCTCCTTTTCGACAACGTCGAGGATCCGCACAATGTCGGAGCGATTCTCAGAAGTGCCGAGATTTTCGGTTTCGACTCGATTCTCATGCCGGTGCGCGGCGTTCCGGAAATTTATCCTTCGGTCATAAAAGTGAGTGCCGGAGCGAGCGAACACCTGAACATAGTCAGAGAGTCTTCTTCAAACGTCTATGTCAAAAATCTTCAGGAAAAACACGGATATACGGTTATAGCACTTGACGGTGCCGGCAAAAGTTCGTTTGAAGACGTCAAGGCTGTAAATCCCGAAAAAATACTTCTTGTCATCGGCGGCGAGGACAAATCGGTCGGTCAGTATATTCTGAACTGCGCTGATTTCGTTGTGTCGATAAAACAGTTCGGAAAAATCAATTCGCTCAACGCTTCCGTCGCTGCAAGCATCGCAATGTTCGCTTTGGGAGGTGATAATGACGCTGCTCGATAAAACTCTGGTCGAAGAACTTGAAAAAAAACTCAACTATAAATTCGCAGATCTGAACCTGCTTGAGACCGCTTTTACCCATCCGAGCGCTGAATCCGCAGAGAAGGGGAGCAACTATCAGCGTCTGGAATTTCTTGGCGATGCCGTCGTGGAGCTTGCCGTATCGCGTCTGCTTTACAAAACTTTTCCTGATGCCGAGGAGGGAAAGCTGTCGAAGGCGCGCAGCAATTTGATTGACGAGCAGGGGCTTGCCTACAACGCGAAAGGGCTGGAACTCGGTGCACTCATGATTTTGGGAAAAGGCGAGGAGAAAATGTACGGCAGGGAAAAGGATTCGATTCTTGCCGACATATTCGAGTCTCTTATGGCGGTGATTTTTCTTGAAGCGGGATGGATGACTGTTCTCCGCATAATTACTGAGATTTTTACTCCGCTTATAGATGCTTCGCCAGATATCATCGATCTTCTCGACCACATCAACCGCGACTACAAATCTCGTTTGCAGGAGATCGCTCAGGAACTTGCGCTGCCGGTTCCGACATACACTGTTATCGGAAAAACAGGACCGGAACACGACCTTCTTTTTGTGATAGAATGTTCGTCGATGGGGTTTACGTCGCAGGGTTTCGGCAGGAACAAAAAGGCGGCCGAGCAGGATGCTGCCATGAAAATACTTAAAGAAATGCGTGTGTTATAGCGTTCGGAGAGCGGAATGAAAGATTTTTTTAAAATGATGAGGCCTCATCAGTACATCAAAAATCTGCTTGTTTTTTTTCCTATTTTTTTCGCTAAGAAAATAACCGACGTCTCGCTTCTTCAAAGTGCGGTTTTGGCTTTTGTCTCTTTCTGTTTCGCGGCAAGCACGATCTATATATTCAATGATATCCGTGATATAGAAAAAGATAAGGCCCATCCGAAAAAGAGGCTGAGACCTATCGCAAGCGGAAAGATTTCTTTGAAAACGGCAATAGTCACGGACATAATCTTTCTTATCTTCTCATTGGCTGCAGCGATCTTTACGGGTAAAAATATGTTAATGATTATAGCGGCTTATCTTTTGATAAATCTTTTTTATTCGCTAGGAATGAAAAATGTTGCGCTTCTCGATATTTTCGCAGTTTCCACCGGTTTTCTGCTCAGACTTCTTTCTGGAACGGAATATGGTGCTGTTGCCGGTGTTCTCCCGTCTCACTGGATAATAATCATGACTTTTCTCCTCAGCCTTTTCCTTGCTGTTGCGAAGAGGCGTGACGATTTGATTCTGGCTGAAAGCGGACTTGACGTTAGAAAGTCGATTTCCGGCTATTCGCTTGAATTTATCAACGGCATAATGAGCATAATGTCCGCCGTCATCATCGTTTCATATCTGCTTTACACGCTTGATCCTGCGGTTCAGACATACTACGGTTCAAAAAATATCTATGCCACGACCTTCTTTGTTCTGCTCGGTCTTTTGAGGTACATGCAGATCACTTTCGTCGAAAAAAAGAGCGGAAGTCCTACAGACATCGTCTACAAGGACCGCTTTCTGCAAGTTACTCTTATACTCTGGATCGTGTCATTTATTCTTTTTGCGTATTAGTCACACATTTATTCTTCAAACGGGCATACGCCTTCTTCTTTGCAATAGCATTCCATGTCTCTCAATATAAGCGGGGTCGAACTAACTTCCTGATATAACAGCCATTTCCCTTCAAACTCGGCAAAGCCATAAGGGAAAACTGTTGAACCGTCAGAATATGTTTTGTCATCTTCCATTTTTTTCATGCAGTATTTTTTGTTTTTATCAATCCGATAATAACAAAGTCTGCCGCCTGATGCAGCTCCGTTTGTTGTTACTTCCTCATACAAAAAAATATTGCCTCTTAAAGTTCGAGGAAGAAGAGAGTATGCTTTTGAGGCAGATTCTTCCGTGAATTCTGTTATCAGATCCTTTCTTTCAAACTTATCTCCGTTTCTTTTGACAAGAACGATTTTTCTTTTGAATGTGTCATAATAAACGAACCTGTTTCCATTTTCTTTATCAAAATAGAGATATTCTGTCTGCTCTCCTTCCTGATTGAATTTCAGACATTCTTCAAGTTTCTGCGGTCTTTTGGATAAATCACAGATCCAGCCGTTAACGTTGTCATCGACAAAAGAAAGAGTATCTCCGACAAGAGACGGAAACCACCCTAAACCGTCACCAAGCGAAGTCCACTTCCATTCTCCTATTTTGGCATACATCATTCGCTTGCTGCCTACTTCCACAAGATTGACAAATGCCCATTTCTCATTCAGAGCAGGTTCGTAGGAAATGTTTCGGACTTTTTTGTCATAAACAATTTCAACTTTGGCATCATCACTGATGTATGCTAAGAATATGTTTGAATTGTTCAAATCAAGGCTTCTTGTGTCTGCAATCAAGGCAAGTCTTTTGCCTTTGTAATATGCCTGTTCCTGAGCACGGGCTGGAATAACAAGAGAGTATTTCTGTGTCGCAATGTCGTAAGTTACAAATTTTGTTTTTACAGGCCATTTTTTTATTGGGAGAGTTAGTGAAGGTGAAAAATAAAACCCGATCTTTCCTTCACTCATATTCCATGATTTGACCACCCCAGCTGAACCGTCTACGCCCCAATTCGCCTGACTTATCTCAAGATCGCATTTATGCATAGGGATAAATTCCAAAATATCCGGTTCTTGCACCAAAAGCTCTTCTCTTGTGTTCGGTTTCAAACTTTCAAGAACACACGGTGTTCCGCAGCAAGCATATTCGGGATATTCGTGACACAGTTTTTCATTCTGCTCATCCCATAGGTTGCCGATGCAGATCGGATCATCCGCTGTCGGCGTGTCGCAGTCTGGACGGCAGAAAGTGATCTTGCCGTCTTTGTCGTAATAAGGAAACATCGCCTTACTTAACGGCGGATAACATTCATCTGTATCGGATTTTTCAGAATCGGAATATGAATACTGATCCGGCGTTGCTTCAGAATCATCAACGGTTTCAGCTTCCTGCGTGTCGGAATCATCAACGGTTTCTGAATCATAAGTGCCAGTGTCAGAATCAGGAATTGAATCGGAATCATTCTGCGATTTCGATGACGAGCAGGAAACAAACAGGATTAAACCTAAGAAAACCAAAAACAATTTCAAGTGGGTTGGCATGTGCACCTCAGAAGATTTAATTTCCTTTTTTATTATAACATTTATTTTCCGATCACAAAAAAATTTATTGATTGATGTTTTCTGGGCAAGTTTTTATTATTGAAGTCAGTTAGCAAAAATCTTGCCACCATTTTTTTTAATATTATAATTTTGCGTTTTTTTTCGGGGTGGCGATGAGTTCTTCTTTAAAAATGCAGCAGCAGCAGAGTTTGGTTCAGAAGCCTGAACTGAAAATGACTGTCCAGATGCGCCAGAGCATCGAAATGCTGCTGAAAAACCAGTTCGAGCTGCGTGAAATGATTCTTGAAGAGGTGTCCGAAAATCCTTTTCTTGAAATCGAAAGCTGGGGCGACGAGCAGGAGGAGCTTCCGCCGGAACAGGATTCGGAAAACGACGGCGGTATTTTGCGGAATGCCGATGTCACCGTTCCGCTGATGATCAGCGACAATTCGGATGATATGAGCAATATTCTCGCCGATTTTGACTGGGAGCAGATCCGGGAGACTTCATCGAACAACTTCGGCGATACGAATTTGAGCAAATCAAACGATCTTCCGGAAAACTTCAGTTTTGAAAACACGATTCCGGAAGAGGAAAGTTTTTCGCAGTCGCTTGATTTCCAGATTTCAATGTCCGCATATCCGGAAAGTCTTAAAGATGTAATGATTTATATGGCTTACAACCTTGATTCAAAGGGTTTCCTTGCCGATAGCGACGAGGATATAGCGGCTCAGATAGCGGCTGATGCCGAAACCGTTGCCGAGGCGAGGGCGGCTCTTAAAAATTTCGAGCCTTTTGGCTGCGGATGCCGCAATTTTTCCGATTATCTCAGGTTTATTTTCATTGAACACGGCTCGGTCGATGTCCCGGAAAAGTTTGAAAAGCCGGTAAACATGCTTTTTAACGACGAATCGATGCAGGAGCTGCTCGTCAAGAAGAATTTCGACGCTCTTTGTTCGAGTCTCGGTATTTCAAAGGATGACCTTTCCGAACTGCTTCTTTTTTTCAGGAGCGGCGTAGTTTCACCGTATCCTGCTTTCGGTTACGAGCAGGAGCGGACGGAGTATGTGAAGGCCGATCTCATGGTTTTCGTTCGTGACGGCGAGCCGGTGATATATATCGACGACAAAATGCTGCCGACGGTCGTCCTGAAAACAGATCTGTTCGAGGAGAATCTGAAGAATGTCAAAAACCGCGATGAAAAGCATTTCATCAAGGAAAAATACAAAAACGCGGAGTGGATAATCAAAACCGTGAGCGAGAGGAACCGAACGCTTTATCAGGTTGCGTCAAGCATTTTCGCGCATCAGAAGGCGTTTCTGGAACACGGCGACAAATTTCTTAAGCCCTTGACTTTAAAGGATGTTTCCGACGATATCGGTCGTCACATCGCTACCGTTTCAAGGCTCACGAACGGCAAGTACGCGCAGACTCCGCACGGGATTTTCGAACTCAAGTACTTCTTCGTAAAGCAGGTTAACGACAATCTGACGACGAACAAGCGTCTCGAGCAGAAAATAGTCGAGATAATCGAAGGGGAAAGCCGAGAAAATCCATACAGCGACGACGACATTGCCCACATTTTAAGCAGGGAAGGGATAGATGTCGCAAGACGGACGGTTGCGAAATACCGCTCGAAAATGAACATTCCGCTTGCAAGGGAGCGCAAAAGAAACTATCAATTCGAAGTCAGGAACTGAAATGTGCAAGATAAGAAATTTTCTGAAGAAGGAACTTGTCGTGTGCCGCGCCGGCATAAAGACGAAAGAGGAACTTTTTGAATATATTGCCGGAAACGCGGAAAAGTATGCAGGAATACCGAAGGATTCCGTGCTTAAAAGCCTTACGGAGCGCGAAGCTTACGGCTCTACCGGGATCGGCAGGGGTGTTGCCGTTCCGCACTGCCGGATAAAGGGCTCTAAAAATGTCGTAATCCAGCTGATTTCACTGGCGGATCCTATGCCTTACGGAAGCAGCGACGGCGAAGACGTCCGCCTTGTTTTCACGCTGATCGTGCCTGAAGGGAACAATCTGCTTTATCTCAAGCTTATAAGCCAGATTTCGGTTTTGTGCAGCAATGAAAATATCCGCGCCGGACTTATCGGGGCGCAGAATCCGGAAAAAATGATCGATTTGATTTCAAATTTATAGGAGGGAGCTATGGTTTTCAGAGTTGAAGTCGGTTTGAATGAAGATGTGAAGGATGCTCAGGGATTGACTTGGAAAAGAAGGATCGAGACCGATTTGGGTATAAAAACGGTCACCGATGTCAAGATGCTCAAAGTCTATCTGATTGACTGCGAGAATGTGACCCAGCAGCAGATCACCGCTTTCGCGTCGGAAGTTCTTGCAGATCCGGTAACCGAAGTTTTTGAAACGCGCGAAGTTCTCGCCGACAACTATTCTTTCGACTGGATAGTAGAAACCGGCTACCTTCCCGGCGTTACCGACAACGAAGGAAAAACGGCTCTCTGGGGACTCAAGACCTTCCTCGGTCATATCGGTGAAAACGACATGGTTTTCTCCGGCAGAAAGTATCTCATCAGCGGCAAAATAAGTGAAGACGAAATCAGGAAAATAGCTTCGGATCTGCTTGCAAACGGCGTAATCCAGCGTTATTCGATACTCAGCGCGAAACAGTGGAAGAAAGGTAGCAGAATAGGCGATGCCGTTCCGAGAGTTGTTGACAAGACGCAGCCGGTAGTAGAAAAAATGGCGCTTGACGTTCCGGACGAAGAGCTTATGAAAATCTCGAGATCGCGTGTTCTTGCACTGAACATCGATGAAATGAAGGCTATACGCGACTATTTCAAACGCGAAGATGTAATAAAAGAGAGAATTGCTCACGGGATGTCGGCTGAGGCTACAGACTGCGAGGTCGAGGTTTTCGCCCAGACATGGAGCGAACACTGCAAACACAAAATTTTCGCGGCAGACATCAAATATGAAGACAAGACCGGCGATAAAGACGAGGAGATCCACTCACTCTACAAATCGTGCATCAAAAAGACGACGACCGACATGCTTGAAAGCAAACCGTGGATAAAATCGGTTTTCGACGACAACGCCGGCATCGTCCAGATCGACGACGACACCCTTTTTGCAATGAAGGTCGAGACCCACAACTCTCCGAGCGCACTTGACCCGTACGGCGGCGCACTTACCGGAATCGTCGGCGTAAACCGCGACATCATCGGCTGCGGAATGGGTGCGAAACCGATCCTGAACACCGATGTCTTCTGCTTTGCAAGCCCCTTCTTCCGCGGCGATATCCCTGAAAAACTGCTTCATCCCGGCAGGATTTTCAGAGGCGTCCACAGAGGAGTAAAAGACGGCGGCAACGAAAGCGGAATTCCGGTAGTCAACGGCTCGATCTACTTCGATAACAGATATCTCGGCAAACCTCTCGTCTTCTGCGGAACGGGCGGTCTCATGCCGATGGAACTCAACGGCAGACCGTCATGGAAAAAAGAGGCGAAAGCCGGCGACCTCATAGTCATGTCTGGCGGCAGAGTAGGAAAGGACGGAATACACGGTGCGACCTTCAGCAGCGAGGAACTTCACGAGGGAAGCCCCGTCACGGCAGTCCAGATCGGTGACGCCATCGTTCAGAAAAGAATGCTGGATTTCATTCTTGAAGCGCGCGACAAAGGTCTTTTCAACGCTATCACGGACAACGGCGCGGGCGGACTCAGCTCAAGTGTCGGCGAGATGGCGCAGGATACAGGCGGAGCAAGGGTAAACCTTGAAAAAGTTCCGCTCAAATATCAGGGTCTTCAGCCGTGGGAGATCTTCATTTCGGAAGCTCAGGAGCGCATGACGATGTCCGTTCCGAAAGAAAAATACGAAGAACTCAAGAAGATCGCAGACATCCACGAAGTCGAGATTACAGTCGTCGGCGAATACACGAACACAGGATATCTTGAAATCTACTACAACGACATCCGTGCAGCTTATCTCGAGATGGAATTTTTGCACAAAGGAAACCCGAAATATCACTTGGAAGCGGTCTGGAACTTCCGCGAAAAACAGCCTGAAAAACAGTTCGTTCCGGCTGAAAAAAGCAACCTCAATCACATTCTGCTCGACATGATCGGACGCGTGAACATAGCTTCAAAAGAGGACTGGGTGCGTCAGTACGACCACGAAGTTCAGGGCAGGAGCGCCGGCAAGCCTTTCTGCGGAGCCGAACACGACGGTCCGAGCGATGCGGGCGTTCTCAGAGTTTCGCCGTTCAAGAAAAACGCGATCGTCGTTTCGCACGGAATCAAGCCTTCATTCAGCGACATCGACTGCTACCACATGACGGCAAGCGTAATAGATGAGGGAGTCAGAAACGCGGTCTGCGTCGGTGCAGACCCCGATTTCATGAGCGGTCTCGACAACTTCTGCTGGCCTGATCCGATATACGACGAAGAAAAGAACCGTGACGGAAAGGCTAAACTGGCACAGCTCGTCCGCTCCAACAAGGCGCTTTACAAATACTGCACCGAATACGGAATCCCGCTCATCAGCGGCAAAGACAGCATGCACAACGATTACGGCAGCGGCAAAAACAAGATTTCTATTCCGCCGACGCTTCTTTTCACCCTCATTTCGAAGATGGACGACGTCGAAAAGATGGTTACCATGGATTTCAAACACGAAAATGACAGAATTTTCCTCATCGGCGAAACGAAAGACGAACTCGGCGGCAGCGAATACTACCTTTACCACGGCATAAAACACGAGGGTTTCGTTCCGAAAGTCGATTCGGCGAAGTTCATGAAAAGCTACCGTGCACTGCATGAAGCGATGAAGCAGGGGCTTGTCGCAAGCGCACACGACCTTTCCGACGGCGGTTTTGCGATAGCTGTTGCGGAATCGGCATTCTCCGGCGGCTTCGGTGCAAAAGTCGACCTCAAGAAAATGATAAAAAGCAGCGATGTGACAAGAAACGACACGCTTCTTTTCAGTGAATCGAACGGACGAATCCTTGTTTCGGTAAAACCTGAAAATGCCGAAGCATTCAGGGAAGCCATGAAAGAGTGCGAATGTGCAGAAATCGGTGAAGTAACCTCAGGAACGTTCCTCAAAATCAACGGTCTCAAGGACGAAAGCGTCGTCGATCTCGATATCTATGAACTCAAAAAGAGCTGGAAAGGCCTTATGAACAAGATGAAATAGGGCTCGACTCAGATTTATCTCACACACCTGACAATAATGGTCAAGTATTTCTGGACAAAAAATCCTCCAAAAAAGTGTTTTTTATCGCAGCATGAGCTGTCATGCTGTTTCTCCCGTATTCCCAAATTTGCAATTTTCACTGTAAACCTCCCACGGAGTTCTGTATCCGTGAGCTGAATGATCCCTTTTGTAATCATAAAACCTGAAATATTTGCCGAGTTCGCTCCTCAAATGGGGCACTGACTCGTAGCGTTTCAGGAATATTTCCTCATACTTAACTGTCCGCCACAACCTTTCGCAGTAAATATTGTCCAGTGCCCGTCCTTTGCCGTCCATGCTTATCTGTATTTTCGCATCCTTAAGTATGCCGGTAAAATCGGAACCGGTAAACTGCGATCCCTGATCAGTGTTGAAGATCTCGGGTTTACCGTATTTCACCAACGCTTCACGCAGGGCATCGCAGCAGAATCCGCTTTCTAAAGTGGTCGAGATCCTCCACGACAGAACATAGCGGCTGTACCAGTCTATTACCGCCGCCAGATAAACAAATCCGCGATCCATTTTTTATGTAGGTTATATCCGTGCTCAATACCTGATTGGCATGCGTTATCGGAATATTCCTCAATAAATACGGATACTTCCTATTCTCCTTTTTCGGCTTTGAAAGATTCGGTTTCGGATATATCGCGCTGATCCCGAGCTTATCCATAAGCGATTTCACTTTATAGCTCGATATGAAAACTCCGCGCTTTGCCAGTTCGTTTTGGATCCTGCGTTTGCCGTAATACGGATGATCGCAATATATCTCTGAAATCAAGGCCTTAACACACTCGTCACAATGCTCTTTCTCGGGATTTATGACTTTTTTATAATAGCAGCTTGATATAGAAATGCCGAGCAGTTCGCACTGTCTTCCGATAGTTATTCTGTCGTGCTCACGACCGATAATGAAACGTTTGTAATCTAATCCCATTTTATCCCAAGCTGCTTGCACTTTTTTTTTAGCCATTCAACTTCAACACTGAGCTGACCGATCTGCTTCAAATATCTTTCTTCCTTGATTTCATTGGCCTTTTTCTCTTTGGAACTCGTGTCGTTGAATATTTCTGGAAGACGCTCCAGAAACTCCTTCTTCCACGCAGATACCTGGTTCGGATGAACCTCGTAAATGCTCGCGATCTCCGCTATCGTTTTCTCTCCTTTCGCCGCCTCAAACGCAACTTTTGCCTTAAACGCTGAATCATGCATCCTCATTCTCCTCATAGTGATTCTCCTAAAACAAAGGTTAATCTATTTACACTTCTACCTCTGTCCAGTTTTCTTGTACTACTATACACTTTTGAAGATGATTTTTCTGTCTATAAATGCTTGACTATTATAGGGGAAACAGATGCTTAATCTGACAAATCGTTAATAATCATATCATAAATAGACGAATCGCACTGGCTTGCGCCAAATTGAATAACTCGAGGCCATTTTTCATCTTTCCATTCTATGCCATATCTATTAACAGTATCACTGTATCTCGGAAATGCATGAAAATGAACAAAATTATCACGCATCATAGCAACTATGTAATTAAATTTGACAGCACCAAATATCGTTTTGCATTTTTTTTCATACCACTTGAGAACAGATGATAGCTCTTGGCTTTCTAAATCTGTCATATCACCCAAAAAAGGGGTCTCTCTTTTTAAGACAATTAGACAATCACCAAGAGTTACTTGTCCTTCTCTAAGTAAAACTACCCAATGTTGGAATTCTTTGATTAATGTTTTAGTAGGGTGAAAAGCATCCATAAATTTGTAATTACTCATACACAATCTCCTTTTTTAATTGTTTTTCAACTAATGGACAAAAATCGAATAAAGACATGTTATAATAATAATCAATGTCCCTATTGTAACCTTCTTTTATGTTTATATAGTTACAAATCATAGCGATTGCCCAGTTAATAAAGGAATTTATACTACTCGAAACGTAGAAATACTCCTCAGATAACTGATAAACTAAAGGAATGATGATTCTGAAAGCCTCATAATCGCGCTGAAGAATTTGATGATTAGCTTTTTCATTGATTGTATTTTGTATGATAGGTTCTATTTCTAATGGTGTGTAGTTGATACATCCATCCCAAATATGAGGTAAAATCTTTTGAGAGTTCCATCTTTGAGATACACCAGGATCAATTTTAGAATTAAGACACTGTTTTACATATTCAGACTTTAAGTTTGAAATATCTTTAATTGTTGTTATTCCTAATTGTTTGCAAAAATCAACATATAACTCGATTAGATCATCAGAAATAGCTTGTGAGGTAAAAGAATATTTAAAAATAGATCTATAAAGATCAATGCACGTGTTGAAGATACCGTATATCATTGAAAGGTTGCTCGTAATAAGTTCGGACTCTAAACTTTTCAACGTTAATTTGATTTTATTAAATTCTATTGTACGTTCTTTTGATTTGTCTATTAACCATGATGGAGAGCATAATAAAAAACTACAAACTGATTCAATAGATGGCTGGCCATATATAAGGATAGCTCCTTGGTCATTCCTTTTAACTTTTGCTTCTGGCAATCCAAATAAATAATGGCCACTTGAAGCAAAAACATCGCACATAATGCTATATCGTAACTCTTGATAAATTCTGTCTGGTCGAGGGCAAATCCAACTGTTAATGGCCTGAATATCATGTATGTCAAAATTTTTTTTTGTTATGTTCAAGTAGGAAAAAGCAATGGAACCAGAGTCTGATGATGAAATGTTTAGATATTCATCTGATAATTGGCATTTTACAATAGATTTCGAACCATCTATTGTAGCTTTACTATTATTAACTAATATTTGTGTGGCATTTTTGATTCTCAATATGCATGGAATATTTAACTGACGTAAGATGCCAGCACCATGACTACCAATATTTCCTTCTTCTGCAATAACGCCAACAACACTTTTATCCATTTCAACCAAGAATTTTCTATCAAGTTTTTTCATCACTATGATAGTTGGTGAAAGATAATGTTCTAATTTATCATTGGGGTTTATAATTTTGACTATGCCAGTCGCATTACCTTTGCTAACACATAATCCATGTAATTCCATAAATTAACCTCTTAACTTATTTTACGTGCTTGAATATACCATATGTCATTGTCTGTTATTTGTGCTTCAATTTCTGCTTTTCCTCCTATTATTGTTTCAATAGTGATACAATCTCTTTTAATCTTTTCAATTGGTAATGATGAATGTGTAACATCGGAGTTGATATTACGTTCAATATAATAGATAGAAGCATTTTGTTCATCATCGACTATTGAATTTAACGTCCCTTCACAATACTCAACTATTATTCTATTTCGATCTTCAACTAAGTCATATGATTGAATAACAGCTGAATATCGACCTCTTTGAACACATTGAACTATAACAGCCATTAATATATTATCAGAGCAGTCACAATTGTTAAAAAATTTTTTTGCTAATTGAGAAGTTGTGCTATTCCATACTTGTATGATTTTATTAATAATATCTTTCTTGTTATTACAGAGAAATGATTCAAAAATACCTGGGCAATCTTTTCCAAAGACATTTTCAACATTAGCCGAAGATCGGACAATGCAATCTTGAGTAATGCCGATTTGATCCATCCAATTACATATTTCCTTCAATAAGACACCGTAATCAAGATGGTCTTCAAGATATTTTCGATATATGTTAGAAGATAGAACGAATCCGTGTGGGATATTTAACCCGTTATTGATCAGTTTGGATAATGTTACGGCCTTCCCACCATATAGATTAGTGTCATTCGTGACCAGCTTCAAATCAAGAATATCATATGTCATCTATAATTCCTTGCTTTTTAATTTGCTCTATTTTGTTTTCGATGCTTTCTATTTCATTTTTGTTATATTCAGGCTTGAACTTGTTATAAAATTTTTCCAGAATAGCAACATTATCGATCTTCTGAGCATTATGCCAAAGCTCAGAGAAGTATCGACTGTAATATTCAACAAGTTCCTTATTCTCTATTATCATATATTTTGGTGTTTCACCCTCTTGATATGGACTTCTAGTAGAAACATATTTTTCGTCAATTATTCCAAATGTTGGGAAAGAAAAAGACTGATCCAAATCATAAAAACCAAAATATGAATTGCAGTTAGCGCTTCCAGATAATATTCGATCTAATAGATTTTCAAAGTTATTTTTTCGAATTCTTACAATATGTCTAAAAGTGGTATTGTTATCTTGGCAGCAGTAATTAATATAATTCCAAATATCATTGTGATTCTTTTGTGCTTTGCTTCTTGTGCAGCAATCCAAAGATGCATTGGACTGAGTGTGGGTTCCTTCCTTCGTAAGTTCTTTTATAGTTTCGATCCACTCAGAAGAATTACTAAATACTCTTATTCTGCAAGGCGAAATGGTTGACAACTCTTTGCTTAAATCATTTTTAACTTTTTTCCATTTTCTGTCGCTATCAAGGCTCTCCAATATTGATGAGAATGCAATAGCGCAAAGCAATCCCATTTTCAGTGTTTCATGCAAAGTTATTTTAGAAGTTATGCTCATGTATATAGTAAAAATAATAGCTGCAATTATCGAAAGTGTGCTAACAATAAATTTTAATACTTTGATGTTCTCACCTAAGATTCAAATACTAAAGTAACTCCGTAAGTTTTCCCAATAATATCAGTTCCTTCAATTGCTATATTGTATTTTAGCTTATAACTGTCAGGAGCATTCAAGAGTTTCGAAATGTATTTTTGTTTTTTCTCATTGCTAATCATAGTATATTGATTAGTCCACCTTGCAACAGAATTTACTATAGTGAACCGTTCTGTAGATAATAATGAAAAACCATTTTTAATAAAGCATTTTATCCAATCATTTTCTGAATAATGATGTACTCTAAGAGGCTGGCGAATTTCCATTAACTTTTTCCAGTATTGTTTTGTGTCATCTTCCAATGGTACAAATTGTGTTAGAATAAATATGCCATGATTCTTTAATATTCTTTTGGCCTCAGCAAGAGTTTTTGTTAAATCGTGAACATAGTGAAGACACTGCCTAGATACTATTAAATCAAATTGAGAGTTATGAAAAGGAGTGTTATCTACTGACGAAACAACACATTGAATTCTTTCATCTTGAATTTGAGATAACATATCACTAGAGATATCAAGAGCAGTAATTTTCATGATGTTCGGTATTTTATCTATTAAATACTTGGATACAACCCCTGTTCCAGCACCAAAATCTAATAACATTTCAGTTGATGGACAAAAAATCATAATACCATTTAATATTGTTTGAAGTATTGCTTCGTTATCTGCCCAGCCGTTTTTACTAAATGTAGTTGCTCTTGTTGCGAAATGCTTGATAACTTTGTTACTATTCATTATAAACCCCAAATCATGTTATTATGACAAAACATAATAACACATAAATCTGCAATAAAAATGTATCCGGTAGGGATGAATAAGTCAAGTATTTTTCATTGTTTTTAATCATTTGTGAGGATTAATTTAACAACTAAATATCCATCTAACAAAGTTGCAATCAGCCGTTTCAAACACAAAAAGTTGTTTACCTTATTATTTGTTGTCAGATATTTCCGTTTTTTCAAAGACGAAAGCGTCGTCGATCTCGATATCTATGAACTCAAAAAGAGCTGGAAAGGCCTTATGAACAAGATGAAGTAGAGCCTTTCGGTAATTTATTGTACCGGAATCATCTGCGGCAGAGCACACACACAGTTTCAAAGTGCGGAGTGTCCGGGAAAAGATCAAGAATATATAGTTTTTTTATATTAAACCCTTTTGTGAAGAAGGTTTTGAGGTCCCTTACCAAATTCGGCGGCTCGCAGGCGATATATATTACGTTGCCGGTGCTGTCGCAGATGGTTTCAGAGAGTTTTTGTCCGAGTCCGGCACGCGGCGGATCGGCCACGATTAAGTCGGTTTTTTCAAGTCGCTGCAGATCGTAAGCGTTAATTTTTACGATTTTTGCTTTGTTTCCGAGGTTTTCGGCGTAACTTCTGCACGCCGCAGGTTCTATTTCAAAACCTGTCGTTTTTATTCCCCTGCCGGAGAGAAAAAGCGAGAATAGGCCGCTTCCGCAGAAGAGATCGAGCGCATTTTCCGCGTTTGTTTCCTCTGCTTCCTGCATTACAAGTGAACACATTATTCCGGCACCTTCTTCCGATGACTGGAAAAAGCTGTTGCGGCGGATCTTCATTATTTTTCCGTTCACCGATTTTCTCAAAGTACCGGCGCCCGGCATGAAATCGCCCGTGAATTTCGAATATTCGAACTGTGTATCGCCGTGTCTTTTCGGAATATCGGCAAGAATCTTTTCAAAAAATACCGGATCGAGAAGCGGGCAGTTTTCAATTTTGACGAAATCGCTGCTTCTTTTTCTCCGGTATGCCGGTTTTCCCTGGAACGAAAAGAGTTTCGCGCGGGTTCTCATACCGGTTTCTCCCGGAGTTATGACGACCGGATCGATGTCGCAGTTGATCTGATTCTGCTTCAGAAGTTCGAGAAAAATAGCTTTTTTTATTCTGAGCTGCGCCGGATAAGAGATGTGCTGAAGCGAGCATCCGCCGCATATTCCGTAATATTTGCAGAGCGGTTTCCTCCGTTCTGACGAGGCTTCGAGAAGTTCGAAGTCTTCCGAGTAAAAGAAACTTTTCTCCTTTAGCGCACTTCTGATTCTGACCGTTTCGCCTGGACAGGTGTAGGGGACGAAGAAAGTTTTCCCGTCAGCCCAGCCTATTCCGCAGCCGTTTGAAATTATTTTTGCAATTTTGACTTCTGTCATTTACCGAACCCCGTCAAACCGGCGTTGTTGTATTCATCGGCGCGTTTAAGTCAAAGTTTTTTGAAAAATGATGATAAACCGTGTCGGAAAAGAGGCGAATGTTTCCTGCGGACGCTTTTTAATTGATTCTGTTTTTTTATACCGTAAAATATTACGTTTTTTTGATTTACAGGAGGGTTTTATGAAAAAGCTTCTGTCACTTTTGGTTTTTCTGCTTCCGTCTCTCCTTTTTGCCGTGATCGGTCAGAACGGCGTTTCCATCGCTCCTGACGGTACTCTGCTGAAATGGGAGGAAGGTGCATGGGATTTCTTCATCATGCACAAAACCGCACTTGAAAAAAGTCCCGAAAACAAGGCTGCGACTCTGGACGAGAACGGTAACGAAGTTCCGGGCAACCCGCAGGGCGACACTCTCGTCGATCAGACTGTCGGCACGACGTACACGCTTACACCGAAACACATTCCGCGGGATGCCGATGTCGACCGCGCTTTTCTCATCTGGCTTGCTGACGCTGATCCCGACGCTCTCGACCAGCCGACAAAAAATTCGGTAACGCTCACTTTCACGAATGCGGCTGATCCGACTCTCACGCTGTCCGAGAAAGTCGCATCTCCGTTTCAAGGCAATATTGCAAAGGACAACAAAGGTGTCTTTCAATATGAAGCAGTCCGCGTTTCGGTAAACTCCGCTCTTAAAAAGGAACCTTACTGCCCGGGAGAAAAAAGCAACTATACCGGCGTCTACACATACAGGGTCGAAGTTTCCGACTTCATGAAAAAAATCATCGCCATGGGTGAAGAAAGAGGAATGGAACCCGGCGAAGCCCTTTACGGCGACTACAACGTCAGGGGAATCGAATCATCGGATCACTGCTACTACATGAAACAGAGCGCTATGGTCGGCGGATGGGCGCTTCCTTTCGTCTATACCGAACATCCGTGCTAAAAAAATCTATTTTTACCACGGCCTTGAAGCTTACCAGCACAAAGCGGGAGAATTTGTTGTCAACGGTTTCGAACTTCCGGAAGAGGCGGTAATCAGACTCGGTCTCGTCATTTTTGAAGGCGATCCCGGTCTGGCAAGGACGAGAGTCAACGGAATGGCCATTCCGCCGGAAGGTCTTTCAATCAGCGGTAACCAGAATCTGAAGGATTACAGACTGCTTGCCAACAGCTGCAATCCGTTTAAAACTCAGGACAGTGCCGGCAATGCATTCAACTATACCGAAATATACAATTCGATCTCATCTGTTTTCGGCTGGCAGGATGAAACGGAAACCTGCATCGGCGATCCGGACAATCCCGAATCGACCGAAAATCCTATTGAATACGCGATTGATGCCGACACTTTCGTGGTGGATTCGAGATTTTCTCCTTTCGATACCCTGTTCCACAAAGGCGATATGCAGTTCGGTCTCAAAATCGGTTCGAATCAGGACCAGATTTTCACGAACTTTCTTGTAGTCAGCGTCGATACGAAGGCTCCGCAGTTCGACATTCCCGATGCAAGAGAGAAAAACTACTGTTCGTGCGCAAAGGAAGCCGACGCAATATGCTTCGACAGACCATTCTATTACACGATAAAAGTTCAGAACTGGGGAGAAAACTTCGCTTACAACGTAAAGGTTCAGGACAAACTTCCGTTTCAGGTGGAGTATGTTCCCGGGACGACGGAAATCGCTACGAAAATAAACGAACAGGGTCTCGGCACTGACTGGGAAGCCGTTCCGGATGTCGACGGCAGGTTCCCGTTTGAAGAACCGCGTCAGGTCGCAGAACAGCTTAAATACTGCAATTCGGGCACATCGACCTGTGAAGAAAGCGTATGGATCAGGTTCGTCGTTCAGCCTAAATCGGATCTTGCAAAAAACGAAGTCATCAAAAACTCGGCTACGATAATTTCCGATGACGGTCCGAACTCATACACTTACTACACTAACAGCAGCATTCCGCTCAGACTCAAAGGCGGCACATGCCCCGCTGTTTCAGAGTGCAGGCTTCCTCAGAAAAAGGATTGCGGCGGTGTCAGGGTCGACGGTCCGGACTACTGCAGTAAAGACGAGGATTGCGGAAGCGGCAGAAAATGTATCGACAACGCATGTACGGAAGATGCCGCGGGCGATCTTACGAAAGGTGCCGGAGTAACTTTCGGCGAAGGCGCCAATTCGCCCTCCAACGACGGTTCGGTCATACTCGTTTCGTCTCCTGGCGAAGGCATAGTTCTCGGTCAGTTTTACCTTCTGGCTGAAGGCAGCGCGGGAAAATTCTACAATTTTGACGAATTTACATTCAAGCTGAAGGCCGACAGCGACATAAGTGCAAAGAATTTCAAACTTTACAAGGACATGAACGGCGACGGCAAGGTAGATAGCGGCGATACCGAAATAGCTTCGGCTGAGGCACCGAAGAATTCTTACGTTACCTTCAATGTCATCAAAAGCGGGAGGCTCACCGCTTCCGGCATCAAAAACCATTTCATGGTCACGGCCGACGCATCGACATCTTCCGCTTCGCACTCAGGCAAATTCAGTATGGTGATCGAAGGACCCGAGTCGTTCAAGCTGTCCGATTCAGGCAAAGTGGAGGTTACAGGTCAGCCGGTTCATTTCGTTGAATACAAGTTCGAACCGGACGAAGGCTTCATCATTACGAAAGGAAACAGCAGTCCGAAAGTTCCTTCATACGACGATTTTAACGGCGAACACGAAGTCCTTCAGGTCAGGACGAAATCGAAGGGAGTTGCCGACACTGTAAATTCGATAACGCTCAAAATTCCGAACAACTACGTCAAATTCGGTAAAGGCATCAAATCGGTTTCGGTCATAATGGACAGGAATCGTGACGGTTTGCAGTCGGAAGGGGAGGAAGTGATCGCGAAAATCACGGATTTCCCCGATCCGTCGTCTCTCGTTATCGACGATTTCAAAGATCTTCTCAAATATGAAAAGGACGAAGAAAAATTACTTGTTTTCAAGTGTGAATTTCAAATGTCAGTAGGTGAAAAGGCAAAAATCCAGATCTCAAGCGTCAAGGTAAAGAGCGGCAATCCTGTAGTCGAACTGCCTGTGTCGTCAAACGAATTCGCCTACGAGTGCGACGGTAGCGATCCCGATTCATGCATAGAAGAAGAGGGCGGCTGCGCGGTTTCAGAACTTCCTGAAGAAAACGGCGGTGCGCTTTACATCGTTTTAGCGGTTTTGACGGCGGTTCTTGTCTTTTGCCGTCGTTCCGTAATATTTTGATTTTGAATAGGTTTATTCCGTAATCCCGGCATTTTTTGCACCGTTCTTGGATGTCGGATATCGAGATATTGTCATATTGAAGAAAAAGGATTAGGGCAGCGAAAAAAAAAGTGAAAGAAATCTGTCAATAAAATCTGGGGGTTGTTGAAAAAAACGAAAAAAGTGAAAAAAATAATTTGACAATTAGTTTTGAATCGCTAAGATACACGACGCTTTTTTGAGAGGTCATTGAAAACTGAGCAGCAGAAAAGAGACACACAGCGAATAATTGGGTCTTTAAAAAGACCTTTGAGAAATGAGAAAAGGATTTAACTGGAGAGTTTGATCCTGGCT
>JAGCXM010000047.1 GCA_017961325.1 bacterium | reverse complement strand
CTCTTCTTCTTCCTCTTCTCCATCGCCTGTGGTCGGGTCAACGACTTTCATTTTTACCGAAACTGATTTCTCAATTTTGCTGCCGTCATCAGCTTTTTCCGACCATGTGAAAACAGCTTCATTTGAACCGATATGCAGTTTAGAGCTAAAGGATGCCTCTTTGATTTTATCAGAGGATTTTATGAAAGGATCTTCCCCTGATTCATCGCCGACATAAACAGTGTGAAATGTGTCATCGTTGGTTGAAAAATAGAGATCGGCACACGGAGCCTCACATTTTGTATGGGGATCTATGCTGTACACTTCGCAACCGGAAAGGTTTCCAAGTTTTAAAGATTCAGGAATAAAGTCAGGACATTCTACACTCTGTTCTTTCTCTTTGCATTCTTTCCCGAAAGTAATTGAAAGGTTCTGTAAATACGAGATCTGTTTTGCGGTTTTCTCTTCATTTTTGTAATTCCATCCACAAGTTGCGAACTCTGCTTTGGCAATTTCTTTGATGCAGGTTTCAGTGGCGTTTTTTCTTGTGACGGAACGGCTGCCAAATGATTTCGATATTGTGCAACCGTCTCTGGTGTCACAACCAACAAGCATAAAACTCAGAATAACTGCGAAAATTGAAAATAGAAGTGATTCTTTACTCATTGTTCTCCTCAAATTCTTCTTCCTCTTCACCATCTCCTGTGATCGGGTCAACGACTTTCATTTTTACCGAAACTGATTTCTCAATTTTGCTGCCGTCATCAGCTTTTTCCGACCATGTGAAAACAGCTTCATTTGAACCGATGTTCATACTGGAAGTAAATGATGCTTCTTTGATTTTATCTGATGATTTTATTATTGATTCATTGCCGACATAAACAGTGTGAAATGTGTCGTCATTGGTTGAAAAATAAAGGTCGGCACACGGAGCTACGCATTTGGTATGCGGATCTATGCTGTAAACTTCGCATCCTGAGAGGTTTCCAAGTTTCAAAGATTCCGGAATAAAGTCAGGACACTCCACACTCTGATCTTTCTCTTTGCATTCTTTCCCGAAAGTGATTGAAAGGTTCTGTAAATACGAGATCTGTTTTGCGGTTTCTTCTTCATTTTTGTAATTCCATTCACAAAATGCGAAGTCTGCTTTGGCAATCTCTTTGATGCAGGTTTCGGTAATATCTTTTTTTGTGATGGAAGAACGAGTACCGAACGATTTACCTGTTGAGCAACTGCTTTTTGTGTCACAACCAGCAAGCACAAAACTCAGCATAACTGCGAGAATTGAAAATAAAAGTGATTTTTTACTCATTGTTCGCCTCCATTGAAATTTCTATAAATGTTCCGGTTGTTTCGTCTTTTGCTACTGCTGACAAAACGAACTCATTTTTTTCGTTCAAAACATAGGCTATGACTTTTTCTTCATTTTTACCTGTTGCAGAATATATTTTTGCTTTGATTTCTTTTTCTGATTTGATTAGACCTGTTCTTGTTGCAGATAGTGAATAAGGGACATTCGAGCGCAACTGATAGAATCCTTCCGCATCGTATTCGACTTCTATGCTTTCGGAGAATATTGGGATTCCGTTAATTACAGGTCTGAAAACAAAGGCTACGGAATTTATCGTTTTGCCGAGTGATTCACCGTTTCCGCCCACTTCAAAAGCTTCGTTCACATCTCTTGAAATTCCGGAATATTCAAGTTTTATTGAAGTAAGTGCTTCCGCCGCATCTTTTGCCTCGTTAATTTTGTCCAGAATCATGTTTTCCGACTCATCTTCGTCTTCAAACGAAGCCATTTTTCTGTTCATTACGGCTCGGATGTTTTTACCGTTTCTGTTGAGAATCAAATAGTCATCCTTGTAGTCATAGATGTTTTCTTCGAGAAATTTTGTGTTTTTTTCATCTATTCTTATATCAAAAAGTTGTTCTATCACTTCATCAGGTGCGGAATCGTATGAATAGGCTGAAAATTTTTTCGGATAATTTTGCGATTGCTTGCTTAAATTTTTTGTGTAATTCTCGAACTTTTGAGAATCCCTGTCTCTGACACAATAATATTTGTAATTTGCAATTTCCGAGCTTTTTTTCTGCGGTTTCGGACCGCTCGAAACATTGTAAAAATAGTCGTTTTTCATGTATGTTCCGGTGCAACTCGATTGTGTGCAGTCGCATTTTTCAAGTGTCAGAAAACGGGCATCCCTGTCAGCATCACCGATAAAAGATTCGCTCCATGAATCAACCCATGCTTTGGAAACGGTCTTGTTGTTGTAAGTTAAGTCTTTCCAGTGAGCGTCATAATTGTGAGTGTCGTTCCAACCGCCCCAATGAGATTCTTTTCTATAACCTCCGACACCGTTTAAGCGGGTTAAAATATTATAATATTTTTTACCGACTTCACTCCAGTTTGTTTTTTTATCGCCCATTGACAGGCATGCTGTGATTTCCAGCCAGCGTGTATATTGTTTGCCTAAATTTTGAGAGTAAGGATCTGAACCATCATCTTTTATTTTTATATTAAGGTTATCATCATACTTATCTTTATCCTCCTCATAATAAGGAATCCAAATATAAATATCTGAAAAATAATTACCATGCCCATCCAACATCAAAAGCGAGTAATTATCGGCATACCTTTCAAATTTTTGTTTATCCCCATTATAAACTCTGCTCAAAAATCCATAAGGATCTCTATTGATTCCGTAATCATCAAAAGGAAGATTGCTTTCGCCGTATTTAACACATTCTATTCTTGTCGGATTGTGATTTATAGTTTTAGAAACACCTTTTAAGCATTGCGACTTTATTCTGTCTACGCTAGGAGAACCACTTGCTAAGAACCAGCCTACGCTGCCGATTTTTTCGTTTTTGCCATGCAAATAGGCATAATCCACATTATTGTAAAACTGGCGGAAATTCAGGTCAGGATACTTTATATTTTTTCTGAAGTCATTGTGTGAGGTCATAAGATACTGGGTGTCAATTCCATTATCAATTTCCAGATAAACGTCGCCGTACAGTTCAACAGAGGCTGCCCGGTTTGTGCCTATTATGGAATCTCGCAGATTGCCGGAAAAATTATATCTGTCATAACTGTTAAGAAACAGTCTCCTGAAATTGTTGAGTTTCGTCGGTTTGTAAAAATCAGAAACTTCATAAATATATGCAAAACCGGCAGGATAGTTGCCGCTGTCGTCGGCTCTTCTGTAACCGAAAAACTTTTTTGCCGCACTGAAAGAAGCCGGTTGGACCGTTATTGAATAAACTTTGTTTATTAATGAAGAGTCAAGCCAATTAGAAGACTTATAAAAACCGTCGTCGTAATAATAGCAGTCACCGTTATTATTTGCTTGTGTACACAAATACGCTTCCCAACCTTCGGAAACTTTTATTGATTCAATGCTTGTTTGAGATATTGGTCGTAAAATGGGAAGACCGTTAGAAAACATTCCGGCAGGAATAAGCCACGAATTCTTGCTGAGATCATAAATAGTGTTGTTTACCACTGAACAGCCGGCGGAATTCTGGTCGGTATCACAATATCTTATCCCGCTGAATTCGCTTCTATAAAGAGCTTTTACATCTGCTTCTGTCAGAACGCTTGAATAAAAACGGACATTGTCCATTTCGCCCTTAAAGAAATCTGCACTACTGCCTAATCTTCCACCAAGGACCCATGGTTTATAATTTGCAGAGAAACTGCCCATTTTTGCAGAAATTGTTCCGTTCCAGATTTGCGAACCGTTTTTGTAGACAGTGGCTGTTGTTGATGATGTCATTAGGTTTTCTGTCGCTGTTATAACATAATGAGTCCAGCTTGTAGGCTCTGTCTCAGTCGAGATATTTACGGAAGAATTTCTTATTTTGAGGATTAATTTATTGCTCCAGTAACCGAAACGGAAAATATCTCCGTTTGTGTCTGTTTGTTTTACAATGTATGCATTGTTGTTTGAAGCAGTTGCCTTAGCATTGGATTTTACCCATAAACTTATTGAATATCCGCTCAAACCATTAGGCTTGGTTGTGCCGGTTCCGAAAGAAACATAATCATTACTTCCGTCAAAATAGGCTGAACGGTTTTCCATACCCTGTTTGAATGTAACGCCGCCGCTTTGGTTTCCGGTAACGGTTCCAATGGAATCATTAAAAGTATCATCCAGCTTCAAATGAAGTTTAGCAGATTCTTTTACGTATAATTCTTGAACTTCATTAGCCGTAATGTTCCAGTCATAGATACGGACGCTGTCCATTCTGCCTTTAAAAAAATCTGTTTGGGAAGTTGCAGTATCCCAATTCATTCCCAAAACCCAAGATTTATCGTCTTCTTCGAAAGTTCCTGCAACATCGTTTAATGTCCCGTTCCAGATCTGTGAACCGTTTTTATAAATTGAAACTGACGTGTAACCTTGTATTTCCCTTGCTGAAACAACATAGTGAACCCAGGTGTTTTCAGGTTCGTTTCCTGCTGCGGAAATATATTTTTCTTTGCTTTTTACTCTGAGAGAGTTGATTGTTCCAATAGCCGAAACGAAGTGAAGTAACTCCTGACTTAGTATATTTTCCGATATAACAGTTATTGTTCGACGATGAAGCCGCGCTTGTGGAATAAACCCACATTGAAATGGAATAACGTCCCGTATCTTTTCTTGGGTTAAAATCGGCTTTCCCGAATTCCAAATAGTTATTCTTGCCGTTAAAATTCAGTGCTTTGCCGTTTTTACCTGTCGGGTAGCTTGCAGAACCTGTAAAAGTTCCGTTGTTATCTCCGACACTGTCTTCCAGAGAATCTTCAAATTCAAGATGCGTCAGTAGTTTTGCTGTTAAAATTCCGGATGAACACAAAATGCAAAGTAGCAGACAAATTACCTTTTTCATCGCAATCTCCCACAACGGTTTATAATGCTGTAAAAACCGAACCCTCAAACATATCAATGAACATGAAATTTATTGTGCGGTTTTTTTGAGTTAAATCAACTTTTTTGCAGATAGATACGGTGGAAAAATACAGTGTTAATTTTCGCGTTTGAATTCGGCTCTTCTGTTTTTGAACCATGCTTCTTCGTTTGAAGCGGGATCGATCGGGCGTTCTTCGCCGTAGGAGACGATTTTTATCCTTGCGGAGTCGATTCCGGTCTGAATGAGCTTGTTTTTGACTTCCATCGCCCTCTTTTCACCGAGCGAAAGGTTGTAGTCGACACTGCCGCGTTCGTCTGCATGACCTTCGATTCTGACGACTCTTTCCGGGAAATTGATCATCCACTGTGCCATCAGTTCTATCTTAGGAAGATCTTCGGCGAGAACCGCATATTCGTTGTATTCGAAGTGAACTACCTGAAATTCCATGTCTGGATTCGTCGGGTCAGCGTTGGGATCGACCGCTTTGGATGAGGCATCTTCCTCTTTTATGCCGCCGTCGTCTTCACCGTCCCCTTTTTTATTCTTGTCTTTCATGCACTCATCCGGATGTTCGCGGTAATATTTCGCGATTGCTTCGCTTTTTTCCTTGACGGCTTTGAAAAGTTCCTTCGCCTTGTCGTAATTTTTTTTGTTGATCTCTTCACGTGCCTGATTCAGAAGCTCTTCGGCCGCAAGATAGTTTTCCCTGTCGCAGTCTTTGCCGGCTTCGGCATCGGCAAAAGCCTTTTCCGCAAGTTCGCGCTCGTCTTTCGGCGGATTGCCGGCACATGAGCAAACCATCGTGAAAACGAAAACCGCGACTACGCAAAATTCAAAAATCTGTTTCATATCGCACCTCTCTTAATTAGTTTCCGCCGGAGACCATGAAGGCATAAGAACTTCGCCTTCGCCCGAATAAACCGCGAACTGTTTCGTTCCGCTAACATTTGAAAGGAAAAGTTTGTTTTTTCCTTTTCTGTTCGAAGAGAAACCTATAACCTTGCTGTCAGGCGAGAAGGTCGGAGACTCGTTCTTGCCCTGATTCTGGGTGATTCTGCTGATCTGCTTCGACGCCAGATCTATGACGAAAAGGTCGAACTGATACTTTTCGTCGCGGCCGCTGAACGCGACTTTTCTGCCGTCCGGGCTGTATTCGGGATCCTGATTGTAGTTGCCCTGCTCGGTAAGTCTTTCGACCCTGCTCAAATCTGAAAGCGGCATTCTGTAAATCTGCGGATTTCCCGATCTGTTCGATACGAAGACGACATCCTTCCCGTCAGGACTTACGCTCGGAGCGGTGTCGGTTTCGGCGTTGACCGTAAGTCTTTTGAGTTCGTTCGTCGTTGTATCGAGTGAATAAATCTCGGAGTTTCCGTCTTTTGAAAGGCAGAGAGCCAGAGTTTTGTTGTCGGGGTATGCGCTTGCCGAAACGTTGAGTCCTTCGTAAGCCGAAACCGTTTTTATTCTCGTTGTTTTCAGGTCGATCGAATAGAGGTTCGGATTGTTTTTTTCGTGGCTTGTGTAGTAGATTCTGCTTCCGTCGGCAGACCATTCGGGAAGAAGAACCGTCGCCGTCGTCGAAACGAGAACCTTTTTGCCGCTTCCGTCGAAATTCGTGACAACGAGGCTGTATCTGTTCCCCGATTTTTCAACAAATGCGATTTTCGAGAACATGAAGTTCATCTCTTCGCCCGTCAAAGTCTTGATGACTTCAGCAGCAAAGCGGTAGGAAGCCTTTTTTGCCATTCCCGCTTTGGTCGAATACTTTTTGTGAAGAATCTCTTTTCCGCTTGCAACTTCGTAGAACGCAAGTTCGAGTTCGACATCCTCCTTTCCCTTTATCGTTCCTTTGACGAGACCGTTCGCTTTGACGTTGAGCCAAGATCTGAAATCGGTTTTGTTAAAGGGAACTTCCGGTTTTTCGAGAAACGAACGATTGTCCAGAATATTGAAATATCCTGTAATATCAAGCACTTTCTCAAAAGACGAAGTTATTTCCTGCGCAAGGGCGGAATCTGCTCCTTCGAGAACGGCAAGCGGCGAAACCGCCATGTTGTACTCAGCGACAGAGCCGTCTTTTACCTCGACCTGAAGCTGGGCGAAAAGATTGATTGAAGCTAAAATCACCGTCAGTGCGGCGATCAGTCTGAAGTGAATGGACATTCAAAACCCTCCTTTAAAACAAGTTTCTTTAAATTTTTGTCGTCGGGCAGCGGAAGTTTTGCCGTTTTTTTGACGGCTTCGATAACGGAATTGTCATAAACCGAATTTCCTGATGAAGATTTGATTCTTATGTCGTAAACTTCACCGCTGTAGGTTATTTTAAAATAGATTCTCGTCATCAGATTTTTGCGCTCCTCTGCTGATATTATGCTCGGGATGCTCCAGTTTTCCTTAATCTTTTTGCTGATTTGCCTGATGTACATATTTGCTTTGAGTGCAAGTGCCGGGTCGGTGACGTCTCCGTCGTCGACGCCGTCCTTCGCTCCTTCTTTCGTTTCTTCGGCGCGGGCGTCCCGTTTTATTTTTTCCATTACGTCGCCCGAAAGAAGCTCGTCAAGCGAGGAAGCCTTCTTTTTTTCCTCTTTCGGAGTTTCGTTTTTCCTGATTTTTTCAGCAGGTTTCGGTTCCTCCTTTGGTTTCAGAGAATTAGCCTTGCCTTCAGGCTTGGGTTTCGGCTTTTCGAGAGGTTTTTCCTCTTTTTTCGGCTCTGGTTTCGGATCTTTCTTCTCCGATTTGGGTGCCGGTTTCGGCTGCGTTATGCGCGGCAGCAGCTTTTTGTCGCGTTCTTCGCCGAGCTTCACGAGTTTTGCCTGAACGCTGTCGAATTCGATTCTGTGACTTTCGGCGAACCAGAGTCCGCTTCCTAAGAATATCAGAACGAGAACGTGCAGAACGAGCGAGCCTGCCGAGCAGCCGAGGAAAGTCTTCCGGCTCATTCTGTCTGGATTTTTCCCGAAAATAAACGATCCGTTCCGGACATTTCCCGCCATAGCTGACTACTCCTTTTCAAGCGGTTCGGTCACGAGGTTTATGCTGTTTACGCCGGCTTTTTTCATTATCGCCATGATTCTGACGACGTAACCGTATGAAAGATCGCGGCTTGCGTGGAGGTAAATCTCCTTCTTTTCCTGCAGAAAGGCGTTGGTTTTGAGCTTTATTTCAAGTTCTTTGAGCGGGACTTCGGTTTTGTCTATGAAAATCTGGTTTTCAGACTCTTTTCTGCCGCTGAAAACGCGGACGATGAACTTGTCCTTCGGGCTTTCGATAGCCACGGTTTCGGTTTGTGGCAGATCAAGGTCTACGCCCTGTTCGATGAGCGGAGCCGCAACCATGAATATTATCAGCAGAGTGAAGACTATGTCGACCATCGGAGTGATGTTCATCTCCGCGCGGACGTTTCTTTTACGCGGTTCTTCCATTCCGTAGTTTGCCATCAGACGTTGCTCCTTTTGATCTGATTGAGGAAATCGGCGGCGATGTTCATCGCTTCGTTTTCAAACTTCTGAAGGCGTGCATTGAAGTAGTTGAATGCGACTGAAGCCGGAATCGCGGCGATAAGTCCGAACGCGGTTGTTACAAGTGCGTCGGAAAGGTGCGGTGCTATCGAACCGAGAGTGGCGCTTCCCGTTTTTCCGATTTCCTGAAATGCGTTCATAATGCCGTAAACAGTTCCGAAAAGTCCGATGAAGGGCGATGCCGTCGCTGTGGTCGCCAGAAACGAAAGACCGTTTTCAAGCATCTGGATTCTGACATGCGTTTCGCGTCTCATCGCCCTGTCGACATTCGCTGCAAGTTCGTCGACTTTGCCGCCGACGATGACTATTCCCTTATCCTCCCAGCTTTCGCGGGTTTCCTTAAATTCGGCATAACCTGCCAGAAATACTGATGCAACCGGGGATTTCGCCAGTTTTGAAGTTTTTGCGAATACTTCGTCGGCATCTTTGTTTTTCCAGAAAATATCGACGAATTTGGTGGTTTCCGTAACGGCCTCTCTGTATTGCATGAACTTTACCGCGATTATCGCAAGTGATGCAATGCTCGCCAGAATGAGGACGAAAAGCATGATATTTACAAGCAGTGAAGAGTTTTTTACGGTTTCGGCAAGCTGAAGACCCGCCGTCATGGAATTTGCAACAAAATTAAGACTGGAAATCATGAATCCTCCGCATAAAATCAGCTATGGTTAAAAAACATCGGAATATATCTCGAAAAATCGTTGAAAATCGCAAAAATCATGAGGGCGATCAGCAGTGCGAAGCCCACCATCAAAGCCCTTTCCTTTATTTTTGAAGGGATTGCGCGCCCGATCAGACCTTCGATGCCGTACATCACGATGTATCCGCCGTCGAGAACCGGAACCGGAAAAAGGTTGATGATACCGAGATTTATGCTGATCATCGCCATTATCGCCAGAAAATATTTGAACCCCGCTTCTGCGGCGCGTTTTGAAATGTCGAAAATCATTATCGGTCCGCCCAAACCCTTTGTCGAAAGCCTGCCGGAAATCATGTAGGCAAAACCTTTGAAAGTCGTAACGACTATCTCCTTCATCTCTTTTGCCGCATATTTAACAGGAAAAACGGCGGGATTATTCCGTCTTGCGTAGACTTCGGGAATGTCGGGATCGTAGTCGAAAGAGGCGCCCCAGTTTATCCGCTTGCTGTTAAGACCTGTCATTTCATCTTCTTTTTCGTCAAAAGATGCAGTAAATTCAATGGTTTTTAATTCTTTGTCCCTTATGAGAGAAAGTTTGACGCCGTCTCCTTCCCTGAGTTTTCCCATTACGGTATAAAACTGGAAGGGAGCCGTTACTCCGGCGTCATTCACGGCAGTTATGAAATCACCCTTTTTTATTCCGATTTTTTCGGAGTAGCTCTTTTCCTGAACGGACGAAATCATGAGTCCGCCGTATGCGATGTTCAGTTTTTTAGGCCGGTTTCCGTCAGATTTTTCGTCAAAACTGACGGAAATTTCCTTTCCGCCGCGCATAACCGTCATATTTTTGAAAGGTTTTTTGATTTTTTCGGCAAGTTCGTAATATCTCGAAACATTTTGACCGTCAACGGATACAACGACATCGCCGTTTTCAAGCCCGGGAAAGTCGTCAAGCAGAAAAATCTTCGGTTCGCGCGGGAATCTGACTACTCCGAGTTCGCATCTTGTGTGCGTGTCGCCCAGAGGATCGGTGAAGCTTCCCGTTTTCGGGTGAAAATTGTATGTTTTAAGCTCCTTCGTGAACGCTTTTTCAACTTTTACGCTGATTTCTCCGCAGGTTCCCTCTTCCGAAACGGGCATTGACGAAAGCGAAATCTCTTCCCAGACCGATACCGGTTTGCCGTTGATTTCAACGATTCTGTCTCCGTCGGAAATTCCCGCCGCGTAGGCCGCTCCGTCTGGCGAAACGAATTCAAGAACCGAAGCGGGTGCGGAAAACATGAAAAATGCAACGAAAATGAAGACGAAAAATGCAAAAATGATGTTGAAAAGCGGTCCTGCGCAGACTATCAGCACCTTCTGCCACCATTTTTTGCCGCTGAATGAAAACTGGATTTCATTTTCAGCGACGTCGCTCTCTTCAGAAGTCGATTCTCCGAGCATTTTTACGTATCCGCCGAGCGGAACGAGCGAAATGCGGTATTCGGTTTCGCCGATTTTTTTATTGAAAAGAGCCCTGCCGAAGCCGATTGAAAAGATTTCGACACGCACTCCGCAAAGGCGTGCGACTATAAAATGACCGAATTCGTGAACCAGAACCACTATCCCGAGAAGGAGAATGCCGAAAAGATACATGTACATCTTGAAAATCCACCAAAAAACATAAAACGCAGTATTATAAACATAAAACTTTTTTATGCAAATTGTTATTTAATTTAATTACTTTATTCGGTTAAAAAGGCGGGTTCTTGAGGATTACGGTTTCATCCTTCAATTCAAAGAATTTTTCGGTGAAAGGGATGAAAACCGATTCGCCGTCTTCTTTTTCCACTTCAGCCAGAGAGTATGTCGGAGTAGGGGAGAAAGCCATGATTTTTCCTAATGTTTTCCCTGACTTGTCAACAACTTCCAACCCTATGAGAAGATCCTGGGACTTGCCGAAAATTTCGTTTTTCGGCAGTGCGAACTTCTCTCCGACAAAAAATTCAGCCTTTCTGAAAGTATCGGCTTCGGCAAAACGTACGATAAATCCTTTCGCCGTTTTCGTCATCGAAGTGATTTTCCATTTCGTTTTGAATTCAAAATGGTAGAGATATTTGAAATCCAGCAAAAAATCACTGTCTTTGAAATCCGGTTTGAAAAGAAGAGAACCGTCTTTTTTTAAAACCTTTGAAAAAGTTCCGACGATTTTTAAAGATTTTTCTGTCAATCGTCGATTATTTCAAGAGTATGTTTTTTCTGTCCACGTGAAGTAGCCGCACTGAGAAGAACTCTCATCGCCTTTGCGATTCTTCCTTCCTTGCCGATAACTTTGCCGAGATCCGATTTTGCTACTCTGAGTTCCAAAACTACTGATTCATCATTTTCAATTTCTGTTACAGAAACCTGTTCGGGATAATCAACCAAACGCGCAACGATCTGTGTGATGAGTTCTTTCATTACATCCTCCAAAAGTTACTTTCTTATTTTTTTAACAAGAGAAGCGACCGTGTCGGAACTTTGTGCACCTTTTTTAATCCATTCGTCATACTTTTCAACATCAATTACGATTTCAGCCGGATCAACGCACGGATTGTAGTGTCCGAGTCTTTCAAGGTAATCGCTGTCTCTTTTTTTTCTGCTGTCGAGAACAACAACTCTGTAAGAAGGCTTTTTCTTGGAACCGCCTCTGGTCAGTCTGATACTAACGCTCATTAAATCCTCCAAAAATTATTTGACTAAGTTGCCTAAACCCTTGAACTTTTTCATAAGTCCGCCCAAACCGAGCTTATTTATGCTTTTCATCATTTTTTTCATTTCAAGGTATTGCTTCATAAACTGGTTTATATCCTGAACCTTCGTTCCGCTGCCGTTCGCGATCCTTCTGCGGCGCGAGGCGTTGAGAATTTCTGGTTTTCTGCGTTCTTCCTTGGTCATCGAGAAGATGATGGCTTCGATTTTGGAAAGCTCCTTGTCCAGATTTACCTTTCCTTCCATCTGCTTCATCGCCTTGCCCATTCCTGGAATCATTTCAAGCATGTTTTCCATCGGGCCCATGTTCTTTATCATCTTCATCTGGGCGAGGAAGTCTTCAAGGTCGAACTCATTTTTCCCCATTTTTTTGCGGAGACGCTCGGCTTCTTCGGCATTGATTTTTTCGGTAGCCTTTTCGACAAGCGAAAGGACATCGCCCAAACCGACGATTCTTCCTGCGATTCTTTCGGGATGGAACACTTCGAACTGCTCGATCTTTTCTCCCATACCGACGAATTTTAGCGGTGCACCCGTTGCCGCGTTGATCGAAAGCGCCGCGCCGCCTCTGGCGTCACCGTCCATTTTTGTTAAGACGACACCGGTGATAGAAAGTCTTTTGTGGAATTCCGCCGCTACGTTTACCGCTTCCTGACCGGTCATGGCGTCTGCTACGAAAAGGATCTCCGACGGCTCTACTGCGTTTTTGATGTTCGTTATTTCGTCCATCATCTCTTCATCGACCTGAAGACTGCCGGCAGTATCGATTATGATTACGTCTGCAACGTTGTTTTTACCGTATTCGACCGATTTTTTTGCGATATCGACCGGATCCATGCCGACTTCGGACGGATAGACGTCAACATCGATTTTTGCAGCCAGTGTCTTGAGCTGATCGATTGCGGCAGGTCTGTAAACATCGGCCGGAACGAGAAGGACTCTCTTTTTCATCTTGTTTTTGAGAAGGTAGGCGAGCTTTCCGGCAGTCGTCGTTTTACCGCTTCCCTGAAGACCGGCCATGAGTATTATAGCCGGCGGCCTGACGTTCAGATTGAGCGAATGATCGCCCTCTCCCAGCATCGAAACAAGCTCTTCGTGGAAGATCTTGATGAACATCTGACCCGGATTTATGCTCTTCGCGACTTCCGTGCCGAGTGCCCTTTCCTTAATCTTTTCAACGAGTTCCTTGACGACTTTGAAGTTTACGTCGGCTTCCAGAAGAGAAAGTTTGAGCTCTCTTATTCCGTCTTTTATATTGTCTTCTGTGAGCTTGCCGACACCGCGCAACTTTTTAAAGGTTGCTTCTAGTTTGTCGGTGAGTTGATCAAACATTATCTCCTCTCCAAAAAAGCCGTACGATTATAGTAAGATACTTTTTATAGTCAAGATTTTTGGTCGTTTTGTCGGCGCAAAGCCGAAAAAACGGGACATTCAAACTTAGAAAACGCTCAAGTATTTCTCGTTTGGTACGGCAAAATTTGACTTTAGACCCTTTAAGTGTAAAATTCTCGGTTTTTTTCGGCGTTCTTGGAGTTTTTTAATGAAATTCGTTGTTGCAGGCGCTGGTGCGGTCGGCTATGATATAGCCAGACACCTCGTAAAAGAGGGAAAGGATGTCGTGATTATCGAACGGGATCCGATACGTGCCAAATTTCTCGAAAACAACCTTGACTGCATGGTCATAAACAAGGAGATAAACCGCAGCCAGACGATGCAGGAGCTTGATCTCGCCGACGGAGACTGCTTCATCGCAGCCACGAACAAGGATGAAACCAATCTCATCGCGTGTTCGATCGCCGCCTCCTCTTCTTCCGACGGTTCGACGCTCAACCTCAGGAAAATAGCGCGCGTCAGCAACCTCGACTATTCACATGCCGAATTCAGGGGAAATCCGTTTTTGGGTGCGGATTACATAATTTCACCCGAAATGGCGGCTGCAAACCACATCGCCGAAATCGTGAAGCAGGGAGCTTTGAGTGATGTTCTCGCGTTTGAAGGGAGCAGCATCACCGTCAGAAACGAAATCGTCGAAAGAAATTCTTCATTCAGAAACAAAAATCTGATAAAAATAAGGAAAGAAATAAACAGACCGTTTCTTATCGCTTTGATCAAGCGCGGAGAATCGGTGCTTATTCCTTCCGGCAACACGGTAGTCCGCGAAGGTGACGAAATATATATCGTCGCAGATGAAAAGACGATGGACTACGTTTTTGCGAAAACCGGCAAAAAAATTAAAAAAATCGAAACGGCACTTATTGTAGGAACGACGAAAATCGCAAAAAATCTGCTGAGGACCCTTTCTATGATGCCGATAAACCTGAAGCTTCTTTCGGAAGATTACGAAGAGGCGAAGGAGATTTCGCGGAAATATCCGAATGTCCTCGTTATAAACGGCGATGTCAGGAATGAATCCGTTTTCGAAGAGGAGCGCCTGAACGAGGTCGACCTGATCATCACGGTCACCGAAAATCAGGAACTTAACGTTCTTTCGGCGCTTTACGCTAAGAGCATCGGAGTTGAAAGGGCAGTCGCTTCCGTCAGTAAGGAAAGCTACATTTCAATTGCGCAGAAACTCGGCGTAGACGCTACGGTGAGCCCGAAGCGGAGTACTGTTGACGCGATTCTGAAATACATCAGACGCGGAAAGATAATAACGCTTCACACCCTTTTCGACGGGGAGGCCGAGGCTTTGGAAGTTCTTGTTTCTCCAGAATGCAACGTATGCGGAAAGCATATTAAAGAACTCAAAATGCCGGAAAATTCGATTATTGCGGCCGTTTCGAGGAACAAGGAGATTTCGATTCCGAGCGGCGATTTTGAGATAAAACCGGGTGACAGCATCATCATAATCATGAAAAAGCAGAATGTTCCTAAAGTTGAAGCGATATTTTCAGACCTATGAATTTCAAGACAATCCTTAAACCTCTAATTATAATACTCTTTTTTGTTTCGCTTTTTATGCTTTTTCCGACTCTGATTGCCGCATACTATAAAGAGCCGGCCGCCGTGAGGGCTTTTTTCAGCGTAATGGTCTCTGTCGTAACTGTTTGCGGCGTGTCGTTTTATTTTTTAAGGCACTGGCAGATACACAGGATCGCTATTCGGGAAAGTTTCGTTCTGGTAGTGCTCTGCTGGGTTTCTATTTCTTTCGTTTCTGCCCTTCCGTTTTATATTTCAGGTGCGATTCCAAACTTTTCGGAAGCCTTTTTTGAAACGGTTTCGGGCTTTTCGACGACCGGTGCGACGATTCTGACGGACATTGAAGTTTTGCCGAAATCAATGCTTTTCTGGCGGAGTCTCACCCACTGGCTCGGCGGCATGGGAATCATCGTTCTCGCGGTCGCAGTCCTTCCTCTGCTCGGTGTCGGAGGTCTGCAGCTGCTGAAAGCCGAAGCTCCCGGACCGACTGTCGACAAAGTTTCGCCGAGAATAAGCGAAACGGCGAAGATTCTCTGGGGGATATATGTCGGAATGACGGTTGTCGAGGCGATGCTTCTCAACTTTGCCGGAATGAGCTATTTCGATGCTTTCACACACGCTTTTGCGACTATCGCAACGGGCGGATTCTCTCCTAAAAACGAGTCGGTAGGCGCATATCACTCCGCTTTCATCGAGTGGATCGTCATAGTTTTTATGATTCTGGCGGGAATGAGTTTCACTCTGCACTACAAAATCATCACGGGAAAGGCTAAACAGATTTTCAAAAGCACCGAGCTCAAGGTTTATTTCGCTGTTATCGCAGTTTGTTCGGTATTTGTGGCGGGTGATCTTTATCTACACCATGTATATTCAGTCCATGATTCGATACGGCAGGCGTTTTTTCAGGTTTCATCGATTCTTACTACGACAGGTTTTGCGACCGCCGACTACAAACGGTGGCCGTCTTTTGCCCAGTATATAATTTTTCTTCTAATGTTTTCAGGCGCCTGCAGCGGTTCAACGAGCGGCGGCGTAAAACTCATCCGTATCGTTACGCTGATGAAACTCGCGATAAACGAGTTGAAATATCTTGTTCATCCTAAAGCCATTATGACGATTTTCATTGACGGCAATGTCGTCAAAAAGGATATGATATATTCTATTTCGGCTTTTGTATTCCTTTATGCGGTCAGTGTTCTTACCACGGCATGCATCTGCGCTTTGTCGGGTGTCGGTGTCCTGACCTCCTTCACTGCGGCACTCTCGACTGTCGGAAATATCGGCCCAGGATTCGGCAGAATCGGTCCTGTTGACAATTATCACTTTTTTTCTGACTGGGTAAAGCTGGTTCTCTCTGCTTCGATGATAATGGGAAGGCTTGAAATTTTCACGGTCATGGTGATTTTCACGCGTGCTTTCTGGAAAAAATAGCGCAATCTTTCAATTTTTTAATTTTTTGATAAGATAACGGGCTTGTGTTTGTTCGGCTCTGGAGGAAACGATGAAAGACGGGATTCTGAGAAGAGATCCTCTTAATAAAATATGGGTGGTTTTCGCACCGGAAAAGGTGAAAACAGTTATCGTCGGCAGTTCCGAAAACGAGGCGAAATTCGATTTCGATCCTTTCGTTCCGGGTTGTGAAACTGCAACAGGTCCCGATATTCTGCGCAGTTCGGATCCGCTTTATTCGCAGGGCGGCTGGTCCTCGCGGGTTTTTCCCGCCAAAAATCCGGTTCTGAAGGTCGAAAACGACAAAAACGGCAGGGGACACGGGCTTTACGATTCGATGTCCAGGCTCGGGGCGCACGAAGTCGTCGTCGAAACGCCGAAAAGCGGTGTCAGTTTCGACCAGCTTTCGGTCGAAGAGATTGCCGGAGCGATAAAAATAATATTGGACCGCATATCCGATCTGAGGCGCGACATCCGCTTCCGCTATATTTCGGTAACAAAGAACAAAGGTCTTTCCGCCGGAGGGATGATTGACCATAACTATTCGGAAATAAAGGCATATCCGTTCATTCCCCCTTTCGTCAGGAACAAACTAGACAACTGTCTCGAATACTACAAAGCCAAGGAACGCTGCCTTCTTTGCGATATGATCGACCAGGAGATTTCAGACCGTACGAGAATCGTCTGCGAACATGACAGTTTTGTTGCAATCTGTCCCTATGCAAGCCGCTTTCCTTTTGAAATAATGATTCTTCCCAAAAAACACGGAAGGGTTCTGAGCGAAAATCCGGCTCAGGCGACTGTCGGTTTCGCGAAAATTCTCAAGCAGACCCTTGCAAAACTGAGAATCGGCCTCAATTCTCCGGCATACAGTACGGTTTTCCACTATCTGCCGGTGAACAGCGGCAGTGAAGCTGAAGCCGAAAGTGCGGCATATCACTGGCATCTTGAAATTATTCCGAGGATTTCGGTCGTGACGGCCGACAGTTTCGAGAACGGCGTATTCGTAAATCCGACTCTGCCGGAAGATGCGGCTGAGTTTTTGAGAAACATAAGGGAGTAGGTTATGAAGTATTCGATCATTCCGGCGGCCGGACTCGCGACACGCTTTCTTCCGGCGTCAAAATGCATTCCGAAAGAACTTTTTCCCGTTCTCGACAAACCCGTAATTCAGTACATTGTTGAAGAATCGGTCGAATCGGGTGCTACGAACGTCGTTTTCGTCTCCGGCAGCGGGAAGGAGGCGATTCTGGACCATTTCGACAGGATAAATCCCAAATTTTCGGTCGGAAAACTGAAGGAGCATGTACGTGAAAAAGTCGAAGAACTTGACGACATGATCGAAGTCATTTCTGTCCGCCAGAAATCGCCTTTGGGTTTGGGACACGCCGTCATGAAGGGGACTTTCGTCATTCCGGAAGACGAACCTTTCGCCGTCATGCTGCCTGACATGCTCATTTTTTCGGAAGGTGAAAGCAGCGTGATGCAGGAGATGAGTACTCTTTCCGAAAAATACGGCTGTTCTGTTATCGCACTGATGAAAGTTCCCGCCGAAACGCAAGGAATGTACGGAATCGCCGAAGGAAAAGAGCTTGAAAACGGCGTAATCGAAATAAAACGGCTCATTGAAAAACCGGCCGAAGGCGAGACAGAATCGAATCTGGCTATTCTGGGAAGGTATATTTTCACCCCGGAAATCGTCAGTATTCTGAAAAATGTAAAACCGGGCAGGGGAGGTGAGATCCAGCTTACCGACGCGATGGTCGAACTCCTTTCAAAAGAGCGCGTTCTAGGTTTCGTGATTGATGAGAAAACGCATGTCTTTGATACCGGAAACATGGAAGGCTTCGCGCTTGCAAACGCTTATGCGGCACTCCGCAGAGTTGACGGCTTTGAGGAAAAAATAAAAAATTTGATTGAAAAATAGTTTTTTGGGCATTTTTTAATTGAAAAAGGAGAGAAAGATGAAAAAGGAAATTAAACAACTTGGGAAAGAACTTATTGATTTTATTGACAAATCTCCGACGGCATTCCACGCTGCGCAGAATATTGCCGAAACTTTGACGAAAAACGGTTTCACCGAACTCGACGAAGCGAAACCGTGGAAACTTGAAAAGGGAAAAGGCTACTTCGTCAGAAGAAACCTCTCTTCGGTCATCGCGTTCAGGGTAGGAACCGACACACCGGTCAACACAGGCTTCAAAATCGCCGGCGCACATACCGACAGTCCGCTTCTCAAAATCAAGGAAAACGCGGAAAACGTTTCAGCAGGATGCGTCCGCGTCACGACTGAAATTTACGGCGGACCGCTTGTCTACACATGGCTTGACAGAAATTTAGGCATTGCCGGCCGTGTCATGGTAAAGACCGGTAAGGGCGAAGTTGAAAAACTCGTCAATATAAACAGGCCGGTGGCTATAGTTCCCTCGCTTGCGATCCACATGAACCGCGAAGCGAACAAAGGTTTCGAGTTCAATCCGCAGAATCATCTTCAGGTCGTTCTCACTGCCGACGGCGAGGCGAAAAATGTCCTGAAGACGATTGTTGCGAATGAGCTCGGCGAAAAACCTGAAAATATCGGACAGACGGATCTTTTCGTATATGATCTGCAGGGCGGAACCTTCTGCGGAACCGACGACGAGATGATTTCGTCGGGAAGACTCGACAATCTTCAGATGTGCCATTCGATTCTGACCGCTTTCCTTGCGGCAAAACCGGGTAAGGCGACCACAGTTGCGGCATTCTACGACAACGAAGAGATCGGTTCGAGAACTCCGATGGGTGCGGATTCATCCTTCACCAGAACGGTTCTCGAAAGAATCGTCGCACTCACTTCCGACGGACGTGACGACAGATTCGTCGCTTTTTCGAAAAGTTTCCTAATCAGTGCCGACGGAGCTCACACGCAGCATCCGAATTTCCCGGAAAAACACGATCCGGCCTACGCTCCGAAAATGAACAAAGGTCCGGTAATCAAATTCAGTTCGAGTTTCAGATATGCGACGACTGCGGCGACAAGCTCATATTTCGAGCAGCTCTGCGCAGGTGCAAAAGTTCCCTGCCAGAAGATTGCAAACCGCTCGGACGTTCCGTCAGGCAGCACGATCGGTCCGATGTCGTCAGCCGCTCTCGGCATTAAAGCGGTCGATGTCGGCAACGCAATGTGGGCTATGCATTCGATCCGTGAAACTGCCGGGACGGCCGATCATTACTACATGACAAAGGCGCTTGAGTATTTCTTCGGAAAATAAGTTAAAATTTTTTGATATTTTAATTTTTTTTTGTTAATATCCGCTGATTATGTTTTTTTTGGTTACTTTGATAATCTGTTTTTGTTAAGAGGTTGTTATGAAATTGAAAAGTTTAATGCTTTTGGTTTTGATTCCGGTTGCAATGATGCTTGTTTCATGTAATCCGGAAGACGAGTATCTTGGAAAACTCTACTCGAAAGACACGAGAAACTACGCGATCCAAGGTCTCAAAAAGATGAAAGACGAGATTGTCAACAAAGACAAAGCTTGCACGAAGCTGCTCAGACTTGACAAAACTCCCGAAGCAGGTCTTGCAGTTCTTACGGCAGGCGAAATCGGCTGTACGCAGTCAGTTGACAGAATCAGCGAAATCGTAAATGAATGTCTGGCTACGACAAACGTTCGTAACCTTAAAACTCTTGAAAGTGCGGCAATGGCTTTCGGTCTTCTCGAACAGCCGTCATCCGTTCCGACGCTTGCGAAGTATTTCACGCTTCAGACTCCGGAAGTTATGGCTCCAGGAATGCGTGAAAAGGCTGAATCGGTTGCAAAACGTGCTGCAATCGAAGCTTTGGCTAAGATGCCGAACGAAAGCAAACACCTTGTTCCTGAAATTTTAAAGGTTTTCGATTCGAAGATCGAAGATTTCGGAACGAAGTACACCACTGCAGGTCTTCTCGGCGAATGGCGCGATCCTTCGACGGTTCGTCCGCTCGTAACCGCTCTTTTCTATGAAGAGCAGGGTTTCAGCCTTTTCCCGGAAGCAAGAAAATCGCTTATCAAACTCGGCAAAATGGCTGAAGACGAGCTCATCAAGGCTTACAACGGCGAAAACCCGAAGGTAAACGAAATCCAGAACGCAAACAAGGAAAGAGCTACGAAGCAGTTCTGCCCCGAATACATCGGCAACGAGGAGGCTAAGAAGAAAGGCGAATGCCCGAAAGACGACGAATATACCGCGACTATCGCTTCGATCGAAACGACGACCAAGCTCAAAACTTCGATCGTTCTTGCCGACATCCGCTCGAAACAGGCTGTCGACATGGTTATAAAAGAACTCGAAGGTCAGCTTGCAACCGACAAGAAACAGCCTTTCCTTGCAGAGCATCTGGCTGTTCAGCTTGCAAAATTCGGTGATTTCAAAGCTACGGACACGCTTCTTAAAATGGTAAGCAAGAAGTTTACGAAAGACGCGGTCAAAAAGTCGGCTAACCAGACTAAAGAGGAAAAGGCTCAGGCTAAACTTGCCGACAGAGGTCAGGAAATTTCGATCATGATGAAAGGTGCGGAAGCTCTTGCTATTCTTGGCGACACGAAAGCTCTTCCCTACCTTGAAGAAGTTGTAAAGCAGAAACCGGTTTCCGAATACAACGAAATGAATGAAAAAATCATATTCTACGAAGCTACCGTCTGGGCTGCGGACGCTCTTACAAGAATGGTTTCCGATCCGGAAATGGCTGACAGATTCCTTGCAATCGCGAAAGGTGTCATCGAAGACGGTGAAAAATATGTTGCTGACGTAGACAAGAAGGCTACCGATAAAGTTAAAAAGGAACTTCCCGTAGGTCAGGAAATTTCCAAAGACGATATGGACAAAAAGGTTAAGAGCGAAGCTAGACTTGACGTAAACTACGATTCGACCAACAAGACCGTCGAAATGTTCAAGAGATTCGTCGAGAGAGCTAACGTAGCAAAAGAGTGCAAGGCTGACACGGCCTGCTATGTTGCAAAACTTTCCGACAAAAATCCGGCAGTTGTTGAGAAAGCGGTTTACATGATCGGTTACTCCGGCAAACTCGGTGACTACAAAGAGCAGCTTAAACCTGTTATGAAACACTCCGAGCCTTATGTCCGCGAAGCTATGTCGGTCGCTCTTCTCAAAACCGAAGACAAAGGTTTTGTTCCGATTATCGAAGAAGTTCTCAAGTCGGAAGGCGACAAAGTCGAATACGCTGCAGCTATGAAGGAATTCAAAGCAATTTCAAGTTATCTCAGTTCCGTAAACTAAGTTCCCGCTCTCCAATCAGTTCATTCTTTTTTGAGGTTTTCTGATGAAGATAGTCCTTGTCAATGTCAACAAGTCACGAGTGCAGAAAAATATAGAATACCATGTTTTTACCGCAAAGACTTTTGTCGAGGCGAGATCGTGGAATGAAGTAAGCGTCGATATCGTCAATGTTTATATGACTGACGATATGTCGACCTCTTCGGGGCTTGTTGACAGCGTACAGGCTGATATTGTCGTTTTCAGAGTGCTTTACTGGAATGTCGGTTTCGTTATGAAACTGGCGAAGGCGTGCAAGTGGGCGCATGCTGTCAAAGGGCTTTGGGGTTATGACACTTTCGCACATCCCGAAGAATATCTGAAAAAGGATTTCGACTTTATCATTCAGGACGAACCGGAACTTTCGCTTTACGAAGCGGCTATGCTTAAACGTAACGGTGAAAGCATCGGCAAGGCTTCCGGCATCGTTTACAAGGACAGGGACATCAAATCTTTTGTTTACGGCGAAAACCGCGTTATTCCGGATATCGATACGATCCCGTCACCTTATCTCAACGGGATGATTCCGGTCGACAACACGACTTCAGTTTATTGGGAAATAGCCCGCGGATGCCTTTTCAAGTGTGATTTCTGCGTTGATTTTTCGCACGGCGGCAATCTTCGCTATCACAGTTTCGGTTACCTTGAAAAAGAATTGAAATTTTTTGCGGAAAAAGGTGTGACGCAACTTACAGTCGGTTGCCCGATTGCCAATCTCAGTCATCAGCATTTTGTAAAAATACTTGAAATGATTGAGAGATATCTGCCGAATGCTATTTTTGAGATTCAGGTCCGCCCCGATCTGCTTTCGAAGAGCGACATCGAAATGCTTGCCGAAATGAATGTTTTCCTCAATCTCGGAATACAGACGACGAACCAGAAGGTTCACGAAAATCTTCTCACTTCGTTCAATGTCAGCCGGGCGCTTGCAAACATCAAATATATGGCGAATTTTCCGTCGCTCATGTTCGGAATCGACATTATCGGCGGTCTGCCTAACCTTACTTATGCCGATTTTCTCAACGATCTGGAAACTGTTTTCAATCTTTGGCCGATGACGATCAACGTTCTTCATCTTTCGATGTATCCCGGAACCGAAATTTACGACAGGATCCGCGAGTTCGGATACAATGTGGAGAACACTTATCCCTACCGTGTTATCGACAATCCGAACTTCAACAAAAAGGATATGGAAAAGGTTGATGAAATTTCGAGCGGAATTGATTTTCTTTACAACAAAGGGCGTTTGGTTTCAATCATTACGATGCTTGCAAAAGGGCTTGAAATGCCGTGTTCCGAAATTGTTCTGCGTTGGAACAAATGGATTAAAAAACAGGTTGCGGAAGTTGATGAAGTCGATATTGATTCTGTTGATTATACTCAGCTTTTCGGCTATATCCATGAATTTTTCTCATACATTTTCGACCGTTTCCAGAAGAAGAAACTGTGGCCGCTTGCTTCCGATCTTTTGAAGCACAACCATTTTTATACGACTTCGCTCACCTTTGAAAAGGATGATGTGCTTACACTGCCCTATCAGCTTGATTCGATAAACGATTCAACGGCTTTCGGCGTCAACGGTTCGGCGTTTTTCGACAAATTTTCATACGATATTGAAGATTTGATTGATGCCGGATACATTGATTTGAAGAAATATGCCGCGGAAGTAGACAAGGAAGAACTTTTCGGCGTCGTTTACCGCATTGACGGAGCGGTCTTTACCAAAGTCATTTCATCGGAGGAGTTTGCGCTTTTCGAATTCGTCCGTTCACGCGGAACAGCAACTTTTGCAGAACTGAAGAAAAAGTTCAGGAAACTTGATGTTCTGGATATCGTCTGCAACTGGTGTGAAGAGGGCGTTCTCTTCGTCGCATAACTATTTTTCCATAAAAACAGTATCAAAAATATTGATTAAGGCCTCTTCGGAAGCGTTTTCCGTTTTTTCGGTATTTATCGTTCTTGAGCCGGAATCATCTGAAAAATAGAGGAAATTTTTGTCAAATCCGATTTTTCTTCCCTTTCTTTCACGTGAAAAAAGGCTTTCGCCCCACCAGCCTAGCGGTTTTTTGATGCCGAGAAGGTGGAAAATCGTTGGTGCGATGTCGATCTGGCTCGCCTTCGTGGAGTAATCGGCTTCGGGCAGCGTCTGTTTTGAAAGGAAAATCACGGGGATCCGCGCCAGATTGTTTTTCGGATGTCCCGGAATTTTTGACGAAACGTTGTTGAGCGGGCAGGAGTGGTCGGACGAAATCACGACGAGCGTAGATTCGTCGAAAAGTCCCTCCTTTTCGAGATTTTCCAGAAAGCCGGCGATATCGAAATCCATTCTGTCGACCGAAGTGAGCCAGAGCGATGTCTTTTTGTCTTTTATGTTCTCGATTTTCGGGGCTTCTGGATATTTCAGATGTTTGTAAAGTTTTTGTCCGTAAGGGGGGTGCGTGTCCGTTCCCAAAATCGTTATGAAAAGTTTCTTGTCACGATTTTCTTTAATAAATTCAAGAGACTGCTGATAAAGAATCCTGTCTTCAAGCCCCCAGTTGTAAATGTATTTTCTGAGATCCTTATGTTCGTAGAAATCTTCTCTGGCAATAGTTCTTGAAAAGCCCATGTTCTGGAAAATAAGGTTTTCGTTGGCGAAAAATTTTGACGCGCTCCTTATGAAAACGGACTTGAAACCGTGTTTTTCAAGCAGTTTCGGGAAAGAGTTTATGTGTCCTGTCTGTTCCTGAATGTTGTAGTTGGGGTGTGAATTGAATATGACGGTGAGTCCCTGAAGAGTAGGGGATCCTGAGGTTGTGAGGTTGGAGAATGTTTTTTCCATTATCTCTTTCCGGCAGAAGAGGCGGTTGGCGTAGGATCCTTTGATTCTGTCATTGTAGCAAGGCAGGGCATCAAGCGAAACAGATTCGGTGAGTATATAGATAACTCGTGAATATTCTTTGAGATTCAAAGATTCCGGTTCACCGCGAAAAAGATCAGGATCAAATTTCTCCGCATCCTTTTTATATTGGATCGGATCATTTGAAACGGTAAATTTTTCAGAGAAAAGGTGATAGTCGTTGACGAATTTTTCAGTTTCGGGGTAAAACATCTTGATTTTGTCGCTAAGAGACGGAAAAATAACTTTCGAAAGGAAATTTATCCACTGGTTCTGGCTTATATAGTATATCTGGGCGTTTCTGAAACCGCCTATGACTCGACCGTATCTTTTTTCTCTGTCATGATCCACTATGTTGGAAATATTTAATAAATTCAGCAAGATACAAATTGTGAGCCAGAATGCTGCCTGTTTGAAAATGTTCCTGAACGGAATCTTTCTTATGAAAAAAAACGATGCGGCGAGAATTGCAAAAAGGGCTGCGAAAATTGCGGCAAAACCGTACCACGGCACGAAAGAAGTTACGCTGTAAGGTGTTATCAGCGCGAAGTGAGTACGTTCCACAAGGGTGTTTCCGAAGTAGTAAAGCAGAATGTTCGATATCGCCAGAGTAGCGTTTGCAGTGATGAAAAGAGCTGAAAAAACAGAGGTTCTGAAAACGGCCTTCAGAATCAGAACCGAAAAGAGCAGGAATGCTGCATCGAAGAGAAGTTTTATTGAAAAATGAAACAAAACATCCGCTTCCGTAAACGAAAAACCGTTCTTTTCAGATGCGATAACGAGAAAAATGATGTTTAGAACCGTAAAAAACAAAAGTACAGAAATCTGAAAAACATCGAATTTAGGAAGAAAACTTTTAAAGAAAGCCGTGATTTTCGTCTTGCCGATCATTTTTTTCTCCGGACCACAACAAAGCGTGCGTTTATAACAAATTCGCAAAAAAAAACACTAATTTTTATGCCGTCGTGTCCGGAATTATATTTCCGGAGTGTAATTTTAATTAATTGAAAAATATCAAATAATCGTTATATTCCGTCGTTTGTTTTTTATCTTTGGAGGAAAAAATGATAGTTATCACGGGCGCAAGCGGTCATGTAGGCAACAATCTGGTTCGCGAACTCAACAAAAGAGGCATCAGGCCGAGGATTCTCATTCACGAGGAAACGACTGTCAGGAAGGCTATCGAAGGGCTTGATTTCGAGGAAGTCAAAGGAGACACCCGGGATCTTGAATCGCTGAAAAAGGCTTTTGAAGGAGCCGATCTGGTTTATAACTGCGCCGCTGCGATTTCGATAAAATGCGGTGTCTACGACAAAATCAGAACGGTCAACGTTGACGGTGTCGGAAACGTCATCGAAGCGTGCATCGCGGACAAAGTCAGAAGGCTCGTTCACGTCAGTTCGATCGAGGCTCTTGGCGATCCCGGCGAAGGCGTCGTTGCGACAGAAGAAATGGGTTTCAATCCGGACAGGGCGATGCTCGAATACGGAATCACGAAGGCTGAAGGTTCTCTTCTTGTCCAGAAGGCGGTCAAGGAAGGGCGAATTGATGCGGTAACGGTCTGTCCGGTAGGGATTCTGGGGCCTAACGATTTCCGTCCGTCACAGATGGGAACTATGGAAATGAATTTCCGCAAAGGCAAGCTTCCCGCCTATCCAGCTTACGGCGGATTTGACTGGGTCGATGTCAGGGATGTCGTTGAGGCGATGATACTTGCCGGTGAAAAGGGAAAAAGCGGCGAGTTCTACCTACTTACCGGCGGTCACGTGACGAATGACGAAATGATGGGAATTCTGGAAAAACTTTCCGGAAGAAAACGCCCGAAAGTTTCGCTTCCATACTGGCTGATGTATACTGCAGGATTTCTGGCGGAAAACTGCTTCTACCGTTTTTTCAAGAGCGTTGAACCAGTCATTACCCGCGGCAGTGCGAGGATTCTCAAAAGCGACCTCCACGCATCATCCGAAAAGGCGCAGAAGGAACTCGGAATGAAGTTCAGAAACGTCGAAGAAATTTTCCGCGACCACTACAACTGGATGCTCGAATACACGACCGGTAAAAAATCCTGAGAATTTTTTGCTGCCGATGCCGCCTGATTCTTGCCGGTATCCCGGCAAGGTTCGGAGTGCCTCATTTTTTGACTTTTTCCGGAAAAATACTATAATCGTCCGCTTTTTGGAGGATGTTCAATTATTAAATTAAATAAAGAGGAAAAATGAAAAAGGTAATGGTTATCATGGGCAGCGATTCAGATTGGAAAACGATGCAGAAATCGGTTGCCGTTCTCAAAGAATTCGGTGTTGACTTTGAAGTTCACGTCAGCTCGGCGCACAGAACGCCGGAAAAAACGGTTGCTCTGGTTGAAAACTTTGAAGGCGCATGCTTTGTAATCGGTGCCGGTGCGGCAGCTCATCTTGCCGGAGTCGTTGCGGCGCATACGACAAAACCGGTCATTGCGGTTCCTCTGGATTCGGGAGCTTTGCACGGCTTGGACGCGCTTTATGCGACGGTTCAGATGCCGTCAGGCGTTCCGGTCGCGACGATGGCTATTGACGGAGCCAAGAATGCGGGGCTTTTCGCAGTTCAGATTCTGGCTTTGAATGATGGCGGACTTGCCGCGAAATTAAAGGCCTATAAGCAGAAAATGAAAGATGAAGTCGAAGTAAAAGATAATAAAATCAAAGAGTTGTTGGAAGAGGTGTAGTATGGAAATTCTATCTATAGAAGAAGCAGCCTGGAAAGTCAGAAACGGTCAGGTCGTCGCATATCCGACGGAAACGGTTTACGGATTGGGTTCGATAATTTTTGAAGAAGAGCCGGTAATGCGAATCAAACAAATCAAGGGAATCGCAGCGAACAAACCGCTTTCGGTACTGATTTCAAACAACAGAAAGGAGGAGATGCTTTCCGAGCTTATTGACGGATTTCTTCCGGTCGCGCAGAGGCTTGCGAAGTTCTTCTGGCCGGGGCCGCTGACGATCATTCACGAATGCAGAAAGGAACTGCCGAATTTTATCACTGGTGAAACTGAGTTTGTCGGCATCCGCTGTTCGCCATACGCTTTTGTAAACAGGTTTATCGACCTCATCGGCCATCCGATAGTCAGTACGAGCGCCAACATTACGGGGCAGAAACCGGCTATCAACTATACCGATGTCTTTTCATATTTTGAAGGCAAGATTGACGGCGTTCTTATCTGCGACGATTCTATTTCGATAGAAAATCAGGCAAGTCCTACAAACATTCCTTCGACGATTGTCAAAGTCGAATCGCACAATTTCGAGATTCTTCGGGAAGGTGCTATAAAAAAGGAAGATATTTTGAGGAAAATTCTCTGATTTATGCCTGATTCTGAACTGACTTTAAATAAAATCTATAATAATTCCACTGAGTTGTATCAGTCAAAAAACGGTTACCGCTTTAATTCGGATTCGATGATCCTCTCATGGTTCATTAATCGTGTCTGCGCAGGTTGCGGCTCTGAAAAGACGGCTCTAGAAATAGGGGCGGGGAGCGGGATAGTTTCTATTGTTCTGAAAAGACGCGGTTTTCTTCCCAAAATCGACTGTGTCGAAATTCAGAAACCGATGTTCGGACTTCTTGAAAAAAATATAGTGCATAACGGTCTGGATGCTGAAATCGTTCCTGTTTCTGCTGATTTTATAACTTTTTCAGCCGAAAAAAGGAGAAAATACGACATTGTTTTTACGAACCCGCCGTACTTCGCGAGCGAGAGCGGTCACATCAGCCTTGATTCGGAAAAGGCACTTGCAAAACACGAAGTTGCCGGAAGTCTCGCCGATTTTTTCGCTGCTTCGAAAAACATCTTGAGAAAAAGCGGCAGATTCATTGTCGTTTTTCCTGCGTCAAGGCTGCAGTTTGCCCTTTTTTCAGCCGCTCAAAACGGTTTTACGCTAAAGAACATCGTGTTTTTCCGCGAAAATTCCGTAACTAAACCTGCAACTTTCGCCGCTTCATTCGTTTATGGAAGCGAGCCTGCTCTTTTTTCCCTTTCCGATGCCGAAATTTTCGAACTCCGTGATTCAACCGGCGGATATTCGCGCGTAGGGATGGAAATCATGTATGAAAAAGGAAATTTCTGATTTCATGCTTTTCAGAACATAGCGTTCAGGACAGTGGACGAAAAAAATTCCGCCGCTTTTGTCGAAATCGATGAAATCATTTATTGAAGGCGGGTAATTTTTCATTTTAAAACCATAAATAAATTCAATATGTTATTCTATTCTTTATATCCGTTTTTGATAGCCTTCGCTTTCCACATCTCACTTTTTTCAAGATCTATATCTGTTCCCAAACCTAAGGCATAACATTGACTGACTTTGAATTGAGCCTTTGCAAGACCTTGTTTTGCCGCTTTCAGATACCACTTGAATGCTTCTTCCTTGTCTTCTTCTACTCCGACACCATTGAAGTAATGGTTAGCAAGATTGAATTGAGCTTCCGGCAAATTTTGTTCTGGTGCTTCAAGCCACCACTTGAATCCTTCTGTTTTATTGTCTTTTAATCCATCATTATTGTTATAATAGCAAGCAGCTATATTAAATTGAGCTTTGACATTTTCCTGTTCCAAAGCTTTCTTCCACCACTTGAATGCTTCTTCTTTGTTTTCTTTGATTCCTATACCATTATCATAACACCATCCGACCTTGTATTGAGCTGTATCAAGACCTTGTTCAGCTGCTTTCATAAACCAATTAAAGGCTTCTTTCTTGTCTTCTGTTACTCCTTCTCCGATGAAGTAACAACATCCGACACATTTTTGAGCTGTATCAAGACCTTGTTCAGCTGCTTTCATAAACCAATTAAAGGCTTCTTTCTTGTCTTTTTTTATTCCTTTTCCGTTGCAGTAACACCATCCGACATTGCCTTGAGCATAAGCATTACCTTGTTCAGCTGCTTTCAGATACCAGTTGAATGCTTCTTTCTTGTTTTCTTCTACTCCTTCTCCGTTGGAGTAACACCATCCGACATTGCCTTGAGCATAAGCATTACCTTGTTCAGCTGCTTTCAGATACCACTTGAATGCTTCTTTCTTGTTTTTCTCAACTCCATCGCCATTGTTATAGTGACAGGCAACATTGCATTGAGCTTTAGCATTACCTTGTTCAGCAGCTTTCAGATACCACTTGAATGCTTCTTTCTTGTTTTCTTCTACTCCTTCTCCGTTGGAGTAACACCATCCGACATTGCCTTGAGCATAAGCAT
>JAGCXM010000004.1 GCA_017961325.1 bacterium | reverse complement strand
GCGATAATGTGGCTAGTCAACTGCGGAATCGTGCTGAAATCGCACCGTGTCAGCACTCCTAAAATGCCGCTTAAAGCCTATCAGGACCTGGCTGTTTTCAAACTTTTCATGGTCGATGTAGGTCTTCTCGGCGCATCAGCAGGACTTTCAGCGGCTGCTCTTATCGACGGAAACCGCATAATGAGTGAATTTAAAGGGGCTTTGACCGAGCAGTATGTCATGCAGGAACTCAAAACACTGAATTTAGACTACATCGGCTACTGGACGAACGAGCGAAGCACTTCGGAAGTAGATTTCGTGATCCAGAAAGAAAACAGCGTCATTCCGATAGAGGTAAAATCGGGCGAAAACCTGCGCTCGAGAAGTTTCACCCTTTTCTGTCAGAATTTCAGCCCTGACAAAGCGTTGAAAACCTCCGCGCTTCCTTACCGCGAAGACAAAACCGTCCTGAATGTCCCACTTTACGGAATATCTGCGGTGATGAAAAGCTTGTAGTTTAAATTTCGTCGGAATCGGGATTCTGAAAGTCAGCGCATTCTTCTTTTTCCTCGGACGACGAAGTGCATTTGTAGCGGTCGTCATCCCAGTAATATCCGTCAATGCAGCCGCAGTAAGCATCGTCTCCTATAAGAGATTCTCGCGCTGTACATTCGCCGTTTGAATGCGCTATGTTTTCACAAGGATTCGGGTTGCACGGGTCGTAGCAGTAGTTGTTTATGCCGTGCCATACTGCATTTTCAACACATTCGCATTTATATTCATACCCGTACAACCAGTTGTAAGACAAATTGCACTTTCCTGTTGAATAGTCCATATTCTCACAAGGATTGGGAACGCATGGATTGTCTTCATCGTAATCTGCATCTTTGTCCGGCTCTTCATAATAGGTTTTATCTTCATCGACATTTACTTCATCATCCGAATCATCATCCTCGTCAGTTGTTGCTTCATCCTCATCCGGCAGAACGTCAGCATCGTTTTCCGCTTTTTTCGACCCGCTGCACGAAACTGCTAAAAATGCTAATAAAATCAGGAAAATGATGAGTTTTTTCATTATTCTGTCCCCCAGTCGAAACTCAATCCATATTCTCCGCAATTCTTTTCTATCGGATTCCACAAAGTTCCGTTAAGACATTCGCATAAATAGCCGAATTCTTCTACTATTCTGCATTCTCCGCTGGAATTGGAGATGTTTTTGCAGGAATCCAATTTACAGAAGTCTGTTACGCAGCCGTCAAGTCTCAGCCAGACATATCCGTCATTGCAACCGCAGGTATATCCGTTCTTTTCATCAGGAAAACATTCATGAGTGCTGTTCGCTTCATTCAGACACGGGTTGTGGTCACAATTCTGAGTGCATTTGCGGCTGTTCGCATTCCAGAAATAAGGCTCAATGCAACCGCAGTAGAATCCTTCGACATCGTCGTCATAGCACTGTTTGTCGGAATTGGAGTAGGTACTGCAGGGATTATCCTGACAGGTGCGGACGCATTGCCGTTTTTCAGGACTCCACTTGTAGTTTTTGTTGCAGTTGCATGAATAGTTTTCTTCGTCCAAAACTATGCATATTCTGTCGGAATGGTTGTCAGATTTGCACGGATCTTTCGAACATGGGTTTTTCGCACATTTTTCTCCATTCCAGAAGAGTCCGCTTTCACACGGGTCATTCGCTACGCAGAAAGTATCCGTCAGCTGACTTTCTTTCGAATGCTGGTAGACTACGTAGCCTTCCTCTTTTGATGAATAGTCGTAATTGAAATCATACGGTGCTGTTGTCGATGAGTGGAAACCGCGCTTTGAATTGAAAAAGAGCTCTTTCACATTCGGCAGTCTCCAGTCTGATATCCCGGCATAATCAAGTTCCGAGCAGTATTTCATAGCTTCAGACCACGAAAGTTCCTTTCCCGTTTTTTCCGCAAAGATAAGATCGTTGTAGTTGTTCCACATCACGCTGCTGCCGAAAGTTTTTGAAGTGAAATGGCGCGGAGGAATTGTGAGACTGTTTCTGCGTAGACAGCGGATGTTGAACGAGTAAGCATAGTTCGTTTCGGAAATCATGCTGTAATTGTCGTAATAATATGTCTGTACGTAAGATGTGGAAGGTTCCGTGAAATCAAATATTGCAGTATAGCCGTAGACCGAATAATAACCGTGATTGTCAATACCTCCTCCAGAACCGCTTGAACTGCCGGAAGAGGTCCAGAAATTTTTATAGTCGGGAAAATATTCGGTTTTGATGGCCGGATTGTATCTGCCGTAATCGGCAATAGTCATAAAATCTTCTACGCTCGGCAGTGTCCAGTCGTCATAACCGCCGTAATTGAGATCTTCGCAGTATTTGCTGACATCTTTACTATAAAGAGTTTCAAGCGGGGGGATATTTCTCTGCCATATATTTCCGGTATTGTTGTCAACTACGACAGGCTCGTTTTCGACGGAATTATCAATCGAAAAATTCTGCGGAATACAGTATCCAAGCCTTGCATAGTGCGCATCCTGACCGAAAAAATCCTCATTTTCTGCAGGACAGGGGATCTCTTTCTCGTTGTCGTAACACCTGTTCTGCCCTGTGCAGACATTTGCAGAAGTAGGTTTTTTTGTAGTGCAGCCAGTTTCTTTGCCCCACCAGAAGTAGCCTTCATCGCAACTGCACGAATAGAAAAAAGCACTTAAAGATTTACAGTTTCCGGAAGCATGTTCGAATTCTGCGCATGAAACACCGGCGCATGGATCGACGCACTTTTCATTGTCCCATACCCAGTTGTCAAGACAGATGCACTGGTATGAATCGATATTCAGAGCCATACATTCTCCTGTCGAATTTTTGTCTTCACCGCATGTATTCGGATTGCACGGAGAAACGCATTTCTTGCCGTTCCAGAACCATCCGTTACGGCAGACACACTCGTAGGAGTCAATATTTGAGACAATACATTCACCGGTTGAGTTTTTGTCTTCGCTGCACATATTCGGATCACATGGAGAAACACATTCCTTGCCATTCCAGAAATAGCCTTCAACGCATCCGCAGGAATAGTTTTCAAGGTTGTCTATGGAACAGATTCCATCGGAATGTTTATCGTTTTCACATGGATTGGGGTTGCATAGAGAAACACATTTTTTACCGTTCCAAAAGTAATCTCTTGCACAAGGCTCGTTTCTGACGCAAAAAGCCGACAGCAGGTTTGGTTTTCTCAACTGCTTGCCGTTACCGTCCATTGGTTCTATTCCAAGGGCGTTTTCACTGTTGTTTGAGGTGGAAGAGCACAAGTAAAAATAATTCCACCATTCGTACATAACGGTCTGCATTATTTCTTTTAATCCTGGCGGCAGCGCGGCAGGTCTTTTTATGGCATGATCAACTATGGAGAAAAATTCGTTGATATTAGGCAGTCTCCAGTCGGAAAATCCTGCGAAAGTCAGATTTTCACAGAAAGCGAGAGAGTCTTGCCAGCTGCCGTCAACGAACCCGCGCGTCCTTAGCCATGCAAGAGAGGTTTCATAATCAACGTCAATAGATTCTTCCCCGATAGTAATAGTCCCGAATGACGATGTTGTTTCCAGAGGTTCACCACGAACACAGTGCGCATGATGCATTTGCGTTTTTTCTTCAGGTAAAACTGCGCCGGAGTTGTTGTCAACATACCATGCGTAGGAATCATTCCCGGTATATTCCTGCATAGACCAGAAATCAGATTTTTCTTTAAAATTCAATACATTACGATAAGACATCAGTTCTTTGGGAAGCGGAAGGCGCCAGTCATCGTATCCTGCGTATTCGAGCTCTTCACAATATTTTACCGCTTCTTCCCAAGTATAAGCTGAATCTGAATTTTTATCCGTCCATTCTATTTTCAGGTTGTAGTCCAGTATAGTAGGATTGTCAGAGTCAGCCGTAGAGAAATTTTGTGAAATACAATATCCTAGTTTTGCATACTGCGCATCCTGACCGTAAAAATCCTCATTTTTGTCAGGACAAGATATTTCCTCTTTGTTGTTGTAACATTTAGTCTGACCGGTACAGATATTTGCAAAAGTTATTTTTTTGCAACCTAAATAACCCCAGAAGTATCCCTCGTCGCAGTCACATGAAAAAGACAAGTTGTCTTTAGGTTCGCATGTTCCGGAGGCATGGGCAAATTGGCCGCAGTCGATCTTGTCGCACGGATTTACATACTCGTTCTCATCTTCATCAGTATTATTCAGTTCTTCATCGTTATCATCTTCGTTTTCATCGAGATCCGCCGCATTTTCATCCGGCAGAATGTCGGTGTCAGCATCGTTTTCCGTTTTTTTCGAGCTGCTGCACGAAACTGCTAAAAACATCAGAGCAATAAGTAGAAGAAGGAGTTTTTTCATTAGTTTCACCTCTCTTTCTCACTTCAAAATATCCGGATCTATTTTGTAAACGAAATCTTTATCGACTTCTGCATTTTTGACAAACATCAGCATATAAACGGGGTAATATGTTATTTTTCCGTTTTGCTCCACATTGCCGTTATGGAAAACAAAAGCGTTTCTGATTCCGTAATCAGGATTTTTGCACATATTGCTGAGGGCTGCGTGTTTTGCGTAGTCTTTGCCCGATTTTATCTCTACCGGCACGACTTCACCGTTCTGTTCGATTACAAAATCAAGTTCGCCCTGCTTTTTGCTGTTGAAATAATAAAGATCGAAACCGTGAGCTTTGAGTTCCTGCGCCGCGACGTTTTCATATACCGAGCCGAAGTTGATGTCGAGCTCGTTAGCGAGTATTTTCCGCTGAATGCCGTTCATATACATACTTGCGAGAAGGCCGGTGTCGGCCAGAAAAAGTTTGAAAAGATTCGTGGTTTTTGAAAGAAGAAGCGGTGTTTTCGGCTCGCTGACACAAAAAACCGGAAGTGCGACACCTGCATCCTTAAGCCAGAGGAAGCTGTTTGCAAATCTTGAAAAACGCTGGTTTTCGTTAATGTTTTTCAATAAAAAACGCTTATTTTTAGCATTCAGTTCGCTCGGAATAAGTTCAAAAATATCTTCAAGATAAAGCTTGTTTGCCGGATCGTATTTTGCGATATCCTTTTTATAGAGCGTGACGATACTTTTCTGCTCGTCAACAACTTCAGCAATGTTGTTCGTGTCGAGATACTTCTGCACGACAGCAGGCATTCCGCCGACAACGAGATAAAGCCGGAAAAACTCCATAAGTTTGCTGTGGACCACCGGATCAACAGGTGTTTTGTTTTCGAATGCATCGCGCAGAGCATCGAAAACTCTCTGCGAAACACCGTTTGCTGTCAAAAATTCCTCGAAATCAAGCGGATACATTTCAACTATGTCCATGTATCCGACAGGAACCGAGCGGATATCCTTGAGATCAACACCGAGAAGCGAGCCGCTCAGAATGTAGCGGAAACTTCCTTCTTCAACGAGAAACTTCACTGCTGTCGCAATTTCACGGCACTCCTGCACTTCGTCAAAAAACACAACGGTTTCATTTGGAACGAGATCCTTTCCAGCAAAAACCGAAATGCGAAGAAGCAGCTCTTTAGCATCGGAAACATTCTCGAAAATCGAAACAGCCTCTTTGTTTTCGATAAAGTTTATCTTTACATAGTGCTTGAAATGCTCTTTTGCAAAACGCTCGATCGTGTAAGTTTTTCCGACTTGACGCGCCCCTGTCACAAGCAGTGCTTTTCTGTTTTTTTTATCGAAAAATTTCTCCAGAATTTTTTCTATTTTCCTGACTAACATGAGCCCATCCTCTCTAAAAAGCAAAAAGAGCTGAAATTACAGCCAAAATATCACAAACTTAACGGTTTTCCAAGAAAATTTTTGAAAAATTTAACGGTTTTCCATGAATTTTTCGGCAAAATTTAACGGTTTTCCAATAAATGGGTGATAAAGAAAAGAAGGAATTTTTTCATGGTTCCTCCGATTGAGACAAATTAAAAGCATTCTATTTTAGGCTTTTTTAAAAAAGACTCAATGATTTTCCGATATTTTCCTGAAAACGGCGGTTCGTGTCATTCCAGAATAATCTTTGAGTGTTTTCAGAAGTTCCAAACCTGACATCGTTTCTTTGAGAAAAGCCGATCCTTCGTAGCCCAGTTCCGTTATGAAAAAACCGCCGGGTTTCAGAAAGTTGCCGGCTGATTCTATGATTTTTTCAGTGATTTCAAAGCCGTTTCTGCCGCCGTAAAAAGCGTTTTCAGGTTCGAATTTAAGATCTTTCACGACGAATTCCCTCATGTCGCTTTCTGAAAGATAGGGGGGATTCGCTGTAATCAAATCAAATTTTCCGGTTATGTTTTCAAAAAGGTCGCTTTGAAAGAACGAAATGCCGGCTTGATTCGGGAAAAGACGCGATGCATTGATTCGGGCGACTTCCAGAGCTTTTCCGGAAATGTCGGAAAGAGTCAGAGAACAGCCTGTCACACGTCTGATGCTTAGTCCTATGCAGCCGCTTCCGCAGCAGATGTCCAGAACTTCCGGTTTTACGGCGTTTTTCAGGAGAGAAACGGCTTCCTCCACGATGAATTCGCTCTCCGGACGCGGAATAAGAACACGCTCGTCTACAAAAAACAGATCCTCGAAAAACTCTTTTTCATTTGTGATGTAGGCAACTGGTTCAAAATTTATCCGTCTCCCGACGAACGAATCAAAAAGTCTGCATTTTTCGTCGCCGGCTGTTTCGCAAGTCTTTGCAAAAAGCCCGAAACGATCTATTCCGAGCACTTTTGCGAGCAGGATTTCGGCATCAAGTCTCGGAGTTTCGGAAAAGTCTTTTAATTTGTTCGCTGCTTCCGAAATCAGGTCCGCAATTTTCCGGCAATTTTTAATTTCAGACATAACTAATTGTTTTTATCTGATATTTTTATTATCGCGTCGTATATGTACCAGGCCACATCGGCAGTAAACCCCGGATTTTCTATGCATGCTCTGTCTTCAGGCGAAGAGATGTATGCGATTTCAAGAAGCAGTCCCGGAACCGTGGTGTTGTCAAACAGTCCGAAATTGTATTTTTGCGCAAACATGTTCATCTGAAGTTTCCATGTCGTTTGAAGATTTGCCTTGAAGTAAAGTTCTCGGAACAGCGAGCCATAATAAAACGAAATGTTTGTACGGTCGTAGAACAAGGCGGTGGTTTTAAGTTCTTTAGCTATTAAATCGGGTGGATAGTAAATTTCGAATCCGCTGTTGGTCGCCAGAACCTTCTGGCTGTTGAAATGAAGCGAAATAAAAAGATCAGGTTTGATTTCTTCAATAAATTCAACACGTTCTTTTATCGACATCGAAACATCGTCTGTCCGCGTGAAAAATATTTCAACATTTTGAACAGGATGTTTTCTGAAAAAGGCCCTGATTTTAAGTGCCATTGCAAGGGTCAGATTTTTTTCAAGGAGATTTCCGGAAACCGCACCCGGGTTTTTTCCTCCGTGTCCTGGATCGATGACGACCCTGAATTTCTTTTCGGCGGAAAGCGTGAAGAAAGATAACAGAATCAATATTAAGACTAGTTTCTTAGAGAAGCAGGCAGACATTATTTTTTATTTTTGAAAAACTTTGAGAAAGCGTCGAAATCATCGAGGGAGGCAAAATTCAAAGTGACTGCAATTCCGCGTTTTTTAGGTTTCAAGCGGACTGTCGCATTGATTCCGCGGGCGATATCCTTGGCCTTTTCCTTCCAGATTTCAGCTATTTCTGTCTTCGGAAGAGCCTTTGAGGCAGCTTTTGACGTGGCAAGCTTTTCAACCTGACGCGCCGACAGCTTTTCATTGAGTATCCGGTCAAGAAGAAGTTCCTGCTCCTTGTGGGTAAGTGCTGCGAGCGGTCTGACCTGACCGATGGAAAGTTCTCCGCTTCTGACCAGATCCTGAATTTTTCCGCAGAGATTCAGCAAACGCATGCAGTTGCTCACTTCGCTGCGGCTTTTGCCGACTTTCTGGCTTAGTTCTTCCTGAGTGTAGCCGAAACGCTTCATAAGTTCGTTGTATGCTTCGGCAATCTCTATCGGATTCAAATCTTCACGCTGCAGATTTTCAATCAGCGAAACCTGATAGTCTTCTTCGCCCTTGAAAATGGTTACGGGAACCTGCGTCAGTCCTGCCATCTGCGCCGCGCGGAAACGCCTTTCACCTGCAACTATGCGGTAAAAAGCACCTTCCTTTTTTACTACTATCGGCTGGATTATGCCGTATTGCCTTATCGATTCGGCAAGTTCTTCCAATCTTTTTTCATCGAATCTTTTTCTCGGCTGGCCCTCGTTCGGTCTAATTGAAGAGATCGGAAGCATCATCTGATCCGAATCTGCTCCGAGCAGGGCGTCGATGCCTTTTCCCATGTGCGACAGCGTATTTTTTCTTTGAAGCATTGATTCCTCCGTGAAATTCAAGCCGGAAAAGTTTAATTAAAGAAGTTCTTATGTCAAGTGCCGCAGTTTTTTGCAGGTGCCGGAAGTTTGTCCTATTTATCAAAAAACTGTCCGATTTTCGTGAAGAATCCGCTGAATCCCGAGTTTGACATTACGACTGTGACGGTGTCTCTGCCGCTGTTTTCCCTGACCCAGTTGATTGTTTCGCCGATATCTTTGATATAAACTGCTTTCCCGGGAAACTTCGAGTTTATCGTTTCGACGACGCGTTCAGGCGAAAATCTTTTTTCAGGCGGAAATTTCTCGGCTTTCGGAGGAAATCCGATGACGATCCTGTCAGCTTCTGCGAAAATTTCTGTATACTGTTTCTCAAAAACGTTCTGACCGTTCGAATTCGTAGCCGGGTCGAAAACAACGTTGATTTCCTTTTCCGGAAAAAAGCCGATGAAGGATTCAAGCGTGAGTTTTACTGCGGTGGGGTGATGTGCGAAATCGCTGTATATGCGCCCGCCGTTTATCTTACCCAAATATTCCTGACGGCGTTTGATTCCTTTTAAATTCTTAATGTTTTCAATGATTTCTGTGTTTTTCAGATCGAATCCTTCGCACTTTAAAAATGAAACGAGCGCTCCTAAATTCATCAGATTCTGCATCCCGAAAAGGGGAGTCTCGAAGAAATATTTTTCACCGTTTTTAAATTCAGCAGAAAAATACATCAGGCTGCCGTGTCTTTCGACGAATTTGACAAATAAATCGGCAGAACCGTCACTGACGGAGTAGGTGAACAGCTTCTCTTTCGGAATAAATTCAAGAAGTTTCAGATTGTATTCGAAATCGAGCGAAAGTATGACTCTTTTTTCGGTGATTTCAACAAGTTTCCTGAAATTCTTGAAAATAGAGTCAACAGAATCGTAAATGTCGGCATGGTCGAATTCGATCGAAGTTACGACGGTCGTCTCCGGTTTGTAGTGCAGGAATTTCGGTCCTTTGTCGAAAAACGCGGTATCGTATTCGTCGCCTTCGATCACGAAGTAACCCTCACCCCCGCTGAAAGCTGCATTCGTGCCTGAAAATTCGGGAATTCCTCCGATCATGTAAGAGGGATTTTTGCCGATACCGGCAAGAACTTCGCTGAAAACGGTCGTCGTGGTCGTTTTTCCGTGAGTTCCCGAAATGACGACAGGCGATTTTCCGTCAAGAAGAAAATTTTCCATAAATGACGGCATGGAATAGAACGGAATGCCGCATTTCATAATAAAATCGGCCTCTTGCGATTTTCCGTTCAGTGCGTTGCCGACAACGATGAGATCTGGTTTCTCATCTCTTGCGAGGTCAGAAAACTTTTCCATACCGTAGCAGGGGATATTTTCTTCTTCAAGTTTCGTACTTACCGGAGGATAGTATTCGAGATCGGTTCCTATGACCGTTGCTCCGGCATGTTTGCAGATGATTGCGAGCGAACTGACTCCGGTTCCGCATATTCTAGCAAATAAAATCTTTTTTCCTTTAAGTTCCATAATCACTCCTATTTTGATATTTCAAATTCTGGTTCTTCGAAAGAGGATATAAAGAAATCGGAAATGAATTTTTCCATCTTCTCCTGCGGCTGTTTTGCAGCTTCATCAAGTTCCGGAACAAGTGAGAATGCATAGAAGAATGATGCTTCATCCATTTTTGAAATGAAAGAAGAAATATCAGATTCCGTAGCGTTTTCGAGGAGTTTGAAAAGTTCCAGAACTCTCTGCTGATAAATATTCTGAATATCTTTCACGAATTTTATCTTGTCCTTTCCGATAAGTTTTAATGAAAAAAGAGTGTTCCTTGAAATTTCATTTCTGTTTCCTGAAATTCCGCACGAAACGGAGAATGAATCGCGAACGGCGGAAAACTTCAATTCTTCGAAATCCGTTTTTAAGGATTCCGGACCGAATACGATGCACGGAATTTTTGAAAAAACAGCTTCACAAGGCTTTTCTGCCTGCTCGTTCCAAAGTCCCTCAAGTTCATCATTGTTGCAGGAAAGCCTAATATATTCAATGAGTTGTATTAAAATGCGATGGTCTGATGAATGCAGAGGTTTTGCTGAAATATTTTCTTTGTTCCGGATAACTTTTGAAGAAAGTGAAAGAAATTCCTTCAAAAGGTAGTCGCGCTCCGAAAAACCCGCGAATTTGAAAATTTCATCTTTTTCAACTGCAAAAATATTGGGAAATTTCGGAGATTCGGGTGCATCGCTGCCGTCAACGGATCTGAGAGCCGCCTCTATCAGCAGTTTCAGCCTCGGGTTTGGATTCAATTCATAAAAACGGCGCAGCGGATAGGTTTCGTGTCTCATAACTGCGTGCGGAAGAAGCTGTTCCAGAATATTTTTTTCAGTTGCGGTGTCATTTTTCTTTTTTGCGATTTTTGAAAGGAGAATTTTCTGCTCGAAGTCGTCCGTAATGAATCTTTCGATCGATTTTTCGGCGATCTTAAACTCTCCGCTTTCAATATATTGCTCGATTTTATCTTTAATTTCAACAGTTTCATTGTTTGTTTCACCGTAAAACCGATACGCTTCCTCAAGATTTCCCGATTCGACAAGAATATCGAAAAGCATCTTTTTAAGCTTCGTCTGCGTTTCTGCGTCGTATGAATCCAATTCTTTTTTTATGATATTTTCGGCTGCTTCAGTTTTTCCCGAATCTATAAGTATGTCAAGGTATGATTCCAGATTCTCAAAAGTACTGTTTTTGGCGAAAAGTTCTTCAGCTATGGTTCCGGCAGATGAAAAATCTCTTTTTTTCGTAAGATACGAAATCAGCTTTTTTGCTGAAAGCTCATCTTTTTCAGTATCCCATTTCTGTTTGTAAAGCGGAACGAGAAACTGTTCTCCGCCGATTTCAAGTAATGATTTTTCATGGATTTCAAAAAATGAATTCAAATTTTCATGTGTTGTAAATTTGATACGGTTCTTATACAAATTGAACAGATTGTCCGGAGAAATGTTTTCGCCGAGCAAGGCAATTGTTTCATCCAAAAACCGGCATTTTTCATCTGTGTTTTCCAATTTCTGGAAAGCCAGATTTCTGATGAAAAGAGCGGTTTTGTAATCCCTGTTCCTGATATAGACGTGCTCCAGAATCTCCCTTGTTATGTCGTAACTCTGCCTGTCGGGAGAGTCGATCAGAGCTTCTTCCAGGTCATCTTTGAGATTTTGATTTCCGCATCCCTTGAAGAACAATGACCATAATTTTCTCTTGTTTTTTGGTTCGATTTTTAAATAATAATCCAATAGAATCGAAATTCCTGCAAAAAATCTAGATTTTATGTACTCTTTTGCAAGCAGAATCTGAGCGAGTTTTTTTGACTGATTCTGGACTAGAACGTCAATTGAAAAATTTTTCTCAAATAGTGAAAGGACGAATTTCTCACTGTCGTCAATGAAGAGTTCGGCATTGTCGCTCCTCCCTTCCTTGAATAAGAAGTAAAGCTCTTTCCAAAACGAAGGCTGTTCTCTCTTGAGTATTTCGTCTGTCATCATAAATGAATCGTTTTGTTTTATATAATCGATGAACAATTCAAAATTGCTTTCGTCATAATCTATCGATTCCGTTTCAATAATTGAGAAGTCTACGCCGCCTTTCAGCATTCTTAAATTTTCTTTTGCAAAAAGATTTTCAGGGTTTTCCTTCAGTATTTCTTCAAAAATTTTCTCTGCTCTATCATTTTTGCCGGCATTTCTGAAAGTCAGGGCAAGTTTTGTGAGATACGAAAGTCTGATCCATGAGCGCGCATCGCCGTTTAAATCGATAATTTGAGAGTATACCGAAGCCAATCCCGCAGTATCACTGGTCTTTGCATAAATTTTTTCAAGATAGAAAAGCGTCGCCAGATGTTCAGGATCTATGTCGAGAACTTCTCTGAAACATTCTGAAGCCCGTGTCAGATCCTTGATGTTTTCGTAAAAAACGACTCCGTTTCTGTAGTACAGATTGATGATTTCGGTAATATTTTTTGAGGCATCGATTTCTTTGAAGTTTATTTCGACAAGTTTTTCCCAATTTTTTGTATTGTAGTAAATTTTTCCTAATTTTTTCAAGGCATTAATGTTTTTCGGCGAAAGTTTCAGAATTTCAAGAAGATAAGTTTCGTCCGTTTCATTAGGCTTGAACCTCTCTGTCTGCGTGAGTTTTTCCAAAAGCCTTATTTTTTCGTCATTATCTTCGGAAGAATCAAGTTCGCCTCTAATTATTTCTGCAAATCCTTCGTTGTTTCCGTTGCTTAGATAAATCTCTGCAAGAACTCTTGCATTTTCGAAAGAGTGATTGAGTTTTATGCTTTTTTCAAAACATTCCGTTGCCTTTTTCGTATCTTCGAGTCTGCGGTAAAAAATTTCTCCGGCTTTATAGAAGAAAAATGCCCGCGCTTTTGAACCGTTCTCCTTTTCCGCAACGAAAAGATAGAGTTTTGCAAGCTGCTCCCAAGATTCCCCTTCTTCATAAAAAAGAGCTGTTCTGCTGAGTGAAATCTGGCAGTTTACTGGATCTTCCTCGGCATTGTTTTTGTAAATTTCATTAGCAAAATCAGGAAGTTCCAATTTGTTTTCGTAAATGTCGGCAAGGAGTTCCAGATATTTCGTCTTTTCGGCTCCGACCGCTTTTTTTGAAGCTGATTTGTAGAATTTTCCCACAAGATGCCATTTTTTATATTTGCAGAGCAGGGGGGCTATGATGTTCAGAATGAAAACTGAATTCGTGTTTTCGGCAAGAGCCGCAACTGTTTTTTCAAGCGCTTCCGAAATATTGTTTTTATAATAATAGATGAATTCTGCGAATTTAACGGTCGTAAAGGATACCGGCAGTGAACTTTCTGCAACTTTTTGAGTAAAAACGGCAATTTTTTCAGCCGGAATTCCTTTGTATTGAATGATGTAAAATTTTAATATTTCAAAAATGAACGGGTGAAGCCCCGATTTCTCAAAAACAGAGAGCATAAGAGTGAAGGCTTCGGCGTAATTTCCGGCCTTTTCGGCTTTCAGCGCTTCGAAAAATGCCGCGCAAAGCGATTCTGTGGTTTTGATTTCATCTGTTCTGTATCGTGACCCGTCGTAAAACGAAAGCAGAAGTTCCGCGACAGAATCTTCATATTCAATATTATCCTTTATTCCGGAAATGATTCTTTCTTTGGAAGGAGCATATAAAAGCAGAAAGAACAATAAATTCAGATAATTATCCTTACTGAAATTTTCCTTTGCCGAGATCAGTTTATCCAACAGTGCAGAGACGTTTCCCGAAACATCTTCCGATTCATTTTCTGAAAGCAGAATCATGAAAAAAAGTTCGAGTTCGTCTTTTCCCTGAATGGTTTTCAAAGCTTCGTCAGGCGAGAGTGAAGTTAACGCAGTCGGGAAAAAATTCTGCGGTACTTTGCCCAGCAGGCTTTCCAACGGCTTGAAATCTCTTAATTTCTCCTTGATTTCGGCACTGTTCGGCAGAATATGGCCGAAATTGAACCGCACGTTTTCAAGTGTCGAATCGTTCGCAATGATGATTTTTTCCATGAAGCACCTGCCGTAAGGTATTTTAATAATCAAAACCGCGGAATAATAACAGAAATGTTTTATTGTGCAAGATTGTCCGGATTGTATTTTTTTATCATAGCCTCTATGTGCTCGGGCGTCGTTCCGCAGCATCCGCCGACGATTTTAGGGTTGAATTTCCGAATAAATTCAGACATTTTTTCAGCGAAATCTTCAGGAGTCGTCTTGTAGACGGATTTTCCGCCGGTATTTTCAGGTAATCCCAGGTTCGGCATGAGCAAAAGCGGAAAATCTGATATTTTCTTAATGATTCCTGCATCTTTTTCCATTGTTTCAAAATCTTCGCAGTTTAAACCGAATGCGAATAAATCGTGTTTTGACATTTCAGTTACGATTTCTTCAAACGGTGTTCCGGTGTGTGTTTTTCCGTTTTTGCCTGAAATTGAAACGATGAGAGGAATATTTTTGTTGATTTTTCGCATTACCTTTCTTGCAGATGCAAGTGATGAATTTAATTGAACAATATCCTGCATAGTTTCAAAAATCAGCAAATCTGCTCCTCCTTCCGCAAGAGCCGAAATCTGTGAGAAAAAAGCTTCGTTCAAAAGCTGTTCATCTGTTTCCAAGGTGTTTTTATTGAATACTGGTCCGAGTGAGCCTGCTGCAAAACGCGGTTTTTGCGTAGTTGAGAACTTTTCAGCCGCCTTTTTTGCGAGAATTGCCGACCGTTTGGCGCATTCAAACGCCGATGCCCTTATTCCGAGTGATTCAAAAGTTAAAAAATTCGAGCAGAATGAATTTGTTTCAATCACGTCGCAGCCGGCGGTCAGATACTCTTCGTGAAGAGTTTCGACCGATTCAGGATCAGTCAGCGAAATCAGATCGGGACATCCGGCATAATCAGACCCCGAAAGCAGTCCGGTTCCTGTTGCGCCGTCAAAAAACAGAATTCTTTTTTCAATTATTTCGTTTAAAGCTGAATTCATTTTTCGGAGAAGATTTTTGAAAAAAGCTCGCCGTATCTGCTTTTTCCGCAAAGGAGCATCGATGTCAGCGGATTAGTCTCTTTCACGAAACCTGCGATTTCTCGCGCCGTGTTTCTTATATCCCACTGGGCGTGTTCGTCGTCACGCAGCGAAATGAAGTGGTAAAGCTCTCTCGCGTTGATTTTCAGCAGAACTCTGCGTCTGTGCGAGTTTGAAAGAATGTAGTTTCTGGAGTAGGGGAATACCTTAGCGAAATCATAATAAAAATCGTTGATTTTATTGATGATTTCATTGAAAAACGCTTCTTTACCGATTTCTTTTACCGATTCCGGAACCGTACATCCGAGCGACGGATCGTAGTCCTGAACGAGCTGCGTCGTCATTCTGTGGCGTTTGAGCTGGGCATAGTTCGTCGCGCTGACCGTCAGTTCGAAGATGTAGTCTATGGTTTCAAATGCCTTGTCTACCTTTTCAAAACTTTCTTTCGATGCAAGTGCCTGTTTTATAAGGGCTTTTTTCTCATCGAAGCCGATACTCCGGGCATATTCCATACAATTTTCAAAACTTTGGTTCGAATAGGTATAAAGCAGTGCCGCTACGAGCTGGGTATCTGCGTCTTTTGAATATGAAACCGGTGAAAAATCGCTATGAGCAGTTGAATTTTCAAGAGCGAATCCGGTCTGCCTTGAAGCCTCTTTCTTTACTTGCAATGAGTCAAATATGAAAGGTTTTTCAGATGCTTTGAATGCTTTGATCGCCGCATCGTGCTTTGTCGGTTCGACGTATTTGATAAGCGAAGGAGCGAGCGATTTCACTTTTTCAAAAAGTTTTGCCGAAAGTTCGCGGACTTCCGCAAGGTCCGACGAATTGAACTGGCGCAGCATGTTTTCTAGCGAACGGGCGTTGACGGTCATTCCGAACTGCGTTTTAGTGGCGAGCGCTACGACATAGCGGGCATCTTCCTTAGCCTTGGTTTCAAGGTCGATTTGATCACGTTTCGTTTTGATTTTACCGGCGTTCTTTGCAAAAAGATCTTCTTTCAAGGCTTCGAAAAGAGTGAAGTATGCGTCATTCTGCATTTTTATAACTTCTGAAAATCTGTCGGCAAAACCGGATTCTGCAATTTCGGATGGCATGATGAAATCGCCGTCGAGAGTGATGTAACGCTGGCTTTTTTCGGTGAATGATACAATTCTGAATTTCTGCACTTCTTCGGTTGCGAGTCTTGAAATTCCGGTTATGTCGAAGTTGAAAACGGCATGTTCCGCAACGCTGGAATGCCCTAAACCGAAAATTATCGTTTCGTTAGATTTTCTCGATTTGGCGACTTCGGTTCGGGAAATTTTTCTGAGTTCGCCTATGTCCGCCGGATCACGTGAAATTCTGGCGTAAGCCGCACTCAGAGTTTCCGGCGTGATGTTGTCTTCAGTCCAGTCCGTGCGTTTTTTAAGCTCGTCAATTATAGAAGAATCGATGTTGTATCCTGCCAAAGTCACATTCATTTTTTTCTCCCGGCAATAGGTCAGAGTTTGATTTTCATATCAAGGCACTGGCTTCTGTAAAGGTCGGAAACCATCATTGCAACTTCGTCCGGAAGAACGGCTGCAACCTTTTTCAAGTTGTGGTCTGTAAGCCATTTTCTGAAAACTTCCTTCGATTTGTCGGGGATGAAACGCGCGCTGTCACTCGTGAAAGTTTCGTCTACAAGCGAAAGAACGCCGTCGATGAAGCCGTATTCGACCTTTCCGTCAGCGATCTCGAATCCGAAATTCTTAAGCGCATAGTCACGGCAGAGTTTGAAAAGTCTGATCGTAGTGTCTTTTACCAGACGTGCAGTTTCCTTCGAGCCGATGAGTTCCGCCATCTGGTCGAAAGTGATTTTGTCGTCCGTTTCCGATTTTTCGGTCGGGGTGAAAACCGGTCCGTTTTTGATGAGCGAGCCTTCCGAGAAGTCATCGGCTTCGATTTTATCCCAGATCCATGTATTGTTTTTGAGTGCCGAAACGGCGGAACCGAAGATTCTGAATCTGCAGACAGCTTCTACCGGAAGAACTTCCGCGCGCTTTCCGAGCATTACCCTGCCTTTGAGCCAAGGGAGATCAAGGAGCCGTTTTTCTCCAGTGATTTCAGCAATTTTTTCAACGTCATCGCTGACGAAATGAGTGCTGAAACCGTGCTCTTTTATGAATTTGAACCAGAAGGCAGACTGCTGCGTGAGATATATTCCCTTTGACGGAACGCCTGTTTTCATGACTACGTCGAACGCGCTTATTCTGTCGGTCGCGACTATCAGGAGATAATCACCGAGCTCGTAAACTTCGCGGACCTTGCCCTTTTTGAAAAGCTTCAAAAAAGGGATCTCGGATTCCATCAAAACATCTTTTCCTGCAACTTTTTCAATTCTCAACATCGTTTCCTCCATTAAAATCTATAAATTGATGTATAAAATTTTTAGGGTCTTCACATTTCATAAATCCGCTCATAATGCAGACTCCGCTTGCCCCGGCATTGCGCACCGAACTGATGTTGCCGCTGTCGATTCCGCCTATCGCGTAAACGGGAATCTTCGTCCGGCGGCAAACCTCTTCCAGAGCTTCCAGTCCTCTCGGAGCTGCACCTTTTTTGCAGTCGGTTGCAAAAACGTGACCGAACGTAGCATACGCCGCTCCCGACTCCGATGCAAGAAGAATATCCTGCACCGAGTGGCACGAAACACCTATCTTACTGAAATTATTCTTTTTTCTGCCGTCAAGTTCTTGAAGAACATTCATCGGAAAATGAATCGAAGATATTCCGAGTTTGATTGCCACATCGGCATAAGTGTGCAGAATCGCTTCAACTTTGTGTTTTCCGCATATTTCGGAAAATTTCTTTGCCAGAGCATAGTAGTCACTTTCGCTTAAATCCTTTTCACGCAGAATTATCGCCTCGACTCCGCATGACGCGATTTTCTCTATCCTTTCAAAAAAATCGCCTTTGCAAAGATGCCTGTTTGTGACGCAGATTATGTCGCTCATGTAGTTTGCTTTTCCACTTCTCCAATTAGGACCGGATTTTTCTCATTTTTACTGATCAAAAAACGCCTGATTCTGCCCGATTTCACTCAAAAATGCAAGAGATATGCCACAAATAATCAGCTGATTCAATATATCTCGCCGTTTCTTCCGATAATCTTGACTTTCAACTCGCCGGGAGTATAAGTTTCCGGCTTTTTGCGGGCGTAACTCAGTTGGTAGAGTGTCGGCTTCCCAAGCCGGATGTCGCGGGTCCGAGTCCCGTCGCCCGCTCCATTTTGTATGGTTGCCGTGAAGATAATAAATTTTCTCTCATCGCTTTTTCTTGTTTTAATTGCAGTAATATTTGTCATAAAATTCACATTTTATCCGATATCTTCCTATTTTTTGGAAAAACAGTTCGGAATCGTTTACGATTTTGACTCTCCGCGCATCTCTTTTGACGGAACTTTTTCACTTCATGACATAAAAATTTCATATCGTGATTCGGTAACGGCTGAAATTGAAAGTTTTTCGTTCAGAGGGGGACAGAAGTTTTCCGGAATTTTCAAAAACCATGCCGTTCTGCATCTTTTTGAAATGATAAACACGAATATCACGGTCGACACCGGACTTCTGGCTTCAGAAGGGGAAAGCAATAGCGGCGCAGATTCGGAACCGATGCAGCTTCCTTCAAAAATCCCGTTTTTTCCGCTGGAGGAAATCAATATAAAAAATCTGAATTTTACTCTCAAAGATGGCGATAAAATCCTGCTGAGCTCGAAAGAAACATCGCTTTCCGGCGACGGACTCTACACTCTGACTATGCCGGAACTCTTCATTGCGTCGAATTCGGTGATGAAAAAGGATCTTGTGCTGGGTCTCACTTTCGGTTTTACGGCGGAAGATAAAAGCTATGCCCTGAATTCGCTGAAAATAAATTCCGAACTTCTTTCCTTAAGTGCAGCACAGCCGAATGGAAACAGCGATCTTTTCAGCGGAAACATTGCAATAAAACTTAGTGAAATCGGCGAGTTGTTCGGTTTGAACCTGACGGGGGAGTTTTATCTCGATTTCGATTTGGAGAATCTTGCGACCTACATCCCGCGGCTTATGAAAAGCAAAACCTATAACGGTCTTCCGCCGGAACCGAAAAATGCCGGAAAAATCAACCTCGATGTTTTCAGCGCACTGCCTGAAATAAATCTGCTTGTTTCGGTTTCCGATCTCAATTTCGAAGGTTTCAGACCGTGGGACATTCACGGAAAAATCAAGATGACTCCGACAAAAACTTTCATTGAAAGGCTTAATTTCTTTCATAAAAACAAAGTTAGCATCTCGCTTGACGGTGAATTTCCGTACTCCGAGAGAAATGTCAGGGGGTCAGTCAGACTCTACGATTTCGATTTCGACGACTGTCTGCGCAGAATGACTCAGAGCGGCATCGTAAACATGATAGCATCGGGAAAGGTTTCATACCGTTTTGATATCGACAGGCTGCGTGCCGAAGATATGTTTGCAGACCTTGTCGTGACCGAATTCGACGTTATGCACGGAGATCTGCTTGACCTGCCGCGCGATGTATACGTTACAGGACATCTGGCTATCGGACCGGACGGAGTCGACTTGAAGGACGCACAGGTAAAAACGGCAGACGATTCTTCGCACCTCTATTTGAAAGGCTCGTACTACGGTTTTGCCGACACGATGAAATTCCACATCCCGATAGTCAGCGGATCGTATATCGATTTGGGCGGCGACATCAGAAAAATCGCCGGATTCAATGTGCGCGGCAAAGGTCCGATCGAAGTTCTCGTCACGAGTCTTTACACGAATCCGCTCATCTCGAGTAATTTTAAAGGAACTGCGTGCCATCTGGCCGGCTTCAACTCCGAAATGTGCGATATTGACATCAATCTGAAGGATTTCGTTTTCGACATCCTCATCAACGAGATAAGACAGAAGACTATTTCCTCGAAAGATTCGATAGTTACGATAAATTTCAACGATGACGGCTTTCCGGTTTACTTTAAAATCAACAAAGCCGAAGGAAAACTTTCGGATGCTTCGGCACTGTTTGGAGTAAATACCGACGGTTTTTCTGGCAAGGCGTTTCTTCAGGCGGAAGGACTTTTCAAAAACGGTCTGTCAAAGCTGAATGCTGAAGCGAGAGTGAAGGATTTCAGAAAGAAAGGGGAGGACGGCGGAACGAAAATAGCCGATTCGGTTGAACTCCTGCTTTTTGAAAAGGATGCCGAGAAGCTCGGAGGAAAAGGGGAGATAACTTACGGAAGAAACTCTATAAAACTTGACGCTGAACTCGCAAAGGCAGACCTCGACAGCAACATTTCGGTATATTTCGACTCTTTTTATCCCGAAGATTTTGAATTTCATCCCGAAATTTCATTTGAAAAACCGGTTCTTGACGTCAAACTGAAAGGTCTGCTTTCTACTCCGAATATTTCGGGCCGTCTGGATATTCCTAAACTTGAGGTCTACGGCGTGGAAACGGGCGATTTTTTTGTTGAAGCGGCCTACACCGGCGAAAACAAGAATGTTTCGTTAAACGGCGGTTTCGGAAAAAACATCAGATTTTCGGCTGAAATGCCGGAACTTGACAGGAAACGGCTCGCAGCCGGACTTTCCGTAAAGGGTTTCACCTATCAGAAGGAGGATATGTTCGCAAAAGTTTTCCTCGATGCTAATCTTCGCGGAGAAAAAATAAACATCGGCATAAGCAGCCTGAAGGCTAAAAAAAGCGACATCCTCATTCAAAACGTCGAACCCTTTTCGATTACCGGCGATTTCAGCCGTCTTCAGCTGGCTGACAAAACCTATTTTAAAGGGGAAGCCCTGAATTTTTATATCGAAGGCGGAGTCGATCTTGAAAAATTCAACCCGTATCTTCACGCAAACGGTGCTCTTTCCCTTAAAACGCTGAGAAACAAGGAAACTTACCGGTCGAACAACCCTGACGGCAGGCTGAATTTCGACATTGCCTACAAAAATTCAAATCTGAACGGAAATATAGATGCCGTCAATTTCACCTACGTTCTGCAGGATCCGCGAATCGTTCTCAAAGATTTCAACGGAACGCTTCTGGTTGAAAACAACAAATGGACTCTCGAAAAGCTGAGCGGCAATGCCGGAGACGGAAAACTGACTATTACGGGGCAGGGGAACGGTTTTATGCCGATTGAAAACGCATCTCTGAATGTTTCTGCTGTAAATCTTACCGGAAAATATGCCGCAATCGGTGATTTCGCAGTCTCGGCGAATGTCGATTTTATCGCTTTTTCTAAGGACAGGTTCTCGCTCAGCGGCGACGTCGAGCTGAAAAACGTCATTTACAACCAGCCGCTCTCCCTCGACAGTGATTTTTTGAAGATGGTTTCCAAACTCGGCCAGAAGAAGGCGAGTGCGCAGCTCGACAAAAGCAATCCGATAGACTTGAATCTGAAAGTCACCGGAAAGAACAACATCCGCATAAGGACGAATCTGATTCAGTCAGACATTTTTATGGATCTGGTCCTGAGCGGAACGACCCAGAAACCCGATCTGTCAGGTTCCATAATTCTTAAAAACGGAAAACTTGAATACAAGCAGAACGATTTCAGCGTGACGAGAGGCAACATTTCTTTCGAAGGCGACGGAATAAATCCTTTTCTTGATTTCGAGTCGACGCGCAACGTCACGACGAAAATTCAGGACACGAACAAAGACTTCAGAATCACGATGTTTGCGATAGGTCATCCTTTCGACGGCGAACTCGACATTACTTTCGAAAGTACTCCGCAGCTCGATCAGGAGCAGCTCCGTTCGCTTCTGCTCTGGGGAAACGTCGGCGACGAGTTTTCGGGCGATCTGGCGATTGCGGCGGCAACGGACATTATGGGAATAACGACCGAAGTAAGGAAGAACTTCCGGCTTTCCAAGTTCGAGCTTGTCCCGAAATATTCGGAACTTGACGAAAAAACGGTTCTCAAACTGATTGCGGAAAAGGAAATTTACAGAAACATTTTCCTCTTGCTCGAATCGAATCCGTCAGACACGACCGACCAGATAATCGAACTTAAATACAGAACGAAATGGTTTGAATCGGTACTCGGCTGGAAAAACAAGGATATGCTTGAAACTAATTACGGCGGTATCGGTTTTGATTTGAAACTGGAATACATTTTTGAATAGGTGAATTATGAATTCTCTTTCTCTGCTTAGCGACGTCGAGCTTGACGCTCTGATTGAAAAAGCCGACGATTTGTTTAAAAACGGAAAGTGCTGTCCCATAAAATGCGGCGGAAAATTTCCGCGTTTCTGCGGTGCAATCGAAGAGGGAATAAAGGTCGCGAGCTTTGCGGTTCACGACGGCGAAGAACCTCCGGTAAGCGGCTGGAACGGTGCCGGCAACGTCTTTTTTTCTGGCTGCAGCGCGAAATGCGTTTTCTGCCAGAACTGGCCTATAAGCCAGGAAAACAACGGCGGAATTTATTCGATAAGCGAGTTTGCAGAACATATAATCAAATTACTGGCCAGAAAAGTGCATAATATCAATCTCGTAACGAGCGACCAGTATCTTGGAAAAGTGCTTCGTGCGTTCAAAAGTATAAGAAACGAAATCAGGGTTCCGATCGTCTACAACTGCAACGGCGCGCAGACGGAAGAGCTTTTTGAAATCATTCTGAAGATAAGCGACATCTTTCTTTTTGACGTCAAATATGCGACGAACGGGCCGGCCGGAGAGCTCTGCGCGATAAAAAAATATGCCGACTGTGTTAAAAAATGTCTCGACATGCTCCTTGAAAGACAGCTGAAGTGGGAGGAGGACGACCTCGGAATCCTGCAGAAAGGGTTGATAATCCGTCATCTCGTGCTGCCGAATTACATTGAAAGTTCGATAGAGGTCATGAATCTTCTCAACGAATACAAAAAACGCGGACTTGAATTTAAAATAGGTCTTATGAGCCAGTATTTTCCGGCTTACAAAGCGCTTGAAAACCCGAAGCTGAACCGTCAGCTGCATAAGGAAGAATATAACCGGGTGGCTGAAATTGCCGACAAATACGGTTTCGACGGCTGGATTCAGGATTTGGAAGAGGAACCCGATGAAGCATAAAATAGAGGTCAGACTCGACGAAGAACAGTATGCAAAAATCGCCGAAAAAGCGGAAAATTTTGGAATGAAGCCTGAAGAATTCGCCGTTTTCACGATGCTCAACAGCCAGATAAAAGTCGTTATCGGTCAGGATCCTCTGCTTGCCAAGGTAGAAAGGGCGGTAGATCTTCTTGAAAACGGCAGCATAACGGAACAAGAGTTTGAAATTATTAAGAAAAGACTATTCGAAGAAATAAAAAATGAACAGAGCTAAAGTTTGTTTTTTCATCATTTTATGTTCATTTTCATGGCTTTCTGCCTACGAAAAGAATCTTTCGTGCGAACCTTCGCTGGTTTTTCCTGAAATCTTTCCGATCGAGGCAGCTTCGACTTTTTCCTATACCATGGCAGAAGATTTGTATGAAAACAGCGACGCGCTGTTTTTTTATTTGAATTCAGTCGGTTTTTCGCAGGAGCAGTTTCAGGTACGCTATCTTTACTATCTGCGGACACAGCAGTTTATGCCTGCGCTTTCGCTTCTTATGACGATGGTGAATCTCGGTTCCTATCCGAATTCTTTTCCGGAACCCGGTGTGGAATTTTTCAACCTTCTGCAGATGGCGGCGAATACGATAAATGAAAACTCCGGTGAAAACAGTGTGTTTTCGTTGGAAAACCCTGTTATATCCTCTGAACAGGAAAAGCGGATAAAGTCGATGATTTTCGGCGGAAACAACGAAAAACCATATGGTTCACAAGGACTTTCTGAGATGCTGACGGCCGAAATCGTTCTGAACTTCGCCACGATAAACATGAGAAACAGGATGCACGGACGTGAAACTCCGGTTTCTCCCAAAATAGTTTTTTTCATTCTGGCTTCCTCTTTTAAAATGGTGTTTTCGGCTCTCGAACAGGGAATCGATCTGAATGACGATCCCTTTTTCAAAGAGCTTTTCAACCGTTTCGTGGCCATGCAGAAGGACGAAAAACAGATTTTTTCTTCATTTTTATACAATTTCGTCGAAAAAATGTTCAATAACGGAAAATCGACTGTAGGTTTGTACCGCTATATTCTGCTCAGACAGTCCGGAATGATTGAAAACGCTGCGGACGACTGGCTGAGCGTGAAAGAGATAAACAGAGCAGCCGGCTGGATTGAATCTACGAAAAAGAGGGAAAATCTTCTTCCGTTCTCCTCTTATTTCGTAAAAGATGAAAAATCGTGCAGCTATCTTTCGGAAAAAATCAAATGGATTTCCGAAATGCACAATTTGAGCGGCGACGCAAGGCAAAAAATAAATCATGACATAAAACTTGCTGAAATCATTGAACAATGCGGCGCCTTGGATTATATAGGCGTAGTAAAAAAAGATATAGAAGAATCGGATGAAGAGGAAAACGGGCCTTATCCGGAATGGGCGTTTTATCTTTCAAACGCTCTTCAAACCGTTATGGAATCGGATTTCGATGATGAAAAGGCGGTTCAGATTCTGACGAACGGACTCCTTGCGGCGATTTTTGAAATTCCGAAAGATGAAGGCAGGGAAAACAGCGAGATTTTGGAACTGATGATGTTTTTGTACAAACACAAAAAACGCGACGCAGTACTGAAGGCGATGTTTCTGAAGCAGATAATGCACGGCGACTTTGACAAAAACCCTGATTTATACAAACAATCGATTGAAATTATTGACGAATTTTTATACAATTAAATTCTGAAATGAACAAAAGCGATTCAAGACTTTTAAAGAAATACATGAATTTCATAAAACTTGAAAAGCGTATGGCTCTGAACAGTGTGGAAGCCTACGAGCGTGATCTGACCGATTTTCTGGAGTATCTCGATTCGAAAGGAAGCTGCATCACCCAGGCCGATTCAGTCGACATAAGCGAATACGTGATACATCTTTCGAGAGACAGAAATTTCAGCGACCGTTCTCTGGCGCGCTCGATTTCGAGCCTTCGCGGATTTCTTAAATTTCTGCTTGAGGACGACTACATAATACCTGAAATGCTTGAGATTTTAGAGCCCGTCAAGCTCAAGAAATCGCTGCCCGTTTTTCTCACTTACGAAGAACTTCAGAGGCTTTTTTCGGTTGTAGACACATCGACCGCCTCCGGATTCCGCGACAGAACGATGCTTGAACTTTTCTATTCCTCCGGATTGCGCGTTTCGGAACTTACCGAACTCAAACTCGGAAATATTTTCAGAAAAAAGCAGCTTCTGCTCGTTTTCGGAAAGGGCAGCAAGGAGCGCGTCGTGCCGTACAGCGACGATGCAGCGGTATATCTGCATGAATACATCGACAGAATGAGACACACGCTGATGAAAAAAGGCGATTTCAACGACTACGTGTTTCTGAACAACCGCGGAGGCAGGCTGACTCGTCAGGGAATCTGGAAAAAACTCAAGGAATTCGCCGTATTAGCAGGAATAACAAAGGATATTTCGCCGCATAAGTTAAGACACACTTTTGCGACTCATCTGCTTGAAGGTGGAGCCGACCTTCGCAGCGTACAGATGCTTCTCGGACATTCGAGCATCAATACGACCGAAATTTATACGCATGTCGAACAGGCGGCTATTCAAAAGGAATTCGAGAGAAAACATCCGCGTGAAAACATAAATTTTGAGGATAAAGAGGATGAATAGAAGAGTTTACGCCGTGATTCTGGCTTCAGGAAAGGGCGAACGGATGAACTGCGGTTTCCCGAAACAGTTCGCCGGAATCAAAGGCAAAACCATAATCGAAAGGAGCATCGAAGCATTTGAACAAAACGGGAAAACAGATGAAATAATCGTTGTTTCCGAGCCTTCGTCAATCGAAAAAGTCAGAGAAATCGTGCGGCATAACGGTTATGAAAAAGTGACGAAAATCGTTCCGGGCGGAGCTGTCAGGGCTGAAAGTTCATCAATCGGGGTAGGGGAAGTACCTGAAAATGATGCAAAGGTTCTCATTCACGATGCGGCAAGACCTTTTGTTTCACAAAGAATCATCAATGACTGCATCACGGCGCTTGATTCATGCGATGCCGTGAATGTCGCGATAAAAGCGACCGACACCATAATAGAAGCCGATTGCGGCATAATGAAAGCAGTAACCGAAAGAAGCCGCATGATGCAGGTTCAGACGCCGCAGGGATTCAGGGCAGGTACCATAAAAACGGCGCACGAACATGCGAAAAAAGAGGGCTTTTCAGGTGCAACCGATGACTGCGGAATCGTTTTCAGATACAAACTCACGGATATCCGCATCGTTGAAGGCGACAGAACCAACATCAAGATCACATATCCCGAAGATATTCTTATTGCCGAAAAAGGTTCATAATCCAGAAAATGGCAGCGTGGCTACTCATGCTGCGATAAAAAAGAATGTCGGTGAGAATTTTTTACTATATTTCGATTTCACAAATAGATATAGTCATTGAGCACCGGCTGCATACCTTCTTCCGACATGTCTTCGTACATTTTTTTGAAGCTGCGGCTGTCGTTGATCTCGAACTGCTCGTCACCTTCCGCAGTCTCGGCGTTTTTTCCGGTATATTTGCTCTCGTGGTCGCCTATTCCGGTCGAAACTCCGGCTGAAATTTTGGTCGCGGCGATCTTCACGATGCCGTTTCTGAAGGATTTGCTTTCACGCGACGAGACTGTTATTCCGGCGAACGGCAGGAAAAGGCGGTATGCACACAAAATCTGGCAGAGTCTGCGTTCGCTCACATCAAGGGGATTTATTTTTTCGTTGTTGATGATGGGTCTCAGTCTCGGGCAGGAAAGCGAAATTTCCGCCTGCGGATACTTTCTCTGGATGAAGTATGCGTGAAGTGCCGTCGCCAGCGCATCATGCCTGAAATCAGAAAGGCCGAGCAGCGCAGCAAAAGCGACTCCTCTCATTCCGCCCATAAGTGCGCGTTCCTGCGAATCGAAGCGGTAAGGCCAGACCCTTTTGTGGCCTCTGAGATGCAGTTTTTCAAAGCGGACTTTGTCGTAAGTTTCCTGAAAAACTGTGACGTAATCAACTCCGCACTCGTGGAGATACCTGTATTCATCGACATTGAGAGGATAAACTTCGACGCCGACCATCCTGAAATATTTCCGCGCCAGTTTGCAAGCTTCGCCGATGTATTCAAGGCTGCTCATTGACCTGCTTTCGCCTGTCAGGATGAGCACTTCCTCCATTCCGCTTTCGGCGATTATCTTCATTTCATTCTCGATCTGATCCATGTCGAGTCTGACGCGGCGGATGTCGTTGTAGCAGTTGAAACCGCAGTAAACGCAGTAGTTTTCGCAGTAATTCGCGATATATAGCGGCGTGAAGAGATAGACCGTGTTCCCGAAGTGATTCTGCGTTTCCAGTCGCGAAAGTTCCGCCATTTTTTCCAGAAAAGCGTCGGCAGCCGGAGAAAGAAGCGCCTTCAGATCTTCGACCGTGCGGTTCGTGTGGTCAAGCGCACGCTGCACGTCAGCCGCCGTATACGAATCGGGGTCATAGCTTTCGACTTCAGCCAGAACCTTGGAAGCTATATCGGAATTTATCTGCTCCATTCCCGGAAGATACGCCATGATATCGGCACGGGACGCGGGATTGTTCTCAAGTTCGTGCTTTTTCGCAAGAGCCTCTTTTGAAAGTTTTGCAGAATCTATAAAATAGTTGTTGTCCATTTTACGTTCACTGTCTTTATTCATAATTTCTCCTTTAAATTCAGGATGTTGAGGCACATTTACGCAACTTTAAGATAGTCGATTACCGAAATTTCCTGCATTATCTTTTTTGCGGCATCCACGAGCTGTTCCAGACGTCCCGCAGTCTCTTCGGAATAATACTTTTCACCGCATTGAGTGCACTCTTCGCACGGAACATTTTTGATGATGATCACACAATTGTTATAATTGACAACATGCGTCGTTGTCGCAGCCTTTAATTCAGAATTTCTGCAATACATGCACATTTATTTTGTCCTCCGTGTCTTTAAATCGCTTTCAAATTTATCCGTATCTGGAAAATATGCGGTCACAACATACAAAAACTGTCCGTCGGTTCCGCAAACCGTATGCAGAACGCGGTCTTCCACATTGTGTCCGAATACCAACGCACTCGGAATCGGGAAATCATTCGGATATTCCTCAATTATTTCACCGTTCATTATGCAGTTTTTAACATCCGCTGTTGAAATGTTCCGTTCCTGCATCCGCTCCAATCCGTGCTTTGTCCACTTTATTTTAGAAGCTGAACACAACTCTTTCAGCGTATTGATTTCCATACCAATCTCCGCCAAATGAGACGTATCAGGTTACGTCTCTACGCAAAAACCGATGTATTATACTCAACTTTTGAAAAAATGCGAGAGGGAAAATTTGCTTTTTGTTTCATCTCTCTTTTGCCGGAGCGCGGGCGGTCCGCCCGCATGTCAATCTCTAAAAATCATGCCCACTGATTTTCTATAACTTCTACGACAATCACATAAGTCTATTTCGAATTTTTTATTTACTTTTTAACAAATTCACAAAATATATGTTGTAAAAATTGACTTTATTATTAGAATTTCTATTTTACATACCGTAAAACTTTTTTGGGGTTTGAAATGGAAAATGAAATAGTGATTCACAGCGAAACAGATTTGAGGTCTAAAATCTACACGATTCGCGGAATGCAGGTCATGATGGACTTTGATCTGGCTGAAATTTACGGATATGAAACCAAGAATTTCAACAGACAAGTAAAGAATAATATTGAGAAATTTGACAACGACTTCATGTTCCAGCTTTCTGATACAGAGGTAAAATATTTTTCAAGGTGCAAAATTTTCACCTTGAACACAGGGTGTGGAAGTAACATAAAATATAAACCTTACGCTTTTACGGAACAAGGAATTTATATGTTGATGACAGTTCTCCGCGGTGATTTGGCAATCAGGCAGAGCAAAATACTGATTCGGCTTTTCAAAGGAATGAAAGATTTTATCATTGAACGTGAACATTTGGTCGGATATGACGAGGTAGCAAAACTTGCTGTTCAAACAGCTCAAAATACTGAAAATATTTTAGAACACTCCAAAGATATTGCGAGAATAGACCAAAAATTATCAAATGTACCGACAAAGGATGATGTCGTCAGAATCATTGAAGATTTCAGCAATACTGAAATAAAAAAGGATTTCCTGTTTCTCAACGGCAGGTCGGTTGAAGCGGACTTGGCGTATCAGGAAATTTATTCACAGTCGAAAAAACGATTTTCGTGATTGACAATTACATCGGTTTGAAAACGCTTGTCCTCCTTAAATCAGTACCTGCAAATGTGAAAATCACGATTTTTACCGACAATTTGAAAAAGAGTCTGCATCAAAAGGAATTTGATGATTTCTGCAAGGAATATCCGAATGTTGCGATTTCTTTCAAGCGGACAAACGGCATTTTTCATGACAGATACATCATCATTGATTTCGGCACGGAAAACGAGATTATCTATCATTGTGGAGCATCTTCAAAAGACGCAGGAAGCAGGGTCTGTTCAATTACGACTTCTGCGGATAATGAAATTTACAAACCGCTGATTGAAAATCTCCTGAAAAATCAAGAAGTTGTTTTGTGAAACCGTGCGCTGATTGACGTATTTTAGATAAATAATGGGGCTTTTTCCAACCCCTAATGAGGCCCTTCTTTCAGTTTCATTTTAGAAAACTTAACATGGGTTTTACCCGATTTTCACATAACTTTTTTATGATTTTTGTATCCTCTTCGCTAGTATTTGTTCCAAATATTATTTCTATCAGAGCTTCATTTTTGAATTTGAAAATTCTTGGATTTGTAGAATTCTTGTTGGCGATGATTTCGTCGTAAATATCTCCACCGTCGAATTCGATGATTTTTTATCTCCTTCATAGGTATCGGATAAGCCTATTGAGAAGCCTGTTATTGCAAAAATAGAAATTATAACGACGATATTAAAAACAAAGCAACTTTTATAAGCGTGTTATATAGAAAAACGGCTGAAGACTTTATCGGATTACATACCGATAAACTTCCGATTTTTGCCAAGTTTATCGGATTATAACCCGATAAACTTCCTAATCGTGCAAAAATCCGATAAGAGTGTCAGAGGGTGCGCCGCCGCGCGAAAGGACTCGTCCGAGCCCCGAAAGATAGGCTTTTCTGCCTGCTTCGATCGCCTGTCTGAATGCGTCCGCCATTTTCGGAAGGTCTCCTGCTGTGGCCAGAGCGGTGTTCGACATTATCGCTGCGGCTCCCATTTCCATCGCCTCGCAGGCCTGTGACGGGCGGCCTATTCCGGCATCAACGATTATCGGAAGGTCGATCTCGTCAATCAAAATCTGTATGAAATCGCGTGTGCACAAGCCTTTGTTCGAACCGATCGGAGATGCGAGCGGCATGACCGAAGCGGCACCTGCGTTCACGAGGTCGCGCGCCGTGTTGAGGTCGGGGTACATGTAAGGCATTACAACGAAACCCTCTTTTGCAAGGATCTCTGTCGCTTTCACCGTTTCCGCATTGTCAGGAAGGAGGTATTTCGTATCGCGCATGATCTCGATCTTTACGAAATCACCGCAGCCGAGCTCCCTTGCAAGTCTCGCGATCCTGACTGCCTCTTCTGCATTTCTCGCTCCGGATGTGTTGGGAAGCAGCGTTACTCCTTTCGGAATATAGTCCAGAATGCTTTCGTGCTCCTTGGAATTTGCGCGGCGCACCGCCAGAGTTATGATCTCGGCACCGGCATACTTCACCGCCGCTTCGATAAGTTTCATCGAATACTTTCCCGAACCGAGAATGAAACGGGACGAAAATTCGTGCCCCGCGATAACGAGCTTGTCACTTTTATCCATCTTTCCTCCTAACGATCAAAATCCTGCGATAACACGCAGCGGCGCTTTATCACTCTTTTTTTCGTATTTATCAATAAAACTGCAAATTACCCGGAAGAAAAATTGAAAGAAATATAAATAACACCCCGTATCCCGTAGAGACGTCATATCATGGCGTCTCAGACCCCTCAGCATTCGGCAGTTCCACAAATAAATTCAGGCGGTTTTTACTTAATTTTTAAAGTCGCAATTTACGACTTCAAGTTAGGTATTATTCGGCAAAGATCATCTTACAGAAGAAATACATTTAATCTAAATCCGGCAATGAAGGATCTATACTCTTAGCATTTGTATGACCAATTACCATTCCAACCGAAGTAGGCAAAATAGCTGTTTCAATAGAATCCCACCATTCCATTGCTTTTCTAATGGAAGGATATGAATTTAGCATCTCAACAAATCTTGCCTTTACCGAAGACACATCTTGAGATTTTTTTAAACCCATATCAAAAACTTGTTCCAGAGCTTTCTTATTTTGGTCATTCAACGGTATATTTAGTGTTTTTTCTAAAGATTCACATGGAACAGGGTAAGATAAATCATTTATTGCTTCTTTATTAACTAAAGGAAGCCGCACATATCCTTCCAGTAATTCATGGTCAATTAAAAATTTGATGTTGATTTTAGCTTCCTTGAGTATTTCTATGGCTTTTTTGTAATCATCACTATCTTTTTTTATGCCTACACACACATACCCAGGTAAAACACTTGAAAGATAATCTTTAAATTTTGGAAGTTTTCCAAAGTTATTAATAGTTAACGCACCTAATATTGACAAATTATCCAGCCAAGCATCATCTTTTGGCAACAAATCTAAATCGAAATTTTCGTATATATCAGATATAACTTTTAATCCTTTTGAAATAGTGCCACTTATCGGAATAAAAGTACTCATTGTCAAAAAAACAGTTAAGGCCAATAATGAATCGTCATCAATTTGATCAAGTATTTCAACTGCCCTTGTGATGCTCGCTTTTTTCTTGATGTTAGATTTATTCTTAACTCTGTGTACAAGCAACTCTGAAAGAATTTTGTAATCATCATTTCGTTCAGTACATGCTGCTGTTAATTGGGCTTTTTTCAGCAGTATTTGAAAAGCCGGATCAGAAAAAGAGTTGAAATCTGCCTCAATTTTTTGTATGCGGGGAACAAGAATCCCTGCGAACTCATTTATCCGTCGATTGGCTGTTTCATCAGCTTCTGTTGCACATTCTTCAAGTGCTTTTTTGGCCATTTCAAAACATATTTCACGTGCTCTCTGCTCTGTAATTCCTTGATAAATATTGATTGTTCCAGCTTGTATTTGCTGCGAATTATCTCCAGCTTTTTGAACCTGTTTATTATTTTCTGTCATTTATTTTCCCTACTTGCATTTGTTTTGAATTTTTACCAGACTTTTGAGTTTGCTTAATAGTGCTTTGTACATTTTCGTGTTCCCCAGAATCTTCTATAACCATTTCTTGCTTTTGATTGGAACCATCTCCGGCAGTCTGTGATTGTTTCCCTATGTTTTTGATTGCGGCGTTATATGCAATAAGGCTAAATATTGCACTAATTAAAGCTGTTCCTATACCATCAAAAAGCCACTCATACCATTCCATGTTTTACACCTCCACTTCAAGAGTTTTCAAATAATAGCAACTCATTATTTATCTTTTGGCTTTACGGCAAAATATTATTCTCTGTTTTTTTCGTTGTTATCAATGTGTATATTTTTGAATAATCATCACGCGTTGTCATACGAGCCCAGTCTGAACGTAAAGTAAGAATCTCTTTTTCCTCCATATACGGAGCGATTATAGTAATATCTCGCTCAAATTTATCCCAAATCACCATCGGAATCAGCACATAAGTAAAGAGCAAAAAGAAGGTAAAAGTAGAGCTCACCAATAGACCAATAATTTTTAATTTTTTTGTAATATTTTTATTCCCTTTTTCTTTATAGTTCTTTGTTTCAATAGAGTGTGTGCCTCCTGTAGCATCATCCTCTATATCATTTTCTAATTTTACCTCTTTTAATTTTTCCTTTTTTTCAATAGTTAATATAATTACAAGCACTATTGGCAACAACATTGTTGGCAACATTAATATGAATAGTAAAGTTGTAAGAATAGAACTATGTGTTAGATCTGAAGCAACATAATAGATTCCATCAATTAAACTTCTAAGTAAAAAATTACTCGCTCTTGGCACAAATGCAATAAAGTAATGCCACACAGATGATATAAGTGTGCCAATAATAGTACCGATAATTCCGGTTATTATTCCGGTTATTATTTCGTTTTTATGTTTACTTAACCACTCTCTCATTTTTCCCTCCTTCTAACACTCTACCGATCTTCAATTCCAACATTCTCCCTCCAACGTGGATTAAATTGCGGTTAGTTTACATAATAAAAAGAAAAAATCAAGATGTTGTACAGAAAAATAAGCGCAAACGCAAGATGTCGTCCATTTTTATATTTAAAACTCAATTTTAGGTAATTTTTCGACAATATCCTCTGTTTGAGCTCTGACATTTTATGCGGACTTAAATAAAAAATGCTTTATTTTGGGGATATTCTTTAAATATTATTTGCGTTTTCATAATGATTTATGCCCGTTCTAAAACTGAAATCTCAGCTTTGAAATCATGTATTAATCGTGGATTACTGAAATTCTGCGGAATTTGTGAAGAATAAATCAATTTGATTTCACGATAGAACCCCATTTTCTTGCCGGTATCGGCAAAAAAGTTGCCTTTTTCAAGCTTTTTTGCTAAAAATCTTGCCGATAGATTTACTTCATCCCCATAAATTTCGCGGCGTTGTTGTAGAAAACGTCTTCAAGCTGGGAGTCGTTCAGTCCGCATGACATTACGCGCTGGATCTCTACTGTCGGATGGTGGAACGGAGAATCGATGCCGAACATAACGCGTCCGCTGCCGACTGTTTCGTAGGCGTTTTTGATCTGGCAGCCCATCGGCATTCCTGAACATTCAAGCATGAGGTTATCGACCTTTTTCGCCATCGTGATGCTGCCGTCGATATAGACTCCGTGGCCGTGACCCATGTGGATCATTACGACCCTGACCTGCGGATGACGCTCTGCAAGAAGGCCTATCTGCCACGGAAGCGAGAACGGCGGATGACCGCAGTGAATGAAGACGGGTTTGTCGTATTTTTTTGCTATTTCCATGATAGGATCGACCATAGGCGAATCGGCCGTGAAGGCGTCGAAAAGAGGCTGCATCTTGACCCCTGCGAACTTCTCGTCGCGCAGATAGTGCTCAAGCATGTCGTAAGCCCCGTTACCGGAATTCGCGTTGACCCAGCAGAGCGGGATTATCTTGCCGGGCATCTTTTTGAAAGCGTCGTTGAGCTCTTCATTCAGCGTGCATGCCGCCGGACAGAGGATAGTTTTTTCGATGTTGTAGTCCGCCATCTGCTTTTCCAGCATATCCGCATCGAAATTTACATTGAACGGGCTTCCGAAAAAGCCGATGTGAGAATGTGCGTCGATTTTTTTGAATTTTGCGAAATTGTTCATTTTTCCTCCTTATGCTTCAAATTCACCGGCGATAATCCTGAGAACCGCATGTGCCTGATGTGCCGCGCAGACAAGGACTCTCGCTCCGAAAAGGCCGTTTCCTGCATCGACATCGTTCGTGAGGTCTCCGCAAAGATAGAATTTATCAGTGATTTTTCTCGTTTTTATGAGATTTGCAGAGTTTAGGCTTGCCATTCCCGAACCTGAAACAAGATAAGTCTCAGGCATATTTTCCAGGATCGCGTTCACGAGCATCGCCTTAGCCTCGGCCTTGTCAAAAGCCTCGCAGACTATCGGAAAGCCTTTGAGAAGTTCTGTTACGTTTTCTTCTGTGATTTCCGTAACTTCCGCCGAAACTTCGCAGTAAGGAGCTATTTTTGCCAGATTTTCTTTCAAAGCAACTGCCTTGAACAAGCCGATCTGGTCCGCAAAATACTGCTGACGGTTAAGATTCGTGATTTCAATTTTGTCGAAATCGATGATCCTGAGCCGTCCTATCCCTGCTCTCGCCAGAGCGATCGCGATATTTGAGCCGAGCCCGCCTGCGCCGCAGACAGCGACCGAAGCCGCTGCGAACTTTTTCTGAAGTTCAGACCCGTGTTTTGCAGCAAGACCGTTGAAAAACTCTTCTTTTGAAGGGAACATTAGCCGCCTCCCACGAAACGGACGATTTCAATGACATCGTTTTCCCTGACGACAGTTTCGGCGTATTTCGCCTTCGGAACTATGTTTCCGTTGAGTTCTACCGCCAGTCTCGCAGCGTTGTAGCCCTCTTTTTCGATGATTTCGGAAACAGTTCTTCCCGCCGCGTCAATTTCCTGACCGTTTAATTTGACCATAAATCACCTCCACAGACAAATACGCGGTTTTATTAATCATTTTTTACAACAAATCAAGAAGTTCTTCAGGTTTTGATATAAGAAAATCTGCCCCGAGAGCTGTCAGATCCTCTTTTCTGCCGAATCCCCAGAGGCATCCTGCGGAAGTTACACCGGCATTTTTTGCAGTCAGGATGTCGGTTTTCATGTCACCTGCGTAAACAGTCTGCGACAGGGGGACTTTCGTGATCTCCGCTATCTCGAATATTCCGTAGGGAGCGGGTTTCAGAGGTTTTCCCGGACGTTCTCCAAGAATCGCGTCAAAGTGAAATTCACCGAGAATGGTTTCGGCATTGAGAAGCGCATATTTGTGCTCTTTATTTGTAAGGATTGAAATTTTCACGCCTTTTTCGATTAATTTTGTCAGCGTTTCCCTGATTCCGGAATATGGCGGTATGGTGCCGACGCCCTCTTCGTGGTAAAGATCGAGAACTTCAGGCAAAAGAGCTGTTATCACGTCTTCGCCTGTGCCTTCCGGCAGAGCGCGCCTGAGCAGCATCCTCATTCCGTCTCCGACGAAATTTCTGTATTCGTCAAGCGGATGAGTCGGAAAACCGTGGAGCTGAAGAATCCTGTTGTTCGTTCTTGAAATGATGTCCAAAGTGTCTAGAAGCGTTCCGTCCATATCAAAAATAATTGATTTTACTTGCATAATTCCTCACAAAAATAATTCAAAAAAACTTTCACGCCTGTTTTTAGCACAAATTTTCCGACAGTGAAAGATTATCGGGTTTTTTGATTATAACTTTTAGTTGAGTATAATACTTCGTTTTTTGTAGGAGTTCGGGATGAAGATCTTTTTCGTTGTTTTTTCGATATTTTTTCTGTTTTCTGCTGCTGCCGAGGATTTGAACGAATCCTTTTCCGCCGCAGTTCAGGCAGGAAACGTCAAAACGGTATCCGATTTATTTGCAAAGGGTGCCGATATAAATTTTATAGATGAAGAGTGGCCGCTTTTTGTCACGGCTGTGACATCCGGCGACATAAAAATGGCTGAATTTTTCATAAAGCACGGAGTCAATCTCGAACTCAAGGGGCCTGACGGCAAAACTGCGCTTCTCCACGCGATATCCTTAAAAAATATGCGGCTTGTGGGGATGCTCATAAAAGCCGGTGCAAACCTTAAGGCCGAGGATTTGAACGAGAAGAACGCGCTGATGTATGCAGCTGAAGCCAACAATGCGGAATTATTGAATAAACTTTTAAAATCTGGTTTCAGCGAAAAGACGGTTTCAAAAGTCGGAAAAACAGCTCTTGACTATGCGATCGACGCGAGGGCGCAGGAAACTTTCAGAATTCTGAGCAAAAAGAACACTCTGCCGATTGATTTCATAAACGCGGTGGAGAAGGGTGATTCAAAAGCGGTCAGAACCCTGATTTCGGAAGGTGCAGACGTAAAAGCCACTGATAAAAACGGCAAGGCGGCTGTTGTAATTGCAACTGAAAAGGGTTATGCCGAAGTTCTGAAGCTTCTGCTTGAAAACGGTGCCGATCCTAACGGAAAATACTTCAGGAATCCCAAGGCGAATCTTTTCGTCTTGTCCATGTACAATGCCCGTTTCGATGCTGCGCTCGTTCTTCTGAAATCAGGCATAAGTGTCGATTTTAATTACAAATATCAGGATGGTAAAACGGCTCTTATGGTTGCGATTGAATCTAAAAATCAGGAACTTGTAAATTATATTCTTTTAAAAAAATCAGATCTTGATGCAAGCGACGATTTCGGTAACACCGCTTTGATTTATGCAGTAAGAAACGACCTTTTTTCTGTTGCAAAAAGGCTTCTCGAACTCGGTGCCGATCCGACTTTAAGGCAGGTCGACGGCAAAACGGCGCTCGATATTGCAAAATCGGAAAACAAATTGACATTTGTGAGAATACTTTCCGAAGCCGAAAAGGGGTGGCAGTAAATTTTTTCAGGGTATGAGAGGGAAGGCATGAGAGTAATAATTGTCGGAGCCAGCAAGGTAGGGTTTGCGCTCGCCAGACATATCACTAAAGAAGGTTACGATCTTGTGGTCATTGACAGAAATCCTGAGAAAGTCGACGCCATTACCGATGCATTTGACTGCAACGGCTATGTCGGCAACGGGTGCTGTTCCGAGCTGCTCAGAAAATGCGGCATTGATTCGGCTTCAGTGTTTGTGGCGGTAACAAAGAACGACGAAACGAACATTCTATGCTGCAGCGCGGCTAAAAAACTGGGAGTAAAGCGCACGATAGCGGCTGTCAGGGGGCCTGAATACGAAAAGGAGATAAGCTTTCTGACTGATAAACTCGGTGTCGATCTTCTAATCAATCCTGACAGGGCGGCAGCCGAGGTCGGAATCAAGATGCTGCGCTATGCCGAGACCGTCGAGCGGGAGATGTTCGGAAACGGAGCCGTTCATCTGTCTGCGGTCGAGATATGCGGAAACGGAGTTCTGGCCGGTGTGAAGCTTCCCTCCGTCCAGAAGGTGCTTGATGCAAAGATACTGATCTGTGCAATTGACCGCGGAGGCAGAGTGTTCACCCCGTCCGGTCAGGATGAGATCAAAACCGGCGACAAGATCGTCTTCACCGCAACGGAAGCGGATATGGAAAAAACGCTGAATAAGCTGAGGATCACCGAGAGAAGGCTGAAAAAGGCCGTTATAGTCGGAGCCAGCAATGTCGGTTACTATATGACGGGAATACTGCTCAGACGCGGGATCAAAGTTACGGTTATCGACAATGACGAGGGGCGCTGCCGTCAGATGCTCGAGTGCTTTCCGAAGGCGGATATCGTCAACGGCGACGGAACTGATTCGGAGCTTATGGAGAAGGAGCTGAAAGGGGCAGACGCCTGCGTGGCTGCAACCAGCCGTGATGAGGAAAACCTTGTAATATCAATGTTCGCGAGGTCCTTCGGAACTGGCAGGATCGCCGCTGTAATCAAAAATATCGATTATGAAACGATGCTTAAAAAAAGCGGTATAAACCATGTTTTTTCGACGCAGGACGTAGCGCTTATCGACATAATCAAGGATGTGCGCCTGATTGACAAAGGAACTGATGAGACTAACGGTTCGATGAAGTGGCTCTATGCCCTTAATTCCGGATCGATAGAGGCTGCGGAATTCGAGGTCGGAACTGATTTCAAGCTTCAGGGGATACTGTTCAGGGACGAGTCCTTCAAGCTGAAGCCCGGCATACTGATTGCGGTCATCATGCGCGGCAAGAGTGTCGAGATCGCAGGCGGAAACTCGAAGATTCTGCCAGGGGATCATGTCATAGTCGTTTCGGCGGAGCACAGGATCCTGAGCCTCGCCGATATCGTCGGATAAAGATTTGCGGAAGTTGTAATATGGAACACCTGCTGTCCGGACTGCTTTTCATACTCTTCATGATTGTTGCGATCACTGTATTCAACGAAAAAACCTTTAAAATATCAAACGATATAGCCCTTGTGCTTTTTTCATTCCTGATCGCCGGCTTCGTGAAGACACTTGAAGCCTTGGGTTTCATTGATTTCGAGACGAGTATGGTCGGCAGGATAGCCGACTTCAATTTTCAGGAATTCCTGATGGACGGGATCCTGTGCTTCATGCTCTTTTCGGGTGCGAGCGGAGTCAACTTCAACCGCTTCGTGAAAAACATTAAGCCGATAAGCATGCTCGCACTGCTCTCCACCGTAATTTCAACATTCGTCTACGGAGGGATATTCTATCTTTTTTCTCTTCTCTTTAGCCTCGATTTTTCAATATGGCTCTGCATACTGCTCGGCTGCATAGTTTCGCCTACCGACCCGATCGCGGCGACGAGCATTCTCAAAAAGGCCGGGCTTTCCAAAAACGTATCGACAGTCATAGAAGGAGAGTCGCTTTTTAACGACGGAACCGGTGTCGCAGTATTTGTGTGCGTCAAAAATATCGTCAACGATGTTTCGGACCTGAGCTTTCCGGTGCTTATGGCGAAGGAGCTTCTGGGCGCGGTGGCTGTAGGGCTTGCGGTTTCGTTCCTTATGTTCAGGCTCCTGCGTGCCAGCAACAATCCGATGCTGCACATTCTGATAAGCCTTCTCGATGTTGTTGCGGCATATATAATCTGTGAAACTCTCGGCTGCTCCGGCGTTATCGCGTCTGTAGTATGCGGGATCTATTTCTCGAAAAATATGGCGAGATATGAGGAGTGGCGAAAAGTGGTGGATCCAAAGGACTGGTACGATGATTTCTGGCATCTGACCGATACGCTGCTCAACAATATCCTATTCATTCTGATAGGATGCGCAGTGCTGAACCTGCCGCACCATCCGCTGATAGCGGCCCTTGTCTTCGGAGCAATTCTGATAAATATGGCGGCGCGTTTTCTCGGTGTCGGTACTTCGGCTCTTATTATCGGAAAACACAAGATTCCGAACCGCTACAACACGATGGAATTTACAACGCTTATGACCTGGAGCGCACTCAAAGGCGGTCTTTCGCTGGCGCTGGCGCTCAGCACAGCCGAATTTCTTCCGCTCTCGAGCTACAATGTCGTGATCATAGTAACGAGCGTAACAATGTATTTTACGATCGTGGTTCAGGGACTTACCACGAAAAAGGTTTTCGCTGTCATTGAGAAGCATAAGGCTGACCGAATAAGGCTGTGAGAGCCGGAAACAAGTGGAAACAGCTTGCTTTTTCGCAGCTTTTTTCTAAAATACTGCGTTTTTGTTTAAAAAATGTTTTTTATATGGGGAAGACAATGAAGAAAATTTTTGCAGTTTTTGCGCTTTTTACGCTGTTTTTCGCAGTCTCCTGCGGAAGTTCAAGTAATAACGAAAGCAAAGACAATACCGATTCCGGCAGAAAACAGGGTGAACTTTACGGCGAATGTTACCCGAATGCAACCTGCAACAAAGGTCTGGTTTGCGATGAGGAAGACAATATCTGCATCAAAGACCCGAACGGCAGCGGCAATGATTCGGATAATAATTTGACGGAAACTGGCGATGACGGCGATTCGACGCCGGAACAGCCCGACAACGAAGAACCTGACGGCGATCCAATGCCGGAGGAACAGCCCGACAACGAAGAACCTGACAGCGATCCCGATACTTCGGATTCAACTGATGATGCCGACACATCTGATTCGCAGCCGGACGAAGATGCAGACACTGACAGCGGCGAGCCGGAAGAACCATGCACTACAATTGACGCCAAGCTGTGGTGGTCACCAAAAACAACGGATACAATGGATTGGCTGAGTGCGCTTGATTACTGTGAAAAAAAGTTGAACGATTCGAACAAATGCGGGTATTCAGACTGGCATCTGCCTACGATTGATGAATTAAAGATGCTCCTCAAATGGAGAAGGGATTCCCAATGCAAGGTTTCCGAAACGGACGACCATTTGTCTTTTGATGTTTACTGGACATGCTCAAGCTGCTGCCATGATTGTACGCTTGGAGGCGGAGGAGAGTGCAACTACTCTTCTTATTATTACGACGGAAGATACAGCAAATTAGGCGACTCCGGCTCGCTCTGGTCTTCCTCTGTTCCAACCGAATATATTCATTCT
>JAGCXM010000046.1 GCA_017961325.1 bacterium | reverse complement strand
TTGGAATAAAGCCGAAGACGCTTTGAAAAAAGTTCTCGATGCTTCCGGTCTTCCGTGGGAGATCCAGGAAGGCGACGGTGCTTTCTACGGTCCGAAGATAGATGTGAACATCACCGATTCGATCGGCAGACTTTGGCAGCTTTCGACGGTTCAGGTCGACTTCAACCTGCCGGAAAGATTCGATATTTCCTATGTCGGCGAAGACGGTCAGGAACATCGTCCGATCATGCTTCACAGAGCACTGCTCGGTTCGATCGAACGTTTCTTCGGTGTTCTTATCGAGCATTTCAAAGGTGCTTTCCCGATGTGGCTTGCTCCTGTTCAGGTTGCAGTGCTTCCTGTCTCGGAAAAGCATATTGAAACTGCGGAAAAGCTGGTTGCTAAACTTGTCGGGACTGGAATCAGGGTGAAACTTGATGACAGAAACGAAAAAGTTGGCTATAAAATTCGCGAATGGTCTGTTCAGAAAGTTCCTTACATCGTTGTAATAGGTGATAACGAAGCCGATCTCAAGACTATAACAGTCAGAAAGAGAGGCGGAGAACAGGAAACTTTTGCAACGGAAGATTTCTTGGCTAAGTTAAACTCTGAAAATTTCAATGGAGTTTACTATTGATGAAGCCTGCTAAGCCGGAAACAGGCAACTCGGCACAGCCTGCACCTGCTGGTCTCGTAAATGAGACCATCAAAGCCTCTTCAATGAGGGTTATCGCCCCGACAGGCGAAGTGCTGGGCGTTCTTGCAAAACGGGATGCTTTGGAAAAAGCAAGAGAATTTGGGCTGGATCTCGTCTGTGTTTCCCCAAACACGGATCCTGTAGTATGCAAGATAATGGATTTCGGCAAGCATCTTTACAAGTTAAAGAAAAAAGCTAAAAAAGCTAAGGCAAATCAGGTTGTTATTGAAATTAAAGAGCTCAAGATCCGTCCTAACACCGATACTCACGACCTTATGACGAAAGTTCGTCAGGCCAAGAAATTCCTAGAGGACGGAAACAAGGTCAAATTCACCGTTTTTTTCAGAGGCAGAGAAATCATGTTTGCTGAAAAAGCTTTGGAAAACCTTAACATTATCGTTAAGGAACTCGGCGGAGAAGATCAGCTCGCGATAGAATTGGATAGTGTTGTTAAAAATAAAAAAATGACAATGTTGGTAGCGCAGAAAAATTAAGGAGAATTTGTTATGCCGAAAATGAAAACTAATAGAGCTGCTGCGAAAAGAGTTAAATCAAACGGCAGCGGTAAAATGAAAAGATGGCATCCTTTCAAAAGCCACATCCTTACGAAGAAAACACGCAAGAGAAAAAGAGACCTGAGAAAGGGCGCATACATCGAAACATGCGATATTCCGCAGATGAAGAAACTTCTTCCGTATCTTTAATAGGAGTTAGAAATGAGAGTAAAAAGAGGATTTAAAGCCAATAGAAGAAGAGCGACGATACTCAAAGCCGCAAAAGGCAACTATATGGCAAGATCGAGAAGATACAGAGTTGCCAAGGAAACCGTTGAAAGAGGATGGGCTTATGCGTTTGCTCACAGAAAACTCAAAAAGAGAGATTTCAGAAAACTTTGGATCACGAGAATCAATTCCGCAGTCAGAGAAAGAGGTCTTTCCTACTCGAAATTCATGGATATGATTCACAAAGCCAATATCGACATTGACAGAAAGGTTCTTGCATACCTCGCAGTAGAAGATCCGAAAGCTTTCGATAGAATCATAGAAGAAGCCAAAGGTGCTAACTAATTAATTTGGGGGAGAATATGAGTGTAACAAAAGTTGAGCTTGCTGACCTTGTTTACGAGCAGATGAAGATTGACAAGAAAGATGCTTCCGAACTTGTTGACATGTTCTTTGAAGAACTTAAAGACGGTCTTGCAAAGGAAGGCGAAATCCAACTCAGCGGTTTCGGAAAATTCACCGTCAAAGAGAAAAAGGCAAGAAAAGGTCGTAATCCTCAAACAAAAAAACCTTTGACAATCAGCGAAAGAAAAGTCGCAACCTTCCATCACAGCCAGGTGCTGAAAGACAGGCTCAACGACAAATAGTCGTTCCATATAAAAGTGTCGGGATGTAGCGCAGTCTGGGTAGCGTACCTGAATGGGGTTCAGGTGGTCGCTGGTTCAAATCCAGTCATCCCGACCATTTTTTGTTTATAATGAAAAAGATTTTTCTCACAAACGATGACGGAATTTATGCCGCAGGTTTGTCGGCTTTGGAAATCTCCGCATCAAAGAGAAATCTGGCATGTTTTATTTCCGCGCCGCTGAACGAGCAGAGCGGTGCCGGACATTCGATAACTCTGGGAGAACCGCTCAGGGTTTCAAAATTTTCTGAAAACCGTTTTGCCGTTCACGGAACGCCGACCGATGCGGTTTATATCGGTCTCAACGCTTTGATGGGTGAAAAGCCTCTTTTTGCTGTTTCCGGTATCAATAAAGGCGGCAATTTAGGCGACGACATTACCTATTCCGGCACTGTTTCGGCGGCTATGGAGACTTTTTATGACGGAATAACTTCTTTTGCCGTTTCTCTTTACATCACCGATTTCGCGGCTTTCAGAAACGAGACTTTTGCCGTATGCGCCGATTTCTTTTTTGATGAAATTCTTCCGGAAATCGAAAAAAAGATAGGAAAATCCGAACTTTACGAAAATCCTAAACTTTTCAACATTAACATTCCGGAAACTATCGCAAAGTCTGGAAAAGTTCCTATAAAGTGGGCTCCTTTCGGCAAAAGGTTCTACGGCGGTGATGTCGTGAAACGGGTAGATCCGCGCGGAAAAGAGTATTATTGGATAGGCGGCGACCAGTTCGGTTTTGCCGACATTGACGGCAGCGACTGTCACGAAATAAGGCGGGGACGAGCGACTATAACGCCTGTCTCGCTTGATTTTACTGATGAAAAAACTCTTGAAAAAATAAGAGGTTGCAATGGAAAAGCTTAGTTTTAAAAAGGCTTTTATGTCTTCACCCGGACCGAATTCATGGAAAGAGGCCTTCATTCTCGCGCTGAAAGGGCTCTGCATGGGCGGTGCAGATATCATTCCGGGTGTTTCGGGCGGTACGATCGCGCTCATTGCCGGAATTTATGAAAAACTTATCGCTGCGATAAAGTCTTTCGACGTTTCAGTTTTAAAGGATCTTCTTTCTTTCAAGTGGAAAGAGGCGCTGTCCAGAACGCATCTCCGCTTTCTCATAGCACTTTTTTCTGGAATAGCGGTCGCAATCGTTTCTCTGGCGCGGCTTATGAACTATCTTCTGAAGTTTCATCCTGAGCAGACTTACAGTCTTTTTTACGGGCTTATTGCCGCTTCGATTTATGTCGTCGGCAAAAAAGTGAAATGGAAAGTTCCCGAAATCACTGCTATTTTGCTCGGAACTGCGGCGGCATACCTTCTCGTCGGACTTATTCCGGTTTCGACTCCGGACGAACTCTGGTTCATTTTTTTAAGCGGTGTTATTGCGATCTGCGCGATGATTCTTCCCGGTATAAGCGGCGCGTTCATCCTGCTCATTTTGGGAAAATACGAATTTATTACCGGAACTTTGAAAGCTCCGTTTTCTGCAAATGAAGTAGTCGGTACAAATAACATGCTGATAATATTGGTTTTCTGTCTGGGATGCGCCCTCGGCCTTGCCGGATTTTCCCGTTTTCTGAACTGGCTCCTTTCAAAGTGGCATTCGGTGACGCTTGCATTTCTGACCGGTCTTATGGCTGGTTCTATGCGTAAGATATGGCCGTGGAAGGGTGAGGCTGTCGTCGAGATGATAAGAGGAAAGGAACACATAGTTTCGCAGGCGAATGTTTTTCCGGAAAATTTCGGGCTTTCTTTTATTATTTGCATAGTCTTGATGCTTGTCGGAGTAGTTCTTATAGTCGCTCTCGACAGAATTTCCGAGAAACACGGCTGAGATTTGAACTTTCTTGATTGGAGAGAACTTTGAGGGAACACTCTTTTGTCACAAATTATTTGACGAATCCTTATTCTTCGGTGCTTTCGGTTTCGGGAAACACGAAGGTCATCACGGCGCTTTCGCTTGACATGAAGGTTCCTCCGCATGTCAAAAGCGGCGGCTGGCTCACTGCCGAATATTCGCTTCTTCCGGGCTCGACGAATGTGAGAAGCGCACGGGAAAGAACCAAAATTTCCGGCAGGACCGCTGAAATCCAGCGTCTGATAGGACGGTCGCTTCGGATGGCTGTTGATCTCGAAAAAGTTCCGGGAATCACCATGCTTATTGACTGCGACGTGCTGGAAGCCGACGGCGGAACTCGTACCGCTTCGGTAAACGGCGGAATGCTTGCTGTCGCGCTTGCATGCAGAAAGCTGGCCGAAGAGGGCGTAGTTCCCGAAAATCCGCTTAAAAACTGGATCGGAGCCATAAGCGGCGGTGTTATCGACGGTGAAGTCGTGATTGATCTGGATTACGAAAAAGATTCTCGGGCAGATACCGATTTTAATTTTGTTTTTTCTGAAAACGGCAATATAATCGAACTTCAGGGAACTGCCGAGAGAGTTCCTCTTGATGATGCCAAGTTCTTTGAATTGTTGAAAGAATCTCGCAAATGCGTAAAAGAGATTATTGAAGAAATGAAATCAGTTGCAGGATTTAAAAGATGATTATCGTTGTTAAAAAGGGAACAAACGAAGAGTTTTTGGACAATATAAAGGAGACTCTGATCGCCAATGGAATGTCGTTCGAGGTTCTGCACGGCTCGAGCTACATTCTGCTTCCTGTTGTGGGCGATCTCACGACTTCAGATATGGGCCGTTTCAAATCTTTGAAAGGAGTCGAGCGGATAATCAACATATCGAAACCTTATTTTATGGTTTCCAAAAATTATCGTGAAAAGAGTGTCGTCGATTTGGGCGACGGTGTTAAAATCGGCGAAGATTTCGCAATGATTTCAGGTCCTTGCAGCGTGGAAAGCGCCGATTCGCTAGACAAGATAGCAGCTTTTCTTTCCAGTTTGGGTGTAAAAATCCTTCGCGGCGGTACATTCAAAATGAGAACATCTCCCTATTCTTTCCAGGGTTTGGGAGAGAACGGCGTCAAAATTCTTAACGAAACTGCTAAAAGATACAGTATGAAGTCGGTTTCGGAAATTATCGATGTCCGCCACATTGATCTTTTCGAGCAGTACATCGACATCATTCAGGTCGGTGCGAGAAACATGATGAATTTTGCGCTTCTCAAAGAACTCGGTAAATGCAGCAAGCCGATTCTGCTCAAGCGTTCGGCAAATGCGACGATTGACGAGTTTCTGTCAAGTGCCGAATACATCATGGCTGAAGGTAACGAAAACATCATTTTGTGTGAGCGCGGAATCACTTCGTTTGACGATTCGACGCGCAGCGTGGTGAATATCGCGGCGATTCCGATAATCAAAAACCTCACGCATCTGCCGGTAATTCTCGATCCTTCGCACAGTGTCGGCAACTACAAGTATGTGACTTCGGTATCGGAAGCCGCCGTCGTTCTCGGAGCGGACGGGCTTATCATCGAAACTCATTTCAATCCGACGAACGCCCTTTCGGACGGTTATCAGTCGCTGAATTTCAGCAAATTCGGTTCAATGTACCGGAAAGTTATTAATCTTTGCAAATTTAAAAAGGAAAATCCATAAAATATCGTGTCTGCCGGTTTGGTCGTAGAAAGAACAGTTTGTTGTACAAAAAACTTTAAAATTCTTGTGTTTTTTCGTTAATTTTTTAAAATCGGCAAGTTTTTTTAACGGGAGGAAGTAATGAAAAAAGCTGTTTTTTTGGTAATCGTTTTGGCAACGGTGTTTGTTTTTGTAGCCTGCGGAGGCGGAAAAGAATCTAAACCCGAGGCCGAAATTGATGAAGATTCGGTTGAAACAGAAGATTCTGACGGTAATACTACCGAAGATCCGGATGGCAGAACGGAAGATTCAGATGGCAGAACGGAAGATTCAGACGGAGAAACGGATGCCGAAAACGGTGATGAGGATTCCTCTCCGGCAGTAGATGACGATTCTGTGGTGGTCCCTGACAATGATGTGCCTGAAAACGATCCGTGCAATCCTAATCCGTGCACTGAGCCGAACAGAAGCGTCTGTACCGTGACCGGAACGAACAGCTATACCTGCTCGTGCGACAGGCTGACTTGCGAGATAGGCGGCGTATGTTATGCAGACAGGGACAGAAATCCCGCAAATTCGTGCGAAGAGTGCAACCGTGATTACTCAAAAACCGGCTGGTCTCCTGTGGCTGACGGAAGAGACTGCGAAGCCAAGGCGGGTCTTATGGGCAGCGGTATCTGCCGTAACGGCGTATGCGGCGGTTTCGGAACGTGCGACAACAGGTCTTACGGACTCAAAGCCGGTGCTCCTTGCAACAAGGATGTTGAATGTGATACCGGCTACTGCTACACCTGGTACGACTGGTCTGGAAGCGGAAGTTCCAATTATTTGAGAGCTTCAGTCTGCACGGGAACGTGCAAAGAGGACGAAGACTGCCCGAACAACATGACCTGCCAGTTTATGGAAAGCAGAGGTTATCAGTGCATGCCGCTCTTTGTTGCGGGTGTCGAGAGACCTAATCCTAAAATGAAGACTTTCGGGCCCTGCAATATTGACGAAGACTGCGAAGGCGGGCTCTGTCTTTCATACGGCGAGGGCGAAAGTTTCTGTTCCGAAGAATGTACGAAAAACTTGATCAGCGATTCCTGCGGTTCGTGCGGAAAGTGCATGGAAGGCGGCTCTGACAAAGGTTTCAAATACGACAAATACTGTGTTCCGAAGGGGAGCGGCGAGCTCGGTGACCACTGCCAGAGCGGAATGGACTGCTCGAGCGGCGGCTGCTATGACGGCTACTGCGTAAAGACATGCGGAAGCATCTTCAGCAGCTGCGGAACCGGCTACGAGTGCGGAACATTGCCGGATTACTTCGGCAGTTCGGAAGTATGCTTCGAACAGAACAGATCCAACCTTCCGAACGGCTCGTACTGCAACTACAACGAGCAGTGTTCAAGCGGAGAGTGCATTGAGTTCGAAGGCGACAAGATCTGCGGCTCGCACTGCACCGATTCCACGGTTACAGATCCTGAAACCGGAAGCACATCTACCGTTAAAACATGCGCCGACGGCAGTCAGTGCCTTGCCGTCAAGAAAACAAACGACTACGGAAGCACCTATGCCGACTATATCTGTGCCCAGGACAAGATGCTCAAACGTCTCGAATTTGGTCAGGAATGCTACTCTGACTGGCAGTGTGCAGACGGATACTCCTGCTTCGAAGGTCTTTTCTGTAGTAAGTCCTGCACGAAAAACGAAGAGTGCCCGCTAGACAAAACATGCTACATCTACGGTCAGCAGGAATCTGAAGAGGGCGGTGATCCGCAGCTTTTCGGTGTCTGTATCTCGAAAGAGCAGCAGAGTTTCAAGCCCGGCGAATACTGCCCGTACGTCTGGTCGTGCGAAAACTGCTATACTGATTACACTATTCAGCAGTACTACTGCACGAAAGAGTGCAAAAGCGACGATGACTGCTTCGACATAGGCGGCTGCTACGACGGAATATGCATGAAAGCTTATCCTTACAGAAGTGATGTCTACTCTTCGTGCCGTTTCGATGATGACTGCGAGAAATTCACAGGATGCGAACACGGAATGTGTACGAGTTCATGCTCGACTGATTCAAACTGCGACGGTTACGATGCCGTAACTCCGACAGGAACGCAGAAAACCTGCAGACCGTGTGAAACCGACACGGACTGCAAAAAGATCTTCTATGACTACGGAATGTGCCTCACCGATTACGACGGCAACAAGTTCTGTGCCGAAGACTGCACTGACAACTATACTCTCTGCCCCGAAGGAACACGCTGCAACGGCAACTACTGCTATCCGATATCAGGTTCATGCAAAGAGGGCAAGGCTTACTGCAACAGCGAAAGCAACTGCGCTGTTCCGACTCTGCTTGACGACTGGATCTGTCAGGAGAACAGAGAGTGCTACAGCGGAAAATGCGGCGGAAACTATTGCCAGAAAGAGACTTGTCAGACTGATGACGACTGCGGATGCGGATTCAAGGAGTGCAGGAGCGGAAACTGCGTTCCCAAGAAATCTCTCGGGACTCTCGAAACCGAGCCCAACAACACGCTTGATGCGGCGCAGGGAGTTTCAGCCGGTTTCGTTTTCGCCGGTTTCGGTCATTCAGGTAACGAAGAGGATTTCGACTACTTCAAAATCAAGGCGAAAGCCGGGCAGTATCTCAAGGTCAGAACGCATCCTTACTGCGGCGAGAACAGAGCTGACACATTTGTCGCGCTTTTCGATTCCAACGGAACGAAAGTTGCTGAAAACGACTATATGGACTACTGTTACTTTACTCAGGGTTACTACTATTCAGAGATAATGAATTATAAAGTTTCCTCTGACGGCTATTACTATGCAATGGTAAGACAGAATCCGGCTTCCGCTAAAGCTCTTTACAATATGCCGTACATCCTTGAAATGGACGCATTTACTCCTGCAGCACACAATGTCTGCAGCGGAGCGAAAGAGCTCGAACCGGGAATTGTTTATGATGAAAGTTTCAAACTCGCAACGGATTCTCTTGATACGCAGAGTTGTTCCGGTTACTACGGCTACGGTCCTGACCTTTTCTACAAAGTTCACGTTCCTGCAGGAAAGGTGATGACTTTCAGGGTAACTCCAGGATCCGGTGCGTTTGACCCGACGATATCGGTTCTTTCGGACTGCGGCGAGATCGCCGATGTCTGCCTTGCAGGAAATGCTTTCGGAGGTTTCGGAGATCCGGAAGAAATTATGTATTACAATGATTCTGAAACCGATAAAGATTACATCGTAGTTGTCGATACGGCGATTGCTCCTCTTGAATACGATTTTACGATTCAGCTTGAAATAGGTGACAATCCTCCGGTGCCTGAAAACGATAAAATCGACGGTGCAACGCCGCTTGAAGGAAGGGGAAACATTCAGGGATTCACGATTTCGGCTGAGGACGATTTCGCGCCTGCGCAGGGAATCTGCAAGGATGTGACGCTGACAGGAAATGATGTCGTTTATTCGATGGATATGACAGACGGAGATTATTTCCATGCCGAAATAACCTCGTCGTTCGGTGCTGCAATCTATATCATAAAGGCTGATGAACCGGATAACTGCCTGTACGGCGGCGCAATTCTCAATTTCGAAACGGATGCTTCCGCGGCTGGAACTTATTATCTCGTCATCGACTCAACTGATGCGGATGTCTACGGAAATTTCTCGATGTCATACATCAAAGAGCAGACCGACAAAGGTTCCTGCAAGGGATTGTGCTCCTTTTCATACAGAATGTGCCTGAAGGATAAAGTCGATCTCTGCCTGTGCGATTCGTCGCTCGGTATTCTTTACACCGCAAACTGTGATTCATACTGCCGCTCTGAGGATGTCGGAGGCTTGAACGGAACGTGCGAAACGACCTATACGGCAAGCGGAACGGTTGAAAGAAACGGCTGCATCTGCACGTACGACTGTAATGATGCGGCAAAAGTCGCGACTCTGTGCACAAACGGCGAACCTTCCAACTGTACCTGCGGAAAGGCTGATGCATGTTCATGGAAAAACAACGGTAAATGTGAACAGATGTGCATCGACTTCTTTCCGGCAGATCATTTCGATGACTCTGACTGTTAGTAATGCAATTCAAAGAAGTTTTCCTCGCGAATTCAAAATATAAGGCCTTTTTCGTCTCGATGGTGACGTTCGCGCTTGCCTTCGGCCTTTACAAAGGGGTGCTTGACAACTATCTGGCGCAGGTGGTCGGAATGAGCGAGTTCGACAAGGGCGTCTCCGAGTTTTTCCGCGAACTTCCGGGATTCCTGCTTATCTTTTTTCTTGCTGTTTTCTACACTTTTTCGGCTGAAAAAATATACAAGCTGGGTGCTGTCATCATGGTCTGCGGGATGAGTTTGCAGTCAGTTGTTCCGCCGGTGCGCTTTCTCGTAATACTGGCGATGTTCATCTATTCTTTAGGCGAGCACGTCCAGCTGGGAATGAGGAATACGCTTACTCTCGAATATGCGAAGGAGGGGCGCGGCGGGATCGCCCTCGGAATGCAGAACGCGGTGCATCAGATGGGTATGCTTGCGGGGTATGTCATAATTTTCGGAGTATGCTTTTTTATCGGAAAAACGACGGCTCTTTTCAAGCCGGTTTTCATCGTGAGCAGCCTGATACTTCTCCTCGGTTTCATTTTTTCTCTGCGCATGACGGGAAGCAGCGAGACCGACAGGGCAAAACGGAGATTCTACTTCCGCCGCAAGTTCTCGAAATACTACATGATCGAAGTTTTCTACGGTGCGAGAAAGCAGATATTCTTTACTTTCGGTCCTTATGTCCTCGTTCTTTTCTACGGTGCCGACGCGATGATAATCAGCCTTCTTTTCGCGATCTCGGCAGTCTGCTGTTTTGCCGCTTCCCCGCTTGTCGGCAGGATAATCGACCGCTTCGGCTACAAGATTGTGATGATTACGGATACTTTGATCCTTGTCTTAGTCTGCTTTTTTTACGGATTTGCCCACCACATTTTCCCGAGAGACATCGCTTTTGTCGTGTGCTGCGTGAACTACATTCTTGATTCGGTGATTTCACTCGCTTCGATGGCTTCGAATGTCTATGTCAAAGATCTTTCCGATTCGCCTGAAGAGACCAGAGCCACGATCTCTACCGGAGTTTCGGTGAACCACCTGATAAGCATCCTTATCGCCCTTTTCGGCGGCTGGATCTGGCACACGCTCGGGATCGAGACCCTTTTCGTCCTTTCTGCGATACTCGGGCTCATCAACAGCGCGTATGCGGCGACGATAAAGACAGGGCGTCAGTTGTCCTGAACGAATGTGAGGGATATCAAGATAATTTTACAAAAATCCGGGTTAAACCGGTGATGAATTGTCACGGTTTGAAAATCTCTTGAAAAATCAATCCCTTGTTTTGTGATTTTTGTCGGAGCGTGGGCGGCTCGCCCGCAAGCCATCTCTAACGAAAATAAATTAGAAATAAATATAAGGTTTAAATGCTGAACTTTGATTTGGCAATCAGACAGAGCAAGATGCTGATCCGGCTTTTCAAGGGAATGAAGGATTTTATCATTGAACGTGAACATTTAATAGGCTATGACGAAGTTGCCGAACTTGCAGTCCAAACAGCGGAAAATACTAAAGAAATTGCAGTAATAGACAACAAATTATCAAAAATTGAAGAAAATATGACAACAAAGGATGATATCATCAAAATTATAGAGGATTTCAGCATTGCCGAGACAAAAAAGGATTTTTTGTTCCTAAACGGCAGGTCTGTTGAAGCTGATCTTGCATATCAGGAAATTTATTCTCAGGCAAAAGAAACAATTTTTGTGATTGACAATTACATCGGCCTGAAAACGCTGGTTCTCCTTAAATCTGTGCCTGAAGATGTAAAAATCACGATATTTACCGACAACTTGAAAAGGGGTCTGCATCAAAAGGAATTTGATGATTTTTGCAAAGAATATCCGAATGTTGTGATTCCTTTCAAACGGACAAACGGCATTTTTCACGACAGATACATCATCATTGATTTCGGCACGGAAAACGAAATTATTTATCATTGCGGAGCATTTTGAAATGACGATGTAGGTGTTTGAACTGATAATCGAAGCTCTGACATACTCAGTCGCATCGGAAAGAGTCTGTTTTGGAATTTTTCCGCTTCTGTCCTCAAATTCCATAACGGCGAGACGAAGTTTTTCATCGTCTTCCGCAAACATTTTGAAAAATGCACAAAAAAGAACCAAAGCAATACAAAACTTTTTCATTCTAAACCTCCAAAAGTAAAAAAAAGTTGTTGAAATTATTGAAAAATTCTGAAATTTTTCTACTGAAAAACTTGACTTAAATTTTAAATTAGATATGATTGAACATTGATTCGTGATTCCCGATAATTTTATTCACTATTAACAAAATAAGCCTCTTAAAAAATCAAAAACAAGATGTGGTAGAGAACGGGGAGAGAAATGCAAGTTTAGAGAAAGGCAAGTTTTTGGTGTGACCGTGCTTGCTTTGACAGGCTCAGCAGCCGATGAAATATTTCAGATTTTTACGAGTTCTTTGATTTTGCTCTCAGACCAATATTCATTTTCCCAGAAAAAGTATTCTGTTTTCCGCTTTTTGAAGATTCTGAAAGGAATCTCGGAATTGTCGTAAATATGAACGATATCACATACTTTTACGATTTCTGGAATAAGATCAAGAGCTTTTTTGTAGCGTGAAACGATTTTTTCTTCAGGAACTCCGTGTCCGCCGTTTGCTTCACGTGATTTTACGCGGGCTATATTGATGTCGCAGTCGCAAGTAAGCACATAAAGGCAGCGGATAAAATACCCGTTTTCCTTCGCTCTTTTGAGCAGATTCAAGTTTCTCTCGGTTGAAAGCACTGTTTTTCGAAAGTGAAGCTCTGTTTTGCTGCCAAGGCATCTTCACGCATCTTTTCGGCAAGTTTCGCGGCTTCCAAGTCTGAACAGTGATTGACACTTTTGATATTGTCGGCGTTGATATAGGGCTCAATGATTTTTGCAAAACGCGTGATCGTCGATTTCCCGCTGCCGTTCGGTCCTGCGAAAACGATGATTTCAGGCTTCTTCTGATTTTGCATGGATGTATTCTCTGTGACCGTCGGCGTATTCAAGATAAGCGGCTTTCTTTTCCGCGTCGTACCCGGCGATAGGATTGCCTTTTATGCGCTTGATTTCGTTGTCGATTCTTACTGCTTCCTTGAAGCGTTTGGTCAGCTCTTCATCGGAAATTCCGCACATTGAATCGAGTTCGTTTGGCTCTTCTTTCATTGCAATCTCCTTACTCACAAAAAACCGCAATATTTTAAGGAATTTTAAGAAAAATGCATGATAATGCAGGCGGGGCAGACGCGCTCCGGCAAAAAAAACGGGGGCCGAAGCCCCCGCGTAAAGTCCCTTTCCTTATTTCCCCTCGCCACACTGGAGAGGGAAAAAGGGGTGAGGTTTAATTAAAGAATATCGTTGTCGTTGAGCTTTTTGAGTCTCTCGTAACGGTCTTTGAGGTCAGCCTTGAGCATAGCGTGAAGTTTCGCAGCTTCGTTCGGGAAGAGTTTGGTGAGCGATTTGAAGCGTACTTCTCTGTCAAGGAGTTCCTGCGGATCGCGTGTCGGTTCCTTGCTGTCAAGCTGGAACGGATTCTTTCCTTCCTTTCTGAGTTCCGGATTGAATCTGTAAAGCGGCCAGTAGCCTGCTTCGACTGCGAGTTTCTCTTCGTTCTGGCTGTGCGACCCTCTGTTTTTTGAGATTCCATTTTGGCATCTCAAACAGACCTCAGACTTTTGAAAGTTCCGGGGATAAATAGTATATTTGCATAAAAAACAGCGGGGAAAAGTAGTAAATTTCATAAAAAAATAGCGGGGAAAGATAGAAAATCGATGTGTTTATTTGCATTTTCTATTGATTTTTACTATCTTTTTTGAGGTTTTTTGTTAAGGAGAACATTATGGACTATGTTTTTGAGCGGAAAATCTATGGGCAGCTTCTTCAATGGAAGCAGGAAAATAATGGCAAAAGTGCATTGCTTGTAGAGGGCGCAAGGCGAATAGGAAAATCCACTATTGTGGAGAGTTTCGCCAAGCGTGAGTACAGATCCTACATCTTGATTGATTTCAACAAAGCCTCGGAGCGTGTGCTGCACTTATTCGATGATTTGATGGATTTGGATTATATTTTTCTATTCCTGCAAAGTATCTACCATACAACTTTGTATCAGCGGGAATCGCTTATAATCTTTGATGAGGTGCAGAAATGTCCTATGGCCCGTCAAGCCATTAAATATTTGGTGCAGGACGGCAGATATGACTATATAGAAACAGGTTCACTCATCAGTATTAAACAAAACACGCAGGACATTACTATTCCCAGTGAGGAAGATAGAATAGAGATGTTCCCTATGGATTACGAAGAGTTCCGATGGGCTATGAATGACACCGCTACGATTCCACTATTACGCAAGCAGTTGGAAAGAGGTCAATCTGTCGGGGACGATCTCAACAGGCAGTATATGCGTGACTTGAGGCTGTATATGCTTGTCGGCGGTATGCCGCAAGCCGTAAGCGAGTATCTGAACACAAAGAACCTGCGGTCTGTAGATATGGTCAAGCGCAAGATATTGAAACTCTATTTTGATGATTTCCGCAAGATAGACAAAAATGGCAAGATCGGCAGATTGTATCAAGCCATTCCGGCGATGCTTTCGCGGGGTGTCGGGCGTTTTTATCCGACAGCCGTCATTAAGGGAAGTGGTGCGGATAAAATGGAAGATTTGCTCATTGCTTTGGAGGACAGCAAGACAGTGAACATCGCTTACCATACGACAGATCCGAATGTAGGTTTGCTCTTAAACGAGGATAGAAACCGTATGAAAATGTATATAGGCGATACGGGACTGATGGTAACGCTCGCATTCTGGGATAAGAGTTTTACAGAAAATGTGCTGTACGATAAGCTGCTTGCCGACCGATTGCCTGCCAATATGGGATATATTTATGAGAACCTTGCGGCACAGATGTTGCGAAGCAGCGGGAATAACCTGTATTTCTATACTTGGGCAAAGGATGAACGGCATAATTATGAAGTGGATTTTCTTTTGTCGCGTGGTGCAAAGATATGTCCGATAGAGGTCAAGTCTGCAAGTTACAAGTCACATGTCTCCCTTGACGCTTTCTGCGAGAAGTTTTCCGCGCGAATAGATAAAAGATATGTGGTTTGCACAAAAGATTTACGGCACGATGGAAAAACGACCATTTTACCGATTTATATGTTAGGACTGATATGAACGGAAATATCGTGGTTTGCGCGACAAAAACAACGCTTGCAACGTAGATATAACCATAAGTCATTGAAATCATTCCGAGATCTTTCTTTCTCATCTTCTTGCCGCTGGTTGCGAACTTGGCGTTCTGACCGATCTGGGATGCCTTGGAAGCCTGACCGCCGGTGTTGGAGTAGACTTCTGTATCGAGAACGAGGATATTGACGTTTTCGCCGCTTGCGACCACAGCTGTTAATCGGCAGATTTGGACTTCGGATTTTGTTGTTTGTTGGATTCTTTTTTTGGTTCTGTCTCAGTTTTGACAGGAGTCTTTCTACAACAAATTTTGCAGTAAATACAGGCTGTTATAGTTGTTGCTGCCACTGCTGCTATTGCCGAAGTTTTTATAATACAGCAACATGTCATTGTCTGACAAAGATTCCAGCTGTCAGCTAAAACTGCAAGATAAAGTAAGAACGCCAATATAATGGCAAAAGCGATTAAAAAAGAAAAAACTTTTGCGAGGCAGCATGTATTTTCTTTAGTTTTAACGGAATCATGCTCTTTTATAATTCTCAAATGGATGCCGAAAAGTTTGAAGAATTTTGAGCTTGCTTCGGTCGCAAAGGGATTGTCGCAACATCTCGCTGTTAAAAAATTCAGAATCAGCTGCATCGAATAATATACCGAGACTAAATCCAAGAAAAAAGAGATCAAAAGCAAGATGTGCTTTTTATGTAACACATCTATCATTTCCCACCAAACAGTATCTCCGAATGGCTTCATTGTTTCCAAGGAACAGGCAATAGCCGTGAAAATCAGAGAGAATATGATAAAAGCAACTTTCCACTTGTTGCCGACCTCTGTTTTTGAGCGTTCCCAGTCGTGTTTTAGGAGGAGAGCGATTCTACCTTGAAAATCCTCGAGTTTATCATATTGCCCGTTCACCATGTCCTTGAGAGTCTGCAATATTGCTTGGTCTTCCTTGTCAATCGGATTAAGTCTGATTTCAAAGAAAGCTCTGGATTTTTTTAGTTCGGTCAGATTTTCACTATTAGCAGAATCTTTCTTCAAATTTTCCACAGTTTCGACAATCTTTTCGCTTCTTAGCCTGATTTCTTCCCGCCATTTTCTTCTTTCGTCAGTGATGAATTTAAGGGAGTTCTTTTTATCATCTGAACTTTTCGTAAACCATGCCGTTACGAGTGCTGCGGCAACGCCGGTAAAGATTTCAGGCAAGAGACTCATTATTTTTCCTCCTTTAAAAAACTGTTTTATTTTCTTACGCAACGGACATCAAATACATATCCCCATGGCTCCCGGCTCAATCTCCCTGTAGAGAAACCCACACGCCACTGCGTATCAGACCATAAAGAGGATGTATCGCCCAATTTGCTGTATTTACCGCTACTGTCACTATCATCACAACCACGGCATGCATCATTTCTGCAATCATAATACAAACATTTATCGGTAACTTTGCATTTTCCACCAGTTTGTGTAGCTGGACAATTTTGAATAAGTGTTCTCAGTTCGCTGATTGTCGGCAGACGCCAGTCGTTGAAACCACCTTCATTTAGCTTTTTGCAGTAGCTTACAGCTTCTTTCAAGTTAATATGTTTTGACTTGCTAGACCATGTGAGACCTGTTGATTTGTCTGTAAAAAACAATTCTTTTCCGTTTACACATCTTTTACTATTTTCCCATTTTGTGTCTTTCCATTGAAAAATTACTGATTGAAATTTATTTTTTTCATAATCTGTGGCTTCACGCCAAACAATGCCGTTTTCATCTAATTTTTTACAATTAAAATATTCTTCTTGAGAAGATGAAAATTTGAATCCTGATTCTTTGTCCTCTCTTGATTCTTGATTCACAAAATTTTCACTTAATAATAACAAAATGCACCTCTCGAAAAACCTAAAACAATATATATTAGAGAGATGTGCTTGAAAGGCAAGTTTTTGCTTTGACTCAGAATAGATCGCTGTGACTTCCTGTCCGGTACAAAGAGAGAACGAGAACATCTTCCGAAATTTTGTAAATCAGAAGCCAGTCTGGTTCGATATGACATTCGCGGTAGCCGCTGAAAATGCCTTTTAAAGCGTGATCCGAGTATTTTTGCGGAAGTTTTTCGCCGTCAGCGAGCATAGAAATGACTTTTTTCAGTTTGGGGATGTCGCAGCCGCGCTTTACCGCCTGTTTGTAGTCTTTCTTGAACTGAGTTGTTATCTGGATCGAGTATTTCATCAGTTCTCAAGTTCGTCAAAAAGTTCGTCAACGCTCGAAAATCTTTTGGCATCCGGATCTTTGATCATGCGGTCGCCTTCTTCCAGTGCCGCTATTGTCGCGGCATTAGGATTTTCAAAACGAACCTCGAACGGTAATCCGTTGTGGTAAATCGCCTGCCTTAAAAAGACATTGATCGCCGTCGTCATATCCATTCCGAGATTGGCGAAAAGCTGTTGGGCTTCCTGCTTTACCGTTCTGTTCATCCTGATAGTCATGCTTGTGTCTGTTTTTACTGCCATAATTCATCTCCATCCAACCAAAACAAGCATTATTATATTGTTTTTATGTCTATTGTCAATACATTAAACTGCTTTGTGTTGTTTTCTACGGCAAAAAAAAACGGGGGCCGAAGCCCCCGCGTAAAGTCCCTTTCCTTATTTCCCATCGCCACACTGGAGGAGGAGAAAAAGGGGTGAGGTTAAAGAATATCGTTGTCGTTGAGTTTTTTGAGTCTCTCGTAACGGTCTTTTAGGTCAGCCTTGAGCAT
>JAGCXM010000045.1 GCA_017961325.1 bacterium | reverse complement strand
ATGACTCAAATCCATCTCTTAACAAATTGTTACAATACTTATTTCCATTAAAACCTGAACCACCTTCTTCCATATGTACATCCCAATCCGAATTTTTAAACACCCTCTTTACTTTATTTTTTTTAACCAAAACACACCAAAAAAGTGCATCAGCCCCGTTTAATTCCTTATGTCCGCTGATTTGTACCCATAGTGATTTACCATATTCATTTTCGATAAACTTTCTATTTGCAAATTGATAATAAACATCAGATCTGTTCGCCATAAGCATCTCCACTCGTAAGCATCTAACTAAGCCTTTCTTGTATTCAATAGCAATTCAGCAAATATTGAATATAACTAAGAATTATTATAGAATTTGAAACGGGTTAAGTCAACATCATTTTTTGGTTAAACAGGGTAATAAGGTGGATTTTTTGAACAATATTTCCATCCACAGACCATAAGTATCAAAATTCCCCTGCGGTTATTGTCGCTGACGGCGGGCGGAAAGGTGCGCCGTGCGGCGGTTACAAATTCCTCATAATTTCTGGAATCCAAGATGAATCGATGATTTCGAAAGCGAAGCACTGTTTTGCGAGATCTTTGAGCGACGCCCCGATGTGGTAAAGGATTTTTCCGTCAATAATCAAAAAGCGGTCGTGGATTTTTTCCGTGTGTTTCAGCTCAAGCCCTAGATATTGTTCGTTGAATTTCTGGACGTCAAGAGGTGTGATTTTTGTTTTGGGATAGGTGTATATCGTGACTTTTACGCCGCTTTTCTTTTTGGCGAAGCGTTCCAGAACCGTTAAATCGACATAGTTATCAATCAGAACAATCTCTTTTTTAGCCTCGGTAATAAAAGACTCAAATTTTGCGTAAGCATCGAAAATCTGACCTTGGAAGAAGACTCCCTGCCTGTCTTCGATTTTGTATCTGTCCATTTTGTCGAAAAGTTCATCGATTTTTTTACCATGTTCTAATAAGTGAATTTCACTGGTTATCTGCCGTTTTTCCATAAAATCCAGTCTTTGAAAAATTTGGGAATTTGTCTGCACAAACCGCCTCAAAGCAACAAAAGCATCTATAATCATGATGCTTGTCAGCACTGCAGTATCACTTTTAAGAACAGATGCAAGCATCGCTACCCCTTGTTCTGTAAAGGCATAAGGCAGATATTTAACATTGCTTCCTCGACTTTTTTTATCGTTCAAGATCACAATTTGTGATCTTGAACGTGATTCATCAAGCAATAACATTTCCTCTTTAGTAACTTGAAACATAAAGCGTTCGGGAAATCTTTCCGGATTCCTTTTAACCGCTTGATTCAAAAGTCTTGTTTCAACTCCATAAAGTTCAGCTAAGTCCCGGTCGAGCATCACCTGCTGTCCGCGAATGACTAAAATTTTACTTTCGATGTCGAGTTGGGGTTGATTGTCACTATGAATGATAACTTTACCCTGCATTTATGATAACAACAAACAAATTTTTAACGATATGATTATCACAATATTTCAAATCAAATCAAGAAAATTTATTTTGAGATCTTTTATTTTGAACAGAGATTAGTTTTTTCGTTTGCAAATTTCCCAAGACATGGTCGTTGTTTTTACCCGAAAATCTCTGTCGTTTTCAGCCATTCCGCGACTGCTTCGGCTTCTTTGTCCAAAGCGCGGTCGTCTTCAACGAATGCGCTGATTTTGCGGACTTCGTCATGGACTCTGCATGTGAACGATGAAAACTCTTCTTTTCCTGCGAGGTCTACCGCCTGCATTGCGGCGAGAATGTGGGCTGCGAACTGCAAAAACACAAGGTCGATCTGTTCGGCAAGTTTTCGTGCAGAGATGGTTCCCATCGAGACTTTGTCCTGATTGAGGGCCTCTGTCGGCGCACTCGTGATGCTGACGGGGAAAGAGTAGGTGACTACTTCGCCGCGTATCGCGCTTATCGTTATCTGGACTGCCTTGAAACCGAGTCTTAAGCCCGCCCGCGGATGGTCTTCCGGCGTGAAGGGAATAAGGTTTTCGGTGAGTCCGTTGAATTTGCCGTCGATTATGACTTCAGCCTGTTTGTCGGAAAGGTCGGCGATATTGGCAAGTGCCGTCCGCAGATAGTCGCATGCAGCGCAGATGTGGCCGCCGTAAAAGTTTCCGGTGTTGAAAAGTCTGCCGCTTTCAATATCAACAAGCGGATTGTCGTTGGCTGAATTGAGTTCTTCCGTTATGAGGTCTCTCACAAAGCGCAGAGTGTCGCGGTAAACGCCTGAAATCTGCGGCGCACAGCGGATGGAATATCTGTCCTGAATTTTGTTCTGCTGCTTGATGAAGCCTTTGTTTTCAATGGAATCGATTTTATTCTTAAGGAAATCCTCGTATCTGAAAACACGTTTTGAATCTTTAATGATTTCACGTATATATGCCGCAGAATCGCACTGGCCGCGGTGGTTTTTCATTTCGCTCACTTTTTCTGCGAACGGAGTGTCCTTGCCGCGCGTGATCTCGGAAGTTACAGCGGTGAGAAAATCCGATATTCTGGCTAATCTTTCCGCTTTTTTCCAAGCAAGAGAAGCGACCGCAGTCATCACGCTTGTTCCGTTCATAAGCGCAAGCCCTTCCTTTGCCTCTATCGGAAGCGGTTTGATGTTTTCCGCTTTAAGTGCCTCAGCCGCGGGAACGATCTTTCCTTTGTAGTAAACGTCGCGCTCGCCCATGACGACTGCCGCGAGATAGCTGAGAGGGGTAAGATCGCCCGATGCACCGACGGAACCCAGCTGCGGAATGACGGGGATTATGTCCTTGTTGAGCAGAGTGACGAGCATTTTGGCAAGTTCCGGTCTGATCGCCGAGTGACCGCCTTTCACGTTGCTGTTTAGGCGTGCCAGAACGACTGCCCTGCCGGTGACGCGGTCGAATTTCGGGCCTAAACCGATCCCGTGATAGGTGCATATCGTCCGCTGGAGCTCGCCCGCTTTGTCAACGCTTATCTGGTTGTTGCAGCTGTCGCCGAAATCGGTCGTAACGCCGTAGACCGGAACTCCTGTTTTAACATAATCTTCCAAAAATTTCCGTGATCTTTCCAGAGTTTCCCAGAACTCTTTTTCTTCGGGCAGTTTCACTTCTTCGTTTCCGCATGCAACTGCGCATACATCTTCAATCGTTAAATCGTTTCCGTTTACTGTTTTCATATTGCCTCATTAAAGTTTGAATAATATTAAATACTTATCTCAAAAGATCAATTTCACTGCCCGCATCCAGCAGACAGATATTATCAGTATAAACAAAAGGGTCAACAAGTTCTGCACGGTTTTTTCGGGAAGAGTGCGCTTTGAAAAAAATGCGCCGAAAACCGTTCCCGCCGGAATGCCTGCAACAAAGCCGAAAAGATGAGCTAAAACATCGCTTTTTTCGCTGCTTCCGAGCATGGCAAGAAGTCCGAGAGCCGCTCCGAAAGGAATCCAGCGGCCGAGTTTCTTTTCACGGAAACCGTCAAAGAACTGCAGACCCGCCAGAACTCCGATAACACCGAAAACAGATGTCGAAGCACCGATCGAATTGTGTGCGCTGCCGTAAAAAAACGCATTCATGACGTTTCCGGCAAATCCCGTGAAAAGGGCAAGAATCAGCGCAGAGCCGGTTCCGGCAAGAGTAGAAAGCGACCAGAGAACGATTCCGCCGAAAAGAATGTTTGAAAAAAGGTGCTTGTAGTCGCCGTGAAGGGTAAGCGCCGTAACAGCTCTGAAAAATTCGCCTTCGGTTATTGCCGCAGCACTTGATCTGCCCGCTTTAATGAGTTCCAAGTGATCGAATTCATAAATAAAAACGTGAAATGCGGCAAGGAAAATGAGAGTCGCGCAGAAAATAGTCCAGTTAACTTTCTGAAACCTTATGTGTGCGAATTTATTGTGAATTTTCTCTATTCTTCCCGATTTTTCATAGGCTGCAATTTCATTTTTTGCTTTTTCGTAGTCACTAAAATCGACTTCTATCTGCCACGAATTCCAGCGGAAAACGGCATTGTTTGCAATGGAAAGTGAATCCAGAAGAAGCGAATATTCGCGTGCCGTTTTTTTGTTTAAAGCAGGTATATATGCGAAATTGTTTTGATTTTCTTCCATAAAGAATCGTTTATTTTCCGAAATACTCTTCGATTTTATGGTGCTTCAGACCGGTTTCCTGATTGATTTCAAGAACATAGTTCGCGAAAACCTTGTCGTATTTCGTGACTGAATTTTCCTTGTCAGGCCAGCGGATTTCAATTTCCTCGACTTCGCAGATTTCGCCCAGACCGATGATCTGAAGATGATCGTTCTGGAAACCATTGAGACCGTAAGCGCCCTGAACTTCGCGGACAAACTGCTTTCCGCCAGCTTTGACGATTATTTTCGCGCCGATTGCATCGCGGTTCGCCGATTTTCCGGAAATGTCGATGATGACTTTGTTGGCATCCTGACCGGTGTCGTTGCGAAGCACTTTTATCCACTGTTTTTCCGGCTTTTTCAAGCCGTCGGAATCAGTCGAGCTCCAGCGCATGAACGAAGTGCCGACAATTATGTCATAGTCGCCGTCACGGTCGATATCGGCAAACGCGCCGCCGTGAGCACGGGCAACCTGAGCTTCCGCATCCTTCGCCGTATCGCTGAATTTGCCGTCAGCCTGCTGTTGGAACAGCATTGATTTCGTACCCGGATAATCGGAACTCAGAACATAAATGTCAAGCTTTCCGTCGTTGTCGAAATCAGCTGCAAAACCGCCCAAATCACCGTCATTCCAGGAGCCGGAACGTTTTCTTGCAATGCCGCTTTCCTCTTCCGAAAGACGTTTCAGAGGCTTTTCGGGAAAACCGTCGTTCAAAATCAATTGCGATTTGTCGCTGGACTCTCCGATGTGCCAGTGTGCTAGTTCGATCTGGAAAAGGTCTGTATCTCCGTCGCCGTCAAAGTCGCCGCAGAGAGTTCCGGCGCTGTTTCCTCCGAGTCTGTACGGCTGATCGGAAAATCCTGGATCCCAGCCGCTCGTGCCGATACCGTCGCAGCTGATAAGTGCTCCTTTTGATAACGAACAATAATCGGTTTCTTTGTTGGATTCGTCTTCGCAGTAGCATGCAAAAAACTGGTCATCGCCGTAATTTTCGTTGTCGTCGTGTGCGAAACCTGAGCTTATCGAAAGATCTTCAAAAGAACCGTTGCCTTTGTTTCTGTAGAGTGCATTGTAGGATCTGCCGTAGCTTGAAGTAAGAATGTCGGCAAAACCGTCGCCGTCTACGTCACACGCGCTGACACCCCATGTAGGCTTGTTGAATTTACCTTCCAACGCACTGTTTTCATTAAATTTTTCCGTTTCAAGACCGCTCGTTCCGTCAACGACATTTTCAAATTTTCCGTTTCCAGAACCTTTCATCAAAGTGTCGGGTTCGCATGATGTGAGACTTCCGTAGCTGTTATACTGTCTGCCTATGAAAAGGTCGATCACGCCGTCGTGGTCATAGTCGAGAAAAGCAACTCCGGCGATAGCTTCAAAAAACTCGTCATAAACGAAATTTCCTCCGGCATATTTGAAGGTTCCGTCTCCGTTGTTCAGGTAAACGCGGGAATAGTCATCTTGGAACTGTTCGCTTGAAAGAGTATCGTTGTCTACATAGACGACATTGAAAGCGTCCTGAAAACCGTCGTTGTTCATATCCGCAAAGACAACGTAGGTCGAAGCGAGACCGTTTGTTCCTGCTTTATCGGTAAAAAGCCCGCTCGAAAACGTAACATCTTCGAAATTTTTGCCTTTCACGTTTTTCAGAAGTTTGTAAAGGTTTTTCGGCTCAGCCTGATCTTCGCGCGTTTTTGATGCAAGCGAAGTATAAACGTCAGGCCATCTGTCGCCGTCAATATCGGCAACCGTTATCTGAGTGCCGAGCGCATTCAGTTCCTTAACACCCATTTTTTCCGAAATATCGGTGAATTTGAGTGCGTAAGGGCCGGCTTTCGGCGTCAGACATATCGGTTCAATCTTTTCTTCTTCATTTTCAGTTACTTCACCTTTTCCATTTTCATCTACTTCCGCTGAATTTTCATTTCCTTCACCTTCTTTTTTCTCATCACCGCAGGAAATGGCAAAAAATGCCAGCAAAATAAATAAGATAGCAAATTTTTTCATGGTTTTCTCCTTTAATCCAAAAAGCAAAAACCATAAATTATAGCTAAAAAACAGATAAAATAAATAGCAAAAAAAACGGGGAGCCGAAGCTCCCCGCAAAAAACCGGAAAACAGGTTCGATTAGAAGAGTCCCTGTTCCATCATAGCGGTTGCAACTTTCTCGAATCCGGCAATGTTTGCACCTGCAACGAGGTCGTAGCCAAGGCCGTATTTTTCAGCTGCTGCTGCGGAATTGTCGTGGATGTTCTTCATCATCTGTTTAAGTTTCTCGTCAACTTCTTCAGCTGTCCAGACGAGTCTTTCGCTGTTCTGAGACATTTCGAGTGCGGAAACGCCTACGCCGCCTGCGTTAACTGCTTTCGACGGAGCAACGATGATGTGTTTCTGAGCGCGAAGGAAATTGAGTGCATCGTTCGTGGTCGGCATATTTGCGACTTCGATGTAGTATTTTGCGCCACATGCAGCGATTTTTTCAGCCTGCGGCATTTTGACGTCATTCTGCATTGCTGACGGCATAACGACATCGCATTTTACGCCCCAAGGTTTCTCGCCTGCTACGAATTTGCATCCGAATTTGTCAGCGTACGGTTTAACGTGCATCGGGTCTTTAGCTCTCATTTCAAGAAGGAAATCAACCTTCTCAGGAGTTGCTACGCCGTCTTCGTCAAGGATGTATCCGTCAGGACCCGAAAGGGTGATGACTTTTGCACCAAGCTGCATAGCTTTCTTGCAGATACCCCATGTAACGTTGCCGAAACCAGCTGCTGCGATCGTTTTTCCTTTGATCGTGTCGCCTTCGTGTTTGAGAACGTTCTCAAGGTAGTAAACTGCGCCGTAACCGGTAGCTTCAGGACGAATGAGCGATCCGCCGTAGGTAAGACCTTTACCGGTAAGAACGCCGTTTTCCCAAACGCCTTTAAGTCTTCTGTACTGACCGTAAAGGTAACCGATTTCTCTTCCGCCGACACCCATGTCACCAGCAGGAACGTCGATGTCCGGGCTGATGTAGCGGTAAAGAGCAGTCATGAAGCTCTGGCAGAAACGCATAACTTCTGCATCAGATTTGCCGGCAGGATCGAAGTCCGAGCCGCCTTTTGCGCCGCCGATAGGAAGACCGGTAAGCGAGTTTTTGAAGGTCTGCTCGAAGCCGAGGAACTTAATGATTCCTTCGTAAACGTTCTTCTGGAAACGAAGTCCGCCTTTGTACGGTCCGATTGCGCCGTTGAACTGGCATCTCCAGCCGCGGTTGGTGTGGGTGTTGCCCTGATCGTCAGTCCATACAACTCTGAATGTGAACATTCTTTCCGGCTCAGTCATGCGGTTAAGAAGGTCAGCCTTCTCATACTCAGGATGAGCATCAACAACAGGTGAAAGAGAAGAAAGAACTTCTTCTACAGTCTGAACGAATTCGGGTTCGTTAGCGTGTTTCGCTTTTACGTTTTCGATAACGCTTTCTACATACTTGTTCATATAAACCTCCATAAAAAAAAGGATTAAAAAAACAAACCCCAATGAACATAAATCAAAGCCTTATAAGTAATAAAAATTACTTAGTCAAATAAATTTTTTAAATTTTCGGAAGGCGTTCATTCAGCGAAAAATTCGTCCAAATTTATCGATGAAAGGAACTTCTTGACTACTGCGACGGAGACTTTTCTGCTCTCCTCCCGGACTTTTTCGTTTTTGTTGCCTGAGGTTACGAAAAACGGACGGTGTGCGTAGTGCGTGATTTTGAATTTCCGCCCGTTTTTGAAAGTATGGACATCCACTTCGAGAATATACTTTTCATACTTGTCGACTTTAGTCACGGTTTCCTTCAAAACGACAACGATCTGATGCGGCAGATTTCCGTTCTGAGTCGGAACGATGCCGAAATCGAGAAGAGTTTTTTCGATGTCGTCAATCATTCTGACCTGACCGTCGACCCGCAGAAAGACCTCTTTTCTGCCCGAATTTTCCGGAATAAGAATGACTTCAACGAACTTCCTGTCGCCCCTCGCAACGGAGAATTTACCGTTAAGCTTTTTATAGCCGGATGATTTCACCGTAAAATCGTAACTGCCCGGTTTAAGATGTATTTTTTTGTTAAGGTCATGTTCCTTCCCTGCGATTTCGACTTTTCCCGTCACACCGGTTCTTGCCGAAAAATAAATCGAGCCGAATGTCGCCGACTTTTCTATTTCAGCCTTCAATTTATTGAGAATATTGATATATTTCTGTCTTTCCCTAACTTGTGAATCGGAAACGGCGTAAAGCAGGGAATAGGAAAGATAGATCATCGTAAGGACGTCGTCAAACTTTTCCCGTGAAAGAGAATCTATGTCGGAAGGCATTGTTTTGAGAAGATAACTTATTGTATTTATTACTGATTTTTCAGTCATAAACGCAAAGAGTTCAAAACCGTCTTCAGTTTTCCGCGGCTCCGTGAAACGGACGCCTTTCAAAAAAACATCCGATCCCGTCCTTATATCCTCTTCAAGATATTGCGAATATCTGCCGTCCTTCTCCTCCTGCGACATTTTTAGCTGAGAGGAAACATTTACGACTATCGAGTTTCCGAGTTCGGCAAGCGCCGACATCTTTGCACTTTTTTCATCCTTTCCGATTCCTTTGCCTTTCAAAACTGCGAAGGGAAAAAAATCGTCGTCAGTTATTGAATCGAACTCTCCCCCACTCTTCTCAGCAACTTCCGCACTCTGATTCCGTGATTTTCCGGTTTTCGTATCCGACCGTCCCGCAGGTTTCGGATCGGGAGTTTTTCCGTCCAGTTCGGCGAATGCATCCTCGGCCGCCCGTTTCGTTTTGTTGAAATCATCCGATTTCCGTTCTGCAGAAAGCTGCAAGGAGACTAAAACGGATAAAATTAACAAAATTGAAAGAAACCCGTTTTTCATGGCATCACCTATTCGATTTTAAGTTCTATTTCGCCGCTTTCAGCAGTCTTGAAAACAAGAAACGAGCCTGAATCACTGACTTTTTCAAGCTGCCCCGGACCGCTGTAGGATTTTTTTACCGCCTGAAAAAGTTCGTATGCGTTCGAGACGCCCTTGACGTAAGCGATATACGTAAAAGTCGATTTTCCGCCTGCGACCCTTTTTATCGGCTTTTTAGTAAGCTTCTTCAACGCGCCGTAAACTGCCTCATCAACCGCAGCGCCGCTCGAACTGTTTGAAAGAACCGTGATTTTGAACGGTTTTCCGCTCTTCGCCATCTTCATCCACTCTTTTTTGATCTGGCTAAGAACTTTCGAACTCGCATCGTTCACCGCCTCCTGAATGATGGCGTTTTTGTCGGTGACTCTCCTTTCAGCGGAATAACCGGTTGTCGAAGCAAGCAGCTTTCCGCTTGCCGTTTCGAAAACCTCAAGCGTGACAGACGCCTTGGAGCCAATGCTGCCCCGCGATTCGGAACAGCTCGCCTTTGCGTAGACGTCGGTTCCCAAAGTGAGCGCCATATCGTGCATCGGATCGGTGTCGGCACCTTCCAGCATCGAAATTTTACTGACTATTTTGTCAACCGCCGCACCCTGAGACGCCTTGAAAACCTCAAGATCGTTATCCTGAAAATATTCCTGAATGACAGTGACGGCGGTCTTCGCCAAATCACCGCCCTTGTCGGCAAAAACGGAAACCGTCGGAAGTCCTATCTCCTCCCCGATCTCCTCCATCGTCGCAATCACGCCGGCAGCAGCAAGTTCCTGCCTGATCATCGCGGTGTCGATTCTGAAAAGAAATGTAACTTTCGTTTTGTCGCCGGTTTTCGATTTTGATTTGATATCGGAAGTCCAGCGGATGTATTTGTCCGGATTCTGATACATTTTGATTTCAAAACCGTATGCCTTAGTCTTTTCGGCATCGCTTTTCAGAATCGGCTGTTCGCCGCCTTCCAGAACGAACCATACCGCCGTCTTTTTGGCTTCATTCTTCGCCTCGTCAACCGAACAGCCTATGCCGCTCGCCTTTATCATAACCTCGGCAGTTCCCGAACTTTCAACGAAAGCCGCCTCGTAAACGGCCGGAACCGGATTATTATTCGGTTTGCATTTCTTTTTTGCAAAAAGATTCAAAGTACCGAAAAAAACTACCGAAAAAATCAAAACCGCCGATATGAATCTTGTCATGACAAACTCCTAAAAACCTGAGAATAACTACAAAATGCCGAGTGTCGCCGCTTTCAATACTTCTCTGACGCTCATTTCGGGATGCTCCGAGCGGACTGAATTGAGATTTCTGCTGAAATTTCCGAAAGAAAAATGGGGATAAAAGAAAATTTTTTCTTTGAGTGCCGGATTTTCAGCACATCTTTCCTGCAAAGTTTTCAGATATACGGCAAAAAGTCCTTTTTCGGTAAGTTCGCTGCAGCCCGTAATCCAGAGTTCGCACTCGGCAGCTTCAAGCATATTAATAGCCAGATCTGCCATAAATCTTTCAGAATCTTCAAACAAGGCCCTGAAATCTTTGAGCTTTTTCAAGTCGATCGTACTTTTAGTGTGAATGAAAGTCTTGTTCAGAACGGCAACTTCCTCGTCAAAATCGCACACCAGATTACTGTTTTTGAAGAAATTCCGTGCCGTCTTTCCCGCTTTTCCGACCAAGTAGCACTCTTCATGCTGCTCGGTAACTCCCGGATTGTCGGCAACGAGAATATATTTCAGTTCTTTGAGTTTCAACAGGTTCCTGTTGAAAACAGCCGCATTTGAAAGAGGGTATCCGTAAGTTCTTGCGATTTCTGCAACCTCTTGAAAAAACTCCGGATTTTCGGAATTTACTTTTGAAGCGTGATTTTCGAAATTTTGGACTAAGTCCTTGATTTTATTCATAAACGTGAACTGGAATTTCTCCTTTGATTCCGTAGTAGCAGCCTTCGGCAAGAGCTTTCATTTCATCTTCGCCCGGGAAAACTTCGACGTCGGCAATAAAGGAAACTCTATCTTTGATCCATCCGACAAACATTTTGTCGTAAGCGATTCCTCCGGTGAGGATGATGACATCAACTTTGCCTTCAAGAGCAGCAGCCAATGCGCCGATTCCTTTTGCAACCTGATAAGCCATTGCTTTATAAACAAGTTCCCATTCCTTGTCGCCCGCTTTTACGCGCTGCTCGACTTCATACGCGCTGTTCGTGCCGAGGTAAGCGACGAGGCCGCCGTTTCCTTTGATCTTTTTCATGATCTCAGCTTTGGTGTATTCGCCGCTGAAGCACATGTTCACAAGCTGTCCGACAGGAACGCCGCCGCTTCTTTCGGGCGTGAAGGGGCCTTCGCCGTTGAGAGCGTTATTGACATCGACGACTCTGCCGCCCTTGTGTGCTCCGATCGAGATTCCGCCGCCCATGTGTGCAACGATGAAGTTGAGGTCTTCATATTTCTTGCCTCTTTCGCGGGCATATCTTCTTGCAACAGCCTTCTGGTTGAGTGCGTGGAAAATGCTGCGTCTTTCGATCTCCGGCATTCCCGAAAATTTTGCGATAGGTTCCATCTCGTCAACGACCGACGTATCGACAGTGTAAGCCTTGACGTTTTTTCCGCTCAGTTTCGATGCTTCTTTTGCGATCTCGTAAGCTATAGGAGCACCTAAATTGCAGACGTGTTCGCCGATCTTCGGGTGCTTGATGTCGTCGATCATAAGCGGGTTGATCTCGTAAACTCCGCCGAGAATAGGTTTGTGGAGACCGCCTCTGCCTGCGATGACATCGAGGGATGCGACGTCGATTCCCTCTTCTTCGAGTTTTTTGAGAACGATATTCTTTCTGAAGTCATACTGGTCGAAAACACAGGTAAAACCAGCCAGTTCTTCTACATCGTGTTTGATGTTTACAGTCAGAATCTCTTTCGTATCTTCATAGACAGCTACTTTTGTGGAAGTTGATCCTGGGTTGATTGCCAATATTTTCATGACTCCTCCTATTTCATTGCCGCAGCGAGTGCGATCGAATAAAGTTTTGATTCTTCGGTATCAGCTCTGCTGGTAAGAACTATCGGAACGCTTGCTCCCATGATGACTGCTGCCGAATGAGCTCCGCCGAGGAAGTTCATCGATTTGTAGAGGATGTTCGCAGCTTCAATGTCCGGGCACATGAGAACATCGGCGTCTCCGCCGACTTCCGTAACGATCTTTTTGTGGTGGCATGCTTCTTTTGAAATCGCGTTGTCGATTGCGAAAGGACCGTCAACGATGCAGCCGGGGATCTGACCGCGTCTGTTCATCATCGTGAGCATTGCAGCGTGAACCGTCGGCTCCATCTTTTCGTTTACGACTTCAACAGCTGCGAGAACTGCGACTTTCGGGTTTTCGATGCCGACCCTGTGGCACGCTTCGACAGCATTGTTTACGATCGCGACTTTCTCTTTGAACTCAGGAGCGATGTTCATTGCCGCGTCGGTTACGACTACGAGTTTGTGGTAGTACGGAGTTTCGAAGAAGGCAATGTGGCTTATCGTGCTTCCTTTTCTGAGACCGTTTTCCTTGTCGAGAACTGCTCTGAGCAGGTCAGCAGTCGGAACGAGACCTTTCATAAGGATTTCGGCTTCACCGTCTCTGATGACCTTTACTGCTCTCTGGCATGCAACTTTCGGCTTCGGCTCGTGGATGATCTTGATTCCTTCGAGGCTGAGGCCGATCTGAGCCGCGATCTCTTTGATTTTTTCTTCGTGACCTACAAGAACGGGAATTACGATTCCTTCCTTCATCGCGTCTTTGATTGCGGAAAGTACAGGCTCGTCTTCAGCAGCTGCAACAGCGATTCTTCTGGTTTCGTGCTCTTTTGCCATCGCGATAAATTCTTTAATAGATTTGAATTCCATTTCTTCCTCCGAACATTGTTAATAATCAAAAACCGGAACACTATAAAAAATTTTTTCGCAAAGTTCCATTTTTCTTTTACTTTTATTGCCATAAATTTGGAAAATATGTATAAAGGCGCGGTTTTTATTAACTTTTTTTAAGGTTAGTATGAAAAACATCAATAATATCAGAAATTTTTCGATCGTAGCCCATATCGATCACGGCAAATCGACCCTTTCCGACAGACTTCTCGAAATGACAGGTGGCTTAAGCGAGCGCGAGATGACGGAGCAGTTCCTTGACGACATGGAACTTGAAAAAGAGCGCGGGATCACGATAAAGGCGCGTGCCGTCACCGTTTTTCACGAATACAAGGGCGAAAAATACGAATTCAACTTCATTGACACTCCGGGACACGTCGATTTTTCATACGAAGTGAGCCGCGCACTCACGAGCTGTGAAGGCGCTCTCCTCGTAGTTGATGCGACTCAGGGCGTCGAGGCTCAGACTTTAGCGAACGTCTATATGGCGATAGACAATGACCTTGCGATAGTTCCGGTCATCAACAAGATCGACCTTCCGAGCGCCGACGTTGAAAAAACGAAAACCGAAATCGCCGATATTATCGGAATTGACACCGAAGACGCTTCCCTCGTTTCGGCAAAAACCGGTGTCGGAGTCAGAGAACTTCTCGATAAAATAGTCACCGAAATTCCGGCGCCCAAGACAGATCCTTCAATGAAAACAAGGGCTTTAGTCTTCGACAGCTGGTTTGACGCATACGTCGGAGTCCGCATGATGGTGAGGATGTTCGACGGAGAAATCAAAACCGGTGACATCATACATCTCATGCATTCGGACGCCGATTATGAAGTTATAGAAATAGCGAAATACATGCCTTTCCTGAAAAAAGTCGACTCTCTTTCGGCCGGCGAAGTAGGCGTCGTTGCAGCGGGAATCAAAACGATCCACGACGTCAGAATCGGCGAGACTATAACCCTTGCAAACGATCCGACGAACACTCCCCTTCCCGGCTTCAAACCGATGAAGCAGATGGTTTTCTGCGGCGTTTTCCCCGTCGAAACTTCGAAATATGAGGAAGTAAAGCGCGCCGTCGAAAAACTCGCCCTCAACGATTCGAGTTTCTCATACGAACCTGAAAATTCGACCGCGCTCGGGTACGGATTCCGCTGCGGATTTCTTGGAATGCTCCACCTTGAGATCGTCAAGGAAAGACTTGAGCGCGAATTCGGACTTGAACTCATCACGACGGCTCCGAGCGTCGCATACAAAGTCGTCCTCACGAACGGAGAGGAAGTTATCGTCGAAAACCCCGACAAACTCCCGAAACCGCAGATAATCGCCCACATCGAGGAACCGATCGTCAAGGCTTCGGTCTTCACTCCGGCTGAATTTATCGGCGGGCTCGTAAAACTCTGTCTGGACAAGCGCGGAAAACAGAAAAATATGATCTACCAGGCGGCCGACCGCGTTATTTTGGAATATGAAATACCGCTCAGCGAGATAGTTTACGACTTTTACGACAAACTGAAGTCGATCTCGCGCGGTTTTGCCTCGCTTGACTACGAATTCGACCGCTACGAGAAGTCGAACCTCGTCAAAATGGACATCCTCATCAACGGCGAGCCGGTGGATGCACTTTCGGTAATCGTCCACAAGGACAATTCATACCAGATGGGACGTTCGCTCGTAATGAAGATGCGCCGCGTAATACCGAGACAGATGTATGACGTAGCTATCCAGGCCGCTATTGGTTCGACCGTAATTTCACGCGAAACCGTAAAGGCTTACAGAAAGGATGTCACCTCGAAATGCTACGGCGGCGACGTGTCGCGAAAGAGAAAACTGCTCGAAAAGCAGAAGGAGGGAAAGAAGCGGATGAAACAGCTCGGAAACGTCGAGATCCCGCAGGAAGCCTTCTTAGCCGTTCTCGAAGCAGGTGAAGAAGAGTAGATTCCAGCTATTTTCCGTTATAAACGATTTCCGCGCCGAAAGGTTCAAGCGTAATTTCTATTTTTTCCTTTGAAACAATCTCTTGCCGGGAGAAAAGCGTTGAAAGCGTACCGCCGAGTTTCAAGGACGAAATGTCGATTTCAACGGTTTCCTCTTCTTCACCGTTGTTGAAAAGCGCAATGACCGTATCGTCGCCGTAAGTCATTGAAAAAGCGTAAATTTTTTCAGAAACAACGAGATTCTTTCTCGTTCCGTTCATCAGAGCGGGATGGTTTTTGCGGAAATTGCCGAGTATTTTCGTATGTTCGAGATTCTCCTTCTGGTTTGCGCTGAGATCGTCGCCGAAAACTGCCATTCTTCTGTTGTCAGGGTCGTTTGCACCGGGCATTCCGAACTCGTCACCCTGATAAATTATCGGAATTCCCGGATGAGTGAACATAAAAGTCAGGGCGTTGCGCATTTTTTTGAAGGGAAGTCCGTCTTCCGGCAGCTCCGGAGAATTTGCCCACACTTTCTGATCGGCTTCCGCTCCGCCCTGCGAAGAAACACCGTCAAAATCTCTGTTTGCAAGGCTCAGAGCACGCGCCACATCGTGGTTTCCGATGAAATTTCCCATAATCGAACCATTGTAAAAATCATTCCGGTAGCGGAAATCATTGGTTTTCAGAAATCCGGTGAAAGTCTCGAAATTCTCGCTCTGAAGCAGAAAAGTCCTCACTATGTGATGATAAAGCGGAAAATCGAACTGTCCGTCAAGTTTGTCCTGACCGAGATAAGAGCCGATTTCATCCCAGCCCATATCACCCGTAAAAGTTTCGCCGATCATGTAAAAAAGGATTCCCGTCGTCGTCACTTTTCTCTGAATCGCAGTTTTCAGCGTCGTCGTGAAAGCAAGTTCCATCAGCCTTATCGCGTCAAGACGCAGTCCGTCGATGTCAAACTCCTGAATGAGCCATATCAGATGGCTGATGACAGCTTCCATCGCTTCGTCATTCTGGTAGTTTATATCTGCCAGGTAGTCGGTAAACCAGCACTCTACCGGCCTTTCCCAGCCGCAGGAATATCCGCCGTTGGCATTTTTCGGAAGCCCGTCCGCAGCCATGTGGAACCAGCCGCGGTTTTTGTAGGTTTTCCAGAGATAGGAATCGGTGTGAACGTGGTTCGGCACGAAATCGAACATGATTCTGATGCCCTTTTTATGAGCTTTCTGAATCAGTTCGTGCAGTTTTTCCTCCGTTCCGAAATGCTTTTCAATCGGCGAATCCATCCCCGGAATGTGAAGTTCATCGCACCAGCCCGTGGCAATCGGCCAGTATGAGTGATATGCGGCGTAATACCGGCTGTCTCCTCCCATCCCCTTGCCGGGATTTTCGGTATTCGCAATCGGAGAACTGATCCAGAGAACGTTTATCCCCATATCCGTGAAATAATTTTCATCAATTTTGTTGATAATCCCCTGAAAGTCGCCGCCCTGCCAGTTCGCCTTTTCGTCAATATCGGCAAAAGGGGAATCGTTCGACGCATCTCCGTTGCTGAAACGGTCCGTCATAAGCTGATACATGAAGGCGTTTTCCCATTCAAAGGGTTTCTCCTCTATCCAAACCGGCACCGTTAGGACCTCAGCAGCAAAACCGTCGGCATCGAAAATTTTGAAAGACCATGTGTATTTTCCAAAGCTGTCAGCAGCATAATCTATTGAAATCATTCCTGTTTTTTCATCAAACGAATAATCCGCAGCTTCACGTCCGAGCATAATCTCCGATTTGCTGAAATCTGGGTTTTTGCCTGAAATCCCGGCATTGAATTTAATCCGGAATCTGATGTTTTTACCCGAAACTTCAGGTTTTCCTGCAAGTTCTATCGCCGGATAGCGGCAGTCTTTCACAACAAGTTTGCTGTAAGGAATGCCTTTATCGAACATAGTGAGCGGATTCGTGCCGTCCAGGAAAGATTTCTTCGTCTTTGCCGAGAAAAATTCGTAGGGATAGTTCCCCGGCCTGAGAAAAAGTTCGGCACTCCAGATTCCGTCCCTGTATGTCATCGGCGTTGCAAGAGACCAGTTGTTGAAAGAACTTTTTATATACAAATCGTCTTCTGCGCGACCCGCTACAGAAACAGTCTGTCCTCCGCAGAAATTGCCTTCATAACTATCCTCGCACGCAACAAGCATAAAAGAAACAATCAGCACTATCAATAAGATACGTGCTTTTACATAGTTGAAAGAAATACATGTATCGTCCATGTGTTTTCTCCTTCCCTCGGTTTTAGGTTAAATCCTGCCTGCGCCGTTATCGAACCTATCGGAGAAGCGTAAAGCAGACCGCCGCCCGAAGCGTAACGGAAAAGTTCGCCTTCTCCTACATGCGTGATTTCCTCCCACAGGTTACCCATATCGAAAAAACCTATGAGATAAAGGTCTGTTATAAGCTTGAAGCGAAGTTCGTTTCTCATAAACATATAGAATTTCCCTTCCGCCATTTCGTTTTTCTGATCAATCGGGAGAAGTTCGTTCGTGTAAAATCCGCGCATTGTCGAGTTTCCGCCCAATTTAAGGACATCGTCGGAAGATAGTTCGCCTGAATGCGGAACAAGAAACGCGGAAGAGAGGAACGAGTGGAAAATGAAGCGGTCGGTCGCGACATGATCTCCGGCAAAATTGGTTCTGTAATGCAGCGGAACATAGATCGCGATATTTCCGTCAAACAGCGAATAAAAGGTTCTGTCGCCGGCCAGCGAAGAGGTGTTCTGGTATCTCAGGGAAAGTTTCCAACCTTTCGTCGGGAAGAAAATCGAATCCCTGAAATCGAAATAACCTCTTATTTCAGGTGAAATTACAAGCCTCTGCAAAGTATCATAAGTTACATTTCCCCCTTTCGCGACCTCGTAGTCCTTTTCGTATCTGTAGGCAAGCTCGAAACCGGTTGAAAAGTAGTAATTGTTGCTGAAACGCCTGAAAATACTGAAATAGAGACCGTTCTTGTCAATCATGTAGGGAAGTCCGCCGTTGCTCCTGATGTCGTGAATATGGAATGCGTCAATCTGGGATGAAAGCGGAACTTTAGGGATGTAGGTATCCTGAAAAAGGAAGGTCAAGGTTACTTTTCTTTCGGTTCTCTGCCATGACGAAAAATCTTCGGAATAGTATTTTCTGAATCTGTCGTTCATAAAAAGTTCGATTTTTCGTGAAACCTTGAGACTGAATTTTGAAGAGACTCCCGATTTCATCATATTTTTCCACTCGAAAGAGCCCAGGAAGCGAACTCCTTCATCGCTGCTGATTCCGACACTCGGCGAAACTTTGAAGCGCTCCAACTCGCTCACCGTTACAACCAGATCCTTTTCGTAATTCGGAGTTTCGGGGTCGATAAAATCGATGTCAACCGATTGGAAAATGCCTGTCTGAAGCATATTTCTCCGGCTGTACTGGAACGAATCTCCCTCGAGGACATCATCCGGATTTATTCTCAAAATGTGTCTGACGACCCAGGTCGCGGTCAGGTAGTTTCCAGCAATTACGACTTCGGTCACCTTGACCTTGAAAAGATATTCGACATTGAAAGTTATGAAAACCTTGTCCGATTCGTATCTTTCCTCGTGCGTCACAAGGTGAAAAATGTATCCTTCGCCGATCAGAAAATCTGAAATTCTTTTCTGGTAGGCCTGAACAAGTCTTTCGTTGTAAGGAATCGGTTTCGGCAGTTTTATCTTTTTTTTCAACTCCTTATCAAGTTTTTCGTTACCGGTGAAAGCTTCCACTCCCGACAAAAAATACTGTGTTCTTTCGGTCAGATTTATGGTCAAATCCAGTTTTCCGCCGCTGTCGGTTATCGCGACATCGGCAACTTCGACATCGGCATATCCTTCGTTCTGATAAATTTTTTCAGTCATTTCCCTGATTTCTTCAAGGTATGCTTTCGGAATTGCGTGCGGTGAATCGGGCTTTCCGACTTTGTCTTTCTTACTGTCCTTCAAAGTCCTTTCGCGCGATCCGTCGGCATCGGTATAACCGCCTCCTACGTGGGTTCTGTTCATCATAATCAAAGGGAAGTTCTCCTCTTCAATCCTGTCGGTGATGAAGTCGGTGAGCCTTTCGGTAACGATTTTCCGGTTTCTTTCGCTGCCTGCACCGTTCAGAACAATTCTGCTTATAAACCGGCGCTCGTTTTCCATGATCGTAATGCTGACGGTGCTTTCAACTTCACCGAGAACCTTCTTTTCCAAGATTTCCGCCTTGATTTCGGCATCGTGAAAACCGTAAGACTGATAAAGAATTTCCAATTTTTTACGAACGCCTCCCATGTCGAAGTGATAATTGGGAATCTCGTTTATCACTTTTTTTATAGTATCGGGAGAAAACCAGTATGCACCGTCAATATTTATCGAAAAATGGCTTCCCTTTTTTATTTCAAGGGCAAGAATCCCGTTTTTATGCTTTTTCGATGTTACCGAAACATTCAGAAATCCTTCGTTTTTATATCTGTCAATAACGAAATATTCGATTTCAGTCACATTTTTATCTGTATACGGACTTCCTTTGAAAGAGGTTTCAAGGTCGAATTTCAGCTTCTTGAATTCTGTTTTGTTGAATTTCCCGATAATTTTGAATTCCTTGAATTTTTCCTGAGTCCCTTCCGTGACTTTTATCGTTATTTTTACCGCAGTAGGTGAAATTTTTTCCGATTCAATGCCAACTTTGACCGAAAACCAGCCGTTTTCACGGTAATAGTAGATAATTTCTTCGCGTATTCTTACGAGATCGTCTTCAAAATAGAGTGAATTGAGCCCGATTCCGGTGGCAAGTTTCAACTCTCTGTCGGTTATGTGGTAGTTTCCGTGGATTTTTATATCTTCAATGACGAGCTGGGGAACAGCATGTATTGTTATTCTTATCCTATTTTCCCCGGTTTTCTCGGAAGTTACGTTAATCTGCTCGAATTTTTTCGAAGCATATAGAAGTTTTACCGTACGCCGCACTTTCTTGATTGAAAGAGGCTCGTTTTCTTCGATTTTTATAAGTCTTTCAAAATCAGTCCGTTTCAGCGGACTGTCCCAGACGACTTCGGATACGATATCTGCGGCAAAAACGTCAAAAGCAAAAAAAATAAAGAAAAAAAACAATAAAAAAAGTGATTTTCTCAAAAAAACAGACCGTCAAAAATGTTAAAATTCTATTTTTCTTTTCGCCGGTTCTTCATTTTGTCTGAAAAAAATGAAGGTATGTCCGATTGAGCCGCAGCACTCGCATTTCAAATTTCCGGCAATTTCGGCCGCTATCTCCTTTTTCTCGTCAATGTAATCTATAAATTTGATTTTTATCAGCTCGTGCGCGGTCAGAGCCTCGTCAATCTGCGCTTCAACCTGCTCGGTGTAGCCGTTTCTTCCGATAAGAACGACGGGATTCAGCGCGTGAGCCAAACCTCTCAAATATTTCTTTTCCTTTCCGGTCAGTTTTTTCATTTAAATCCCCATACAGCTTTCCTTCAGTTTTTTAAAATCGGCAGACCCCATGAATCTTTCCAAAATTATGGCGGCTGCAGTCGAATCAATCACTCCTGAGCGCTTTTTCTCGCGGTAATTCTTTGCATGAATGTTTTTTATCACGACAGCCTCTTCCGAAGAGCGGAACTCGTCTACGCCGAAAAACGGGATATCAGGATATATCTCTTTCAATCTCCGCTCGAAACCACGGATCACCGGCATAAAACTTCCCTCTTCCCCGTTGCTTTGCATCGGATACCCTATCGCAAATGCGGCAATGCCGAAATCGAGCATTTCCTTCAGCCTTTCCAAATCGTCATTTATAGAGTCCTTTCTTTTCAAAGTGCCTATAATTACCGGAAAATTCCAAGTAGGATCCGTTGCCGCAACTCCGACGAACTTCATTCCTACATCCAAAGAAACGACCCTCTTAATCATTGTTTTTACCGGAAAGCGAAGCAAGCTCTTCAAGCACGATTTCTTTGATTATGCTTCTTGCGTTTCTGTTGAGCCATTCGTTTACGGCTGCTTTTATCGCACCATCGGAAGTATCTGCCGTTTTTTCGGTTTCCGTTTCAGAATCATTATTAATTTCAGCAGTTTTCTCATCATTATGCTTCGAAACCGGTTTAATTCCGACCGTTTCTTCATGATTTTCTTCATCGTTATCCATATTAAATTCCTGAGCGGAAGAGTTTCCGAAAAGAAAATCGTCGAAATCTTTGCCGTTATGTCCGATACTCTGATTTTCTTCAGTTTCTTCTTCTGTTCTATTTTCAACTTTTTCTTCCGATTTCTTTTCCGTTTTTTCCTCTTTCAAACTCAGATTTATCGCATTGTTTCCGTCTTTAGGCTTAAAATCGACCGAAAGAGAATTTACCAAATCGTCAATCTCTGAATTCCGTTCGTCGAAAACGGAAAGCGGAGGCGGAGCAAAAAGATTGGATTTCGAACTTTTCTTTTCGTTTTTCTCCGTACTTTCAAGATTTACCGTATCCGGTTCGACATTCTGTTCGTCGCTCATGAATTCTTCGCTGTCGAAACCGTTTCTTTCAAAAGTTTCAAAAGAACTGTCTGAAATCCTTCCGTCATCTTTTTCTACAATCTCTTCTTCATGCTGCGTGTTTGAAGGTTCTAAAACTACGTCGTTCGATGAAAGCTCGAAAAAATCCTCTTCCTCGTCTTCAAGATCGGAAAGAATCGCATGAACTTCGTCATGCCCTCCTGAAGATTTATTCTTTTCGCCGTTTTCTTCTTCGGTTTCCTCCTTGATCTGAGGAACAAGCCTGTCGAAAACAGTTAGTAATTCCGTGCGGTTAAAGTTTCTCGGCAGAGTCTGCACATCAGCTTTTTTCGTGTTTGTGGAAAGAATCAGCGGTATCCCGGTAGATTTCATCATCTGAATTATTCCCTGTGGAACAAGCGACTCTTCAACAGCTATCAGACTGAATTTTTCCTGCTGAAGTTTCTCAAGAAATCCGTTCAGGGTGTCTTTGAGCATTATACGCCAGTCGGAATCGTGGGTATAATCCAGATATCTTTCGGTAATTACCGGATTGGTTTCCAAAATAAGCGCAGTTCTTGCCATTTTACCCTCCTGAAATCTTTTCAAAATATTGCTTTATCTCTTTAATATCGTTAGGAAAATCAGATTTGAACAAAAAATTTCCGCATGAAATCGAAAATCCCAGAACTCCGGCATGAAGCAGCTGTCTTCCCGAAGCAGCCAGCAGTTTGTTGAGTGCGGCATCGGGTGATCTGCGCAGTCCGCCGTAAAGTTCGTCGTTTAGTATCGGGTGTCCCAGATATTTCATGTGCATTCTTATCTGATGCGTCCTGCCGGTTTCGAGCGTGATCTTCAGCAGCGATGCATATCTGTATTCGTCAACGACTTCATAGTGCGTCACAGCTCTTCTTCCGTTTCTGACATCCGGCGAAAATCTGAGCCTGTTTTTCGGATCTCTTCCGTGAAACGTTTCGATCGTACCTTTCCGTTCCTTCAGTTTTCCCCATACGATGCAGCCGTATTCGCGCTTTATGTCGTGGCGTGAGAATTTTTCAGAAAGTTCTTCGAGAGTTTTTTCGTTTTTTGCAACAACGAGAAGTCCCGAAGTGTCCTTGTCGATTCTGTGGACGATCCCGGCTCTGAAATTCGGAGTATTGATTGATTTTTCCTTTAAATTCAAATGGTTGACTATTCCGTTGAGCAAGGTTCCATTCGGATGGCCGTTTCCCGGATGAACAAGAAGTCCGGCCGGTTTGTTGACTATTATAAAGCTGTCGTTTTCAAATATGATGTCGAGCGGAATATCTTCAGGATCAGCAGAAACCTGTTCAGGCTCTTCCATTTCGAACTCAATCAAATCACCTTTTTTCAATTTGCAAACACTTGATTTTGTTACGATTTTTCCATTTATCGAAAGATTTTCGCCTTTTATGCCCCTTTGAACGGAAGATCTTGAAATTCTGAGTATCGAAGCAAGAAACGTGTCAATTCTCGTGTTTGCATTTTCAAAAAGTGAAAAAGCAATGCCTGAGCCGTAAAAATCCATCGAATAATCCAGTTTTTATCAATAAATCCAACACATTAATCTTAATCATCAGATTTGCCGCCACCGTTTTTTTCATTTTCCTGCCTTTTTTCTTTTTCCTCGGTCTCCTTCTTGCGTCCGTACTGCCTGTCGCCTTCGGAAGTCGTCTTTACGATTCTGTCCTTTTCATCGTAGTAGTATTCTCCGCCGTAAACTCCTTTCGGAATTTCAGAAACGATTTTCGTTCTTACAAGCTCCGTAAGTTCCTTGTCCGGCGACTTTCCGAATCTTTTGTAATATTCCTCAGCCGCATCGCTCAGGTTCAGAAGATTGGCAAAATGATGAAGCTCTTTTTCAAACTGGTCGCGCATGTACTTGTCCTTAGCCTTTTCAAGTCTTTCTTTCGTATATTCGTAACCGAGTCTGTATCCGCCGCCCATCGTTGCGACATGGTTTACGAGCCATATGATCTTCGAAGGTGCGCCTTTCATGTTTGCTGCTTCATACATCAAAGGATAGGCCTTTTCCATATCGTTAAGATAGATGTAGTAGTTATATCCCTGATTAAACACGTAATAGTAATCATTCGGATAAAGTTCATGCCCCAGTCTCAGCAGTGAATTAGCCGATTCTATGGCACTTTCGGTCCTCATTGAGGAAATCGCCGCTTCACCGAACGGAATAGCATAGTCAAGACTCGGATTCAGCGCCATGATAACACGGATCATCTGTTCAAGCAAATTATAGGTTCTGTCGGTAACATAGTGGCTTCCGTAATAATATTGCGACCTTGCAAAAATAAGATCAGCAGCGAAAGCGTTCATTCCCATAAACATGATTTTTGCGAAATCAGGCTCGGGATAGGCTGCAATCGTCTCTACTTTCGGTCTTTCGTTTTCAATAAGGTGCTTTCTTACAAAATAAAAGGGAAAAAGCGTTGCCAGAATAAGGATAACAGCTATAAGTGTCGATATTTTCTTCATTTTTTCACCACATCATCTTTCATTTTTTTAATATCATCACGCAAACTGACGATAAGTTCTGCCAAAAATCCCATAAAAACAAAAATCAGACCTGAAAGAAAAAGACCCAGACTGAAATAAAGCATCGGGCGCATTCTGAAAACAGATTTTCCTAGAATAAACTGACCGTAAAGCATCCAGGCTACTATAAGCAGCGAAATTACGACTTGAATAAAACCGAAAGAGCCGAAAATGCGCATCGGAGCCTTGGTAAAAGTAAGAATAAATTTTACGGCTATCGAATCGAAAAAGGAAATCGGAATCCTTTTAAGCCCGAAATGGCTTTTTCCGCTGTGGCGTTTGTGCCACAAAACTGGAACTTCAACCGCTTTATAACCTTTCGAGCATAGAATCTGAACAATAAAACGGTGCCAGTCGCTTCTAAGCTCCAGATCTTCAAGACACTCTCTGCGGAAAGCCTTTATCCAATTCATGTCACCCAATTTTATTCCGAAAAGAAACTGGCTGATTTCATTATATATCCTAGACAGAAACACTTTAAATTCGCGCCTTTTCTGTCTCCGTCCGCAGACAATGTCGACACCGGGTTCAAAAGCTTTGAGGAGTTTCGGAATATCTTCATCGGGATAGGACTCCAAATCAGCGGGAAGAAAAACTATGATTTCGCCGTGACATTCTTTAAAACCGGTATTCATCGCCTCTGTCAAACCTCGGTTTTTGCGGTGTTTGAAAAGATGAACCCAAGGTTTTGTTTCAGCAGCTTTTTCAACAACAGCTGCTCCATTGTCAGTCGAACCGTCGTCAACCATCACGAGTTCAATACCGACACCGGCAGCAATACCGCCCTTTTCCGTCCTTTCTATAATTTCCGAAAGATTTTTTTCCTCGTTGCAAAAAGGAATAAAAACCGAAACAAGCATTAAAAACTCCAGCACAAACAATAAACGGACAATTTTAGCGGGGTTTTGCCTCTCTGCAAGTTTTTTGGACGAATAATATGTATATAAAATCAATGTAATTTTTTTACGATAAATTTGAGTTAAGATGCTTTATGGTTTAAAAACGGAAGATTTTTGTGCCGGGAAGTAAAAATGAAGCAGAGTTCCATAAAAAGCGATGTGACGAAAACGGTTTCGCTTGATGCCGTATCACCTGATTTTATCTGCGAAAACAAAGAATCTGCAGCTGACTGGAAATACGAAGTCAAGGATGAACTCGGACGCGGCGGAATCGGCAGGGTCATGGTCGCTTTCGACCGGACGATAGGCCGAGAGATTGCTTTGAAAGAACTTATCAGCAGTGACAGTGACGGTAAAATTCCATCTTTGGACAAGATAAAATCGGACGAAGCACGTTTTTTGCGTGAAGCATGCGTCACAGGTCAGCTCGAACATCCCGGAATAGTTCCGGTCTATGAAATCGGGCGGAAACCCGGTGAAAACCGCTATTACACGATGCGTCTTGTCCGCGGCGAGACGCTTTCCCAGGCCATAAAAGATGCAGGAACACTTGAAAAACGGCTGAGACTGCTGCCTCATTTCCGCGACATCTGCAACGCAATCGCATATTCGCACAGCCGAGGAGTGATCCACCGTGATATAAAGCCGGAAAATATCATGATCGGGGAATTCGGTGAAACGGTGGTTCTCGACTGGGGTCTGGCGAAGGTAAAAGGCGAAGACGACACGACAGCCGGCGAGCTCAGAGCCGAACTCAGTCTTCTTAAAGTCGAAAATATCGGAATGACACTGAAAGGAAAAGCGATAGGAACACCGGCTTACATGTCTCCGGAGCAGGCGAGAGGCGATATCGACGCGATTGATGAGAGAAGCGACATCTACTCTCTGGGCGCTGTGCTTTATGAAATTCTGACCGGTGTTCCGCCTTTCAAAGGAAAAACCGTCCAGGATACGCTTGAAAACGTCAAATCTTCCCGACCTGTCGATATTACGCTTTACGAGCCGACTACTCCGCCTGACCTCTGCGCCGTCGTCGCAAAAACTCTTACAAAAGATCCGTCATTGCGCTATCAGTCGGCACTTGAAGTGGCAAAAGAGATCGAAAATTTCATGTCGGGCGGCAAAATAGCTGCCTACGAGTACAGTTCGTTTGAAATGATCAGACGTTTTGTCGTAAAAAACAAATCGATGTCCGTTCTCGCGCTGCTGCTCCTTGCCGTCATGATTTTTGCTTCCGCGGCTGTTTTCAGAGCTTACCGCGATTCTGTCGAAAGTGAAAGAACCGCCCACCTGAACCTCTCTCTGGGATACCTTGAATATGCCGAAAAACTTCTGAAAGAAGGGAAATATTCTGATTCAGGGATTTTTGCTGCGGCCTCACTCTATCACTCTCCGTTCAACTCAAAAAGCCCGTGGCATTATTCCGATTCTTATCTTACTGAAAACATTAAAGAAACACGTGACCACATGCTGAAAATAGAGTCACAGCTCTACCTCTCTTCTGTTTACGGCAACGACGCTTTCAAAAAGAATCTGGCCTTACTCGATTTTGATGCAAGAAGTGTCGCTGTTTCTCCAGACGGATCGCTTTTCGCCGTTTCCGGCAAGAATAAGGAAGTTGTTGTTTATGCAGCCGACGGGACTGAAAAATTCACTCTCGGAGGTCACAAGGACGAAGTGAGCGCGGTAAGATTCTCATCGGACGGAAAATTTATCGCTACCGGAAGCTGGGACAACACGCTTGTCCTGTGGAATGCCGCGAACGGCGCGAAAATCAAATCTTCCCCGACTCTTGCGGGAGAAATTTACGCCCTTGCCGTATCTCCAGGGAACAAATTCATCGCATTCGGCGGAACGGAAAAAACTCTCTGGATCGTAAAAGCCGACGATCTCACTCTCTCGGCAGTAGACAGGTTCGAGCTTGAAAATACCGTCCGTGCAATCGACTGGTCGCCGGACGGTAAAAAAATTCTTGTTTCGGACAGTTCAGGCAGAATTTATCTCATCCAAAAGAGAAATATCGAAAAAGTTTTCGATTTTCATACCGAAGCTACGGTTTCCGTCAGGTTCTTGAACGACGGAATACATTTCGTTTCTGCAAGTTACGACAAAAAATTTGCCGTTTGGAACACTGTCTTCAACAAGCCGCTTAACGTTTTCGAGCATTGGGACGCCTTCTTTTCAATAGACATTTCAAGTGACGGAAAATTTGCTGCAGCAGCTGCGCGGGACGGTTCGATAAAGCTGATAAACCTGAAAACAAGGCAGATTGACGATTTGAAAGGACATTCCGGCGCAGTCTATTCGCTTGCTTTTCTGCCTATGGGAAATTCGCTTGTTTCTGTCGGCGAGGACCGTTCGTTAAAACTATGGGCTACGGATTTTGATAAAAAAATGCAAAGATTACGCGGACATACGACATACATCCCATCCATAGCCTACTCTTCTGACGGCAGATTTTTAGCCTCTTCAAGCTGGGATTCTACGATAAAATTGTGGGATATCGCGACCGAATCCGTGATTTCATCTTTCGGAATTGAAGGAACGGTTTCATACAGCATCGCCTTTTCTCCTGACGGACAGTTTCTTGCAACAGGCGATTCCGACGGAGTTCTGCGGTTCTGGAATCCGATGAAAGGAAAGATGATTTTTTCTTTTCCGCTTCATTCGGAGCAGATTTCGGCAATAAAATTCTTAAAAAACGGAAAATTTATCGTTTCGGCCGGCAAGGACCGGAAAATCAACGTTTTTGACGTTCCGAACCGAAAAGTGGTAAAAGTTTTCGAGCACGAAAATCCGATCAACACCGTGGATGTATCATCTGACGGCTCGATTATAGCAAGTGCCGGACGCAACGGCGAAATAAATTTCAGGAGTTTTCCGGACGGCAGAATGATTTTCGGTACTAAAGGTGTCGGGAAGTCGATACTTTCAATCGCGATTTCTCCAGATAATGCAACTGCAATTTCTGCCGACGAGGACGGGGTTGTCAGCAAATGGGATATAAAATCCAAAAAGATTGTTGAAACATTCTCCGAAAACTCAGGTGCGGTCAATGCTGTCGCATTTTCGGATGACGGCAGAATGTTCATTTCGGCCGGCAGGGAAGTCGTTCTCAGAAACAAAGACGATTCCCAGAAAACAATGCAGTTCGAACTTCAATACACGGCATACAGCGTCGCTTTCGAGCGTGACGGCAGATTTTTTACGGTAAGTGACGGCGCGATTATCAAACGCTATCCGGTCATTTCCGGAATGCGGAATCAGGATCCCGTAAAACTTTTGGAAGAATCGCAGAAAGAGGCGGGCAAAAAACTCGAAGGCTTCAAACTTATGCCTTTTTAAGGAGGAAAAATGTCGGAAATTCAGAAATTGGGAGCAATTCTCAAAGAAAAAAAGATTAAGATAAGCGGTGCAGAATCATGCACCGGCGGCATGGTCGCAGCAGAAATCACATCCGTTGACGGCATTTCAGCTGTTTTCAGCGAAAGTTTCGTTACCTATTCTAACGATTCGAAACACAGAAACCTTGGGGTTCAGCTCTCAACTCTGGAAAAATTCGGAGCTGTCAGCGAAGAATGTGCCAGAGAGATGGCGGAAGGTGCTGCGGCAAGAAGCGGAGCCGACATCGCGTTTTCTGTAACCGGAATCGCAGGACCAACCGGAGGAACGGCTGAAAAACCGGTCGGAACCGTATGCTTCGGTCTCTTCTTTAGAGGAAAAACCGTTTCTAAAACAGCTCATTTTGAAGGAGACCGCGAAAAAGTCCGCAAATCTTCGGTTGATTTTATAATAAATATGCTGATTTCGGCCATCATAAATTAAATTGCATTTCCGTTTCCGGACAAAAAAATCTTGCAAAAATTTCAAAAAACACTAAAATACTGCGGTTTATTTTTTGAGGGTGAAATGGACGATCCTTTCAGTTGCGCGGCAGATTTTTTTAGTCGGTTGTAGGAGAAACAGTCCGGATCCTTTTCTCCCGCATTCGACGGGAGGACACAATGAAAAATACGCTTCTCGTAAAAGAAATCAGGGAAATGTTGGAGGACGGACTTTATGACGATATTAAAGATTTCGCCGAATCCAACCCGCCAGATGTTGTCGCGAACTTCTTTGAAGCATTGGATATTCCCGAAATAATTCAGATTTTTTCATTTATAGATGAAGAAATCGTTGCCGACATATTCTCTGAATTTGAAGACGACGTCAAAAACCAGCTTACTTCGCAGATGTCGAGCAGACAACTCGCAGAACTTCTTTACGAACTGCCTGAAAACATCCACACACAGATACTTTCAGCCCTTGATGACGAAAAAAAGAACGAAATCCACGAACTCATCGAAGAAATCGACAAAGAGTCAAGGCAGGCGCAGGAAGCTCTTTTCGGAAACATTCCCGGCATTATCCGCGACCGTGAAGGCAACATTCACGAAAGCATCAGGGTTTACAAACCTTTTGCAAAAAAACTCAAACAAATCAACAAGTTAGATAAGAACACGTTAATTACGGTGACAGATCCGGGGCAGGAGGAAATCGACTTTCTCTGCAAGGAACTCAAAATTCCGGCTGACTTTTTCGAATACGCTCTTGATATGGATGAAAGGGCGAGAATCGAAGAGGACGACAACAACAAGCTGGTCATCGTGAAAATTCCGTATTACGATTCGACCGACGAGGACGAAATGTACGGAACTATTCCGCTAGGTATCATTTTTGCCGAAAACACGATACTTCTCGTCTGCGGAATGCAGACCGATTTCGTATCGAAAATGATAGAAAACATGCAGAAAAAGTATCTGGGAAGTCTTGCGAAAGACGATTTTATCCTCACAACACTTTTCGACACGACGCAGCTTTTCCTGCTTTACCTCAAACAGATAAGCAACATCATCACGATCGTTCAGAAAAAGATTCAGGAAACGAGCAGAAACGAAGATTTGGCAAAACTTCTGAACCTCGAAAAAAGTCTCGTCTACTTCACGACGGCACTGAAGTCGAACGAATTCATGGCGATGAAACTGCGCAAGATCGGAATCGTTCCGGCAAATGACGACAACGACGACAAAATCGACGACATCGTGACTGAAACCAAGCAGGGAATCGAGATGTCTTCGATCTACAACAACATCGTCAGCGAAATGATGACGGCATTCAGCTCGATCATTTCAAACAAACTGAACAACATAATGAAACTTCTCACGATCATCACGATCGTTCTCACGGTTCCCGTCATGTTCGCTTCCATCTACGGCATGAACATTCAGCTTCCCGGCGACAAATCGCCTTATGCTTTCGCCGTTTTCGTAATAATTTCAATAATGTTCTCTGGGCTCGTCGTCTGGTATTTCAAGAAAAAGGACTGGTTCTAAATCAGTAGAAACATTTCATGAAACGTCTCTAAAACGGAAACAAATTAAAAGATGCGGATTCTATCAGGATTTTATTGGGATTTGTTGTGATTAGTCGTCAAAAAGGTCGTCAAGTTCTTCCTTAGCGCTTTTTTTCGATTTGCTTTTTGATTTCTTCTTAGGAGCAGGCTTAACTTCTTCTTCCT
>JAGCXM010000044.1 GCA_017961325.1 bacterium | reverse complement strand
TCTACCGTGTCAGCATCGTCATCGTTTTCGCTGTCCGCGTCATCGGTATCAACAGTGTCTGCATCATCATCAGGTTCTAGTGTGTCTGCATCGTCATCGGGTTCTTCCGTCGAACTTACCATAACCATAAGCGAGTCTTCAGTCACATCAGGAGCACTTTCCTTCCACTCGCTACCGTCAACACTATACCTGAATTTGCATTCAAAACTGCCGGCATTGGGAAATGAGTATGTATACGCGAACTCATCATTGTTTCCGAAATCCGGATTTGAAGCTTCGTTAATGGACGCATCATTCCAGTCAAATTCTTCTGATGAATCTGCGGGTCTGCAACCGAATTTGGCTTTTACCGAAGTTGCTTCGGAAACACCAGGAGTCAGATCCGTGATTCCAACAACGAGAACTCTGCCGTAATATGTCTGTTCTTCACCTGCATTGATGTGAAAGATATCTTCGGGGTCAGGATATTGAAAGTTTGACCAACCGACTTCATAAGTTTCTTCGTCAGGTATATCGGTATCGTCTCCGTCTATGTCCTCATCATCCTCATCATCGGTATCGTCACCGTCTGTGTCATCAGTATCTACTGTATCTGCGTCGTCATCGCTGCCACTGTCCGGAACGGTATCTGCATCATCAGTATCTACTGTATCTGTATCTGCGTCATCATCGCTGCCGCTGTCCGGAACGGTATCTGCATCATCAGTATCTACTGTATCCGTATCTGCGTCGTCATCGCTGCCGCTGTCCGGAACGGTATCTGCATCATCAGTATCTACTGTATCTACTGTGTCTGCGTCATCGGTATCTACTGTGTCCGCATCGTCAGTATCTACGGTGTCTGCATCATCGGTATCTACTGTGTCCGCATCGTCAGTATCTACGGTATCTACTGTGTCCGCATCGTCAGTATCTACGGTATCTACTGTGTCTGCATCATCAGTATCGACAGTATCAGTGTCATCCTGATTCGTATCTCCATCATCGGCTGTATCACCGTCGTCAGGCTTTTTATGACCGGAATCAGAATCATCATGTTGGCTAACTACGTCAGCCGGCGGTTTATCATACCAATTTTTGTTATCCAACCTCGAACATGATAGGAATACCGCTAACATAATAACGGAAAGTAAAATCACAAAATTCTTCATCTGTTTCTCCAATTTAAAATTGCCAAAACAAAACAAACCGGAAGATAATAGTCGATTATTTTTTTAAATCAAATTTTTATAGAATTTAATCGGAATCAATTTTCGCTATCGGTTTCATCCATAGTGCTTGTGTCTGCATCATCGTCTTCACTGTCATAGCTTTCGTCATAGCCGCCATACCAGAGTTCGTCATCCAGCCTCGAACAAGATACAAATAAAGTTAATATAACAACTGAAAGCAAAATCATAAAATTCTTCATCTGTTTCTCCAAAAATACCAAAACAAAACATGCGATGGTAATCAATTATTTTTTCAAAGCAAATTTTTAGAACCAATCTAATGAAAAAAAAATCAATTTGTAAAACGGCAGCTTTCTGCTATAAATATGCGCTTTTCTGAGGAGGCTGCTTTGACGGAAAACATCGGTAATTCCTACATAATTGACGAGTTCCTGCTGAAAAAACTTCCCGAAACCCCGGGAGTATACCAGTTCAAAAACAAATTGGGCAAAGTGATTTACATCGGTAAGGCGAAAAATCTCAAAGCGCGCGTTTCGCAGTATATTTCGGGAACCGACAGCCGCCCGATGATAAGTTCGCTCATGAAAAACGCCGGAAGCGTTGAAATAATAATGACTAATTCCGAATCGGAAGCGCTGATTCTCGAAAATCTTCTCATAAAGAACAGGCAGCCGATGTTCAACATCAATCTGAAGGACGACAAAACCTATCCTTATCTCGCGGTGACAGACGAAGAGTGGCCGCGCCTCATAACGACGAGGCGTCTCACCAAAAAACTGAAATCGTTCAGAGGTCCTTTCACTCAGGTGAACCTTCTGAATTCGCTGAAAAAGCTGATTCAGACGCTCTATCCGCTCAAATACTGCTCAGACCGTCACCCGAAAGGGTGCATCAACTCCCAGATCGGACTCTGTCCCGCTCCGTGCAGAAAAGATGCCGACAGAGCGGCATATCTTGAAAACGTAAAAAACACGATCGAAGCTCTTCAGGGGAAAAAATGGAACGAAATCGAAGCTGTCATAAAAGACGGTATCGCAGAAAGCGTAAAGGTGCTCGACTTTGAAAAAGCGGCCAAGCTGCGGGATTTACTGGAACTTCTGCCGGACATAAGACGGAAGTACAGCGTCGAGTTTTCAGGAAGCGGCGCTGAAGACTTTTTCTGCTTCAAAAGAGTCGGAGACACTCTTTTCGCCGCAGCGGCAAGATACAGTGAAGGAAAACTGATCTCGCTCAAATCCTGCTCCGCTTCCGGAATATTCGAAGAAATGTCAAGCTGGACAGCAACGTTCCTCACCTCGTTCTATTCTGGAAAAGAGACGCCCGACAAAATTTTTCTTTTCCCCGAAACGCTGACGAAAGACGAGATTTCGGCAATCCTGCAGCGGAAAATCAGAAAAACGGGAGCTGTCAGCGGTGAAATACTAAAAATGCTGCAGACCAACATCGACCAGAACATGCGCGTTTTCTTCAACGACTCCGAAAAAACGGAAAAGGCACTTTCGGTGATTTCGAAATTCCTCAAAACGCCCGTTTCTTCGATACAGTGTCTCGACATTTCAACGCTTTACGGCGAATACAACGTTGCCGGCGCGGTGTGGTGGGAAAACGGAAAATTCAACAGGCAGAAATACAGAAAATACAAAATCAAAACGGTCGAAGGAGTCGATGATTTCGGCAGTCTGCGCGAAGTGGCGGCACGTCTTCTCAAACGCTGGCAGGAAAATTCGCTCGAAAAGCCTACACTGCTGCTTATCGACGGAGGTGAAGGACAGGTTTCATCGGTAAATTCGATAATTCAGGGCTTTGTTCCGGTGGCAGGAATCATCAAAGACCGTCACAACGTGAAAGGAATGGAACTTCTGATCGACGGAAAAGGAAACGAACTCGTGCTGCAGGACGCCGCCTTTGCGATGCTTCTGAAAGCGGTCAGAAACGAGACTCACCGTTTTTCGATAACTTTCAACCGGGAGCAGCGCAAGGAAAAGCTCGGACTCCCCTTTTCAAAAATCAAAGGTATCGGCAGAGCGCGTGAGAAAGCCCTGCTTGAAAAATTCCGCACGATTTCCGCGATAAAAGAGGCAAGCGTAGAAGATCTGATGCAGATTAAGGGAATCACAGAAGAACTGGCTGAAGAAATCCTGAAAGTTCTGAACGATTAAAACATATTGATTTTATTGATATTTTGCATAGAGACGTTTCATGGAACGTCTCTACAAAAGAGGTTTAATCCTCTATTTTGTGACCGCAGATCTGGCAGACTTTGCCGCTTCTTTTCTTTTCAACGATATACGCCGCTCCGCATTCGGGGCAGACTTCACCTTCGACGGGCTTATACCAGCTGACGAAATCGCATTTCGGATAGTTCGAGCAGCCATAGAAAAGTTTCCCTTTTTTGGAACGTTTAACCGTGATATAACCGTCACATTTCGGGCAGTTGCAGATTTTTTTCTCTTCCTTGATTATCGTTTTGCACTTCGGATATGCGCTGCAGGCCTTGAATTCGCCGAAACGTCCCTTTTTGATGACGAGTTTGCTTCCGCAGTTCGGGCAAACTTCGTCAAGTTCAACGCTTTTTTCCTCTTCTGCTTCGTTTTTGAGGTGGTAGACTTCACCGTCCTTCTCAAAAGTTCCGGCAAAATCACATTCCGGATAGCCTTCGCACGAAAGGAACGGAAGATTCCCTTTTTTCGACCATCTGAGAACGAGTTTTTTGCCGCATTTCGGACACGGTTCTTCGGCGTAAATCTTCTTTTTACCCTCTTTTTTTACTTCGGTTATGCTTTTGTCAAGAACTTTCGAGAATGTCGCGTAAAAACTTCTGAGAACTTCGAGCCAGTCTTTTTCGCCGGTTTCGACGGTATCAAGATCCGATTCCATCTCAGCGGTGAAGTTGACGTTGATGATTTCGGGAAAGAACGAAACAAGCGTGTCGCTGACCAGAATTCCCAAATCGGTAGCCATGAGAGCACCTCTAGGCTCCTTCATCCTTTCGATGTAATTGCGCTGAACTATCTGTTTGATTACGGTCGCGTACGTCGAAGGTCTGCCGACTCCCTTTTCTTCAAGTTCTTTTACTAGACTGCCTTCGGTGAATCTCGGCGTCGGCTTCGTGAAATGCTGCTCGCATACCGGATTTTCAAGCTGAACCGCTTCGTTTTCGGCAACCTTCGGAATCGTGTCGTCCTTGCCGGTTTTTTTGTATATCTTGCGGAAACCTTCAAACTGAATGACGCTTCCTGTCTTTTTGAAGGAATATTTCTTTCCGGTATCTTCGATCGTGATTGCCGTAGTTTCATAGACCGCATCCTTCATCTGCGTCGCAACGAATCTCTTCCAGATCAAAGTGTAGATGTTAAGCTCGTCTTTGGTGAGTTTTGAAGCGACTTTCGTCGGAGTAAGCTCGACATTGGTCGGTCTGATGGCTTCGTGCGCGTCCTGAGTCTTCCCTTTTTTGTTAGCGTAATATTTCGTCTTCGGAGTAAGGAACTCTTCGCCGATATTTTTCACAATGTACTGGCGCAGAGCGGCATTCGCCTCGTCTGAAATTCTGAAAGAGTCTGTTCTCATGTAGGTGATAAGACCGGTGAAGCCGTCTTCGCCGAGATCCTTACCTTCATAAAGCGACTGCGCGATCCGCATCGTCTGCTCGCCGGTGTAGTTGTGAAGACGCGAGCCTTCCTGCTGAAGATTGCTCGTGTTGAGCGGCGGAAGAGGAGATTCCTTCTTTTCCTTCTTTTCAATTGAAACTATTGAAAAAGACTGCGTTTTTTCTATATCATTCCTTATTGCGCTTGCATCTTTTTCATTTGTTACTTCGACTTTTTCACCTTTGATTTTTTCAAGAATGGCATCGAATCTGCCGTTTTTTCCTGCAAAATCCGCCTTGAACGACCAGTATTCTTCCGGGACGAAAGCACGGATCTCTTTTTCACGGTCGACAATCATCTCTAATGCTACAGACTGGACTCTTCCCGCGCTGAGTCCCTTTTTAACGCTTCTCCAGAGGAAAGGGGAAAGTTTGTAGCCGACGATCCTGTCCAGAATTCTGCGCGCCTGCTGAGAATTGTAAAGGTCTTCGTTCAGTTCGGCGGAAGTTGAAAGCGCCTTTTCTATTCCGCTTTTCGTTATTTCGTGGAAAAGAACGCGGTGAATGACTTTGTTCGTAAAAAGCGACGCGATGTGGAACGCGATAGCCTCTCCTTCACGGTCAGGGTCGGAACCGATATAGATTTCGTCAGCCGCATCGGCTTCCTTTTTGAGCATCGCGATTGTTGCCTCCTTGCCCGGAATCACTTCGTAATCGGGCTTGAAGTTGTCGTCGATGTCGATTCCTAAAGTTTTCGACGGAAGGTCGATGATGTGACCCATTGAAGCCACGACTTTGAAATCGGGCAGATATTTTGTCAAAGTTTTTGCCTTTGTGGGAGATTCAACGATAAGAAGTTTCATAATGCCGCCTCACTTGGTTTATAAATTTTGCCGCTAAGCTCACTCACTGCACCTTCAAGAATCAGCGTCAGCAGTACGGTAGGAAGCTCAGCCGCGCCGATTCCGGAAAGAACGGTGAGAGTGTCAAAGTCTATCCCTGACGGATTTGACTTTATTATGTTATAAACAATTTTTTCAGTTCCATCAAGTTGCAGTTCCTTTTTCTCTTTCAAAAAAGGCTTTCCGCCTGAAATTTCGGGATGTTTTTCACTTCGTCCGGCTGAAAAGAGTTCAGAATTCAGATCAGAATATCCGCCGTTTTCAGAAAGCATGTCAAAATCGGAAAGTATCTTTAGATTTCTGTTTTTCCGGTATTTTTTCAAAAATCCGTAACTTCCTTCAAAAAGCGGATCGCCGATCTCTCCGGGACAGACGAAGACTTTTTTGCCGTATTCAAGCGCAAGTCTCGCCGTGATGAGGCTACCGCTCTTCGCCGCAGCCTGAACGAGAACGAGAGAACCGCACATTTTCGCGACGGTCTCGTTTCTTATCGGAAAATTCCTCCCTATCGGCGGAGTGTCGGGCGGAAACTGCGAAATCAAAGCGCCATTCTGCCTGATTTCTTCGGCAAGACCGACGTTTTCTTCGGGATAAATAACGTTTATTCCGGTGCCAAGGACCGCGATCGTCCTTCCGCCGAATTTGAGTGCGGCTCTGTGAGACTCGGTATCAATGCCGCGCGCCAGACCGCTGATTACCGTTTTTCCGCCTTTAACAGCCGCTTCCGCCGCTTTTCCGGCAAGTTTTATGCCGTAAAGAGACGGTTTCCTGCTTCCGACTATCGCGATTCCGTCTGCGTCACACGGTAAAATCGAACCTTCAATGTCAAGAGGAAGCCCGATTTTCGGGTCAAGCTTTAAAATTCTGTCCGGATGGTTTTCTGCGGTGTTGCCTGTTTTAGCCATTGAGCGAGCCCAGAAACGATTTCATTTCGGCAATCTGCTCGTCCGGAGTCGATGCACCGGCGGTGATTCCGACGGATTCAGAATTTTTAAGTATTTCGATATCGGATGAGGTGAAATCTTCCGGAGACTCGACCCAGAAGGAACTGCTGTTCTTTTCCGAAACTACCTGAAAGAGTTTTGCCGTATTTGATGAGATTTTTCCGCCGATAACGACCATCGAACCGACCTTTTTCGCAAGTTCGCCCGCCGAATCCTGCCTTTTGAGTGTTGCCGTACAGATCGTTTCTGCCGCAAGAAACCTGTGTCCTGGAAGTTCGGTCGCAATCTTCCGTGATCTTTTCAGCAGAAAATCGTAATTCGCAGGGCGCGAAGTTGTCTGCGCTACAGCGAAAATTTTGTCGTGAGTCTTGATAAAATCAAGAAGTTTTCCGTTTTTCGAATCAAACTCGGCAGGATGAATGACGAAGAAAGCGCCCGTAATTTTCGAAGTTATTCCTCTCACTTCGGAATGCTCGCGGTCTCCCATTATGAGAACGGCAAAACCCTCCTTCGACCTCTTTTCGACAAGCTGGTGAATCCTCTGGACATAAGGGCAGGTAGTATCGACGAGGGTTATTCCGCTGAATCTGTCGAGTTTCGCCCTTTCATCCTTCGTGATGCCGTGGCTGCGTATCACGACGCACGAATTTTCCCGAATCGAGTCGATATCGATGACGTCTACGCCTCTTTCTGCATACTGCGCAATCACTCTCGGATTGTGGATGAGCGGTCCGAGCATAAAGACTTTCTTTCCGCTTTTCTCCGCGTCGGATACAGCCTCTTCAAGCAGAGAGAAAGCCCTCCTCACGCCGAAGCACACTCCTGAATTGCCGGCAACAACTATCTTCATATCCCCTCTCTTTCATGCGCATATTTTACGATGAGATCAACCGTCTGTTCGAGATTTATGTCGGAATTGTCGAGCAGGACGGCATCTTCGGCCTGTTTTAAAGGCGAAACGGCGCGTGTTGAATCCTTGATGTCGCGCTCCTTTATCTCTTTAACGAGCTCGTCAAAATCGACTTTAAGTCCCTTCGCTTCGATTTCAAGCATTCTTCGTCTTGCCCGTTTTTCCGGAGAAGCGGTAAGAAAAATCTTGAGTTCGGCATCAGGTATGATAACCGTTCCGATATCGCGCCCTTCCATGACGACGCCGCCGTTTTCGGCATATTTTCTCTGCATGTTGAAAAGCGCCTCGCGGACAAACGGAATTGCCGAAACCGAACTTGCCTTCATGCTGATTTTTTCGGCACGGATCTCGGTTGTCACGTCGTTTCCGTTGAGAAAAACGCGGTTTACGCCGTTTTCGATTTTGAAAGAGACCTCGAAATCTTTCAGAAGTTCCCTTATTTTGTCGTGCTCCTCAACTTTCGTTTCACCCATGAGCAAGGCCAAAGCGCGGTAAATCGCGCCGGTATCGATATATGAATAGCCTAATTTTTCAGCCGTGAGTCTGCTCACGCTGCTTTTTCCGGCACCTGCCGGACCGTCGATTGCAACCCTGATTTTTTTCATGACACCCTCCAAAAACGCGGCATTATAACGACAGGTTTCACAAAATCAAATTAAAATTTAAATTTGTTTTTCTCGTTTTATATTTCCGTTCCGTTTTTCTTTCTGAGCATATTCAAAAGTGTTCCCGTAGGACAGAAGAGTCTGCACCACGGACGGTTTATGAAAAGCGAAACAATCAGAAAGAATGCTGCAATGACAAGCGAAGGAAGTGAGGCGGCCTCGAATTTGAACGCGCTGAAAGGCTCGAAAACGGTGAAGTCGGTTACAACTTTGAAGATCATCAGAATATAAATCACAACAAGCAATAAAACTTTAAAAATTGAAACTGCTTTCATGAATTTCGGCGGAAAACTCTTTTTCGGAAGCGGGATTTTTCCAAGAAGTTCCTGCATTGCTCCGAAAGGACAGACAAAGTTACAGTAAAAATTCCTGCCGGAAATTATCGGAAGCAGCAGTGCCGCGCACAGAATTACAAGCGGAACAAGGGCGATATTTCCGGTTGTTAGCCAGTTTTTGAAAGATTCTATTGAAAGTGCCGAGCCGCTGATAAAACCTAAGACAACTGCGAGTGCGGCAAGATGAAAAATGCGGAATTTTGCCGTTTTCTGCGGAAAGAAAAATGCAAAAAGTGAGTATGCAAGGATGACGAAAACCGCGATTTTAAGCCAGAGAGGAGTCAAATCCTGCTGATCTGCCGCAATTTTCATACCGCTGTATTTCGAAAGGTTTAGCGCGACCATCGATTTTATCGCAGTCGTTGACATCGTCGCTCCGCTCACTGTATCGACATCGGCTTTTGCAGCTTCTTCAACGCTGAGACCGTTCCATTTCTTGAAAAAACCTTCGCTTCTTACACGCTCGATAAAACCGTAAGATTCGTAGTTTTCACCGAGTTCGACCCCTGCGATTTTTCCCTCGGGCGAAATGCCTACGACGACTCTCAGATTTCCTCCGAAACCGGCGACACTTGTCTCATCCGGTTTTGCATAAAGCACTCTTCCGAGCATCTTTCCCGAAACATCGGAAACATTAAAAACACACTCTGAACCGGTTTTTTCGAAAGTTTCGGCAGTCTTGAAAATCTGTTTTGCCGCATCTTTATCAAGGCTGCAGTCATCGGTTTGGGGTTCCGCAGGTTTGTGAAGAACAAAAAAAGCCGAGACAAAAGCCATGATCACGGCTGATATCCTGAAAATACGGAAAAATTTTGTCATTTTAAACTCCCGAGATAGCGTTTGAGTAGGAATGAACAGAAATATGGAAAGGTAAAAATATTATTTGCAAAACCGATGTTGCCTTTAACCAGTTTTATTCCGAAATTTATATCTGGATAATGGTCGCTTTCAATCAGTGTGCGGAGCGATTTTGCGGTGCCGTTTTTCGCTTTGACTTCAATCGGGATCAGAAAATTTTTTGCGCGGACAAAAAAATCCTCCTCAAGAGTTGAATTCTCCCTTTTGTAGTAATAAAGCTCAAGGCCTTGTTTTTTCAGGGATTCTCCGACAATATTTTCATACAGGGCGCCACTGTAGACCCCGAAATTTCCGTTTGCGCGGAGATCTTCCTGAGCATCGTCGTCAAGTTCCGCGACAAGAAGCCCGGTATCAAAGAAGTAAAGTTTATATTTAGACTCGTCGTAGTTGCCTCTCAGCGGCAGTTCCGGAAATCTCATGCAGTAGCAGATGTTTACAATACCGGCATCGTTCAGCCATTCGATGCAACCCCAGTAATCCTTGAATTTTGCACCGTTTGCCACTTTTGAAATCTGGAACTTCTTGTTTTCTTTCGCAAGTTGCACTGGAATGTGTTTTAAAACATGGAGAATCCTCGCTTTGTCAAGCCCTTCCGCATATTTTTTAGCATCCTCCCGATAGTCTGAAATCAGCTGACGCTGCATATCGAGAACACCTTCAAAACTGCCGTTTCTCAAATATGACGAAACTATCGCGGGCATTCCGCCTGTAATGCAGAAATCGCGGAACAAACCGGAAAAGACTTCAATCTCAGTATCGGAAAAAGGAGTGATGTTCTTCATTTTATCAAGCATCCCGTCGATTATTGACGAAGAGTAGCCTTTTGCCAGAATAAACTCCTCAAAATCGAGGGATGTCATTTCGAAATCGGTTTTGTAGCCCACACTGTTGCTTTCGATTCTGCGGTAACTGATTCCGAGAAGAGAACCTGAACAGATCACATCAAAGCGGCCGTCAATGCAGAAAAATTTGAGAGAGACGGCTATTTCGGGAAATTCCTGAAGCTCGTCAAAAATTATGAGTGTTTTTCGGGACACAAATTTTGCGGAAGGTTCTGTAAGAGTAATGTTTTTTATAATGTTTTCAGGTGAGTATCCGTCTTTGACAATCGACTTGAATTTTTCATCCTCAACAAAATTTATGTAGACAACATTCTTATAATTTTGCTTGGCAAAATGAAGAATTGTCTCGGTTTTGCCGACCTGTCTTGCTCCTTTCACAATCAAAGGCTTTCTTTGCGGATTTTTTTTCCATTCAGCCAGAAAATCGTCAGCTTTGCGTCGGATGTAATTTGAATTTTTCATAACATTCCTTAATCACTTGGATTTGTCTATGAAATTCCTAAAAAATGAGCGAGTTTTAATTAAAATTTACTAGAAAATGAGCGATATTTCAAGAAAATTTGCTAAAAAATTAGTGAGTTTGCAAAATAAAGCAGAATTTTTTCATTTTGCCTCCGATTGTTTCTTGCTCTTTCGTCCGAAATTATATCCTACTCTTACCGAGGGTTCTAAATACGCAGTTTCATGCGCCAGTGAAATGCCGTAGGTCAGTTCGGCGACAATGTACCAGTTGTCAGTGATGAAGCGGCCGAAGCGGATTTCCAGAGGAATGAAAAGGTCCATGTCCACAAAGCCCATTCCGGTGCAGGGTGCGACACCGAGAATGAAAGGTCTTTTCTGCAAGTCGCCGATCTCCATTAAAAGACCTGCCGAAAATCTGAAAGGGTAGTAATAGCGGTCGTATTCGCTGTAAGGATGCAGTGCTCCCATGACACCGCCGCCTAAATTGAGATAGAATCCGATGGCAAGGTTGTTTTTGACCGGATGGGCATAGTCAAAGCCCAAATGTAAGTTAATGCCCATCGCTTCAAGGTCATAGACTTCAAAAGGGAGGCCGGCTCCGCCGCTCATGCCGATGAGTTTCGGAGAAGTTTCTGTCTGTGCAAACGCAGGAACAGCTGATAAAAGGAGCATAATAATCAGTATAATCTTCTTTTTCATGCTACTCTCCCTCGTTTTCACTTTCATCTGATCCGCCGATCAGTTCTTTGTGGTTCAGGAGAATCTCTTTTGCAGTCCCTTTTTTGTCGGCGAACTCAAACATCGACATTGCGTACCACTTTTCATAATCTGGCGCCCAGTAGCGGATGCCCGCCAAGCCGTATTCTCTGCCCCATTCGATCACGTCGGCATAGATCTCAGCCTGTCCGTGCTGATTGTGCTTGTAGTTTTTCAACTTCTTGTTCCAGCCTGCGAAGGGGCCTTCCATTTTGCCCGACGGATAAGCGAATTCGGCAATAAAAACAGGAACTTTGAGTTCATGGTTTATGCGCACGACCGTTCTGGTGAGCATGTCCCATCTGTCTACCGCCATGGAAGACGCGCTCGGATAGTAGCTTATGCCCGCCACGTCAACTTTGTAACCGTTTTCAACCAGCGTTTTAAAGAAAGAGACGGTCGCGCGGGGAGTTGAAACTACAGTTGCGATATGAGTCGAGAATTTTACGTTTGCCGCATCGATCCCCAGTTTGTCGTAGGCGCTCAGAACGCCTTTTTTCGTGGCTGCCAGCACGCGAGCCTCGTCTTTCCAGATGTTTTCCTTGAGCCACCATACCGAAAATACAGAGCCGGTGTATTTTTTTATATCGGAAATCCCTTTTCCGGTAGCGGCGAAACCGAAATTCGCCTCGTTGCCGAGATTCCAGTTGTTTATCGTGCAGCCGGTAGTGAGAAGTTCCTCCGCGACAAAAGCAGCGTAAGCTTCCATCACGGTGCAGGCCTCATCCACTGAAAGATCTGACCACTCTTTGCCGTTCTGGAGAGCATAGATTTCGGGATATTCCTCGAAACGCGGCTCCTGCTGCTTGTCCATATCCATGTAGATGTAAGCTCCCATGATTTCGGGGTTTATCGGAATATCCAGCCCGGCTGCGATCTTGCAGAGTTCTATCGCCTGGTCGAATGTATGGACGTTGGCGTTTTCGTCTTCCTTGCCGTCGACAGTGTTGTCCAGAGTGACGCCGTCTTCCTTGTATGTTTTGTGGCGCTTTGTGGCGATTCGCACGAACATCTCGGTCGAACCGAGGTCACGGTAGATGGCTTGCAACTCGGCGGGTGTAGTCGCTGTTTTATCACCGACAACAAATGAATAGCCGTCTTCAAACTGATTGAGGGCAAACGGGCTCAGCGAAAGTGCCACACGGAAAGGGTCACTGTTCATCGGCGTGTATTCAAGCTCGCAGGATGTACAGAACAGAACCGCAAACGCAACAGCTAACAGACTGAAATAATTATTGATTCTATTCATACTTTTGCCTTAAATTCTTTTCAGATTCTTTAATACAAATATTATTCGCTGTATCACATTCAAGTCCTTTGTTACAGGTTTTATTTTGGTAGCATTTACCGTAAAGAGAACCTTCTGGTCGGTCAGAATCGGTTTTGTCATCGTTTTTCGAACCGCCGCATGCGGCAAAAATGAAAATTGCAAAAAACAATAAAAATAAAGAAATTTTTCTCATTAAGGTTTTTCCTAAATAATCGAAACAATACTTTTTGCCCAATCGACAAATTCCTTAGCCATATCTATCGCTTTTACTGCATGGCGTTCTTCAAGAAACAGTTCGTTGGGATAACGCATCGAAACAGCGTAAGGAGTCAGAATATCTGCATAATTGTAATATTTTTCATCGATTTTGACGGTGTCTTTTATCTGATTCAACAGAAGAAAAAGATCATGCTTTTTGGGGATTCCGCCCTGACTGCCGTTCAGCACAATCAATGCTTTGACAACTTTTTCGGCCGCCTGCTGGCAGTGAAAGCACACGATTTCAAGCGGTTTCGGGTTATATGTCGCCAAAAGATGAGTCGCAACTCCTAAATCCGCTTCCGCAAAGGAAAGCCATTCTTTCGCGTCGTTTAAATTTTCGTTAGCCATACAGCAGCACTCCTTTGTTCATAACTTCGTTTTCAATTCCCATTCTGTTTTTACGGCTTTCAAATCGGCTCTCCGTGCAGATGACAATGTCCACTGCGCGGCTTCGCACCGAACGGATTGACTTGTAAGCTTCAGCCGTCAAATCGGCAAGATTCTGTGAACCGTCCTTGACAATGATATAAAAATCGAAGTCGCTGTCTTCGGTCGCCGTTCCGTCCGCAAATGAACCGAAGAGATATATTTTCAACGGTGTCAGCTCGTTCACAAGTTTCTCTTTTATGAGATTGATTTCATTTTCAGGCATTTCTGAACCTCCGTAAATGAGACGTATCAGGTTACGTCTCTACAAGAAAACCTTTGTATTATATTCAATTATTCGGAAATTGCGAGAGATTACGAACTTTTCTTATTTTCTCTGTTGAATGCGACAACTATGCCGCGAAGCAGGTCTGAATGGTATTTTGAAAGGGAACCTTTCTGGAAGCGCCACGACCAGTTCTGCGGTCCTGTCGTTCCGGGAACGTTGAAGCGGCAGTCTCCTCCCCAGCCGAGGACATCCTGAAGCGGAAACAGTGCTTTTTCGGCGATGGATGACATCGCAAGTCTGATCATTTTCCAGTGGATGTCGTCTCCGTTGCTTCCCAGATAGTGGGTCACAAACGACTTCGTTCCGTCAGAAAGCGACCAGAACCAGCCGACTATAGTGTCGTTGTCATGCGTTCCGGTGTAGCAGACGCAGTTTGTATTTGTATAGTTGTGCGGCAGGAATTCGTGGTCAGTCCCTTCGTAAAAGGCGAACTGAAGCACTTTCATTCCTGCAAATCCGCAGTTTTCACGGAGTTTGATAACATCTGCATCGATATCGCCCAGATCTTCCGCGACGATAGGGATCTTCCCCGCTTTTTTGAAGAGAGTTTCAAAAAGTTTTTCACGCGGGCCTTTTTCCCAGTGACCGTTTTTGGCCGTTTTTTCGGTTGCCGGAACGGACCAGTATGCGCTGAAGCCTCTGAAATGGTCGAGGCGCAGGATATCGTAAAGTTTCAGATTGTGGAGAAAACGGTCGATCCACCACGAAAAATCCTCTTTTTCAAGCACTTTCCAGTCATAGAGCGGATTTCCCCAGAGCTGCCCGTCGGCGCTGAAATAATCCGGCGGAACGCCTGCGACTTCCGACATGACGCCGTCATTCATCTTGAAAATATGCTGGTTCGCCCAGACATCGGCACTGTCGAACGAAAGGAAGATCGGGATGTCACCCATGATCTCGATATCTTTTTCATTTGCGTAATTTTTGAGTTTTTTCCACTGTGAAAAGAAGAGCCACTGCGCGAAAAAGTGGCGGAAAAGCTCTTTTTCATGCGCTTTTTCAAACTCTTTCAAAGCTTTTTCATCGTGATTTCTGAATGCAGCAGGCCAGAATTTCCACGATTTTCCGTCAAAATTTTTCGTGAGAACTCTGAAAAGTGCGAAATCACGCAACCATGAGGAGTTTTCTTCGACAAAAACTGAAAATTCCGGATAATTTTCACGGACTTTGTAAAAATTTTCAGCCGCTTCATCCAGAATTTTCGCTTTGAAGTCAATAACTTTCGGATAATCGACCCGAAAGTTGTCAAAATCCGGCATTTCGATCGGTTTTTCAGCAAAATTCTTCTCAAAAAGCTCGTCGATATCAATCAAGATCTCATTTCCCGCAAACGCGCTGAAAGAGTTGTAGGGACAGCCGTCGGCGCCTGTCGGAGTGAGCGGCAGGATCTGCCAGATCCTTATTCCCGATTCAGCCATGAAATCGACAAAATCGAAAGCAGATTTGCCGAAAAAGCCGATGCCGTAGCGGCCGGGAAGGGATGTCGGATGCAGGATTATACCCGCCTTTCTCGGATTTGTTTTCGTTTTTTCTGTCATTTTTTCCTCCACAAAACAAAACCCGCAGGATTATAATGTAGAGATTTTCTAAAAAAAGTTTTTAAATTTGCGGTAGCCTTGAAACAATTACCGTTCTATATTTCAAGACTGTTTTCATTCAGAAGAAAATCATAAATTCCGATAACTACACATCCGAAATCATCATATCTCGGTACAACAGGGTTTCTGACAACAACAATTTTTTTGAAAGAATCGTCTATTTTCCGAAGAGATTTCGTCTCCTGATTCCATTTTTCAAGATCAGGAATGTTGTATGCTGACTGAATGTAATATTTTTTGCTTCCGCTCGTTGCAACAAAATCAATTTCGTAATACTGTCTCGGTCCGTTATTTTCCCTTGATTCCACCACGCCGACATCGACATTAAAACCTCTGAAACGGAGTTCGTTGTATATGATATTTTCGATAATGTGCGTTTCTTCGATCTGTCTGAAATTTAGGCGGGCGTTTCTCAACCCGATATCCTCAAAATATATTTTGTAAGGAGATCCGATATATTTTTTTCCTTTCACGTCATAGCGGTTTGCCTTTGATATTATGAAAGAATCGATGAAATAACCAATGAATTTTTCTATTGTGGCGCCTGAAATCTTTTTTCCTTCCAATGAGAGAAACGTGTTTTCAAGTTTCTTCGGATTTGTGAGACACGACACACCTGAAGCAAGAACATCAAGCAGTTCCTCGAGCTCTTTTTCGCGGCGCAAACTGTTGCGAAGAATTATATCCCGGAAATAGACATTGTTGAGCTGGTTTGAAAGATAATAGCTTTTCTGTTCGTTTGTAATCATTGACGCAACAGCCGGAAGCCCGCCGTATATCAGATAATTTTCCAGAGCCTCTTCTTTTGTTCCTTTGAAAGCGCTGAAAAATTCACTGAAATTGAGCGGAAGAAGATGAATTTCATCACCGCGCCCCTCAAATTCGGTAAGAATATCGGAAGAAAGAAATTTCGAGTTGCTTCCTGTAACATAGATATCAAGATTATCTTTGCGGAGATATCCGTTCAGAACCGCTTCAAATGAACCAAGTTTCTGTACTTCGTCAAGCAGAAGATAATATCGCCCGCCGTCTGAGATTTTGCTTTTGATATATGCCGTAAATTTTACAGGATCGACTTTTCTTCCCTTTAAATCAGCATTCAGATAATCCTCGTTTATCACTTCAAGGTCTTCGGCGCTGTCGAAAGCGAATTTTATGATGTGTGAACTATCGACTCCTGAATCAAGCAGCCATTTGTAAAATATTTTGTTGAGAAGATAAGATTTCCCGCTTCTTCTTATTCCTGTTATGACTTTTACAAATCCGTTGTGCATCCGGATTTTCAATTTTTCAAGGTAACGGTCTCTTTTTATGTCCATGCGACCTCTGCTTTACATTTTTGGAATAAAATCCAAAAACGATTAGTAAAACAGTTAAAAAATCCATTTTTGCAAATTATTGTGCAAAAATAATTTATGTTTACCTAATTAAAAAGACCTTTTTGCAGAATGTATGATAAAAGCAATAAAATATTTTGTCAAATTTCCTGGAATGTTTTTATTGTTGACTTGCTGACGACTACTTTTATTTTCGTGGCAAAATCAAGTTTTTTATGCATTACACCCGTCAGTCAGGGAATATTTTCGTTAAAAAAGTTCCCTAAAAGACAACTAAATGCAGTTGAGAAGGCCTTTCTTTTCAATGATGTCCTTCTGAACCGTAGAGAATTTTTTGAAGTGACCTGCAACTTTGCCGTTATCGAGGATTTCGCCTGAATCGATAACGAAATCGAGAGTTTTGCCCGTTTCAAGCGCATCGTCCGCTATGTCGAGGATCTCTATCATCGGGAAACCGGTGTTGATGATATTCCTTTTGTAGATCGCACCGAATGATTTTGCCGCAACTCCCTGTAAATTCAGGGAAATAAAGCAGTCAACTGCCTGCTGACGGCTGCTTCCCGCTCCGAAGTTTTCTCCTGCAACGACTATCATTCCCTCTTTTACTCTTTTCGAAAAATCCTTGTAGCCTTCAAGGTTGTCGAGCGCGTACTGCCCCATGAGATTGATGTCAACGATCGAAAGATACTTGTTGTGAAAAATCATATCGGTATCGATGTCATTGATGAGTTTGCCCGAAGCGTCCTTCAGCACGAAAATTTCAGCCGTAAGTTTGTTCATTTTGCCCTCCATAAAAGCGACCTCACCACTTTTGTTCCCCTCTCCACAATGGAGAATGGGTAGAGGTAAGGTTAAAAAACCACAAATTTTAGAAGAATTTGGAAAGTTGTCAAATCACTGCCGACATTTGACAAAAAAAAGTGACGCTGAAAATATATTCTGTATAATCCGCCGTAATTTTTGCTCACTGTTTCAATGGAGAAAAACATGAACATTTACGATTTTACGGTGAAAGACAGAAAGGGGAACGATGTTCCTATGGCAAATTTCAAAGGCAAGGTGCTCCTTATCGTGAACACGGCGACCGGATGCGGCTTCACTCCGCAGTATGACGGACTGGAAAAACTCTGGGAGGAGTTCCACGAAAAAGGTCTGGAAATACTGGATTTTCCGTGTGACCAGTTCGGGCATCAGGCACCGGGCACGGATGACGAAATCCATGAGTTCTGCCAGATGAAGTTCAACACCGGTTTCGAAAACTTCAAAAAAATCGAAGTAAACGGCGAAAACGCGGAACCGCTTTACAAATATCTCAAAAGCAAGAAAAGTTTTGCAGGTTTTACGGGCGAAAAAGCCGATTTCATGGGAAGTTTTGTCGCAAAAATGGATCCGGACTATAAAAACAACGCCGAAATCAAATGGAATTTCACGAAATTTCTCGTAAACCGCGAAGGCGATGTCGTCGAGCGCTTCGAATCAACTGTGGAACCATCGGAAATTGCTGAGAAAATCAAGGGATTGCTGTAGGAATCATATTCCAAAGAACTATATCTTTACAATACTCAGGGAGAGCTGTTTTATTACAACAATTTCTTGCCTTTCCGCGTCGACTCTTTAAAATTCGGCGTTTTTCTGTTGATTCGGGGGTAAAATGGAAGATCTTTTCTTTATTCTTAATTCAAAGCGTTTCATGCCGTTTTCGGTTGCATTCGTTTTTATTTACGGGCTGCTATTCGGCAGCTTTCTCAATGTCTGCATCTACCGCATTCCGCTCGGGAAAAGCATAGTGTTTCCGCCGAGTTCCTGCACTAAATGCAATCATAAAATCACATGGTATGAAAATATTCCGGTGCTCAGCTGGCTATTTCTGCGCGGAAAATGTTCGGGCTGCGGCGAAAGAATTTCGCTGATTTACCCGGCAATCGAGCTGTTAAACGCGTTTCTCTATCTTTTCGCGTTCCTCAAATTCGGGCTTTATCCGCGCCTCATTCTGCCGCTTTACTTCATTTCGGCGCTCGTCGTCACTGCGGCAATCGACTACAAAACCCAGTTCGTTTACTCGAAAGTGATAATTCCGCCGATTTTCATGGGAATCGTGTGGAGTTTTTTCGAACCGACGATCAGTTGGAAGGAGTCTCTGCTCGGAATCGGCGTCGGCGCCGGATTTCTTCTCCTTGCAATACTTCTCTTTTACCTCGTCACTAAAAAAATCGGCATGGGTCTGGGCGACGTCTGGATCCTTGCAGCTATCGGAGCTTTCACGGGACCGGTCAAGATCCCGTTCATTCTGCTGCTGGCATCGCTTTGCGGCATAATTTTCTATCTCGCGGCAAAGATTTTCTTCGGGAAAAAGCGCATTGCCGGCAACATTTCGGCAGAAGATCTTAATTCCAAAGATGAAAAGGATGTCGAACACGCGATTTATTTCGGTCCGTTTCTCGCCGCCGGCGGTCTTCTGATTTTCCTTCTGCCTACTGAAATCATGAATTCCGTCTTGTCTTTCTTTTTAGGAATGTAGAAATGGAACTGCTTGATTTTACAAGGAAAAAACTTGAAGAAAAACTTCTTGAAAACGGCTTTGCCAGATTCAAGGCATCCCAGATAATGCAGTGGATCTACCAGAAAAGAGTCTTTTCCTTCGACGAAATGACGAACATCAGCAAAAGCGACCGCCTCAGACTCGGCGAAATGTTTGACGTCACTCCGGTTTTTCCCGGTGAAACCTTCACTTCATCCGACGGAACGGAAAAACTTGCATTCACGCTTTCAGACGGAAACGTCGTCGAAGCTGTCATAATTCCTGAAGAAACGCGCTGCACTCTCTGCGTTTCAACTCAGGCCGGATGCCCGATAAAATGCGCATTCTGCCGCACGGGAAGCCTCGGATTCAGGCGGAACCTCACCGTTTCGGAAATAAATTCGCAGGTTTTAACGGCGCAGATCGAAGCCGAAAAAAGCGGAAAAAAAATCACAAACCTCGTTTTCATGGGAATGGGCGAGCCGCTTCTCAACTTCGAAAATCTGACTGACGCGATAGAAATTCTTCTTGACGACTTCGGCTTCAACTTTTCAAACAGAAAAATCACCGTTTCGACTTCAGGAATCGCGGACAAAATCGTTGAACTCGGCGAAAAAACGAAAGTCAATCTGGCAGTTTCGCTCCACGCAGTGACTGACGAGAAACGCGATAAAATCATGCCGATAAACAAAAAATATCCGTTAAAAACCCTTCTCAAAGCGATAGATTCATATCCGATTTCTCGGAAAATGGTCGTCTTGGAATACGTAATGCTCAAGAATTTCAATGATTTTCCCGAAGACGCAGCAGCACTCGCCAAAATCGCGAACAGATACGATGCGAAAGTAAACCTGATTCCGTTCAACACCTTTGACGGGGCTGCTTTTGAAGCGACGCCTATGAAAAAAATCATCGACTTCCAGAACATACTGCTTGCCAAAAACGTTACCGCCCTTATCAGAAAATCGCGCGGCGGCGACAAACTGGCTGCATGCGGTCAGCTGGGAAGAGTCAGAATCAAATGACCGATTTTTCTTGCTTGCACGGAAGTTCCCTTATTTTGTGACAAAATGTCAAATTGCCTATTTGACATTTTTTGCAATCTTGTAACGCATTGAAATAACTGAATAATTTTTCTGGCATTTGAGTTGCTTTAATTATAGGTTTTAGGTTTTTTATGTTTTTGCAGGAGGTTTTTATGTTGAAGAATTTTTTCAGGGCTTTTTTAAAAGCAAACGCCAACGAAGCGGCAAAAGGCTTTTCACTTCTTGAAATCATGGTAACCATCACGATTATGACGATGATTATGGGTGCAGTCGGCGTCGGCGTTATGGGTTATCTTGACAAATCGAAGATAAAACAGGCTAAGATCGACATCGGTACCATTTCAAACGCTCTTGACCTTTATAAAACCGAGTTCGGACGCTATCCCGACAGCGACGACGGCCTTTCGAGACTCGTTGAAGAAAAAATTCTGAAAGAGAAAAAAGTTCCGCTTGATCCCTGGGGAAACGAATACGTCTACATTTACCCGGGTTCAAACAACGAAGATGCTTTTGACCTTTATTCGTTCGGCCCTGACGGAAAAGAGGGCGGAAACGACGATATAACGAACTGGGAAGACGACTAAATTATGAAAAAATCCGGATTTTCCATGGTCGAAATGCTTGCCGTCGCCGCGATAGCGATTGCCATCACCGGCTTTTCCGTTGCCGGCGTCAACCGTTTCGGAAGATATCAGGCACAAGCCGACATGGGCGGTTTCAACTCGTTCCTGCGCCACAGTTTCATGCAGGCTGTGAGAAACAAAGAGTACGTCCGCCTTGTCGTCGATATGGAAAAAGGGAGTTACTGGACTGAAAAAAGCGAAACTCCGTTCTATCTTTTCACGGGAGAGGCTGCCGCTGCAAAAGAGGAGGAAAACGACAAACTGATAGAAAGGATGGAAAACGGCAAAACGAGCGATCCTTACGAGGGAACAGGCTCGGCTCTGGATGCCGAAACTCTTCTGCAGAAGGTAAAACTCCTCTCTTCTGAAGAGGATTTGGAAAATTCGGATTACTACAACTACGAAAATTTCATTCCAGACAGACGCTCGCTCAAAAAGATTCTAAAACCGGAATTCACGAAAAATTCAAGTGAAAAAAGATTCTCAAAGAGTATGATTGTTACCGGTTTTTTCGCGTATCACACTTCCAAAATCATAACGAGGAGCGATTTTCTGGACTCCGGAAGCAAAGAAAAAGAGCCGAAAGTCTTCATCTATATCTTTCCTGAAGGGCGCATCGAACCTTTTTACCTCTCGATCGGCGAAGAGACTGACGACGGCGAGGAAAGCTATGCCTACATCACATCCGACATGTTCCTCAACACAAAAATCGAGTCGGGCAGTTTCGAGGATGTCGTTGAAGACATGCAAGATCTGCTGAAAGATAAGGATGAGGAGGGAAAATAGCGATGAGATGCGGATTCCTCAGCCAGACTCCCCAGACTCTTTGCAAGAGTCACCTACCCTATGTCAGAGGAACCTTGAATAAAGGATTTTCGCTTATCGAAGTTCTTGCCGCAATAACCATACTTTCCGGCGTGCTTTTCGCAGCTTCCAGAATAATATCAGCAAGTTACATTTATGCATCAAAAATCCACAACATATATTTGGGAACGGAGCTATGCCGCCTAAAACTGCACGATGTTGAGGAAATCATAAATCAGGAAGGTCTGCCTGAAGATGAAACCGAGGAGGAAGGCGAATTCGAAGAACGCGAATACGAAGGTTTCCGCTGGAAATACTCGATCAAACGCGTTTTTATCCCGCTTCCAGACTTTTCAACCGACTCCGACGACGGTTCCTACCTTGACCAGAGCGCTTCGATGCTTTCTCTGGCGAAAGGAAACATTGAAGATTTCTTCAAAGAAAGGATACGCAAACTCACGGTTTCCGTTTTCTGGGGCGAAGGGATTAAAGAGTCGGAAAAAGTGGTCTTCACCATTTTTCTAACGACTAAAGGAACGGTAAAAACATTCCAGCAGTATACCGGAGAAAACAACGGCAACGGCAAAAAAGGCAACAAAAACGGTAATTCGCCGAAGAACCGTTTCGACGGACTCAACAAAGGCGGAAATCACATGCAGAACAACAACATGTTTAAAGGCGGCGGCGCAGTCAAGGGAAAATGATGAAGAAAGGTTTCACCCTCATAGAAGTTCTGCTTGCGATGAGCATTACCGTAGTTCTTGTCGCTTCGGTTTACTTCTCGTTTTCAAATCTGCTCAACGGCAGGGCGAAAATAAAGGCCGTAACAGAGAGGGAGCGGAGAATCTATTTCACTCTCGAACTCATCAGAAACGACCTTGTAAACGCCTACCTTACAGTCAATAAAGGCGCGCCGGAAGAGACGCACAAAACCATTTTCAAAAGCGATGACGAAGATCCCGTGACACATCTAACCTTCACCACGATAAATCACGTGAAGATGTCGTCCGAAGCGAAACAGTGCGACCAGACGGAAATCGAATACTACGGAGACAACATTGAAGGTGAAAACGTCCTTTTCCGCAGGGAAAGTCTGTGGGTCGACGAAGATCCGGAGCGCGGCGGAAACGTCTATCCTGTCCTGAAAGGGTTCAAAAGCATAAAATTCGAATACTGGCGCCCGACGACGAAAGAATGGATAGACCACTGGAATACCGAAAGTATTGACAACGTGAATTCGCTACCTTCCAAAATCAAAGTGACAATGATTGCCTAAGAGGGCGATTTCGACAAAGAAGACTATAAAATAGAAACCGTTATAAACCTTAAAATGACGAAGCCTTTTAGTTTTTAATATGTTGGAATTATTTAAGAAAATAAAATCGGCATGCGCCAGAGAAAACGACTCGTCCACCAAGAAACGCGGCTTTGCGCTTGTAATCGTTCTCGTAATGATAGCCGTTATGCTGCCGATTGTCAGCGATATGAACTACGAGGCTAAAACAGAATTCGACCTTGCTATGAACTACAAACACAAGGCGGAAGCGCGTGCTCTGGCTTCGAGCGCCGTCAATTTCGCCGTTGTAATTTTCGATCTCCAGAAGCAGGTCGAAAGCCTTTTGAAACAGTTCGATTTGTCGCAACAGATAGAAATATGGGACATAATCCCGATGGATACGGCGATTCTCCGCGGTTTTACGAACGCGGGACCTTTCGTCGATCTTGAAGACGTCGTATCGAAAACCGAAGTAGACAAGCCTGCCGGAGCTGCGACGAACGACGAGGAGGGTGAAAACACTTTCGCGGAAACAGGTGATCCGATTTTCCAGTTTCCAGGTGATTTTAAAGTTGAATTTAAAGGAGAAGACACAAAAATAAATCTCAATCAGCTGGCTTACGGGGCAAGAAATGCGGTCGTAAAAATGCTCGAAGCCCTGATAGAGCCTGAATTCTACGATTTTCTTTTTCTTGAAAATACTTCAAGAACCGAATATGTCGACCGCGAAGAACTTATTCAGAACATCGTCGACTGGGTCGATATGGGAGATGATAAATACACCGACGGCGTGAAGTATATGACCGGCGGAGACGAACAGTCGAACTACGACGATTTCGAGCCGCAGTATAAAGTCAAAAACTCCAAATTCGACACCGTTCAGGAACTCATGATGGTTTACGGCGTAAACGACATCGTCTTCAAGATTTTAGAGCCTCACGTAACGATCTATTCGACAGGAAAAATCAATGTAAACAAGGCTAACCACGAGATGATGGAAGGTCTGATACGTGCTTATTCAGTTGACAAGGCCCTGCCTGTTTTTTACAACGAGGATGCAATGCGCGAACTTCTGGGCAAAATCCTTGCGAAACGGGCGCAATACGGTTTCCAAAAACTCAACGACTTCGTTCAGACCTGCGCCGACGAAGGGGTGAATCTGGATAAATCCATTTCCGAAATAGCCGATACGAAAGGCAGTATTTACCGGATAAAAGCTCTCGGAATCAAGGAAGGAGTTGAAAGCTGGGTCGAAATGATTGTCGACAGGGAAGGGAACATTTATTATTATAGGGAAGGATAGTTTAACAAAATCAATATGTTGGGGTAAAAAATGAAGTTTGCTTCATGCAGAGCCGCTCAGGGCGGATTTCTGGTCGACACTTTTTCAAAAGAGTACAACAAAACGACATTGGAAAAAAGCGAGTTCGTTGAAAAAAGTGCCGCAGCGGAAATTTTCAGGAATTTCGACTACATCGATTTCGTCTGTTCAGGCAGGGAAATGCTCTATTTTTCAAGGAACTATCCTCCGGTAAAGAACTCTTACCTAAGAAAGATCGTGGCACAGGACATAGAGTCCGAAACCCCCTTTAAAGAAGATGAAATGCTGATTGAAGTGAAAAATTTTCAAAAGGGAAGCGGCGACATGAACGTTTTCGCCGTCAGAAAGGATATAATCCGCGAGGCTTTGAGTGATTTCGACGACGCGGCACGTGAAAAAGTGCGGAGCATCGTTCCCGAAGAAGTTCTATTTTTCAAATCCGACATTCCGGTTAAAAAAGCAATTTTCGTAAACGACGACTACTCGCTGATGGTGCTTCCGGACGGACAGATCGTCTGCAACGGCGGTCTCAACGAGCTTAGAAACGACATGCTCGCCATTTTCGGCGGCGAAGATCCGCAAGCCGAACTCGACGAATGGCTGAAGGTCGCCAAAGATCTGAGCAGTCCCGAAGGACTCAGCGACATTGAAGTCAGAATCCGCAGAACAATAATTTCGTTCTTCGAAAAGACTTTCACTTTTTTCGCCCCATTTGCAGGAGAAACAGGAGAAACTGCCGTTTTTACAGGAGGAATTCTTCCGGACGGAACATCGGAAATCATTAAAGGAATCGATTCCTCACAGTTTTCAGATTCCGAATTTATCGTTTACGATTACACATATCAGCTCGAATTGGCTTCAATCGCCGTCGAAGATGACAGCATAGTCAATTTCGCAGTCGGAGACTTTGCGTATAAAGGCGGTTTCGCATTCCTCAAGAAACGGGCTATTATTGCTGCTGCGCTTTACTTTTTCGCAGTCATCATGCTGATTTTCGGAATGGAAATACGAAAAGGCTATCTCGATTCACGAATCGAAGAGGGTGAAAACAGAACGAATCAGCTTATGAAAGAAGTTATCGGCAAAGAGATGCCGTCATTACGCCAGGCCCTGTCGATTATGGACAAGACCATAAAAGGCGATGTAAACAACATTGACAAAAAATCGGTCTATCCCTACAGCGCGCTTTACATCATGGAAGTGATTTTTCCATATTTCACTTTTGAAAACAGTACAATCGAAGTATCGGAAATTTCAATAAAGGAAGAAGGTAAAATCAGGGTCGTCGGAACAAGCAATTCACTTGAAGACATCAATAAATTCACGGACTTGCTTGAACAAGACCCGCTGATTGACGAAATTAACAGAGGTCAGATAAACACACGCGGAGAAAAGAGTTCCTTTAATATTTCGTTCAATTACGCAGGACCTAAAAAAGAAGACCCGAAAGCGAAAAAAAGTAAGAAAAAAGGAAAGGAAAACAGCGATTAGGAGATGTTGGAATGAAAGAAAAACTGATTGAAATCATAAATAATCTCAGTGAAAGAGAACGGGTTATTCTCGTCGGATTCTTAAGTTTCGTAATGATTTTCATCTTTGTAGCAATCTGGTTTTTTATGAATTCGTCCATTGAAGACAAGAAAAACACGATCGCTGAACAGGAAAAGATGATTCAGGAAATGGTTTCCAAAAAAGAACTTTTCAAAAAGGCACAGGCGCAGAGTTCACAAATTCAGGACGGAATCGACTCAAGCAATGTCAACCTCAATTCCGATATTTCCACAGTCAAAGAAAGCGTCGGAATTCAGATAAGTTCAATCAAAGAGATAAAACCGCGCAAGAAAGGTGACATCAACATCGAAAGAATCGAACTCAACCTGCGCGAAGTTCCTCTCGATCAGACTCTGACATTCATGTACGGGCTTGAAAACAAAGGGCGTTATGTTTTTGTCGATTCCATAACGATAAAAAAGCGCTTAAACAAGCAGAATTATGACGTTTCGCTTGTTGTTGCGGCAATGAAAAAGGAGAATGCTAATGGAAATTAATTTCTCAAAAATATCGGACAAAATCAATAAACTGCCTATTTCAGGCAAAGTTCTGGCCGGAATAAAAATTTTTCTCTTCATCGACATCGCAGTCATTATCGGTATTTGGCTGGGAATAAAGCTTTTCTTCCCCGACGATTTCGTCCTCTCCAAAATCAACGAGCAGCTTTTTTTGAAGGATCTGACGCTTTTGTCCGAAGATATCAACATTTCGCTTCTCGGAAACATTTCGTTCGAAGAAGGAACTCTTATGCAGAAAGGTGACAAGGTGCTTACTTTTTCAAAACTTTCGTTTTCGCCGGAAATTTTCAAAACATTGGGAGGTCACCCTGCAGGTACAGTTTATCTAAAAGATATGAATTCTCAGGGAGGAGAACTTGAAGCATCGTTTGAAACGAACGAAAATCCATGTTACACTTTTAATTCACAGGAAGTTCCGCTTTCCACACTGAAACCTTTTTCAGGTGAAATCGTCATCACCGGCGCACTTACCGGTAACGGTGAAATCTGCCGACAAGACAACAAATATAACGGCACAATCGATCTGAAAGGCGACGACATAATCTTACGCGGAAAAGTGCCGACTCCGATGGGCGATCTCGATGTCGGGAAGATAATTTTAGGTGAAATCGAACTTGCAGCTGAAATCATAAACAACAAAGCGGACATAAAAAATCTTGCCATAAAAGGAGTTTTTGAACTCAACGCTCTAGGAAAAATTACCCTGAACACGAAAAATTTTCTTTCATCCAGACTTGACCTCAACATCAAGGCTAAAGTACCAGATATGAAAAAAATAGAAGAAAACGTCGTACTGAATCTTCTTGCAGGTCAGCTTTCACAATACAAAGGAGAGGAGAAAAACAGTTTTGCACTCACCCTCAAAGGCTTTTTGAACAAGCCGCAGACGGGCAAAATGACGAAAGAACGTGACCCAAAAAATGAAATGCGTCCGCAAAAACCGGAGAGACCTCAATTCCAGCGGCAGTCTCTTAAGGAAAAACTTCCGCAGAAGGTGAGACAGAACGACTTGCCTGCCGCACAGGAAAATCAAAACAATACGCAAACTACCAAACAAGACGATGAATTAAAGAAAAAGGAAGACGAACTGAAACGCAAAGAGGATGAACTCCGCAGAAAGGAGGAAGATACGAAAGAGCGTGAAGAAAAAATGCGTGAAGAGCGCGAACAGCGCGAAAGAGAGGAAAAAGAGCGCAGGGAACAGGAAGAAAAGAAGAGAATGGAAGAAGAAGCGAGAATTCACGCGGCTCAGGAAGAGGCCATGAATGAAATCCGCAAAGCAAGGGAAGAAATAGAAGCGGAAAGGCTGCGCAACAATACTCAAGTAAATGAAAACGAGGAGGAAATACCGAAACCTTCAAACGATGAAATAGAGGAAGAGGAATAACCCTCAAGAATCAGCTTTCCGATACGAATCACGGCATAAATTTTCACACGACACCGTTTTTACGTCATCTTTTAGCACAGCCAGCGATAAAATATTGACTAAACGGCACTTTTTCCCTAGATTTCAGAGGTTTTTTTAATTTTTGGAGGAATAGATGTCAGAAAATCAGGAACAAATCAAAGGAATTCCCGAAAATGCATTCAGAGAACTCAAGGAAGGCGAGGTTTTCGAGCCGCTTATGTCTCCGCAGAAAGTTTATCCGGAAATTACTCCCTGGTCGGTAATTTGGGGGCTCGTCATGGCTGTCGTTTTTTCGGCGGCTGCGGCTTACTTAGGCCTTAAAATCGGTCAGGTTTTCGAAGCTGCAATCCCGATTGCCATCATTGCAGTCGGTGCATCGACACTTTTCAAGAGGAAAAATGCTCTCGGTGAAAACGTCATCATCCAGTCGATCGGCGCATGTTCCGGCGTTATCGTCGCAGGTGCGATTTTCACCCTTCCAGCTCTTTATATCCTTCAGGCGAAATACCCTGACATCGAAGTCGATTTCATGCAGATCTTCCTTTCATCGCTCCTCGGCGGCTTCCTCGGAATACTTTTCCTCATCCCGTTCCGCAAATACTTCGTTGCCGAAATGCACGGAAAATACCCGTTCCCTGAAGCTACCGCAACGACCCAGGTTCTGGTAAGCGGCGCGAAAGGAGGAAATCAGGCAAAAGTTCTTCTCATCGCAGGTCTTGCCGGCGGTCTTTACGACTTCATAATCGCAACTTTCGGCGCATGGGCAGAAACCGTTTCCACCAGAATTTTCGGATTCGGCGAAACTCTTGCAGACAAATACAAACTCATCTTCAAATTCAATACCGGCGCGGCTGTCATGGGTCTGGGTTATATCGTCGGCCTCAAATATGCCGCTATCATCTGCGCCGGCTCGTTTGTCGGCTGGTTCTTCATCATTCCGATAATCGCCTACTTCGCTCCCGGCATGACTCAGCCCGTAGGAGCAAACATTACGGCTCTCATCGGCAATATGTCACCGGAGCAGATTTTCGCGAACTACGTCCGTCCGGTAGGTATCGGCGGTATCGCCATGGCCGGAATGATCGGAATATGGCGTTCCAAAGGAATAATTCTTCAGGCCTTCGGCCTTGCAGTCAAAGAGCTGGGCGGCAAAGGCGGCGACAAAAAAGCTGAAGTTTTGAGGACTCAGAAGGATATTTCGATGAAGATCATCGCTTTCGGCGTTCTGGCTCTCACGATACTCGTTTTTGTATTCTTCCAGTTCGGCGTTGTCCACAACCTCGTTCACGCAGTCGTAGGCCTTGCAATCGTTATGATAATCGCTTTCCTCTTCACGACAGTTGCTGCGAATGCGATCGCAATCGTCGGTTCAAACCCGGTTTCGGGCATGACGCTCATGACGCTCATCATTGCATCGCTCATCATGGTTTCGGTCGGCCTTAAAGGAACGGCCGGAATGGTTGCGGCACTTGTTATCGGCGGCGTCGTATGCACGGCTCTTTCAACTGCCGGCGGTTTCATCACCGACCTCAAAATCGGCTACTGGCTCGGAAATTCGCCCTACAAACAGGAAACATGGAAATTCCTCGGTGTTCTCGTTTCTGCTGCGACGGTAGGCGGTGTAATCATGGTCCTCAACAAAACTTACGGATTCACCGGAGACAATGCTCTCGTCGCTCCGCAGGCAAACGCAATGGCTGCAGTAATCGAACCGATGATGTCGGGTCAGGCTGCTCCGTGGATGCTTTACGGTGCAGGTGCGGCTTTAGCACTTATACTCACGATGATCGGCGTTCCGGCACTCGCTTTCGCACTCGGAATGTTCATTCCGCTCGACCTCAACGTTCCGATACTTTTCGGCGGACTTATCGCACACTTCGTAACGACCCGCTCGAAAGACGAAAAACTCAATAACGCCCGTCAGGAACAGGGAACCCTTATCGCATCCGGCTTCATCGCAGGCGGTGCTTTGATGGGCGTTGCAGCTGCGATCCTCAAATTTATCGGCATAGACCTTTTCATGGGCAATTGGGCTGAATCCAAAGGCGCGCAGTGGCTCGCAATAGTCATGTTCCTCGTTCTCTGCGCTTACATGATCTGGCACACTCTCAGAGCAAAAGCCGAAGAATAACCCGAAAATCGTTTTCCACGACTTATCCGGAGGTTTCGGTTTCACATGCAGCAAAACAGAAAGATTTTCCGATTTCTGCTTTTTCTGCCGCTTTTAGTGCCGGCCGTTTTACTTTTTTCCATATTTTTCGGAACAAACGATTCACGCCGGTCAAACAAAATCGTTATTCTTTATACCAACGATATCCATACCTTCATAAACAACAGGGATGCATACGACGAAAAAAGCGCAGAAAGTCTCTCTTATTCGGCACTTGCGGCAATAAAAAAAGATCTCGAGGAACAAGGCGCAGAAGTTATTCTCGTCGACGCCGGCGACCACCTTCAGGGAACGGCCTTCGGTTCAGTCGACAAAGGTGAAACAATAATCAGGCTCATGAACGCAGCCGGTTATTCGCTGGCGGTACCTGGAAACCACGAATTCGACTATGGCATACAGAGATTTTTCGAACTTGCAGAATTAGCTGAATTCACTTATATTTCAGCCAATTTTTATAAAACGGATACCGGAAAACTTCTGCTTCCGACATACAAAATTATTGAAAAAGGGGGAAAAAGAATCGCTTTCATCGGCATAAGCACCCCCGAAAGTATCACAAAATCGACTCCGGTGTATTTCATGGATAACAACGGGAATTTATTATACAATTTCTACAATTCAGAAACCAAAACGACTTTATGCGGTTCACTTCAGAACACTATCGACTCAATCCGCGGCGATGCCGATTACATCGTGGCTTTGGGACATCTCGGGATCGACATCTCCTCTTCACCGTACACAAGCCGGGAAATCATCGCATGCACAAAAGGTTTGGATGCGTTTATCGACGGACATTCCCACACTCTGCTCGAGCATGAATATGTCAGGGATGCCGCGGGGAACGATGTGCTTTTAACGCAGACCGGAGAATATTTCAAAGCTGCAGGCAAAATGACAATTTCAGAAAACGGGACATTAACCACTGAAATTATTACAGGATTTCCGATAACTGATCCAAAAGTAGAAAAAATTGAACAAGAGTGGATCACTTCGCTAAAACAAAAATTCGACGAAAAAATAGCTGTTCTTGATACGGAAATGTTCGTCACGGATCCGAAAAATCCAGAACAGCGGATGATCCGCAATCAGGAAACGAATTTAGGCGATCTTCTGGCCGATTCCTACTACCATTATTTCAACGAAATTCTGCAGCTTGACTGCGACACCGCCTTTTCAAACGGCGGCGGTACCAGAAACGGAATCAAAAAGGGATTCGTTTCGTACCTTTCGGCAAAAACCGTCCTTCCTTTCAGCGACACTCTCTGTATTGTCGAAGCCACTGGACAGCAGATAAAGGACGCATTGGAAAACGGAGCGATTTTCGCCGGACTTTGGGACCATTCAAAAAACATTCCCGCCGAATCGGGAGGTTTCCAGCAGGTAGCCGGAATGACTTTTGAAATCAACACAAGCGTAAAATCGTCAGTTCAGGTCGACGAAAACAAAATCTGGCTCGGACCTCCTACAGGCAGATACAAAGTTGAAAACATTCGCATCTACAACAGAAAAAGCCGGCAGTATGAACCGGTAGATTTGGAAAAAATATACCGCGTCGCCGCAAACGATTACACGCTAAAAAATTCCGGAGACGGTATGGCAATGTTCAAAAAAAGTAAAATTATTCGTGATTCAGTCGGCAAAGATCACGAAATTCTGGTCAATTACCTAAAAGCCTTCAAAAAAGGCGGTGACGGCTTTCCGCACATTTCGACAGAAAACAGCCCGCTGAAATCTTATGAAAACTACCTTCTCAACTATGAAAATCCTTACGGTTCGGGAAGGATAAAAATCAAAAAATAACGATTTTTCCTGAAAAAACGGACTCGAAACAAGACATTTCAGAAACATCTCTACTTAGATTTTATCAGGATGAAGAGAAAGAACGGACCTCCGATAAGAGAAGTTACGACTCCGGCAGGAATTTCCGACGGAGCTATCACGGTTCTCGAAACGGCGTCAGAAAGCATCAGTATCGATCCGCCGGCAAACAGTGAGGCAAATGCAAGAGAACCGTGTCTTCTTCCGACGATTTTTCCTGCAATATGAGGTGCAACCATACCGATAAAGCCTACAGGCCCGACCTGCGAAACTACGACTGCAACAGATAAGGAAACAGTAAAAAGAAGAATGTTTCCGACTGCGTTCATGTTTACGCCCCGGGTAGCTGCAATATCGGAATCGATACGCATTAGGTCGAGTTCCCTGTGAAAAAAAAGCGAAACGAATATCATCACCAGAAACGCAGGAACGACTTTCAGAACCGTTGCAAAGCCAGTAAAATCAAGGCTTCCCATCATCCAGTGAATCATCATCGCACTCTCGCTTCCGCTTGCGATATACTGAATGAAAAGAATCAGCCCGCTGCATATGAAGTTGACTGCAACTCCTGCAAGAAGCAGAAATCCGGTATCGAACCTCTTTTTCAAGCGTCCCGCCGAATAAATGAAAACGACCGTAAGAAACGCGCATGCAAAACTCAAAATCTGTGTGACCGGAATGGCAAAATCAATTCCGGAAAAGAGTTTTATAGCAAGCACAGCCCCCATTGCCGCACCGCTGCTCACTCCGAGAGTGTAAGGCGTTGCCAGATCGTTTTTGAACATCGACTGGAAAACCATTCCGCATAAAGCCAAGGTTGCACCGCAGACGAAAGCACCGGAAGTCCTAGGGACCCTTATGTTCCAGAATATGTTTGCTGCCGCACTTTCGCCGAAAATCTTGCTGAACGGCATTTCGATATATCCGAAAAAAGGAAGAACGGCTAACAGAAACAGCGAAAACAGTGCCAGAAGAGTGATTTTCATTAAAATTTTTCCGCCGTTCATCACTTTTTTTCGACCTTTGAAGAAGAAACTGAATCAAGGATGGATTTTGCTATCGCTTCAAGATATTCATCCTTTTTAAGAAGTTCCCTGTCTGTTTTGTTCGTAACATAACCTATTTCAAAAAGAAGGGACGGCATCCTTGCTCCGACAAGGACATAAAAAAGTGCGCCTTTTTCATAACCTCTTAATTTAACTCCGTATTTTTTCAAATCTTTTTTCAAGCCATTCCCTATTTCCTTAGCATAGTCGAGACTGTCGCCGACATAATAGCTTATATCCATATCTACCAAAATCGTCTCTAAAAGCGAAGTGTTCTCGGAAATTCTGTTCTCGACACGAGCAAGTTTCGAAGCGTAGTCGTCACGCGTGTTGTCAAGGTGATAAATTTCCATTCCGCCTACGGTTTTATCTTTATAGGAATTGGCATGAAGAGAGATGAAAAGATCTCCTTCCATTTTGTTTGCAATAACGGCACGTTCTTCCAAAGCAAGGAAAACATCCTTGTTGCGCGTCAGCTTAACTTCTATGTTTTTATAATTTTTGGAAAGTTTCTCTATCTTTTTAGCAAGCTTCAGAACGATGTCCTTTTCATAAAGTTTCCCGGAAACAGTTCCCGGATCTTTTCCTCCATGCCCCGGATCAATGACTATAAGCTTACTCGTCTTCTTTTTCCCGTCCTGTTTTTTTCCGGTTTTCTGATGCTTAGCGGTCTGTTTTTTCTGAACTTTTCCCTGACTTTTCTCATTCTTTGAAGATTCTACTATACCGGAAATGAGCTGATCGAGAGAATCCATATCCGAATCGCTTATAGAGTTTTGTGCGGAAACCGTGCCGAATTGAAGCAGAAAAAAGAAAAGCAGGGCGATTTTCATCGACTAAAACCTGATTCCGGCAAAGGCGCCAATCGAAAAACTCTTGTAATAAGCGTATTCTCCCAGACCGTTTTCATAATGGCAAAGATACCATTTTGAAGCCGTTCTGAAACCGAAACTGAAATATTTGTTCATGTAGTAAGTGACTGCTCCGTAAAAATATGGCTGGTTTTTAAGCGCTCTCCCCTCTTCGCCGAGAGACTGCAGAGTTATCAGGAAATCGATTGATACCGCATCGAGAAAAAAGGCGTTCAGAAAGACATTTATCTGATAATTGTTATACTTTTTGGCATCATAATTATACAATTTGTTGTGTTCGAACGATCCGCCGATCGAAAAAGTTCCTGTAAGATCAAAAACCAGATCAAAATAGTAGCCGCCTGTCCAGTTTTTGCCCTTATCGGCATAATTCAAAAGATACTGCAGCTTCGTCGTCTGCTGATTAGGCACACTGGATTCCACACCTTTGTAGTATTCACGCTCAATGTCGTAAAAAGTGTTGAAATAGGAGGGAATATAATCAGGCTGCATCGCCCTACCCTCCCACTTGCTGAGAATCTGGAAATCTCTGCTTCCAGGGAACATGATTTTGTGTTTCAAACCGAAATGCAGGCCGGTTCCGGCATTGACGATTTTGTTTATGTCAATATAAGGCGTAAGCTGATAATACTTCATCGCAAGCAGACGGAAAGAGACGTCAAAACCGAAAATCTGCATATTTGTCTTGGAGATTTCACGTCCGTTGTCTCCCGGACCCTTGCCTGTTATTTGATCGGGGGCAAAAATATCGGCGAAATACGATGCGCCGATTTCAAGGTTGTTGCCGTAATTCTCCTTGTCAAAGAAACTTAACGGTTTGATATAAACTCTTCCGCCGATCACATTCGGAGGAGTGACATCGTCCATAAAGAAATCAAGCCCCGCATAGTCGGTGTTCACTTCAATGTTGACTCCGCGCTGCGGATGGTAAAGCCTGATATCACCGAAATAAGCCCCGACGATAGAACCGTTTCCGACATAACGGTTTCTCTGCTCTCCGAAGTAGAAGTAGAACATATCGCCGGAATAACCGTAATGAAAATAATTGAGAATTGCAACCCAGTCACGCGCGTCGTCCCAGTCCTCTTTCGGGAAAACGCCGCCTGAAGTCGGAATATCGTCTTCGTTCATTAGGATAAATCTAACGGGAAGCCCCACACCGAAACCGAGCATCGAAAACTCGAAAGAGCCGTAAACATCAAGTTCGAGAAGCAGAGAACTGCCTTCATAAGTAGGAAAAAGCGAACCGCCGACAGAGAAACCTTTTCTGAATCTTTCATAAGCAGCATCCGGATCGAAATCGACAGAAAAAAGAGTCGAAAAAACGATCAAAATCAACGAAAAAACAGAAAGCTTGAAAAATTTATTCATACAGAATCTCCACAAAACATCAAATTTCAAATTCAGAAAAATTATCGGGTTCTATTTTTTCAAAAGTATAAAAACCGTTTACTGCAGCAAATTCATCGCTGCCCAGCATTCCCTGGACATCTTCTCCGTTTTGCGGCACTTTGTCACCCGGAACGACAAAAGTCGCCGCGTCGCGTCCATCACCTTTCGAATGATATAGCGCCATATCGGCCAGCGTTATAATGTTCTCAAACGTCAGAAGTTTCGGATCCGTCGCAAAAAACGGAAGAAAAACGACCCCCATGGAAGCAGTAATCCAGATATCAGAGCCGTTTTGCATCTTAAAAGGATGTATTTCAATCGCCTTTCGTATTTTCTTTGCGACTTCTATTATCTTTTTCACAGGAATATTTTTGAGTACGATTAAAAACTCTTCACCGCCCCAGCGAATCAGGATATCATCAACACGCACAGAGTCCTGCATAATTTCGGCGACACCTTTAAGAACCGAATCGCCGACATCGTGACCGTAAATATCGTTGACACGCTTGAAATGGTCGATATCCATCATTATAACACCGTAAACGAGATCGTTTTTCTCAGAAATCCTGTTATCCAGAAGATGATTTTTGCGGTCACGGGAATCAATGAAACGCCTGATTTTCCGCTCTTCGACATCGAACAAAAAACGCCTGTTCATAAGTCCGGTCAGCGGATCTTTCATAACTGCCTCCTTCAGCGTGTTGTTCTTCATCTGAAGTTCGGCGGTTTTTTCATCTATCAGACGCCTGATCTCGGTTTCACGCATTATTTTCAAACGCCTGTCCATAAAAAAGAGAACCGCAACGGCTAGTAAAAATATAATAGGAAGCACAAGTTTAAATGTCGTTTTCTGATAAAATTCAGCGGGAACTTCAAACAAGACCGTTTTTTCCGAAAAGATTTCCCTCTTGTTCGCCGCATAGGCACGAAGCGTGAAAGTGTGGGTCCCGCTCGAAAGATTTTTAAGACGCACCGATCCGCCTGACGCCGCGGTAAAATTATTCTTATCGAAAGAAAATTCAAAAAGAAAAGCGTTGGAATCGCTAAAACATACGGCGGAGTAAAAAATTTCAACAGTTTCGGCAGGCTTGGGAAGAACTATTCTGTCTGTCGTCAATGAATAGTAATTGGACTCTTCTTCGTTTTCGACTCTTATTTTTTCAATTCTTACATCAGGCGAACAGGTGAATTTTTCGTCATAATCAGTGTCAAAAACCGCCAATCCGACGACCATCGGAACAAAAAGCTGCCCTGATTCCGACAAAGCAGGCAGCGACTTCCGACCTTCCGCGCATTCCGAAAAAGGCAGTCCGCGATCTTTTCCGTAAACAGATACCGGGACGCTTCCGCAACCGCCGTTTATCAGACAGTCGACTGACCAGCTGTTAAACTTTAAGACTCCTGAATTCGTCGTCAGCCAGAAGTTGCCGTTTTTGTCTTCGACCAGAGAATAGAGAACGCTCGGGAACCTTCCGTCAAGCGGAAAAGCCACAAAATCCTTTTCAATATTGATAAAAATTTCATCCGTTGCCGTAATTATCCAGATTCTTTGTTTTGAATCGGTGAAAACTTTTTTTACAAAAATTCCCTTATCCCAAAGCGTTACCGGCTGAATAGTACCGTCGGACTTTCTTTCAAAAACTCCGCTCCGTTTCGTCGCAATATAAAAATGTCCGTTATGTTGCAGAATATCGACAATTTCTTCACCCGCGACCGGCAGAATAGTCTTTCCGACTGTCCGGTCGGTCATAAAAACAAAGAGCGACGACGGATTTCCTTTATCGTTCGTCCAAACATTTCCGTATGAATCTTCAAAAAACAGGTTTGAAGAGAGCGGAAAAAGATCTTCTTCGCTGTTAAAAAGCTCTTTTACCGGCTTAAAAGTCGAATCAGGCTGACGAATATAAAGCCCGGAATCATCTGAAGATGCCCATAAATTATCTGCAGAATCGACAAAAATCTCAGAAAATCTTTTATGATTTTCCGGCAAGACTTCCCTTTCACTACCGCCGAAAATCCTGATTATACCTGAATCAAGCGTATTAACCCATATGTTTCCGAGAGAATCAGCGGCAACATTTTCAATGATTTCGTTTCCAAGAACGAAATCTTTCAAAGCGCTTTTTTTGGCGATGCAGAAACCGCCGAAATAGGTTCCGAACCACATTTCCCCTTCGCCGTCTTCGGCAAAAGCTGTTATTGCTTTAAGGCTGTTTGTTGGAGTTGATTCGATTTTTGTAAAATATTCGCCGTCAAAAAAGGCGATTCCCGAATTTTTCGTCCCGATCCAGAGTCTGCCGTCCGAACCGTTTTTAAGGGCCGTTATCTCTGAAATCTGAATGTCGCCGGCACTCCAAACCCTGTCGAATCTGCCGTTTTCGATTCGATACAAACCGTTTTTTCCGCCTGCAAAAACAGAATTCCCGTCAAAATCGGCAAAAGCCGAAACATAATCTTCAATATATTCGATCCTACGGAACTTTTTTTCCCCTTTTTTCAAAAGATAAACACCGTCAGCCGCTCCGAGCCAGATATTTCCGATTTTATCGGCAAAAACTTTCCTGACATCTTTCGTTTCAAGTCCGGATTTTTCAGGACTGAACCATTCAACCGATGAATTTTTAGATAACGAAAAGACTCCTACTCCGCCTACTGCTCCGAAAAGTGAATCTGAATTTTTGTCAAAAGTAACGGACTCAACCGACTTTTCGCCGATTTTATCAATATTTCTGACAGTTTTAGCCCCTGAATCCTTCACATTGAAAAACAAGAGACCGGCATCCGTAGCCAAAAAAGCGTCTCCGCCGGAACCGATGACGAAATCGTTTATCGTGCTTGTTGGCAAATTTTCACTTGCTTCTTCGAGCGGAAAAACAAAATTTCTTCCGTCGAAACGCAGAAAGCTGTTTCTTCCGGCAACAAACATGAAACCGTTTTCGTCACGGCCGAAAGCCTTGACCGAATTCTGAGGCAGTCCTCTCGAAGAATCGTAGCAGTCGAAACAGTAACCGCCGCGACAGGTTTCAGTTTCTGCAAAAACGGAAACAAAAAGAACAAATATAAACAAAAAGGATAAAATTTTTTTCATTATCGAAGTTCCAAATAATATAAAAAAGCCAAAAACCAAACGCACAAAAATAGCATATAACGTTAAAACTAACAAGAAAAAATAATAAAACTTCTAAATTTTAGGGAAAAAAAAGAAATGGTAGCGGGAGAGTGATTCGAACACTCGACCTGCGGGATATGAGTCCGCTGCTCTAGCCACCTGAGCTATCCCGCCACACAGGACGGCGGGTAGTTTAGGAACTTTTTTTTGAAAGTCAAATTTTTTTTTGGTTACTTGACGTTTTCAACGATTTTGACAGTGACAGCCGAAGCGAGCGCGATGTCTTCAAGAGCGACCCACTCTTTCTGCGAATGGAAATTTACGCCGCCTGCAAAGATGTTCGGACACGGAAGACCCATGAAGGAAAGTCTTGCACCGTCGGTTCCGCCGCGGATGGGTTCTACATCCGGAGCTGCTCCAAGATCCTCGATTGCCTTCCTGACATAGCCGAAAACTTCCATGTTGTTCTTCATTACTTCATACATGTTGAGGTAACTTTCGTTGAAAACGGGCGTTACCTGAAGACGCGGTTCTTCAGCCTTGAGAACTTCGATGATGTTGAGGATTATCTTCTCTTCGCGTTCGATGTCTTCGCGAACGAAACTTCTGAGGATCATGCTGACCGTAACTTCCTCGCTGCCGCCGCTGATGCCGACAATGTGGATGAAAGGCTCTCTGCCGCAGGTTCTTTCAGGAGACATCGTCTTCGGAAGCATATCGATGAATTTGCCTGCGTATCTGATCGCGTTGACCATTTTGTCTTTTGCGTATCCGGGATGGATCGAAACGCCGCGCAGTGTAACTTTTGCCGAAAAAGCGTTGAAATTCTCGTAGTTTACTTCATAAGGAGCGCCGCCGTCGAGCGTGTATGCGAAGTCAGCGTCAACTTTCTGAAGATTGATTTTGTCGACACCGCGTCCGATCTCTTCGTCGGGCGTGAAGCAGATCCTGATTTCGGGATGTTTGATTTCGGGATGTTTGCCGAGATATTCGACCATCGACATGATCGCAGCAACACCTGCTTTGTCGTCAGCGCCGAGAAGAGTCGTGCCGTCGGAAGTGATGATCGTGTCACCGATGCAGTCCGAAAGATGCTCGGTATCAGCCGGATCAATGACCGTTCCGCCTTTGAGATTAATGACCGTTCCGTCGTATTTTTCGTGGATTACCGGACACACGCCTTCGCCTTTGCAGTCAAGAGCGACGTCCATGTGGGCGATGAAAGCGACTTTCTTCGTGATTCCGCAGTTCGTAGCCATTTTTGCGTAAACATAGCCGTTTTCATCCATTTCGGCATTGTCAAGACCGAGCAATTTAAGCTCTTCGACAAGCTTTCTGCCCAGATTTTTCTCTTTCGGCGAAGAAGGACAGGTTTCGCTCTCCTCGACAGACTGCGTATCTTCTTTAACGTAGTCTAAGAAACGGTTCAACAAATTGGTTTCATTAAGGATTTTTGCTGCCAACTGATCTCTTTTCATAACGGACTCCATCAAAGTTAATAAAAAAACCGGGGTATTATAGCCGGATTTAAATTTTTAACAAAAAATGCGGAATATTGTTTCAAACCGAAAAATTATCCATTTCTATTTTACGAAAGTCCAGAGTATGAACGCCAGAATGTTTGAAACTACATGAAACGAGATACTGTAAAAAATACGTCCCCTGCTCTTTTCGGTGAAAAGCCCGAACAAAAGCGACGGAAAGAATGTCGCCGCGCGTGTTGCGTCGAGAAAAGCCAAAGCGTGGACAAGACCGAAAAGAATTGAGGTAAAAAGGTTTTTGAGCGAAACCGTTTTCAGAATTTTTCTGTCGAACTCAGCAAAAACATGCTCCTGAAGATATCCTCGGAAAAAGAATTCCTCCGGTACCGCGGCAACAGCAATCGCAATCAAGCCTTTGATCACGGCCTGCACGAGTTCAGATGAAGCCGGGGTAACCATGTTGCGGTGCATGAAACCGAGATTGTATGCGAAAAATAACGGAGGATAGAACACAATAACCGCCAAAGTCACCCACAAAAACAGAAAAAGACCTTCTTTTGAGGGTTTAGAGATGTCTTTAGGCCTGAATTTTCCGTCAAAAGCAAGCGGCAGAACAAAAAGTGCCGCCGGAAAGATGAAGTGTCTCGCTCCGATGCGGTATTTGTTCATATAAAATGACAGAACCGATATAGCTGCCAGAAGCAGAAACGGAACTATGAGTTTCGAGTATTTTTTTTCTTTCATCTATTTATCCGAAAGCGAATTTTTAGACACAGGCTTGACGAAAAAAATGTAAATTACGATCATGAAAAACGACATCAGGAGCGCGACCGAAGATATCTGCGGAGCTGATATGTCGAAAGAGGCCGCAAAAAGCTGGAAAAGAAAGGGAATCGAGCAGACGGCGGCACCTTTTACTATTTTTTCAGGGATTTTTCTTGAAACGATGATGAAATGAAAGAGCGTCTTCACCAAAGGTTTCGTGATGTAAATGTCACCTTTGACAATATCGGTTCCGCCCCAGCGGGCTTCTATGGAAGAAGAAATATTTTCCCTGTGATTATCGGTAATTACAATATCTCTCTCCGTGAGTTCGATTTCGTCGAACGACTTCTTTGTTTCGATGCTTTTCCAAAGCTGAGGCTTCACAGGGTTGACTATTACCGATTTTATTCCGTATTTTTTTTCGAAAAGTTCCAGAAATGCGGCGTTTTCAGTCGGTTTTACCTTGTCTATGGCGTAATAACCGATGATTTTACCGTCTTCGGCAAGGGCGACATATTCGCTGTCAGTATCTTTGAGCGGAATTTCAATTCCTTCGTGTGAACAGTGTTTTTCAGAAACCAGAAAATGCAAAGGAGCCATAGTCAGCGTTTTTCCGTCTTCAAAGCTGTGAGAAAAGTATTTGTTTTTCTTGATGTTTTCCGATTGTTCCGGATTGTCTGCGGCAGCCTTGTTCAGCCTGTCAATCATTCTTATGAAATCCTCTTTTTTCAGTTCCGGCACGGTTTCGATTCCCGAAAGACTGAGGTGAGGAACATTCAGAAAAGCGTCCGTGTCGAAAATCAGGCGCGAAATTTTTGCTTCGTTGTTGAAAAATTTCATGTTGTTGAGAAGTACCGAAGCCGCCGTCGTGGTGATTATGAAATTGATGAAAAGCGCCGTCACGGCAGCTATCGGAGCGGGTGTCCAGAGCGTAACGACAAGAAGAAGAGCGTCGTTTATTGAACGGGTTTTGATAAAATGAATCACGCCGAAAACAAGTACAACAGCGAAAAACCACTTTATTATTTTGGGCAGAACCCTGATTCCGAGCGGCGTAGGCGAACCGCCCGAACTTTTGAAAAGATAGGAGGCGAGAACAGCAACCGGAATGAAGCCGGAAACTTCCCAGCCCTGAAACGGATGATCGGCAAACGTGAGAAAAACCGAGATTGCAAAAGGGATAAAAACAAATGATGCAACCCACGACAATTTTTTAATGCCTGTCGAAAATAATTTAATGAAAACAAATACATATGCCGGAGTAAAGTAGTAAAGCCCGAAAAAATAATCAGCCTTTTTTATGAAAACGAAATAAATAATATAAAAAATGTAGGCAAGAAGCGAATAAAGAAAGAAATGAACCGAAAAATTGAGTTTTCTCATTATAAGCACCTGAAATTATTAAAAAAATGTCAAACGTTCACAAACAAAACGGGAAATTATAGCCAAATTTGCGTAAAATTAAAGGAATTATGAGGGATTATAGCGGAAAAGCATTTCTGAACGGAAAAATTCTCTGAAAAGCGTTACCGTTTCCCGCTAAAAAGGATTTGTTAAAAATTTGAAATGGAAAACAGGATGATAAAAACTGCCGGAACAGATGATTTTTTCGTTTTGACTTACTATTTCAGGTATCTGACCGTATCGGCAAGAGGTTTTTTCTCGGTGTGCCCGGGTGACGGTTCAGCGTCTTCCGCCGCATAGCCGAGATCCATGAAGAGAACAGACTTTTCGTTTGCCGGGAGGTCGAAGGCTTCTTCGAGCGCGGTGTTTCCGAACATATTGCACCAGGTTGTTCCGAGCCCGAGTTCAGCCGCCTGAAGCATGATGTGGGTAGCGACAATGCTGACGTCCTCGATTCCGGAATGAATTCCAGCTTCATTAGGGTTTTTCCAGTCGTCGTCTGTGTCGTAGGTAAAAATAAGAACTGTCGGCGCGTTGTAGCGGCACGGTGTCAGAGTGTCGAGCTTTGCGAGCATAGCCGTATCCTCTACAACGTAAATTCTTTGCGGCTGCTGGTTTTTGGCAGTAGGGGCGATGTTTCCTGCTTCGAGAATTTTGTTGAGAATTTCCTTTTCCACTTTTCTGCTTGAATAGCTGCGCACCGAGTAGCGTTTTTTTGCGAGTTCGATGAAATTCATTGTTTCCTCCTAAAAAATATCCACATCTCCCTTGCCTTCGCGGACGATTTCGTATTCGTCTCCAGAAAGCTGGACGATGGTCGTGAGATCCATTGCTATATATCCGCCGTCGACAAGAAGATCAACGAATCCGAGCCAGTCCGGAGCATCTTCATCCGGGTCGCAGAACTCCTCACCCTCCTCGTTCGATGCGGTCGAAACGACGATTGGTTCGCCTACAGCCTCGACAAGATCGTTCAAGAAGCGGTTTTCCGGAATCCTTATGCCGATTTCTTTACGGTTTTCAAGCATGATTTTCGGAATTTCGCGGCTCGCCGACAGAATGAACGTGTAAGCTCCCGGCAGACAGCGTTTCAGCAGGTTGAAATGGCGGTTGTCGATGTCTGCGTAACGTGAAATGTCGCTCAGATCCTTGAAAATCAGAGAATAAAACTTTCTTTTCTTGGTCTGTTTTATCCGGTTGAGCTTGTCAAGAGCGTTTTTTTTGCCGATTTTCACCGCCAGAAGATACGACGTATCGCCAGGAACAAGCACTACCCCGCCGCTTTCAAGCACGCCTGCCGCCTTGTCTACCGCCCTGCGCTCAGGATTGTTTAGATGGACTGAAATCCTTTCCATTTTTACCTCTGAAAAATCAAAAACTCCCGATTATGTCATAAATAATGAAAATTTAAAGAAATTGATGAATTTTCCGCAGAGATGTGACAAAGATGCTCCATTTGCAATTAATTTTGTATTTTCCGGCGTTTTTACTATAATGGTTAGTTTGGTTTTTTTGTTTTATTACAACTTTATGAGGAGGTTACAATGAAAAAATTTCTCGCGTTTTTTGTGCTGTTTGCGATTCTATTCTTTGCAGCTTGCGATGACAACGGCGGAAAAAATGAAGAAGAAATCATCGACAACGACGATCAGACAGACAGTGAAGAGACGGATAGTGATGAACTTTCCGATACCGATGAACCGGATGGAGACGATGCAACGGATACCGACAAGTCTGATAACGACGACACCGCTGATACTGAAAACGAAGGTGATACCGACAAACCCGATAACGACAAACCCGATAACGACGACACCAACGATACTGAAGATGAAGACGATACCGACAACGATACTACAGTGATCGATGCCGAAGACGCACCTGAAACGGTTCAGTGTGCCGAACTTCCGGCATTGTCGGGCAAAACCTGCGATGTTACTCCAGGAAACGGCGCGAAACTTATCAGAGGAAACATCCTCTCAGGGAACAAGGCGTATATCGGCGGCGAAGTGCTGATTTCTGAAGCCGGGTTCATAGTCTGCGCAGGCTGCGACTGCTCGGCAGAGGCTGCCGGTGCAACGGTCGTAAACTGTCCTGGTGCGACAGTAACCCCCGCTTTGATAAACGGACACGATCATCTCGGTTACGTCAACAACAAGCCGGGTGACTGGAAAGACGAAAGATTCGACCACAGACATGACTGGAGAAGGGGCAAAAACGGTCACACGAAACTCGATGTTCCGGGAAGTGCTTCTGCGGCACAGAAGCAATGGGCGGAACTTCGTCAGCTTATGGCCGGAACTCTTGCGATTGCCGGAAGCGGCGGCGCAAAGGGATTTTTGAGAAACATCGACCAGAATTTCGTCGATACTTTAGGACTCGGCGGAATGGATGTCCAATACCAGACCTTCCCGCTCGGCGATTCGAACGGATTCATGCTGGACAGCGGCTGCGGTTACAGCAAAATAGACAAGGAGAGCGTTCTTCAGGCCGACTGCTATCTTCCGCATGTTTCGGAAGGTATCAACAAAGCTGCCCGAAACGAATTTCTCTGTCTCACCGGAAGACAGGATGGCGGAATCGACCTCGCGAAGGAAAATTCGGCGTTCGTCCACTCCGTCGGAATCATCGCTGATGACGGAAAAGAACTTGCCGACAGCAAAACAGCGATAATCTGGTCGGCCAGGACAAATATTTCGCTTTACGGAAACACGGCACCCGTCACGATGCTCAAGAATCAGGGCGTCCTCATCGGTCTCGGCACCGACTGGGTCGCAAGCGGTTCGATGCACATGCTCCGTGAACTTGCGTGCGTCGATTACCTCAACAAAAACCACTTCAACAAAACTTTCTCCGACTATGAAATCTGGCAGATGGCAACCGTAAACAATGCTGCTGCACTCAGGATCCTCGACGTCACAGGCGCGATCCGCCCGGGACTTGTCGGCGATATCGTCGTTTTTGACGCGAAAGGTGCGGAAAATCCCTACAGAGCCGTTATCGCCGGACATGAAAAGAAGGTCGCTCTCGTTCTGAGAGGCGGTCAGGTATTCTACGGCGATGAAAATGTCGTGACTGCGCTTGATACGGCCAACGAATGCGAAGCGATTTCCGTCTGCGATACCGACAAAAAAGTGTGCGTCAAAGAAACGGGGATGACCCTCTCTGCGTTCCAGAGCAACAACAGCAGTCAATATAAACTTTTCTACTGCGAAACTCCGGATAACGAACCTACATGCGTGCCGCAGCGTACGAGAAGCCAGGACGAGTCGCGTCCTTACTCCGGTCCGAAAGAAGGAGACAAAGACGGTGACGGAATCGCTGACAGCGAAGACAACTGCCCCGATATTTTTAACCCGATCCGTCCGGTAGATAACGACAAACAGGCTGATTCTGACGGTGACGGCAAAGGCGATGCATGCGATCCGTGTCCGCTTAAAAAAGGCGATGAGTGCGAAAAGACCCCGAATCCTGCCGATAAGGACGATGACGGCATTCTCAATGCGCTCGACAACTGCCCGTTCGACAAGAATACGGATCAGGAAGATAGCGACGGAAACGGCATAGGCGATGCATGCGATATTGCTGCGACTACGATTTATGAAATCAAACAAAAAAACATTGCGGAAGGAACTACAGTAAAGGTAGAAGGTATCGTTACTGCTTACAAGAGCAACAATTTCTTCATGCAGGTAGATCCTGCCGACCAAGATCCCGTTTTGAAAGAACAGTTCAGCGGAATTTACGTCTACAAATCGACCTTGGAGGTAAACGTAGGCGACAAAGTCAGAGTTTCCGGAAAAGTTATGACTTATTACGACCAGCTTCAGATTGCGAATGTTGAAAGCGTCGAAATCATCAAGGCAAACAAGGGCGTTCCGGATTTCGTAACCGTCGATCCCGCGAAAGTCAAAAACGGCGGCAGTCAGAAAGATACCTACAACGGTGTTTTAGTCAGAGTTGAAAACGTAGATGTCACCGAGGAGGCCGATTCTTATCATGTTTTCGGCGTTGCTAACGGGCTCAAAGTAGACGATGACTTTTATTCGTTCAAAGATCCCGCTGTCGGCACTCATTTTACCGAAATCAGCGGCGTTCTGGCCTACACTTTCAGCTATTCCAAGATACTTCCGAGATTTGCAAAAGATTATGTCATCGATAACTGCGGCAATTCGACATGCGACACAAGCTGGTCAGAATGCGAACCTGCGACAGGCGAATGCATAGCAAAATACGGCTTCTGCGCTTCAAAAGCCGACTGCCCTGATCCTGAAGAAACCTGCGATACAACCACGCATGAATGTGTTGACGGCGATCCGTGCGAAGGAGTTTCATGCGAGGAATACGAGGAATGTTCCAAAGAAACGGGAACCTGCGTTGCAAAAGACGGAAAATGCATAAGCAATTCCGACTGCGGGACGACTGAAGAGTGCAACACGACGACACACGAATGCGAAGCGGCTCCGATAATCAGAAACGGCAGCTTTGAAAACGGAATGACAGACTGGAACGGCACTAAAACCAATATCTCTGACAGCAACGTAAGCATAGTGACGGACAACGTAAGGACCGGAACTCACGCACTGATGCTTAAGAGTATCACAAGTGACAATAAACGCTTTACGACCCAGTCTATAGCTTTGACAGCCGGAAACTATACATGCGAAGCCTATGCAAAAGGCACGGCGGCAAGTGCCGGTTTCAGAGTCTACTCAACAAATGTTGAAGGCAACAGCAGCGGCTACTACCCGCAAACGGGCTTCTGGTTCAACATCAATTCAAACGACTGGACCAAGCTTACTTTGGCTTTCAAGCTGAATGCCGATGACACCGATGTCCAGATCGTTCTTTTCGATGCAAAGAACGACAGCCTTCTTACCTATTTCGACGATGTCTCCTGCACTAAAAAATAGCAGCTACTTTCCTTTCCCAATAAATCAAAGCCAAAATTGAAAAAAAAATCGTTTCTGCTAATATATTTGGTTTTTTATGAAAGCAGGCTTTTCCCGGTTTTTCGGGACTTCAGCTTTCGGCAGTTTAAGTTGTTTAATTTATTGAATTTTTGGAGGGAATCATGGCAGAGTGGACGACGGCTGTTACTTCGATCAAACCGAATGAAATTTTGATCAGAGGCTATGCGATAGAAGACATCATGGAAAATCTGAGCTACGCAGAAACGGTTTACCTCATTTTGAAAGGCGAACTTCCGACAAAAGAAGAGGGAAGAGTTTTTCAGGCTGTTCTGGTTTCTTCAGTCGATCACGGCGTAACTCCTCCGAGCGCACTTGCGACTTTGAACGCAACTTCGACCGGCGCACCGCTCAATGCGGCTGTTGCTTCGGGACTTCTGGCTATCAACGCTTTCCACGGCGGAGCGATAGAAAACACGATGAAAATGCTCAAAGCTGCCGCTGAATACTGCGGAAACGAACTCAACGAAGCAAAAGTGGAAGAGTTCGTAAAGATGAAATTCGAGCAGAAATTCAGATTCCCCGGAATGGGCCACAGAGTCCACACCGAAGATCCGAGAAGCGTGAAACTTGCAGAGATCTGCTTCAAAAACCTTCCTGAAGAGAAACTTTTCTTCATCAAACTCGCAAAAATGATCGAAGCCAACATCTTCAAAGTAAAGGGAACGAAACTTCCGGTCAACGTTGACGGAATGATCGGCGCAGTATTGCTCGCTCTCGAAATTCCGGCGGAACTTGCAAACGGAATATTCATGATCTCGAGAGTTCCCGGCCTTATGGCTCACTACGTCGAAGAAAAGACGACGCAGAAACCGATGCGCAACATCGACCAGAAGGCTGCAATATACAACGGACACGAAAAGAGGAAGATCGGAGAATAAGATGGAAATCGACAAGAAATACGACCATCTGTCAATCGAAAAGAAATGGTACAGATTCTGGGAGGAGAAGGGCTTCTTCAAGGCTGATCCCAGCAGCAAGAAACCGCCTTACACGATAGTTCTGCCGCCGCCCAACGTTACCGGCGTCCTTCACATGGGACACGCCGTCATGGTAGTCGTTCAGGATGCGATGAGCAGATACAAAAGAATGTCGGGTTACGACGTTCTCTGGCTTCCGGGCACGGACCACGCCGGAATCGCAACGCAGATGGTTGTAGAGAGAGCTCTCAACAAAGAGGGTATCTCGAGACACGATCTCGGACGCGAAAAATTCCTCGAAAGAGTATGGCAGTGGAAAAAGGAGAACGGCAGCACGATCACGCGCCAGCTCAGATGCCTGGGTGCTTCGCTTGACTGGTCGAGAGAGCGTTTCACGATGGATGAAAACCTTTCGAAAGCAGTCAGAGAAGTTTTCGTTTCGCTTTACGAAGAGGGGCTTATCTACAAAAATACTTACATCATCAACTGGTGTCCGCACTGCAGAACGGCTCTTTCCGACCTCGAAGTCGATCACGAGAACGTCGAAGGACACCTCTGGCACATCAAATACCCGATCTCGGGTAGCGACGAGTTCCTGACTATCGCAACGACAAGACCTGAAACCCTTCTCGGCGACAGCGCGGTCGCAGTCCACCCTGAAGACAAGCGTTATGCGCACCTCATCGGCAAAAAGGTCAAACTGCCGCTTACCGACAGGGAGATCCCGATAATCGGCGACGCTATTCTTGTCGACATCGAATTCGGAACAGGTGCCGTAAAAGTCACGCCTGCCCACGATTTCAACGACTTCGAGACCGGCAAACGCCACAACCTTGAAGAGATCAACGTCATAAACGAAAAAGGCGAGATCAACGAGCTCGGCGGCAAATATGCCGGCATGACGACGACCGAAGCGAGAGAGGCGATAGTTGCCGACCTCGACAAACTGGGGCTTCTTCTCAAAGTCGAAAAGCACATGCACGCTGTAGGCCACTGCCAGAGATGCAAGACCATCGTTGAACCGATACTTTCCGACCAGTGGTTCCTCAAGATGGAAGATCTCGCAAAACCGGCGATCGAAGCTGTAGAAACGGGAAAGATCGTCTTCCAGCCAGAGACCTGGAAAAAGACATACTTCGAATGGATGTACAACATCAAAGACTGGTGCATCAGCCGCCAGCTCTGGTGGGGACATCAGATCCCGGTATGGTACTGCGAGGACTGCGGCGAGATGATTGTGAGCCGCGAAGATCCGGCGAAATGCACGAAATGCGGCTCGACGAAGCTCAGACGCGATCCTGACGTCCTCGACACCTGGTTCAGCTCGCAGCTTTGGCCCTTCTCGACTCTCGGATGGCCCGAAAAGACGCCCGAACGTGCGAAATACTATCCGACGACACTCATGGAAACAGGATTTGACATCATTTTCTTCTGGGTTGCGAGAATGATAATGATGGGATACAAGTTCATGGGCGAGAAACCTTTCGGAAAGGTCTTCTTCCACGGTCTTGTCCGCGACAAAGTCGGCCAGAAGATGTCAAAGAGCAAAGGACACGTCATCGATCCGCTCGTAGTCACCGAAAAATACGGTGCGGACGCTCTCCGCTTCACCTTCGCGATGATGCCGCTCGCAGGCAGAGACGTAAAACTTTCGGATGAATGGTTCGAAGGCTACTGGGCTTTCATCAACAAGATATACAACGCGACGAGATTCTGTCTCATGCAGTTTGCTGACGGCGAGAAACTCGATTTCAACCCGATAGAATACAAATCCGACGACTTCTCGTTCGCCGACAAGTGGATCCTTTCAAAACTCGAGGATGCCACGAAGGAAGTCCGCAAAAACCTCGACGAAATGAGGCTCAACGATGCGGCAGGCGCGATCTATCACTTCTTCTGGCACGAATTCTGCGACTGGTATATCGAGCTCGTCAAACCGACATTCTTCGGCACAGACGAAAAGGCGAAAACTGTTTCGAAGCGCGTTCTTCTCAAAGTTCTCGATGCCAGCCTGAAACTCCTTCACCCCTTCATGCCGCATGTCACCGAAGAGCTGTGGCAGAGTCTGCCTTTCAGCTTCGACGGACGCGAGGAGTCGATCATGATAAGCCGCTTCCCCGAACTCGGCGACTGCCCGGTTTTTGAAAAAGACGCACAGACGATGGAAGAGATCATCGAGATCATCACCGTCATCAGAACGATCCGCGCCGAAAACAACATCAAACCCTCGGCGGAACTTCCGCTCAAACTCGATCTTGCGGATGAACTCAAGAGCGCACTCAGTGAAAAACTCGAATACATAATCAAGCTCGCAAGAGTGAAAGATGTTGAATTCGTCAGCGGTTTCACTCCAGATAAAGAGACTGCAAGCTCACTCGTAAAAGGCGGCACGCTCTACATCCCGCTTGCCGGATTCATCGATTTCACCGACGAGATCAGACGCCTCGAAAAGGAGATCGCGAAACTCCAGAAAGATTTCGATCTCTGCGACAGAAAACTCAACAATCCGAACTTCCTTTCAAAAGCGCAGCCCGAAGTAGTTGAGAAAGAAAAATCGAAACACACCGAACTTTCGGAAAATCTGGCACATTTGAAGGCGAGACTAGAGGAAATCAGGAAATAAAATTCTTGCTGTAGAGCCGTGACCTGACACGGCTCGTTTTCCACAAACATCTGATTTTTCTTCTATTTTCCATTTTTTCACTTGACACCAACTGAATAAAAAGTAAACTCCTCAGCAGGATTTTACATAATAATTGTCTTCGGGGGTTCAAATGCCAATCCAGTTAAGACTATTTTTAGGTGTTTTGGGATTGATTTTCTTGCTTTCCTGTTCTTCTTCAAAGTCTGGAAACAACGCTGATGCCTTGCCTGATGCCGATGCAGACACTCAGGATTCTGAAACCATTGATGATGATTTTGATTCTCAAGAAGCAGAAATAACTGATGATTCTGATGAAACGCCGGATCAAGATGCGGATCAAGATGTAGACGATGAAGATTCTGACGATACAAATTCAGTCAACGGATACAAACGCTGTTACGATGAAATTCCTGATGAGCCTTATGAAGGTTTCTTCGCATCTCCCGGTATTGAATATTGGGTAAAAGGTGTCCTTGGATATGATATCGATTATGAACTCAAAGAAGAAGATTTGGAAAAAGTCACGGAAATCGGATTGCCTTTCAAAGACATTCGCGGCATCGAAAAATTAGTAAATCTTGAATCAGTAACATTCTTTGATACTGACGGCAATATCTATGATTTCACTCCTCTTTCAAAGTTGAAAAAACTGAAAGAAGTCAAAATTATTTTTAGCTCTCCCGAAGAAATAGACCCGAATGAAAATTTCATAAACATGACATGTCTTGACGGCTCTTTTTCTCTGCTCACTAATCTTGAAAGTGTCAGAATCAACAACACAGAGCTAAAAGATGTTTCTCCAATAGGACAGCTTGTAAATCTTAAAAGTTTGGATTTGGACAAGAACCAGATCGAGTTTTTACCTGAAAATATCGGCAATCTACATGGGTTGGAATATCTCACGTTTTCTTACAATAAAGTGCAAAATATAGAAGCAATAAAATCTTTGACAAATTTGGAACGTTTGGGTTTTACCAATAATCAAGTCGAAGATATTTTGCCAGTAAAAGATATGTTAAAGTTAATTATAATAAATTTTTCAAACAACAATATTTTAGACATCACAGTTGTTGAAAATTTCACGAAATTAGAATCGTTGGTGGCAAACAATAATAAAATAAAAATGTTGCCTGACTTTCAGCGTTTAGGAAAATTGCAACGTATACATTTAAGTTACAATAACATAAGCAACCTGCCCAATCTGAAAGGTCTTGATTCACTTACAGAACTGTGGATCGCTTACAATAATTTGAATGATGAAGAGTTCGCTAAACTTGATGGACTTGAAAATATAAATTTTTTGGATGTTTCCTTTAATAAACTTACAAAAGTTCCTGTTTCCAAGAATCTGAAATCTCTACAGAAATTATATCTGGTAGGTAACAATATCAGTGATGTTACCGGCTTTGCCGACAACGATTCTTTTCCTGTACTCGAAAGACTGGATCTCGGAGAAAATAAAATAGATAATGCCGAAGCATTCAGAAAAAGAGAAGGATTGGTCGAACTGTTGATAAATAAAAACTGTATCAAAGATCTTTCCCCTCTTGAAGAGTTGAAGGAACGCGGAACTTATGTCGGCGGAATGAATGATCAGCTGGAAAGCTGCGAGGATAAATAACAACTTCAGTAGATGGAGCGTAAAATGAAAAGAATTTTTATTTTGGTTGCGACCTTGGTTTCTTTTGTGAGTTCGTTTGCAGAGGGAATTCATAAAGAGCCTCACTCCTGTCTTGAGTATGCCAAGGCAATTTCACCTGATGCGACGGTCGGAAACATAAGAGTTTGGGATGTTCTTGATCCTCTAAACCAGCTTGACAATACTTTTATTCCTAACTGGTTTGATCACATCGAATTTGCTGATGATTTTTCTGATTATAGCCAAGAGTTTCTTCAGCAACACAGCGGTCATTCCGGAACGATAGTATATTTTGATGGAGAATATAAAACAAGGTGCAGCGGCACTCTTATTGGAGAAAACTATTTCATAACAGCCGGACATTGTGCTCATGCAGAAAATATAGGAGTCTTGTTCGGATATCAAATCGAAGATCGTGGTGGCAACAACAATTTTACAGGATTACCAAGAGTTTCACGTGAAGGATATCTCGATGATAATGGGATTTATCGATATTATGGTGAAGCAGGTTCTGATTATTTAAACTTTATGGAACATCCAGCATATTTCCCGATAAATAGGAGCTTTCAGTATCGTTATAATGTTGATTATTCTGTAGAAAACGGATGGGCTAATGTGGGCTGGCTTAGTAGAGATTATATGTTTCCTCAAGCGGCTTCAACAATGACTTGGCCGAATGATGATCCTAACGGTGAAAAACTTGGAATGATTGATTATGCGATATATAAATTGGACAAAAACAGCGATCTCGCTTATCCGGGGAACGTTGAAGACCCATGGCCTTGGAGATCTGAAAATAATCAATCTTCACAAAATACTATTTCGACTAATCTTGTTCTGCCTTGGATTCTTCCCGATAATACAAACGGTTTTAGAGGCTGGGCAAGAGTAAATACGTCTGTTCTTCAAGAAAATGATCCTTTAAGTATTATCGGATTTCCTGGAGCTGCCGGTGCTTTAAAAGTTATAAACACTGGAAGTGTTGTCAACGGTCAAGATTATGGGCTTGCATTTTCATACGAGGAAGATATCTTGATATTTAAAGATGCAGATTTGTTGCCGGGGAACTCTGGAAGCTCTGTTATTGACAGCCGTGACAGACTTGCAGGAGTTGCAGTTTGGACAGACTGTGCACCTGGCGGAACAAGTGCATGGGATCAGATTTTATTGAATATTTTAAATAATCCTGATGAATTGAGAAGACCTGCTAAAAACTATGCAACTCCTATGTGGAAAATCTGCAGGGCTTCCAGAGTAGTCAAAAATGCCGCGAATGATCAGAACTGCAACGGAAGAAATGATTTGTGGGATTTCATACTTTCTTTGAGATTCATACGTTTTGAATTTTTGGGAATAGATGGATTCCTGTTGAATAATTTGGCTCTTTCATCATCAGCATCCGAAGTTCAAAATTACAAATATGATATTAATCAGAAAAAACTTATATCCGAAACAAAAGTGCTTCCACCTTATACATATCAAGTCGCATGGTCTAACAACGGAGATTTTTTCTATGTTGCGATACACAACAATAGTGTTTATCTCTTTAAAAATGGTGCAGCTCTTGGAGAAATTTCCAATTATCCAGCGTTAAGTGGAAGTAGCACGCTTGTCAAAGGCAATGATATCTACCTTGCAGGAGGTTATGTCGCCGGAGGCATTCAATACCTTTCCAATGGCAATCAAAATAATAGCGGCAATACTGTTCAACTCATAACAAAAATCTCAAGCGACGGGCAGAACGGCTATAATTTTTCGATAGTTGCAACTCTTCCATCTGATTTTGAAGACATCAGGATTTTCTCTCTCGGGAACGATATTTATGTCAGCGGAAACACAGACGGCCATTTTGTCATTTACAAACTTCTTTCGAACAATACTCTTATTCCTGCAAGCGATGCCTCCCAACCTGTCAGAAAAGACTATAACCTGACAGCATCTGACGGAAAAATCATCGTTTCAGGCGGTGCAACCGATTACATTAGCACGGTCCTAGCAATTGAAGAGAGAGAGCCATATCCTGAAGGTTTTGCAGTTTACAACAACATAATAATGCTTGAACCGGATGTCTCAAACAACTGGGTTACTGTTGCTGAGAACATGAACAACAAAATTATCATGCTGAGCGTCACCGCGATAGATGACGGTAATCTTGTCATTGTAAATCCATTTATTACTGCTGAAAATTCCATGCAGAAATTTGTTCTTGATCTTTCGGATATTCCAATAAACGGAGAAGAGTTAAACGTTTCTTTTGAAAGTCATCCGGTCGGTTTTTGTCTTTCAGAATCAAACGACAATCTTGTTAGCGGCCTTGAACAGAGCGGCGAGTGCGTTCCGTTTACTCATCCGTGGTATAATTCCTTCTCTGCCGGTGCAACGGTTTACAGCCTGGATGGCAAAGGTGACAGGCTTTATGTCGGAACAAACAATGCAATCAAAGTCTACGACATTTCCGATCCAACCTCTCCTGTTCTGGTTTCATCTTTCTCGACAAGCAGCAGAGTCAACGACCTTGAAGTTTATGGGGACGTTCTGTTTGCAGCGACAAACGGAGGGCTCTACAAACTCGATGCTTCAAACGACACGCTTACACAAACACTGTTCGTTTCAGCTTTCCTCAATTCTCAGTACAAAGTTGAAGTTTACAACGGCAAACTTTATGTCGGATAAGACAACGGAATCAAAGTCAGAGACCTTGATACTCTTTCAGTTCTTACCTCGGTAAACAACGGCTCAGTGCTCGATTTTGCAATAGAAAACGGTGAAATCGGACTTTACAAAGATGCTTTGTTCTCTCCGGTGGAGATCCGCGATGCTGATACGCTTGCCTTGAAAGCGAACGAGTTCTTCGGATGTTTTGAGATAGAGGTAGGAAGCTCTGACGGCAGATTCTACCTTTCATGCGACGATGAAACCTACAGATTTGAAGACGACGGTGACGGAGGAATTTCTTTCACAGAGCTTTCGGGTGATATCAGAGAGCTTCAGGATGTCTACACTTACAACGGATACACTTATTTTTACGATGAAAACACTATCTGGATTTCAACCAGCAACGATGTTCCCGCGCTTTGCGGAAACGGCATAGTCGAAGGTGACGAAGTCTGTGACGGAGGTCAGATTGACTGCGAAGAGTTGGATTCAAATTATGTCAGCGGAACTGCTACCTGCAATGCAACATGTGACGGCTACAATACAAATAATTGCTCCGATGACGGGTGGTAACCTAAAGTATCAAGAAAATCTACAACGCGACGAGATTCTGCCTCATGCAGTTTGCGGATAATGAAAAAATCAATGATTTTAACCCTGTAAACTAAAAACTTGAATACATAATCAAGCTCGCAAGAGTAAAAGATGTTGAATTCGTTGATACTTTCACGCCTGACAAAGAGACTGCAAGTTCTCTCGTCTAAGGCGGAACGCTCTACATCCCGCTTGCAGGATTCATCGATTTCACCGACGAGATCAAGCGGCTTGAAAAGGAAATCGCGAAACTCCAGAAAGATTTCGACCTCTGCGACAGAAAACTCAACAACCCGAATTTCCTCGAAAAAGCGCAGCCCGAAGTAGTCGAAAAAGAAAAATCAAAACATACCGAACTTTCCGAAAATCTGGCTCACCTCAAGGCGAGACTAGAGGAAATCAGCAAATAAATCCCTAAATGCAGAGCCGTGACCTGACACGGCTCATAACGATCGGAAACATCTGATTTTCTTAAAAATTTTTATTTTTTCGCTTGCTAAATTTTCAATGAAAAGTATAATTTCATGTCTTTTTGGATATCATTCTCCGGAGGTTCAAATGCAGCTCCATTTAAAAGCATTTTTAGTTGTTTTAGGATTGATTTTCTTGGTTTCCTGCTCCTCTTCGCACTCTTCCAACGACACCGACATTCTGCCTGATACTGATGATGACATGCAGGACATCGAAACCGATGACGAAGATTTCGATTTCCAAGATACTGATTTTATTGATGATTATGATAAAACCGATGGTGAGGACAGTGATTCTGAAAACGATGAAGATTTGCCGGATGAGGCAAATTCCCTGACTCAGGAATGTTTCGGCAAAAAGGTTCTTACAAAAGAAATTGTTGAAATAGACTGGCAAGGCGACGGTTTTGAAAACGGAGTCGGCTTCGATTACAGTTATCAGATAGACCGGTATTACGATAAAAACTGCCGCGTCAAATTCG